>JAVZJD010000001.1:0-1065965 GCA_038870975.1 Bathyarchaeia archaeon | reverse complement strand
CTCAAGCCTCAATCGGCGATAGGATTATTCCAATAGCTGAACTTAAAGCCCTAAATGACACAGAGAGAGCAAAAATTGTCGAGAAATATGATGGTTTTGCCGAAGTATACCCTGAAGATAAATATGAGATAGTGAAACTTTTGCAGTCAAATGGACACATGGTGGGAATGACTGGTGATGGAGTCAATGATGCGCCTGCACTTAAACAGGCGGAAATGGGAATAGCTGTAAGCAACTCGACAGATGTGGCGAAAGCCTCAGCCAGTGTTGTTCTGACCGAACAAGGTGTGAAGGTGATCGTTAGTGCGATAAAAATAAGCAGGCAGATATACCAGCGAATGTTAACGTGGGTTATAAATAAGGTTGCTAAAGTAATAGAGTTTGTCACTTTATTGACGCTTGGATTTTTCTGGTTGCATGACATTGCCCTCAGCCTATTAAGCATGACGTTGCTAATTTTTGCAAATGATTTTTCAACGATGTCATTAGCAACAGATAACGTGAAATATACAAGTAATCCAAATAAGTGGAATGTTAAAAACATTACATTGGCATCTCTTGTGGTTGGTTTACTCTTGGTTGTTGAAAGCGTGACCGCAATGGTAATAGGAAAAAATTATTTCCAGCTAGGGTGGGAAAAACTGCGCACTTTTATAATGCTGGTGCTAGTCTTTAATAGTCAATTTAGAGTGTACATTGTAAGAGAAAGAAGACACTTCTGGTCTTCAAAGCCCGGCAAGGGTTTAATAGCATCTTTTACAGTCATAATAATTGGATTTACGTTGCTGGGCGTATATGGCATAATAATTCCTTCACTCCCACCAGATCAAGTTCTTTTTGCCTTGGGCTTTTCAGCATTATTCACGCTTGGAATCGTCGACCCCTTTAAATATTTAGCCTTTAAAAAATTCCAGCTTTGAGATTAGGTAAAGAAAAAGGTGAAAACGTGTAGAACTCAATTTGGGACAATTTTTAACTGTTAGAATAGGGACAGTTTAGGTGTTCTGGCATGTTCTTTGTTTTGTTTTCTTCCGCATTTTATAGCTGAAATGGATGTTATGACGTTTGTTAATACTATCAAGTTTGTGATGATGCAGGTGTAGAGGTTGGAGTTTGGCAAGTTATATTGTAGAGACATTAGGCTTAGAAAGCGGGAGTTAATCCTTAAGCATGTTGCTTAAAGAGACCCTGGATTATGTCAGGGCTTGCGAAAAGCCTTATGGAGGCTTCACAGTTGTTCCAAACACTTCCACACCATACATGGAACATGTATACTACGGGGTGTCAACGCTGAACCTCCTCGGAGGACGTCTAAAATATCCAAATCAAACAACCGAACTTGTTCTTAAATGCCAGAACGCGAACGGCGGATTTGCAAGGTCAGACGTTGGAATATCCACTTTTGAGGACACTTTCTATGCTGTAAGCATATTAAAAACGATTGAGGAACGGTGGTTATTTGCATGAGTGTTGATGTGACATACTTCCGCATCGAGAGGATGATCAAAAGCGGTGCAGAATGTTTCTTATGTGCACTCGAAGATGAAATTGAAAGGAAATACGTAACTTCGACTCTTAACCATTTCTATACTTTGGAAAAATTTATTTACTGAATCTAAAACCATAGAATTGGTATGAGGAAAACTATAACCTATTTTGAAAGGGCTGGACCAGGGAATACGGAAGAAACCATTAGATTAGCCTACGAAAGGGCTTTAGAGCTTGGGATAAGAGATATAGTGGTTGCTTCAACTCACGGCTCTACAGCGCTTAAACTGGCTGAAGTTTTCAATCCATCGGAATTCAACATAGTTGCCGTGACGATATCTGAAGGTTATAGTGAAGAAGGCTGGACGATGACGGAGGATGAGCGGTCAGCTCTCCAGAGGAAGGGTATTAAAGTATTTACGGGTACTCATTCTTTAAGCGACGGAGTTGATGAAGCATTCACAGGCTTTATATCGGTTAAAGAGATCATAGCTCAAACTCTTTACAGGTTTAGCCAAGGTATGAAGGTCTGCGTTGAGGTCGTTCTAATGGCAGCTGATGCAGGGCTTATACCAGTAGATAGAAGCGTCATTGCTATAGCTGGGACGGATAGAGGAGCCGATACAGCGATAGTAGTTAAACCATCATACTCTCGAAAGTTTACAGAGTTAAAGATAAAGGAGATAATATGTATGCCCAGTTGACGCAAACTAAGTTCCTTTATTTTTTCAAAGAGGATGCTTTTATGCGTAGTATTTTAAAGTTTGGAGAACCGTCGGAGGCTGGTTTAAACCCTGAAAAACTACTGAAGGCGTTGAAGGTTTTAGAGGGCGGGGTTAGAGATGGAGTCTACCCAGGTTTTGTAGCTCTAGTAGCTCGGAGGGGTGTAATAGCTCTTCATGAGGCTAGAGGCTATGCTCAACTTATACCTGAAGTAAGACCTATGGCTAGAGAAGCGGTTTTCGACTTAGCATCTATTACCAAGCCTGTCTGTACGACGACTTTAACGCTTAAGATGGTTGAAAAAGGGCTTTTAAGCCTTGAATCTCCTCTATCAGAATTCTTAGATGGTTGGAGCCGTGAGTGGAGGAAAAACGTTAAAATAAAGCATCTTCTAACACATAGCTCTGGATTGCCTGCTTGGCTACCGCTCTACAAGACCTGCAAAAGTAAAAACGAGTTTCTAAATGTAATAACTCAGTTAAACTGCGAATATGAGCCTGGCTCTAGAGTCGTCTACAGTGACTTAGGCTTCATCCTACTAGGCTTTATACTTGAGACTATCTCAGGGCTTAGCCTCGACAGGCTTTCTAAAAATGAAATATTTGAGCCGCTTAAAATGTCTGAAACAACCTTTAAACCCGCGGGGCTTCTCAAGGCTAAAGCAGTTGCTACTGAGAACTGTCCATGGAGGGGGAGGGTGCTAGTAGGTGAAGTTCACGATGAAAATGCCTACGCTCTAGGAGGCGTAGCGGGTCATGCTGGTCTATTTTCCACGGCATACGATTTAGCGGTCTTCAGTCAGATGATGCTTAATAGGGGATGCTACGGCTCTGTTAGAATTCTCGGAGAGGCGACTGTTGAAAAAGCCGTAGAAGTTTGGGTTGAGGACAGCTCTAAAAGATTTGGACTTGGATGGGCTAAGCCAGTGGAATGGCCCCTCCCCTACGACTCATATGGACATACGGGTTTCACTGGAACATCGATATTGATAAATACTAAATTGGACCTTTTTGCGGTATTATTGACTAATCGTATTCATCCTTCTAGGAATAATCCAGCCTGTTTAAGAATAAATGATGTGAGAACGGTTTTTCATAATTTGCTCGTAGAAGCTGTGGTAGACTAATTATCGGTAAAATTCATATATTTGTAAGAAAAAACTACTTCTTGAATGTCTATACAATCTTCCGAAAAGGTTGAGCTTAGAACTGGTGTTATACCAGCCGCTTTATATGCAAGTAAGCTTAGGAAAGTAGCATTAGCTGTTTTTAAGAATTTAGCACCTCGGGATGTAATACTTAGAGATGTAGCTAAACTTAATCAAATACTCTACGGAAAGCTTGTAGAAGAACTTAAACTTGGTAAAGGAGACTTTGTAAGAATCACTGTTAAAGCATTCTACGACAAGGATAAAGGTGAACTATCGTTTGAGGATTCCCATATAGAAAAACTCGTCTTTGAATCGGATGTTAAAAAAGCCTATGAAGCCAAGATAAGGGAATTAGAGGAAGCCCTTAGGAAAGCTGAAACCGAGAGAGAACACTACAAAAACCAGTTGGAGAATTTGAAGAGGAGTTTAGAAGAACTTCTAAAAACGCTTTAAACGTCACATCGCTTAGAAAAAATACAGCCTACTTGAATGCTAAAAAATAAGAATTGATGTAATTGCTTATCATAATTGCTGTTCGACTTTAAATGTTAAACCGTGCGGTTTACCATCAAGCTCTAAAACTATAACCGTATCGTATGGATCTGGAGCTCTCGCAGGCAACCCCCTGAGGAAGACTCTTCCATCCTTCTTGGAAAACTTCACGTATTCGCCCGTAGCTAGCATGTACGCATCTTTCACATCGTTGCCTACGCCTGCTATGCATATTTCCCTACCTGGCCACCTGAATACGTGTACGTATACTTTACTGCCTTTAGCTGTGAATGTTCCAACGGATGTGCTAAATGGGCATCTTTCAGAGCCGTATATAGATTCGCCGTTGACTTTCATCCAGGAGCCTATTTCCCTAAGTATCCTTATGGCTCCAGCTGGAAATGTTCCATCGGCTTTAGGTCCAACGTTCAATAGAAGATTTCCCTCGCCACTCGCACAAGTCGCAAGTGTTTGAATGAGTCTTCTAGTCGATCTCCAAGGGTCTCCTTTACAGTAGCCCCAGAAGTACTCGGTCATAGTCATACAGGATTCCCATAGTCTACCTGGAGGCGAAAAACTAATGTGTTGTTCAGGTGTGTCGAAGTCTTCTGGAAGCCCAGAGCGGTTGTTTATCAGTATTTCGGGTTGGAGTTTGCGGACTTTAGCGTTAAGCTCAGCTGACCTCCAATCTTCAGCCTTATAAGGCCATGCTCCATCATACCATAAAATGTCGAGCTTACCGTAGTTGCTACATATTTCTTCGACTTGAGTATGGACATACTCTAGAAACCTAGACCAACCTTCAGGGTCTCTTTTAGGTCCATTCCAGTATGCAGGCCACCTCCAGTCTAAAAGGCTGTAGTAGAGTCCTACACGCATACCAGCCTTATGGCACGCCTTAACGAATTCTGCTACTAAGTCTCTACCCGCAGCCGTCTTGGGGGCTGTGTAATTTGAAACCTTACTGTCGAATAGACTGAAGCCGTCGTGATGTCTACTTGTTAAAACCATGTAGCGCATACCCGCCTCTCTAGCGTAGGAAACCCATTCTTCAGGGTTAAATTTTGCAGGTTTAAATTTCTCAGCTAGTTTTGAATACTCCTCTACTGGTATGTGTTCAAGATACATGACCCATTCTCCACGGCCGAGTATTGAGTATAGACCCCAGTGGATAAACATTCCGAAGCGTGCCTCTCTAAACCATGCCCCTCGTTCAACGCTCATATGAACCCCAAAGCTTACAAATACTTAAACCCCTATTTAACTATAGGGGGTGGTATTTGTTTGATTAAACTGGCTCTTTTCACTGTAACCTACTGTGGTCTATGGTATAGAGGACCAGCCTTATCTTTAGAAGAGCAGATAGTTAAAGCTAAGGAGCTCGGCTTTGAAGGATTATCTATTGAAACTAAGAGGCCCGTCGCTCTCCCATGCGACTTGGATAAGAGTAGAAGGCGGAGTATTAGGGAGACGGCGGAGTCTCACCAGATAGAGCTCTGCGCCGTAGAAACCATGTCAAACTTCGTAAGCCCCATTATAGAAGAGAGGGAGAATAACCTATGTATGGTTAAGGAGGCATTGGAGCTTGCTAGAGACCTTGAAGCTTCAATCGTGAAGGTTTTCGCCGCTTGGACTGGCACTAGCAGGTACGAGGGACTTGGGACGTACGAGTTTGCCAATAGAGCCTTCGACTACAAGAGGAACTTTATAACCAGTGATGAAATGTGGAGGCTCGCCGTTGAAGGAATACGTGAAACCGCCAAGTGGGCTGAAGAATACGGTATTACTGTGGCTCTTCAGAATCACCCTCCCGTGATAAACTATGGGTATGAAGATGCTCTTCAGATGGTTAGAGAGGTGAATATGGATAATGTAAAGCTATGTCTAGATGTACCATTATTCGTAGACCAGAGCGATGAATATATACATAGAGCGGTAGAGTCCTGCCGGGAGGTAGGCATTGTACATTCACACTACGGCTCGCATTCCTTCGACCTTGCGGAAGATGGAACGATAATAATTAAGCGTGGAATATATCCTTGGATGAGGGCAGACCGTGTAAACTACCTAGCCTTTGTAAATGAGCTTAAAAGGATAGGATATGAAGGCTTCATAGCCTCGGAAGAGTGTGCTCCAGTGCTTGAAAACCACAAGCCTCAAGGCATAGACGTAGTAGATAGACGAGTTAAATCGGCTTTAAAATACATGAGAATGCTCATAGACACGGGGAGAGAGCCGAAGATAAGTCTAGTATAGGGTTATAGAGGCGCTATTTGAAGATTCTCTTAAGCGGCGTTCTATCGAAATCCTCATCGTTTGACACTATCTTTTTTACACCAGCCTTCAGCGCCGTTGCAAGATGTAAGGAATCTTCGCAGTCGATTTCATACTCCTTCATCAACTCAACAGCTTGAACATAGTCTTCATGTTCAAGTTTTACAATCATCAATCCCTTGAGGCTTGTTATAGAATTGACTATATCTTCTACTAGTTGTCTATCGTTAAGGCTTCTACCAGTTAAGCCTGCAATAATCACAAGCGTTTCATATAACGTTAGACTTGATGTTACGTATTTCCCGCGGGTCCCCTCAGCAATCCTCTTAATCCACTCATATGCTACTTCGCCAAATATTGGGTGTTTGCCAAGCCAATATATGAAGATGTTAACGTCTACGTAGCTTTCCGCATCCACCATTCCTTCACAACCTCTATAATGAATTCATCTAAGTCTTCAGGCCATTTAACGATTTTAAACGCCCCATAGTATTTACTTGCCGTAGGCTCTAAGGGTTTAAGTATTATAGTCTTCTCTCTAGCCTCAACTGAGACATAACCCCCCTCTTTCACTTCAGCTTTTCGCCTTATGCTTTTAGGAATAACTATCCTACCTTTCTCATCAACTCTAACTATCTTCATTCAACTCCACTAAAATAATAGGTCCCACTTATTTTAAAATTTCCCAAAAAATGGAAAAATCCCACATTTCAAACTTCAAAAATTCTCGAACGACGGTGAGAACTTTAGATGTGTAGAAGCCGAAGTTCTCTTCAGAAGAGGTATATTTGCCGATTCATCATCGGCTTTAAAGTTCATAGCATTGTCTGAGGAAAGAACAGCTCGTTAGAGACAAGATGAATCGCCTACTGGAAAAACGGTATTATAATGGACATTTTTCAAGTATTAGAAGTTGAAAACGTGGGGAAAATGATGGAAAAATCTAGGGGAGAGGTAGGTTCGAAATAGAGAACTCTATTCCTTTACAACAACTTTAAAATCGCATTATAATTGTCTTCATAAGATAATTAGCTCCCTCAAACCCTTAGCCCTCATCTCAAACTCCCCCCTAGGGGGTCTCACTGTCCATAAAAAACAACCATAAAATATCCATAATTACGGAAAGTCTAGAATCGTCTAAGCGGTTAATCGACGACGGTTTTACATCGCAGGCAAGGATGAAAGGCTGTTGAAGCCTCGGTAAGAGAAGAAGAGTATCCGATTCTTCTGGAGAGACTTAAAACGTCGGCTTCAGTAGCATTTAACAATCCGTCAAAGCGCTAATCCATGAGAATTTTACTAGTAAACTATGCAATTTTACCAGTAAAAAGATTGAAGACTGGGGTCTTCAAACTGATGGAAGCTCTTATGGAAGAGTAGCCCGGGGGAGATTCGAACTCCCGTCGGCGGGGTTCCCCTCCGGGAGTTGGATCCAGAGCCCGCCATGCTTGGCCGCTACACCACCGGGCTTCAAAATAATTGAATCTTTCGAGTCTTTCTTAAAGATTTCTTTAGGTTAAGGTTTGTCTGAGTTCTCTGACCCCATCTTCAATTATTTGAAGTGCTTCTTCGATCATCCTCTCTTCGATCGTCAAAGGAGGTGTTAGCCTTATGATGGAGGGTTTTTCAAATCCAAGTATTAACCCCCTCTTAAAGCAGTACCTGGATAGGAATTTTGCTTCCGTATCCGCCGGAGTTTTCGACTTCAAGTCTTTAACAAGCTCAAATCCAACCATGAGCCCCAACCCTCTTACATCACCTATGAGTTCACATTGGATGCTTAGTTCTTCAAGCCTCTTCCTCAAAGCCCTCCCAAGCCTATGTATCTTCGATAGCAAAACCCCATCTTTAACCGCCTCAATCGTTTTTAAAGCGGCCATGCAGTTTAAAGCTACGGCTTTCAAAAGCTTAGGCCTCCAAACGGCTAAATACTCTTCCACAGCGACCGCCCCTATTGGAAGCCCAGACGCCAAACCATCACCTACGCATATGAGGCTTGGCTTAACTTCGAGGCTTTGAAACCAGAAAACCTTGCCAGATCTACCAGGTGAAACCTCAACTTCATCGCATAGAATAGGTATCCCAACTTCACTCGAAGCTTTCACTATTCTCCTCCATACAGCTTCAGGAGGTACTATACACTTCGAAGACTCCACTGGTCTGAAAACTACTAGAGAAATTGAACCGCCTATTTCATCAAGCAGTTCTTTGAAACGTTCTACACATAAGTAGTTACAATTGGAAATATCGAGTTTAAATGCGCACCTAAAACAGTATGGATATGGTAGTCTGTTGACAACCATAGGCTTCAGCCCAACGTTATAAGAGTCTTCCACACGTCCATGGAAGAGTAAAATTGAATTCGAACTTGAAACTTCAGTAATAGAAGACAAAGCTAACGTTAAAGCCTCTAAACCCGACGACGCTAAGTGAAGCTTATAATCCGCATCCAGTACATGCTTTAACGCATTTAAAAGCTCGTACTCGACTTCTAAAAGAAGACCATCCGCCGGTTGAATGGCTTGCGCAGCCTCAGCCGGAAAATCGCTTATACTCAGAGGTATAGATCTAAGACCACGGTCACCATCCATATCGATGTAGACATTCCCGTCGACATCTACTAGCCTAGCTCCTTCAAACCTCTTAACAACGAGGGGATACTGTATGTATGTTGGAGGAGAAACCTTGTAAAAACCCTCGATTACACGCCTAGCTTCAGGTCCCGGAGGACGGGTTTTTAAACGCTGAGACATGTTTAAAAAATAAATAAAAGGAGGAAATGATGTTTTCTACTTCGGTCTTGCTAAGACGATTTCCATCGTTGAAACATTGGTTTTTTGACCGTTCTGACCTGTGAGCTCTTGTGTACCTATTGAAATGTTTTTAATGACCAGGTCTTTTATGAAGGCTCTTCTTATGAGCTCAACTGTATCTACGGCTCTAGATATTGCTCTACCCCTCGCCTTTACTATTACTTGCTTTGCACCAGCGTTGAACAACGTCATGCATGCTACAACGTAGTTCATAACAGGCTTCTTACCTATCAATACTACTGCTTCGCTTTCAGACATTTTAGACATCCTCCAACCTAATTATCTACCTCGGAACACTGATTTTCCGCAAGATGCCAGATTAAAAATTGACTTGAGACCTTTATATATTTTTCCTAACGAGGAAAAAATTTAACCCTACGGGTAGCTTGATATTACAGACGAGGAGTTAAAGTTGACCGCGAGTATCAAGGAGTACCCTGGAGTCTTTATCGAAGAACTGCACAAGCCTACTGTGGAAAAACCCGTTTTCATAGTTGGAATGCCAGGTGTTGGAGAAGTTGGTAGAATCACAGTGGAGGTAATTAGAGAGCTTACAGATGCGCAGCTTATATGTAGAGTCTACAGCATCTATTTTCCAGACCAAATTAAAGTTGAAAACGGCTCATTCGAACCTCTACACTACGAGGTACATCATGCTAAGACTGGCGGTAGGGACGTATTCCTACTGTCTGGCGACTTTCAACCAGACTTTACAATCCCAGAGTCGAACTATATGATAGCTCAAAGTATAGTCGACTATATGATGGATATAGGCTGTAGGAGGATACTCGCCGTCGACGGATTTATAGATTCGAGGATTATAGCCGTAACCTCCAACGACCCAGACGTGTTGAACAAGCTCATCGAGGCTGGGGCTAAGCCCTACAGGGGGTATTTAAGCGGTTTGACTGGGCTTATACTTGGAGTGGCTAATCTTAGAGGAGGCATCCTATGCGTTGGAGTATTAGCTGGGTGTAAAAACGTCAAAGGCGATAAATCTGCAGCTCTAAGAGCCTTAAGATTCATAAATAACATACTGGGGCTTGACCTCAATCTCTAAGACTATCCTCCATACTTGGAAAAACTTGTTCTGCATTGTGCTGATACTAGTTGCATCAGGCTATATACTAGCTACTCCATACCTGGTGGAAGTAATAAACGTCTACCACTCAATAGACCAGCGTATACCAGAGTATTTCAAATTGACTGTAGCGATTGAAATAAGGAATTACGCTCTATTGGATGTTACAGTTGAAGGCGTATTGGTTTTACACTGTACTCTTATGAGCGGCTTAAAGAAAGACATAATCTATCCAGTTGAAAGGCGGGTTGTTAAACCACACAGCTCAGAGACTTTAGAAGCTACAATCTTCTTCACTTTTACAACACCTGAAAAACCCGAAGCCATATACACGTATTCTGTAGACGCTGTGATAGTTGTAAGAGGAGTTTTAACTTCTAGAATCATAGAGGTTAAATCGATATACTACGTCGGAGAGGAATGACGTTGTAAATGTTACACTTATAAGGAGAACAGACTTTAGCCTAAGATGTGACGTATATGCGTAAGCCCAATTTTGAAAGACTACTTAAAGCTCTAATGTTGGAAGAGCCAGATAGAGTACCATTCTACGAACTCTTCGTAGATCAGGAAGTTATGGAAGTCGTATTAGGAGTACGATTTGGAATAGACCCTTCTAAAAGGGAGACCGTGAAGGAGTACTGTAGAAGACTCGTAGAATTCTATAGAAAGCTCGGCTACGACTATGTACCATTTTCAGCACCGCTGAATCTTCCAAGATCTAACGTATTGGCAGCTAAAGATACAGCTCAATACTCTAGAGGTTTCAGAAGCTGGCAGAATGAACATAGGGGAGAAATAGAGACAATTGAAGACTACTATGAGTACCCGTGGCCTGAGAGAGGACATGAGATCCTCCCAATAGGGCTTGAAACTTTTAATGAGTTAAGAAAGACCATACCTGAGGACATGAAGATACTCGCTGGAGCTGGAGGAGGGGTTCTTGAAAATGTAATGTGGCTTATGGGTACGGTACCATTTGCCAAGGCGATTTACATGGAGCCCAAACTCATAGAGATGATGTTCAACAGTGTAGGCTCTATAATCGAGAGAGTGGACGCATACCTTGCAGAGTTTGAGGAAGTGGGTGGCATCGTCATGGGTGATGACATGGGCTATAAACGTGGAACATTCATAAAAGTTGAACATATGAGGAAGTATGTTTTCCCTTGGCAGAAGAAGTGTGTTGAAGCCGCGCATAGGAGGGGGCTTCCCTTCATACTCCACGCGTGTGGAAACCTTGAATGCATTATGGAAGACCTCATAAACTACGTAGGTATAGACGCTAAACATTCCTATGAAGATGAATCGACGCCAGTAGTACAAGCAAAGAGAAAATATGGAGATCGTATTGCAATTTTAGGCGGAATCGACGTTGATAAACTTGCCAGGTTTAACGTTGAAGACGTTGAAAAATATACCCTTGAAACACTTAAAAAGTGTGCCCTAGGAGGAGGCTATGCTTTAGGGTCTGGAAACACCATAGCTAATTATGTTAGAGTCGAAAACTACTTCGCCATGCTTAGAATCGGAGAAAAACACGGATTATATACACGAACCGCCTAGATAAGCCATTAATTAAACGAAAAGAATTTATAGAGACAAACTACATCGATACTTAAATGGAGGACAAACTCAATAATCTGGAACATTGGATAAACTACGATGAACTTTTAATACTTCCAGGACCCTCTACCGTAGACCCTGATGAAGTTTGCTTGAAATCTAAAGTAACGAGAAATATCCAAGTTAGTATACCAGTAGTAAGCTCCCCAATGGACTACGTCACCGAAAGCCGTATGGCTATCGAAATGGCAAAACTCGGCGCCATAGGGGCAATTCATAGAAATATGAGCCTGGAGAGGGAGGTTGAAGAGGTTAAGAAAGTTAAGAAGGTTTACGGTGGAGAAGAATCTACAGTAGACGACTACGGCCAGTTGCGAGTAGTGGCATCCATAGGTCCCTTCGACGAAGAAAGAGCAGTAGCATTGGATAGGGCTGGTGCAGACGCTATTCTAATTGACTGCGCTCATGGACAGAATCAGAAAGTAGTAAAATTTGCCAGTAGAATTAGAAAGCTGATATCATGCGATCTAATAGCTGGAAATATAGCAACTGCAGGAGCCGTAGAAGATTATGTAGATATTGCAGACGGCTTAAGGGTTGGCTTGGGGAGCGGTTCGATATGTATAACTAGGATTGTAACAGGTGTTGGAGCACCTCAAGCTTCAGCCGTATACTTCACATCTTTAGAGGCGAAGAAGAAAGGGATTCCCGTTATAGCTGATGGAGGGATAACGAATAGCGGCGATATTGTTAAGGCTTTGGCTCTGGGAGCAGACTCCGTAATGCTGGGCTACTTGATAGCCGGTACGGATGAAACACCTGGAAGTATAATAGATGGGACTGCCATTGGGATTAAAGGTCTTTTTAAACCATACAGGGGGATGGGCTCTAAGACAGTCATATGTAAAACCGACAGATATAGTGGAAGAACTAAACATGCCGCCGAAGGTGTTGAAGCACTTGTAGAGTATAAAGGTAGCTTAAAAGATGTTCTTATGGAAATAGTAGACGGCGTTAAACAGGGCTTCGGCTACATAGGCGCTGGAAACATCGATGAGCTTAGGGTGAAAGCGAAGTTTGTAAGAATTACTCCAATAGGGAGAGGTGAATCTGAAAAGCTTGTGAGAATAAGTACAGAAGTTTGGAGGAGGCTCGTTAAAGAGTAATAGTAGAGGCTATGTTTTCTCACCTCTATAGTATGGTTTACCAAGGGCTGAGGGAGCTCCAAGTCTCCTCCTTAATCGACTACTGCTGAATATTACTAGAACAACTATCGTGGAGATGTAGGGCAGAGTTTGAAGTAGAGGTGGGGAGAAGCCATATGGCTGTAACCTATACTGTAAGACCCTAATTCCTCCGAAAAGATACGACCCTGCAACTGCGTAAAGTGGATTCCACGCTGAGAATATTACGAGAGCTAGAGCTATCCACCCCTGTCCTGCAGTCATACCCTCAATCCAAGCTGGCGTATAGTATATACTTAAATAGGCTCCGCTTAGACCTGCTAAAGCACCTCCCAAGAGAGTGCAAATGTATCTGACAACTGAGACGTTTATTCCCATTGTGTCTGCGACCCTAGGGTTTTCACCGACCATTCTCATGTAGACTCCAATCTTAGTCTTGAAAAGGATAAACCATAGCAGTAAGACCATGAGGTATGAGGCGTAGGTTAAGTAGTCTTGTACGAAAAACCCTCCAATAATCGGTATATCCTTCAAAATGGGTACTTCAAATCTACGTATAGTTTGTTTTAACGGTACACCTATGAGGCTTTTCCCAATTAGAGAGCTTAACCCTATTCCAAGCATTGACAATGCTAAACCGGATACTATTTGATTTGAACGGATGGATATGGAAACGAAGGCATGTATAGATGCAAGCGCTAGACCCGCTAAGATTGCTACTATTAATCCGAAGAGTGGTTCTTTCGTCAATAAGGTTGAGTAGAAAGCGAATACAGCTCCTAGCGCCATCATTCCCTCTACGCCTAGATTTAATACTCCAGAGCGCTCCGCATATATCTCTCCCAAAGCTGAAAGTAGAAGAGGAGTGCCTGCACTTACAACCATAGATATTAACTCAGTAGCAGGATCCATTATTTCCACCTCAGTCTGTATCTTCCGAAGAGCTCTGAAATTAGTAGAGAAGATAGAATGACACCGTTGAATACGTTGACAACTCCAGAGGAAAGCCCAAAGGAAACCTGTAGAATGTCTCCACCAGTTAGGAGGAAGGCTATGAAGAAAGCTGAGAGTGGAGAAGCCGCCGGATGTAGACCGCTAAGCCAGGCAACTATTATCCCTGAATATCCATAACCTGAGGAAATCGCAGATGCATACCTTAAACGGTGGTGTATTCCACATACTTCTCCAGCACCAGCTAAACCAGCAAGGGCCCCGCTTATAGCCATGCTTACAATTAACGCTTTTGCATAATTCATTCCAGAGTACTCTGCAACCCTCTTACTCTGACCGCATACTCTCATTTCAAATCCCAAAGTTGTTTTAAACATGATTAGAAACATTGTAAAGACTGCTACCGATGCTATAATCAGTGTCGGCCAATGTATTCTCGTGTTGGGTATTGTCGGCAACCATGCGGACTCTGGGAATTTATCCGTATAGGGAAAGCCCCATTCTTTAGCCCCCTTCCAAGGACCGTAGACGAGGTAGTTGACTAGAAAACTGGCTATGTAGTTCATCATAAGTGTCACCATAACCTCATTAACTTCAAGTTTTACTTTAAGGAAGGCAGGTATGATTGCCCACGCAAGTCCGCCAACCATACTTAAAATCAGTATTAGCGGCAGACGGCTAAAATCTGGAACATCTATGAATAAGGCTACCCAAGTAGCCATAACAGCACCCATTAGAAGCTGTCCCTCCGCACCTATGTTCCACATACCAGATTTAAATGCAACTATTAATCCTAATCCGCAAAGTTCAAGCGGTATAAATTTAGTTACGACTTCGCTTAAACCGTATGAAGTTAGCGATTTAGAGAACATTACTGAGAAAGCGTATATTGGATTGATTCCATATCCCATGAAAATGACTGCTGATATTCCCAATGCTAAGAGTACCGCTACAATTTTCGTAGTTATTTTTACGAGTAGAGACTGTTCCCTTCTCTCCTCAATTCTAATCATGTTTTAACACCTCCCATCATTAATCCTATTTTCTCAGCGTCTGCTTCTTCAGATTCCAGTATGCCCATGAATTCTCCCCTGTACATAACCCCTATCCTATCGCTTAGTTGAATAATCTCCTCCAAATCTTCCGAGACTAGAAGTATAGCTGCTTTCTTTCTAAGCTCGAGTAAAAGCTTCCAAGTTTCCTCTGTTGAAGCTACATCTAAGCCGAAGGTTGGGTGGACCGCTATTATGAGGCTGTAATTTGTAGAAGTTTCCCTTGCTAAGATAAGCCTAGCTAAATTCCCCCCAGACAGCTGCCAGACGGGTGCTTTAAGAGAAGGAGTAATTATACTATACTTTTCAACTAGGTTTTTAGCATGCTGTTCAAGCTCTTTAGATTTTAGAAGGCCAAACTTAGAAAAACGCCGATATGATATTAAGGCAAGGTTTTCTAGAACGCTTAATGACGGCAGGATACCCATTCCAATTCTATCGTCAGGTATATGCGAGGCAACTCTCCTAAACTGAAGATGGGAGGTTAATTCACTTCCGTCGATTATTATCCTACCCTTCTCTACCCTCCTAAGACCAGTAAGCGCTTCGACCAGCTCTTTTTGACCATTTCCAGATACTCCAGCTATACCGAAAATTTCACCCCTCCTAACTGAAAAGCTTAAGCCTTTTACGGCCAGTCCGCCTTTATCGTTCAATACGTATAAATCTTCAACTTTCAATACTTCTTCACCTGGAACCGTTTTTTCCCTCACATACTTCCTTACTATTGCTCTACCGACCATTAGTTTTGCAAGCTCTTCTTCGTTTGTCTCTCGAGTTTTGAGAGTTGCAACAACCCTACCCCTCCTTAGAACAGTAATTCTATCCGTTATTTCTAAAACCTCCGGAAGCTTATGCGACACAAATATTATCCCCTTGTCTTCACTTCGCATCTTCCTAATAGCCTTGAAAAGAGAATTAACCTCGCTTTGAGTCAATACCGTCGTAGGTTCGTCGAGTATAAGTATTTTAACTCCACGTATTAGAGCCTTCAAAACTTCAACTCTCTGTCTTTCTCCGAGTGAAAGATCGTAAACCGTTGCTTCTGCATCTACTGGGAGGCCGTATTCTTCAGCGATTCTACAGATCTCCTTAATTCTCTCTCTTCTTAAAATTTTACCTGGAAAAAGAGGAGCAAGGTTCTCGGCTACAGTCATGTTTTCAACTAGATCTGGAAATTGAGACACCATACCTATTCCGAGGCGTATGGCATCTCTTGGAGACTTTATACGGGCTGGTTTTCCCTCTATGTAGATTTCACCTTTATCAGGCTTATATATGCCGTAGAGAATGTTCATGAGCGTCGTTTTTCCAGCTCCATTTTCACCGAGAAGGCCATGAATTTCGCTACGCTTGAGCTCAAAATTTACCGAATCGTTCGCTACAACGTTGGGGAAGAATTTCGTTATCCCGACCATTTTAACGAGTGGTTCGTCATCCATGTTTACTCGCACCCATTGAAACGCAATCACACGTCTTCGAAGAAAAAATGAGGGGGAAGATAAAAACCTATACTGGAACACTTGCAACAATGTTATCTACAAACCAGTTTATCGTCCAAAGTTCATCGTGCGTCATTCGTCTACCAGCTTCAACCCTTAATACACCCTTGTTATCGTATATTGGGCCTGTGAATGGGTCGAAGACGACAGTATCTTCAGACATCTGATTCAACCTCTTCATGACGAGGTTGTAGACGCTTATTCTACCAAACTCTGGGTGATCTACATAGGTACTGTTTAACACTGGTATAAACTTCGGGTTTATTGGGACACCGTATTCGCCGCCAAGCTCCACAGCTCCCTCTCGAAGCATCCACCAATAGTCAACATTGGCCAGATTTGTAGAATTGTAGTAGCCGCTACGTATTTTACTGAGTATATCCGCATATATAACCTCCCAGTGTACTAACTGTCCACTCACGCATACGTCTGGACCAAAATTCTGCATTGGACTGTAGTGTCCGAAGCAGTAGACAGATTTACCCCTATTGTAGTATTCCTGGCAAACCTGCACTACTGTTGGAGAATCTTCTGTAAATGCTAAAACGTCAGCCCCCCAAGCTATAAGCGACTCGGCAGCCTCCCTAGCAGCAGACGGATCATACCAAGAAAAGATCCAACGAACATCTACAACGGCATTCGGGTTAACTTCTTTAACGCCTAAAGCAAATGCATTAATATGTCTAACTACTTCTGGAATTGGATGCGCGGCTACGTAGCCCACTTTATTTGACTTCGTCAAAGCACCAGCCATTAGTCCGTTTAAGTAGTAGAGTTGGTAAAACTCAGCAAAGTATGTACCTACGTTAGCACGTCTCTTATAGCCTGAGCAATGGAAGAAGATCTTGCTTGGATACTTCTCACCCGCCTCCACCGTCGCATCCATGAAGCCGAAGCTTGTTGTAAAGACGACGTCGCACCCTTCATCTATCAGCCTATCTATCACTTTAGGGCAGTCTCCCTCTGGGACTGCTTCAACGTAGACTGTTTCAACCCATGGGAAAATACTTTCAATATATCTTCTTCCGACATCGTGAGCATGGCTCCAGCCCCAGTCTCCAACTGGACCAACGTAGATAAACCCTACTTTTAGCGGTTTTTTCAAGTTTTGAAGCTCAGCCGTAACGCTCTCAAGTTGAGCTACAACACGGTTGTAGTCGTTTCTAAGTCTTTCATATTCTTCACTTGACGGGCCTGTTGGTTTTATAGAATAGCCGAGAACTGCTCCGATTATGAGACCTATTATTAAACCGACTACTAAGTTTTTCGCGTTCAACATCTCCACGCTCCCATCAACCTATGCATAGAAGGGAAATGCTTAATTTTTCACAATTTTATGCAAAATATTTGAAAGATTTAAAAGTTTTTATAATAAATATGTTCAATAGATTGGGTGTTATCCGCTGTCAGCTGACTAAGATTTATAACTGGTAAACTTTAATATACGTCGCCTCACTTTTATGGTTGGGATTGCTCTGTACGACGTAGTAATAGTTGGTTGTGGGCCAGCTGGAATATTCACCGCATTAGAGCTATCGGAGAAGAGCGACCTCTCGATTTTAATGCTTGAGAAGGGTTTAGACATTAGAAATCGCAGATGCCCGGCTTTAACATATGGAGTCTGCAATAAACAGTGTAAACCATGCAATCTTCTTAACGGTTGGGGAGGGGCTGGAGCGTACAGCGATGGAAAGCTCATACTCTCTCCAGACGTAGGAGGGTGGCTTACGGACTATCTACCTAGAGAAGAGCTTGAAAATCTTGTGAAATATGTGGATGCTTTCTATAGGAAGTTTGGTGTACCAGATAAAGTCTATACTGGTGAAACCGACTTCCTAGAAAACATTAGGAGAAAGGCGGTCTTAGCAGGGTTGAACTTTATACCTATGACTTTAAGACACATGGGTACAGATAAAGCCCGCGACGTGTTAGAAGCTGCTAGAAAATACTTAGATGATAGGGTTGAAGTTAAATTTAGAGCGGAGGTTGCTAAACTTCTCGTAGAGAATGGTAAAGCTATCGGCGTTGAGACATCTGATGGAGAGGTTTACAGGGCCAGATACATTGTACTAGCTCCAGGTAGAAGCGGTGCAGAGTGGCTTCAGAAAGAGGCTAGACGTTTCCAATTGCGTCTTGAAAACAACCCGATTGATTTAGGTGTTAGAGTTGAAGTACCATCAGCCGTTATGGAGCCTTTGACAGACGTATTATACGAGCCGAAGTTTCAATTCTACTCTAAGTCTTTTGACGACATGGTTAGGGTTTTCTGCGTATGCCCACATGGAGAAGTAATAACAGAGATATATGATGATGTCCTAACTGTTAACGGTCAAAGCTATTCGGAGAAGAAGACTGATAATACCAATTTTGCGGTTTTAGTAAGTGTATCTTTCACGGAGCCATTTAAAGAGCCTATAGCCTACGGTAAGTACATAGCGAGGCTCGCCAACATAATAGGCGGCGGTGTTATAATCCAGAGGCTTGGAGATCTTAAAAATGGGAGAAGGTCTACTGAAGACCGCATAAACCGTAGCATAGTTAAACCTACTTTGAAAAACGCCACTCCTGGAGATTTAAGCTTCGTACTTCCCTACAGGTATTTAACGGATATACTTGAAATGCTTGAAGCTCTTGACAAAGTTACGCCAGGTGTCTTCTCAAACCACACACTACTCTACGGTGTAGAGGTTAAATTTTACTCGGCTAGAATAAAGCTAGATCGAAACCTTGAAACAGACATTAAAAACCTCTACGTAGCAGGCGATGGGGCTGGTATAACACGTGGGCTCATGCAGGCATCAGTATCTGGTGTAATAGTCGCCAGGTCGATACTGTCTAGAGAGGGAATTACAACAGGTACGTAACATCATTAAAACACCTGAAGACCACCTAAGACGCCCTACAGCCTCACCATCACTACGCTATCCTCTTATGTAGACCGTGTATAGAAGGAGTGGAAGCTCTTCGACTATACCCGTCGTCGGATCCACTTTCAGCCTGAGTATTTCTAAGGTTACGACGCCAATCAATAGAACATCCATCTTCTCGCTTACGAGTATTGGTGACGATCTCTCTCTATCAAACATTCTTATTCTAACCTCCGACTCCCAAAGCCTTTCACTACCGCTAGCTGTTTTCACGTCTACAAAGCCAAGGTTTTCAAGACCCAGTTTTCTAGCGATCTCCACTGGGACAACGGTATACGTTGCACTTGTATCGATAAGCGCTTTAGTCTCAATTTCACCGCCCGTTTTAGGATTTAAGAGTTTGACATTCACCCATATATGACCCATAAGTTGACACTCAAATGATACTTATCAAGGACTACTATATTTTAATTTCCCTGACGACTTAAAAATAATGTAGCAATATGAATCTCAAAATATGCAGAAGATGATAAGACTAAATACCAACCTTCTCAAAATTTTCAACATTTCTCATGGTATTTAAATCTAGTTAAACTAAACATATAGATATTACTTTTGATTTTTTGAAGCCTTTTTCTAATAGCTACGTGAGGAGCTTTACCGCCTCTTCGGAGGAGACTGCTACAAGACTTTCCGTTGAGACTATATCTCCGAATTTTATGGCTATTTTCATATGTGTTTTTTCGTCGGGACATTCAGATATGAGAACTACATCATACCGACCTAAAACCCAGTATACACCTAAAATCCTAGCACCTTCTTTAGTTGCTTCTTCAAGAAGCCTCTGAGCTTCAGCTATGGTTTCTTTCGTAGGCTTTTTTCTAAATCTACACAAAGTTATGAAGAGCATATCTACCACTAAAATATTACGAGTTTAGGTATAAAAGTTTTCTCCAACTTAAAAATCATAGTTTTCCAATAATGACCGGAAAATTTTAGAAAAATTTCTAAGAATAATATCATAAATTCTAAATGGATAAAACTTTGTTTACAATATAGATAGGAAAATATCTTCATCCAACAGATGTCTTTACAGCGTTTGATGTAGCCGTATATATTGTTTGGTCTTGGTCTTTATACGTGACTATAATTGGAGGAAGCATATACGTCCCCTCTTTCGATACTTTTTACTGTGCAGTTACATGATCGACATTCAGATGGTGATAATTCACTATAGAATGTTGTGGATACTCCTGAAACCACTTGAAATCCCTCGGAAGGCGTATCTTTTAACGAGATGTCGAATGCAGTCGCAGTTCCATTATTCGTTATGACAATGGACATTTGAATAAGCTCCCCTACAGACACCGAAGATTTTCTTCCAAAGATTTGCAATAAAATTCTTGCAAACGCATAAAAAAGTCAGACGAGTCTAATAATAAAGACTAAAGGAAGACTTCATAATGTTAAACAGCAAAACTATTTCTAAGATAGCGTTTTAACAGCCTCTCGATATATTTCTTCTAGTTTTTTCCTTCTTTCGTCTTCAAGCTGATACCTATGTGTTTGGATCTTCTCCTTACATATTTTCTTGGCTTTCGCTATTATATCTGGACCTGGTTTGTATGTGTGAAGTAGGGAATAGTCGAATATTTCGGGAGTCCAATATATCCTCCTGTAATCTTTCAGAGTCGTTTCATCTGTTAAATACTGACCCTTGAGAGCACACCTGGCTATTGTTTCAATTGACAGTTCTATTTGATCTTCCGTAAATTCTAAACCTTTAGCAAGCCTAGTTAAATACTTAGCCAATTCGCAGTCTATGATCAATTGTACGGGGCTAAAGATCTCATCTATACTCAGTAGGCCAGCATGGATAAATGCGCCAGGTCCTGTTAATACTCCAACCGTGGCTGAAGAGGCTTTTTCAACTTGCGCCTGTATGTCTACTTGTTTTGCAACTGTTCTGAAAGATCTAACCCCGTGCAGTCCTCCACCGTAAAACATGTTTAACACTATGCTAAATAAGTCCATTAGGGTCTGCTCAGGAGACCCGAATACTATGTTACCATGGCGCATATCGAAGTGGTAGGCATTTACACTGAAGCCCATAGGTATGTCTGGGTAGGCTTCGTGAAGTATGGCGTATCCACCTAAAGCCTCGCTTATACCTTGGATAAATGCCCCCACTGGATATACTGGTGCCGTAGCACCTGCAAGCGGCATAGACGTTATTCCCACCCAATCACATTCCCCATTCTCTAAGAACGGTATAGCCCTATCTAAAGATATGCCTTCAAGACGGAGGGGGCTTATTACGTACACGTCCACCCCGAAACCATGACCCATAACATCAGCCATACGCTTAATATAGACGGCCTCCTCGTAACTTTCAAATGGAGCCGGGCCAGCTGAACGGCTATACGTATAACCTATTAAACACTGCGCAACCCTCCGCAGTTTAGGCGGTACATCTACGGGAGCCCCTGGAGCCCCTCCTCTAACGCCCCACTCGTAAAGCGAATCCGTAAGCTTAGTGGCTTCTACGAGTTTTTCAGTTGTTAAAGGTTTTATGGTATCTGTCTCTAAGTCTACTATCCAAGAACAACCTGGATACCCAGGTGAAAGTATAAGCTCTTCCTCACTTAAACTACGCATCATACTATGCTTTCGTTTCCGTCTAACTTCTACGACTAAGTCTTCAACTAGGCTACTTTTAATTTTCACCCATTCCCTGTCTAGTTTAAACCCGTTACGTTCTATTATCCGTCTTATGAGAAGCTTATTTGTGACTTTGATCCCTACCTTTTCGAGGACTTCTAAAGCCCTCTCATGCATAGTTTCTATGAGCCGCTTAGGAACGATGTCTCCAATGTTGAGCCTAGGTTTAAAGGTAAAACTCATAATTTAGAAACAATCTCCTTATTCCTATATAAAATATCTCCCTTTCTGGTGTTAGTAGATGAATATTAGAGAGAATATCATGGCGATTTTACACCGTGGTAAGCCTGAGTATATTCCTTTTGTTCCATATAGGTCTATCGCTAGGATAAGCCCATCTGCTGAAGAAAGACTTAGAAGCATGGGTATGGGTATTCTGTACGCCTGGATACCAGTTTATAGAGTTGAACATCCAAATGTACACGTAGAGGAGAGAAGGATTGGAAATATTGTGCATAGGACTTACAGTACACCCGTAGGCTCAATGTCTATGCGTATTAGAACTGGTTTAAGACCTGAAGCTGGTGAAAACTGGATAGTAGAATACCCGTTTAAAGAACCATCTGATTATAGAGTTATAAGATTCATAGAGGAAGACGCTGTATATAAACCTGATTATGGATATTTTGTAGAACTCGATGAGAAAGTAGGAAATAGTGGTATTTTAACTGCTAATGCTGATCCTACGCCTTTTAGCAAATTATGGGTTCATTATATGGGTTTAGAAAGACTCTGTAAAGAGTTTTATAGAAATAGGGAGAGGATTGAAGATTTAATACATATTATGGCTGAGAGGCAGGAAGAGACATATCGTATAATAGCCAATTCTCCGGCTGAATTCGTATGGTGTGGGGACCAGATTACGGGCTTAGTTATGAGCCCGAAGATTTTTGAAACGTACTATATACCTTTACTTGAGAAGTTCGCAGATATACTCCACGCTAAGAATAAGATGCTATCGGTACATATGGATGGATTGCTGAAGAAGTTGAAATACCACATTGCAACAATGAACATAGACATTGTAGAGGCTTTCACTCCTCCACCTATGGGCGATTTACCGCTTAAAGAGGCTAAAGAATGTTGGAATAACAAGTTTATAATATGGGTTAATTTTCCAGAGACGATTCTACACTACGGTGTTAAAGTGATTGAAAAGTACACGATTAAACTTTTGGAGGAGATAGCCCCTGGGGATGGGGTTATCATAGGAATGACTGAAGACGCTCCAGTAGACTTGCTTGAAGATGCATTTATGACAATTACTAAGACATTGACGATTTATGGAAAGTATCCTGTAAAAGGCAACATATTTTAATCCTCCTTTGACTTCGTAGGTAATGGTTAAATGACATGAGCTTCTAAACATCCGAGAAAATGCTTATATATACACATGGACTAATAGT
Organism: Bathyarchaeia archaeon; assembly: GCA_038870975.1. Taxonomy (GTDB): domain Archaea; phylum Thermoproteota; class CALKCG01; order B24; family B24; genus DTBU01. The sequence goes on along the minus strand of JAVZJD010000001.1, from coordinate 1,042,695 downwards.
TGGTTATGCCTTCTAGGGGAGAGTTGGAATTCGAAAGTAAACACTGGATTTTAATACCACTACTATCGTTGATTCTATCGATTGTCGGAACAATCGATATGGCTCTCTGCAATATCACAAGCCTGGGCTTAATGTGCCACTTCACGTGGGGTATATACGCCAGAACAACGGCTTTACCTATTGCTCCAGTATTCCTATTGCTTCTAATGTATCCTTTAAAAAGAACTCGAGAGGTTAGCGTTCCAACCTTGGTCTCGATATACATAATAGGATTGGTTATGTCATACTATGGATTTCAAGACATGGTTACTTTCGCGTTACATCCAGTGGCACACGTAATGCCTATCTTATACTCACCTGAGCCTCTTAGAACTATCATGGAGAGTTGGTGGTGGATGCCTCCATACGACGTCGTTAGAGAAATAATACCCGGTGGAATGCCAGTAAATTGGGGGGCTTGGGCTCCAACTATACTATTCTGGACACTATACATGTACACGTTTATGTTCTTTACATCAAGCCTCATGCTACTATTGCGACGTAGGTGGATAGATGTTGAGAGAGTACCGTTTCCTCATGTACTAGCTACTTATGGAACTGTTGAATTCATACAGGCGGAGAGGACTGAGAGAAGAAGCATCAGACCCTACATCATAGGCTTCATAGTAGGATTCCTAATAGAGGTGCAGATTCTCCTCACATATCTCTTCCCATGGTGGCCAGACATATTCGGTTACAGAGTTAATACCACTGCCGTAGGATGCGTTTGTCTACCAGCCACCGACCCACTTATGCAGTCAATAGTCCACTGGGGCAGGTTTACGAAAGACCCGTTGGCGCATGCAATACTATTTCTGGCACCACTAGACATACTGTTCAGCTTCACGTTCTTCACGATTTTAATGATAATACTTGATCAAGCGGCCTATGTTTTAGGCTACCACACTGGACTTCTTACAACGGGTGGTGGATGTAGAGCAATCTACGATCAGGCACTTTACTGGACTCCGCCGTTCTACTGGGCTTATATATCTATGGGTGGAATAGTAGCTATAGCACTTATGGTGATGTGGCATTCAAGAACATATGTAGCTGATACGTTTAAAGAAGCTATTCATGGTAGACCCTCGAATGGTGAAGTATTTAGCTATAGAACAATATACCTGTTGATCCTAATGTCTGCAGTATTTATGATTGCCTATCAATGCTTCTCCGGGATAACCATCGCCGTAGCTCTAGTAGGGCTAATGGTGACGTTTCTCCACTCAATAACAGATACTTATGCTCTCGGTATCGCCGGATGCCCCTTTGTTCATGAGAAAGCAGTATGGATGAGCTGGCCGCTACGCTTAATATGGCCTACGGCACCCTCAGAATATTCTACTGAGTGGTTCATGGCTCATGCATTCATCGTATGTGGATGGAATGTAGTACCCAATGGTCCTGTTAACGGAGCACATACAACCATGAGCGTTCTAAAGATGGGACAGTTAACAAACGTCAATATACGTAATAGCTTTCTACTACTAGTTATATCATCCCTCATAGCAATCCCCGTGATGCTATGTGCAAGAGTGTGGATCTACTATCTACTTGGCACAAGTCGTGTGACGGTTTGGGGTACATGCTCTATGGAATACATGTGGGATAGCTCCATTGAAAGATACGTCTTCGGAGGGGCGGCGAACACCGTCTTTGGAGTAATGTTCGTAGGTGGATTGATCACAGTAATCTTATCTCTGCTTAGAGCTAGATTCATATGGTGGCCATTACATCCACTCGGCTTTGCAATGGCTCCAAGCGTTGGTATCGCTTGGTGGGGGAGCTGGAACGCCTTTGTATTCGCCTGGATAGCTAAGTGGATAACGTTAAAAGTAGGTGGGAGTAAATTGTACGAGAATTATGGCATTCCATTTGTCGCTGGATTTCTAGCTGGTTTAGCTTTAGTAAACGTTATGGCCCATCCAATAGGCGTGGTAAGGTTCTTCATACCATTCTAAACCAAGCAGTGGGAACGATTCCTCTTTTTTCTTTTTAAGGTTCCATTAGAGGGGGCCTTGGATGCGACACTAAATTACACTAGGATATGTTCAGTTTTTAGAAGATTACGGCGTTGGAGGATTCTATACATCTCTCAAAAGTCTATTTCATCGCATGTAAACTTAAATATTTCAAGGGTTTTTCTAAGTGTGGAGGCACTTTTATGGAGGTTAAGATATCTTTAGTTGGTGCTGGTAGTGCTTCCTTTGGTCTTGAAACATTACGCGATATCGTGAGCACGGAAGAGCTTCACGGTGGCACTATTGCATTGATAGATATAGACGAGGGGAAGCTTAAGACTATGGCTAAGGTTGCAGAGCGGTTTAATGAGTACTTTAAAGCTAATTTAAAGATCGAATCTTTCACGAAAACTAAAGATGGACTTAGTGGTTCAGACTTTGTAATAATAGCTGTTGAGAAAGAGAGGATGAAGAGGTGGTGGCTGGACTTTCAAATACCCCATAAATATGGCATTAAACAGGTTATCGGCGAATGTGGTGGTCCAGGAGGGTTGGCACATACTCTACGTGTAGTTCCATTGGTATTAGAAATATGCCGTGATGTTGAAGACCTATGTCCCAATGCTTTAGTTATGAACTATTCAAACCCAGAGGCGAGAGTAGCATATGCAATAAACCGTTATACGAAGCTTAAAGCTGTTGGACTCTGCCCCGGAATCTACGGCAGAATGGAGTGGCTATCTACAGCTTTAGGCCGTCAGATTGAAGCTCTGGCCGCTGGATTGAACCACTTTACATGGATTCTGAAGCTTTGGTTTAAAGATTCTGGTGAAAATGCTTATCCTATTCTTATTGATAGGCTTAAAACTGCGGATGACGTTAAGCGAGACATACTGGCTGGGGAGCCTCTGTCTAGGATCTTATGCCTAACGTATGGATATTATCCATCTCCATCAGATGGGCATGTAGGGGAATATGTATCTTATGCTTGGGATATTGTCCCAGAGAGGGAGAGAGGGGAAAACTGGCTTAGCGCCGTTGAAAAATGGTCTGAAAATATTCGTAAAACAGTGGATGATTTAGCTACGGATAAATTGTCTGTAGAACTCTATAGCTCTTCAGAACTAATCAGAGGTGAAAGAGGACAGGCTGTGAACATAATCAAAGCTATCGTTTCAAACAGACGGTATTTCGAGTATGCTGTTAATGTTCCGAACAAGGGTGTGGTGACAAATCTACCATTAGATACTGTGGTAGAGGTGCCTGCCGTAGTCGACGGTAGTGGTATACATCCGATACATATTGGAAGTCTCCCGACTGGGATAGATGCATTGTGCTATACACAAGCAGTCATTCAAAGGTTATCGGTTGAAGCTGCGTATGAAGGGTCTTATGAAAAGGCATTACAAGCCCTGCTGATAGACCCGGTTGTACATAGCGTTGAAGCGGCTAAGAAAACGCTTGACGAACTTCTAGAGGTTCACGCACCTCTTCTGCCTCAGTTTAAAACCAAGCGTTAAAGAAGCGTATATGTGGTGCCCAATTTGAGGCTTAAAATACTATCGAGGGTAGATGTTGAATCCATACATGAGGCTTCTTTAAACATCTTGGAAGAAGTAGGGGTTCAAGTTCCAAACGATGAAGTAGTTAACGCGCTTAAAAACGTGGGCTGTGAAGTAGATTGGAAGACTTCGACCGTTAAACTTCCAGAGAGCTTAATCGTTGAAATGGTTAAGAAAGCGTCTAAAAGCTTCACAGTATACTCACGGAGCGGTAGAAACGTAACATTTGGCGATGGAAAGTTCAAAGTCCTATCTAGTGGAGGTATGATGAACGTCGTAGACCCTTTAACAAGCGATAGAAGAATTGCAACCCTAGAAGATACTGTAAAAGCTGTTAAACTCGGAGACGCGTTGGAAAATATAGACATAGTAGGTGCCTTATTCGTACCTCAGGATGTACCTTTGCAAATTGCCGACGTATATATGTATGCAACGCTCATCAAGCATACTTCAAAGCCTTTTTTCGCTTGGATATACTCAGTTCAATCGGCTGAATACATACTTAAAATGTGGACCACTATAACGGGAGAAGCGCCTGGCAAGAAACCCCTATCCCTAGGTTTTTTCGAGCCTATAAGCCCATTAAAATTCAGCCCTCACAGCCTACCTATTTTAAAACTTTTTGCTGAACGTAAAATCCCAGTTTGCTTTGCACCTATGGTTATGGCGAGCGCGACGGGGCCTGCAACATTGGCTGGAACGCTAGCCCTTGAGAACGCCGAAATACTAGCTGGCATAGTTATTGCGGAGGTTTTAGGTCCAGGAACGCCAATCCTCTATGGCGGTATACCCCACATAATGGATCAGAGAACTGGAAACATATCCTTTGGTTCTCCTGAACAGGGTTTAATGGCGGTAGCTATGGTTCAAATAGGTCTATACTACGGTTTACCTGTACATGTTAACGTGGGTTTAACAGACTCTAAAAGTGTTGATTTCCAATCTGGCGTTGAGAAGGCTGCAACTATGACTCTAGGTGCTTTTGCAGGAGCAGAGCTTAGTGGGCATCAAGGTATCATAGGCGCGGACGTCGGCGGTAGCTTAGAGCAACTAGTAGTAGATGATGAAGTCGCCAGTTACGTTAAACGCTTACTAAAGGGTTTCAATGTTGAGAGTGAAACCATAGCCTTAGATGTTATAAAAAGAGTAGGTATAGGTGGAAGCTTTCTCTCTCAGAGACACACTATACTACACATAAGAAGTGAATTCTGGTTTCCAAAAATCTTCGATAGACTGAACTGGGAGGCATGGAAGTCTAAGGACGCTCCAGCTAAATTGAGGGAGATTAGGGAAACAGTCAATAGAATCTTGTCAAAGCATGAGGTTGAGCCTCTAGACTTAAGTGTGGAAAGAGAAATAGACCGAATAATTAAAGAGGCAAGTGAATCTCTAATTAAACAGTGACCTTTATGGAACGGCCGAGTTTGTATTAGGAATATTACATAGTCTACGTCGTATGTGGATTCGTAAAGCTTTAAACTGGTCTTTCCCAAATCCAGTTGGAGGTGTTTCAATTGAGAGAGGAGTTGAATTCGAGGGAGCGGCTTTTAACAGCCATAAATTTAGATGAACCAGACCACGTTCCATTATGTCTTAAGTGGTGGGAGCGCCCGTTTCTAGTAGATGAGAATGACCGTTGGCATAGTGAGCTTGAACGCGTCCTCAGACTACTAAAACTTGGAATAGATGATACTATAACTTTAAAAGTACCAGTTTCACTTAACCCAGAGGTCAAAACTAAGGTAAGTAAGATTCATCCACCTGGGGAGAGAGATGCGCTGATTATAAAAGAATACCACACAGCTAAGGGCGTCCTTAAGCGCATTGTACGTCAAACACCAGACTGGCCACATGGTGACGATGTGCCACTTTTTACGGATTTTGTTATCCCGAAGGCTCGTTCTTTAAAGTTTCTTGTTGAAAAGGAGGAGGATATAGATGCATTATCATGTTTACTTACAGAACCTTCGGATAAAGAGCTTAAAATCTTCTTTGAGAAGGCTAATGAAGTTCGAAGTTTCGCAGATAAGCATGGTGTTTTAGTTGAAGCCGGTATGGCTTATGAAGAAGGAGTTGAAGGTGGAGTTGTCGGCGCAGATGCACTACATTGGCTCTGCGGGCTCGAAAACACCATTAGAGCTGCTTATACAAATCCAGAGTTTATCCAAAGAGTGTTAGATGTAATATTTGAATGGGATATCAGGTATATTAGATTAGCCATAGAGTCTGGAGCAGTAGATCTAATTGTTCACCGTGGATGGTATGAGAATGCGGACTTTTGGCCGCCGAAACTCTACAGAAAATTCATACTACCTTATGTTAAGAAACTGGCGGATTATGTTCATAGACATGGGCTTAAATTCTGCTACATAATGTCTATGGGTATAATGCCTCTCTTAGACTTCTTCAAAGAGGCGGGAGTAGATGTCCTCTACGGTGTAGACCCCGTTCAAGGAGGAGCAAAATTATTACAAGTGAAAAGAGAAATTGGAGATAGGATATGCATATGGGGTGGTATAAACTCTTCAGTCACGCTAAAGCTGTGGTCTAGGGAAGAGATTGAGAAAGCAGTAGTAGACGCTATTGAAACGCTTGCACCAGGAGGAGGATTCATATTATCAGCAATAGATCAAATATTTCCAGATACACCGTGGGAGAGTATAAAAGTGATGTTGGATGTTTGGAGGCGCTTAGCAGATTACCCCATAATCCGTTAATCTTTAAATTGTGGAAGATACTTAGATTCGTATCTTATTAAATCGTTAAGTATGTTTTCAGCAACCTCTAAATTTGGTATTGAAGGATGCATTAACAGTGCTTGTAATGCAAGTTTACTGTCTCCGGTTAAAGCGGCGTCAACCGTTAAATCTATGTGTGTAAGTTGCTGTCTGAGAAGCTGTGTGATTGACTTGGGAAGTGAGCCAACTTGGACAGGCTTTACCCCTATATTACCTACAACCCCTGGAACCTCAACTACAGCGTTACTTGGAATATCTGGAATAGACCCCATATTTGGGATATTAACCGCCTCGTAGAAGTCGTTACGTTTAGACGATAGACTTTCAAGTACTCTGATTACAAGCGTTTCTTCTGTGAATGTTCTCGCGAATAGCTCATCTAGTGGAGCTGTGCCAGTTGCCCATTCAACTAGACGTGACCAAGCCTGTTCACGCCACTTAGGGTCGTATATTGTCCCTTGCGGGTATAGTGTTAAACCGTAGATGGAACCGTATGCTTTATCCTCCCTTATGAAGTATGGTAAAAATTCTGCTATGTGAGAGTCTGAAGGGGATGGAAATAGTCCGAATTTATCGTACAGGAGTAGGGATATGTAGTGGCCTCTGAATTTTTCAAGCATCTCAAGTCTACTGTACGACTTCTTAGCATTCTCCCAAACTTCGTGAAACTTAGGATAAACGTCCTCACCTCTAATGAAAATCTCCTTTATCCACGTAAAGTGGTTTATTCCACCCGCGATTACGCTTATTGTTTCAGAGTCTAGATCTAGAAGTCTAGCTATGAAGTTTTTCGCTATGTATATTCCAACGCAAAGTCCGATGAGGTTTATCTTCGACGTTTTAAGCATAGCTGTACATAACGCGGTCATTGGATTTGTCACGTTGAGTACAAAAGCGCTTGGACAGATTCTCTCAATATCCTTAGCGATGTCGACCATAACCGGGATGTGTCTAAGCGCTCTTGCAAAACCCTGCGGTCCAGTTGTATCCCCCACTGATGCATATAAACCGTACTTCTTCGGTATTTCAACGTCGAATCTTTCAACATCAGTACCAACAGATATTGAGATAATTACGTAGTCAGCGTTTCTCAAAGCTTCAGCTCTATCAGTGGTTGCGTTAACGGCAATATCCGACTTCTCTTCACGCATTATTCTATCGGCAAGCTTGGTCATTAAGTTTAGCCTCTTCTCATCTATATCCATGAGACAGACGTTGGAGCCAGCGAGGACATTGGATTTCGTAAGGTCTGCGAGAATATTAGGAGTAAAAACCAGACTACCTGCCCCTATAATAGTGATTTTAACGCCCATATGCTTACACCGCCATATGAATGATTGCATACGTTTAAAGTTTTCTTTTGATAAAGCTTACCATGATACCTAATTTCAGGAAAAGTTAGATGAGGGTATATAAGCCGTAATCCTGCGTTCAAACATATATAACTACGAAGATTTAAATCTGTGAAAGAAATGGGTAGCGAGTATAAAGTTGAAAATTAACAACAATATCCATATGGGTAACTATCTTAAGCGTTGGAAGCGGAAGTTTTCCAATAACTGAGCGATGCAAACCGTTTTACGCATAAGATACTCAACAGCTCCCCGTTCTGAAGCTTCTCCAAGCTCTTCACGCTCTCGGAAGAGGATCTTAGAGCCTTCTAAAGCCATTCTCAGCCTTAAGCTTCTGGTAAACATCTTCTCTTAGGAGGATGATTGCTTTCTTTATGGAAATCACCGTAAAAATCTACATAACATCATTCTTTCAGTATGCAGAGTATCTACTCATTCTTAAGTCTCAACTTTAGTAAGAGAATATCCTCCAAGAAGATACTCCAAAAATTGAGGATTATCGAATCTAAACTTTGCCCATTCATTCCAGCAGAAGTTAGAGGTTTTTCTAGCAAACACTTTTATAAAACACTTCACTTACCAATAATTGGGCAGATATATGGTTAGAAGGACAGGAAAGTTTAGGCGTGTAAGTGGACCAAAGAGAGTCGGCAAGTTTAAACCAGCCAACTAGAGGTTAGCCCTATGGTTGTCAGGGTAAAAGTTAAACTTCACTCTGCTACAGGAGAAGTTGTAACAGTGGCTTTAGCTAATTCTGGATTTGAGGCGGATGAGCCGGAGGTAATATTACCGATTAAAGTTGCTGAGAGATTGAATATATTCCCAAGGCTTATGACAGAATATCAAGTGGAAGACTACAAAGCTGTCGGAGGAGCGCTTGTTAAAACCTTCTTAGTCAGAGGCCTTGTTAAAATTAAGGTTCTAACAGACGATAGGGATGTTGGACCCGTAGATGTAACAGCTGTCATCACGCCAGGTGAGGATGAAGTTATATTAAGCGATAAGCTAATGGACATGTTAAAAATTGTACTGTTAAAACCCGGTGAAGGTATATGGAAGTTTGCAGACGAAGAAGGGATCACAAGGAAAAGTGAACGCTTAGAAAAGTGGTAGTTTTCTATGTAGAGGTATCTAAAGAAAACCGTTTAAATCCCATGAAATTATTCAATCGAAGAGGTTATATTTCTTAAAAGATTGAGGGGCGGTTTTAACTTCCAGTCCACTTTAAAGATTCTAATGCTTTATCTAATTCTGCTGTGAAGAAACCTATGGTGTAATCACCTATTTCACTAATTCATATTAGAGCCCCTATAATGCTATTAAACCGTTTCCAATGTCTATGTAGCTGTGCATCCTCCCATTTAAGCCCAAAAAGGCTCATAACATGATCTAAGATCGTAAGAACGATATGGCATCGATAGGAGACCCCAGATTTAAAAAAATGCTACTACTATTTTTAACTATGAAAAACAGAACTTGGTAAAATTACGGAGTATAAAGTCGAAATTATTGGATAGAAGACGTATTTACGTTGAACGTTTTTCACAGTATTCGCGGCATTTTTCTATTACCCACATCACTCTTCGAACACTCTGCGGCGTAATACTTAAGGGCGCTCCCTCACGCAATGTTCTATACAAGCCTTCATAGAAGAGCATTTCACCCCTCTTCTGGTCTCTACTTAAATTCCACGTTTCCTCCTTCCAGGGGATTTCCTCCCAGTTGTAGCTTCTATCTGGCGTCGGCTCCGTTTCAACCTTCCTCGGGGGAAGGTCTGCAGGGTTGAAGTACTTCCATCTTAATGATGTGGATGTCCCTGTAAGCCCTCCCTGAGTTCCCATTATCAACCATGTGTTCTGAGGATAGGCACATGCACGGGTAACTTCTATATCGGCGATTGTAGGAGACCCACGAACTCCCAAGGTTATTTTCACGTGGTCTTCGGCATCACCCAGGGTTAAAGTCCTCTGAAGGTCGCAGAATAGGACTTCGGGTTCCCCATCTCCAATAAGTTGGAGAGCTTGATCTATGGCGTGTGAAGCGTTATTGTTGAGTTCTCCTCCTCCGAATCTCTTTAAAGTCTGCCAATCCCAGCGTCTACCGAAGAAATGCCAATAGATTTTTATGAGAACTATGTGACCCAGTATTCCTGAACGGACTACCTCTCTAACTTTTAGAAAGTCTGGCGCATACCTCATGTTTTGGAAAATCGTCAGTATTCTGTTGGATTCCTTAGCGGCATTTATCATAGCATCGGCTTCGGAGAGGCTTGTAGCCATGGGTTTTTCACATACCACGTTTTTACCAGCTTTTAAAGCCTCTATGGTTTGTGGGGCATGTAGAAAGCTTGGAGTAGCTACGACTACAAGCTCTACTTCATCATCTTTTATAAGCTGTTCAAAGTTGGGGTATGCTCTGCAGCCGAATCTACTTACAGCTTCACGACGTCTCTCCTCGATAGGGTCGGATACAGCTACTATCTTGTATAAGTTGGGGCATTTCTCAAGCGTATTAGCGTGAATACTCCAACCGCTTCTTCCAAGACCGGATATACCTACTTTAACTACATTACCCATACTTAAGCCACCTCACCCTTAATCTTCATTTAAAGAGGTTAAGCAGGTATTTTGCAAACTTCGGTATGGCTGTCTTAGGGTCCTCCTCTTCTTCATACTCAATGGAGATGAAGCCATTGTAGCCTCCTTTTACAAGCATTCCCTTTACTCTCTCATAGTCGACTGAAACCCCCTTGGCTGTACTTATTTTCCCATGAATGTGGACAGTATATGGAATTGTTTTAGCAATATCCTCATACGTAGACTCAGTGTAGTTGCCCAAGTCTAAGTTCACACCAAGCCACGGTGAGTCTACACCCTTCACAATTCTTACAACATTATCTGCTCTAGCCGTAATCCCCCCATGATTTTCTAAGGCTATTACAACGCCTTTTTCCTCAGCATAGCTTACACAAGTCTTGAGCGCTTCTATTGTCCAGTTAGTCGCTTCAGCCTCTGTATATCCTCTAGGCGTATAACCTCCGAAAACTCTAAGGGCTGATGCCCCCAATTCGCGAGCAATATTCAATCCTTCCTCTACGGCTCTAATCATACGGTCTCTCTCAGAACTATCTGGAGTACAGAAGTTCGTAGAGATTCCAGCACAAGATATTGGTAGCCCACGTGAAAACGCCAACCTCTTAAGCTTTCTAAGGTATGATGGGTCTTTAGATGGAAGCCAGTATAGAGTCAACTCCACACCATCCAGTCCCATACGGTAAGCTTCTTCTATAAAATCTTCATAACTCATTCTTCCATCTTTAAGATAATCTCTGTAAGAGTAGGCAGCACAACCGATTTTTATCATTTACACCCCCTCTGGAATTCTAGCTTAAACTGCTTAAAAAATTAACCTAGTACATGGTATATTTAAATCAGCCGGAGATTGAGAAATTTTAAGAAGATTTTACGTTGGAAAGTCTTTTATCCTATTACAATTTGATATAGCTATATGAGTTGTAGGATTTGCGTGGTTTTCTCCCACCCGTCTTCAGACGCCCCTACTTGGCCTTATAAAGGCTATGATTATGAGGCTCGGAAGAAAGAGATTATGGATCTTCTTAAGAAGAAGATACCAGATTTTGACGTCAATTTTAAAACCGCTATGAGCTCGAAAGATGGAGAGAGGATAATTAAGGAAGTAAGCGATGTTGACGGTTACGTCGTCTACATGCTTGGCATATGGGTTGGAGCCGGATATGCTATAGCAGGTGCAGGTAAACCTACGATATTAGTAGACGATTTATATGGTGGAAGCGGCGAACTGATTTCAACATACACCTGGGCTAAGGATAAGGAACTACCTGTATTAGCCGTAGCATCATCCGACTTTGAAGATGTAGTTAAAGCTCTAAAGTTGATCAGAGTCGTAGCATTACTCAAAAAATCAAGGATAATCGTTGTAACAGATAGAGATGTAGGAAAGACCTCTGAAGCTATCAAAAGTAGTTTAGGTGTTGAAGTTTTAAAGGAATCTTCAGAGAAGCTTAACCAGTACTATCGCGAAACTGATATAGGGGAGGCGGAAAAGTGGGCTGAGAAGTGGATACGTGAGGCCTTGAGAGTAATGGAGCCTAGTAGAGGAGAAATCGTTAAAGCGGCTAGAATGTACTTGGCAATGAAAAGACTTCTAAAGGAGGAGGGAGCCATCGCCATAGCAGTAGACTGCTTAACTTTAGTATACTCAAACAGGCTAGAGGCTTACCCATGTTTAGGGTTTTTCCAGTTAAACAACGAAGGATTAATCGGTGCATGCGAGGCGGATTTAAACTCTACGCTGGCAATGCTCATAATTAAATATTTAACCGGAGAGCCAAGCTTCATATCAGACCCAGTTTTCGACTTATCTAAGAAGTGGATTGTATATGCTCACTGCGTAGCTCCGAGCATGGTCTACGGTCTAAACGGACCAGTAAACCCTTACATCATAAGGTCTCACGCCGAAGATAGAAGTGGAGCGTCTATACAGTCTCTAATGCCTCTAGAAGAATACGTAACAACGATTCAAGTAAACCCATTTGAGAAAGCTATGACTATTCATACTGGTAAAGCCGTGGCTAATATTGACGATGAGAGAGCCTGTAGAACAAAACTAGCCGTAGAAGTTAAAGCTGACCGTATACTTGAAAACTGGAGGTGGGGATGGCATAGAGTAACATTCTACGGAAATTGGCTGAATGAACTTAGAAGTCTAGCTAAGCTGATGGGCTTTAAAGTATACGAGGAGGATAGGTAAGCTTATCGTCTCCTAATAAAGTGTACTATTAATGCGACGGTAGCCACAGCTATTACTACCCCTATAGCTATGGGAATTACTGGGAATGGTCTCTCGATTTTAACCCCTCCCATGTTAAATACTCTGTTTAGGATGAATTCGCATATTAAAATAGCCCGTGTATTAGAATCGACATCTCCACCGGTCATACAGATCTTGACGATAGCTCCCTTACCGACTTTTATTAGAACTGGTTCTGCGTAGAGTCCGTCATCTGATAGTCCATAGATTTCACAGTCAAAGGTTTCAGCAATTGAAGCATAAGTAGGTCTATCTGTTCTATAGCTTTCAAAACTCGGCATGATTTTACGTCCGAGCTCCGTGGGTTTCACCTCCGTATTATCAGCAAACGCTGTAACAGTTATCATACCGAAGACGATATTTTCAATGTAGGGCTGGTGTACATTAGTATAATTGGAAAACCCGACGTAGTAGAACTCCCAATCGCCAGTCCATATGAGTGTTCCACCTGCTTCAATCCATAATTGTATTGGGGAATCCGGTGCACCAGTCCAAATTGTATCTGGGGCTACATCCATGGACATTAATATGATTGTATTGGGCGCGTCTTCAAGATGTGAAACGATTTCGGCGAGCCGTTTAGCATCTACGGTTTCACATGATATACCGTACTTTGCTAGAGTTTCTGGCACGAATTTAACGATTGTATCTGAATCTGTAATTGAGAGCCATGAATTACGGTATGATGAATCATAGTATATGTAAATGTTCTTAGATTCCTCCGCTTCACATATATGGATTAACGATAGAAGTGCTATAAACATTAAAACAGTAGACATTTTGTAAAACTTGTTTTGTAAATACATCTTCCTCAATCTTCCATCAAGAAAAAATACTATTAAAGTTTTTCCATGTAGAGCTGAGGATTTAAAATCGTTTCCTTATAACGAACGATTCTTCAGAAGAACGCCTATAGTGTGTTAACGGTTTGAAAGCTTTTAAATTTCTACATGTCTTACCGAGTAATGGAGGAGGATTGACGGTGAATTTTAAAAGGATAGTACCCGTACTTAGACCTCAAGAGTTGAAGAGAGTTTTCCCAGACTTTTCCGGAGGTGTTGGAACTCCTTACATAGTATTCAACAGTTCGACTGGCGAAAGGTGGCTTCTATTCACTGGGTGGAGAGACCTAGTCGGCTTAAAACGCGAAGGGGCTGTTGCACCTATAGAGAAGGATTTAACAGTAGACGTTGATAGGGTTAAGAAGATTCTACCGTCTGGAATCATCCCTGGAACCTATACGATGAACGCTGTTAGAGGCTTGTACAACCCTGTGAGAGAAGAATTTATAGTGACTGTTACGCAGGATAGTGAAGCATACGTATTCTGGTTTGATTCTAACTGGAATAGGTTGAGTTTTAAGCGGATTTTAGAAGGTGTAGGAGACCATGGTGTTCCATTCAAACCCATGGGGGCCTACGGCTATCTACATGATGCTGTAGCCGCAATTCCATCTGGGGAGAAGATAAAGCTCCTATCTATTAGGAATGTAGATGATTTTGAGAACATAAGATTAGAGGATTATGGAATAGCTGCTTGGCATGGTAGTGGAAACGCCGTTTTAGACCTGATTTTAATGCCCCGAATCTCTGTAATAACAGAGTCTGATGAATTTGGGAAATGGGTTTTAAAAATGTTCATGGGACCTCCCCTCAGTGATGTTAAGGGTCTTAACCCGGATGGTGGAATACCAGTCGTAGGCCTGTTGGAGGGGGATGTCTTGCCAAATCTCATGGTGGATGACGTGTTTACGCAGATTGGACATCCCCATTATACGACTGAGCCGGATGGATACCCCAAGATACTGTTCTCGTCTTTCAGAGATACTTGGTCGACTAGGAGAGACACCGGGAGAGAGGGATATATCCATGAGATTTACGCGGTTTACGTAGACTATTCTATATTTAACCCGAGAAATTATGGGGTTCTTAAAGATAGAGTCTTCGTACAAACCCAGAGAGAGCTGCCGGGGAAATGGTATTGGACTGGGTCTGCGAGAAAAGCTCTACTGGTCCACAGTGGAGCCGACCATGGTAGAGTCTTAGTAGAGGTATTTGAAACCGCTTCACTAATAAACCCTGAAGACTACGTGACTATACGTCTGGAAATACCTGAAGGCTGCGGTAAAGTAGCATTAGATACGCCGGGGCCTTTCATTAAAGTAAATTCGATAAAACCAGCCAAAGGCTCACTATGGCTCATATTGCTCTACTAATCCTTAATCTATCTGAGGAGATTTCAACAAAGGTGTTTAAACGTTGCAGGGACCCACCCACTTAGTCATGGGTGTACTTATTCAAAAGATTTTAAGGAAAGTCGAACCGATTTCTCTACGATATTTTCTTACAGCTTTTTTGGCTTTCATATCCCACGGTGTCTTAGATAGATTAGCTAGGTTTACTTACCATCCACCTACGCCGCTCTTTGAAGATCCATTCTGGATCATTTACCATCTAGCGATGGTTCTCCTAAGCGTTTTAATTGTTGTTAAATGCTGGGGGGAGTATAAGGTTGGAATGGGCTTCTCGATACTTCCAGATTTAGACTGGGTTATCATACATACATCAAGTTTCTTCTCCTTTCAAACCTCTTTCTGGGGTAGACCGATCATCCATAATCTCTTCAACTTTTTAGACTTTCTACCTCTATTTAGGTATCTCAATTCTCTTCCAGACTTAAGCTTGAGAAGGGAGGGGGTAGTTATAGAATGTGGAATATTGTTGATGCTCGTTTCTCTCATATGTATTCTTGGTCGGAGGGCTGAGAGTGATATAGAAGGGGCGAGTAGAAACAGTATTATAGAGCAACATTACTAAGGTAGATGAGTAATCCTGTTAATACACCGTAACGGTAAAATTATTAAAAATAGAAGTTGTTGAGGACGAGATGTTGGACTATCTTAGAAGACCTAGTCTATCTTGGAGAGAGAACTTTCTAAGAGCAATAGAATTTAAAAGACCCGAATTTATACCGTGTAGAGTAAGCATATCTTGGCCCGTATGGAATGTATATAGGGAGAAGTTGGAGGATTTAGCTTCAGCTCACCCGCTGATCTTCCGTGGGTTTAAACGCGGCTCTATTGAATACTGCTCTGAACCTCGCATATTGAAGTCTAATAGAACGTTTACAGACCCATTTGGATGCGTTTGGGCTTTCCCGATTCAAGGATTGCAAGGTCAAGTTGTTAAGCATTCCCTTAATAATTGGAGCTTGCTTAGAAACTTTCAACTGCCCGATCCTGAAGATGGATTGCCAGTTGAAGGGGGTGGTCTTGTACCGTGGAACCAGGTTTATGAAGGCTTAGAGAGGGCTAGGGAGGCAGATGAGCCTTTGATAGGAGGTATGCCTCATGGTTTCTTCTTCCAAAGACTCTACTATCTTAGGGGTTTCACAAACCTCATGGAAGACTTCATACGTAAGCCCACTCAACTTTACGAGCTTATAGATATGTTAACCGAGTACAACCTAGCTTTAGTTAGAAGGCTTCTAGCGTTTAGAAACTTAGACGTCATCTCTTTCGGAGATGACCTTGGAATGCAGGATAGAATGCCCATAAGCCCTAGGGTTTTCAGAGAATTCATATACCCAAGCTACTTCAAAATTTTCAGCCAAGTTAGAGAAGCAGGTGTACATGCATATCTACACAGTGATGGGCATGTTGTTGAGGTCGTAGATCAACTTATAGAATCGGGTGTAGACATTCTAAACATTCAAGATATAGTAAACGGAGTCGATACGATAGCCAAACTCTGTAAGGGAGAGGTCTGTGTAGACCTAGATATCGATAGACAGTTAGTCGTACCATTTGGTACAGCAGAAGACGTGAAAAAGCACGTATGTCACGCCGTCAAAACACTAAGCCTTAAAGAGGGGGGACTCATGCTCATAGCCGGCATATACCCGCCTACGCCTCTAGAGAACATAAAAGCATTGGTAGAGGCTATGGAAGAATTTATGTGGCTTTAAACCCTCATAACTCCACAGGAGTATATGTGTGGGGATGGTGTTGAAGGTCTCTGTTGGTGAGCATGAGTTTTACTGCTGCGGTTCAAAAGTTTTGATTAAAAATGGCGACGTAAAAGTCTTGACTGAACCGAGAATAGTCTACTGTCCTATGCTTGAAGCTTTCTACGGTGTGAAAAAAGTAGATAGAGAAGTTGTTAAAAACTGTGTAAAGATGAAGATTGAAGGCTTCGGCTTCTGCTGCAAAGGCAGGGTTTTCGACCCCTCTATGGTTGTTCCATATGGAAGCTCAGAAATCATATCTACTTGTATGAAGGAGGGGTTGTTAGACTGCGCTGTCACAGTATGTGAGGGGGCTGGAACCGTTATATCTGGCAATCCACAGTTAGTTCAAGAAATTGGAGCTAGACTTACTGGAATAATGAGAACTACGCCCATCGAAGAGATAATTGAACATATTAAAAG
Organism: Bathyarchaeia archaeon; assembly: GCA_038870975.1. Taxonomy (GTDB): domain Archaea; phylum Thermoproteota; class CALKCG01; order B24; family B24; genus DTBU01. Next base: position 1,025,764 of record JAVZJD010000001.1, on the reverse strand, counting down.
TAGAGGTGGGATCATTTTAAACGAGGGGACGGCTGAAATCGATCAATTTAACGGTGTCGTTAAAGCAGTAGAATCGGGGTTTAAACGCATAGCTGTAACGGTGGCTCATTTCAACTCAAAATCGATAGAGCATATCCGTAGATTTGAGAGAGAAAACCATGTACAAATAGCCGTTTTCTCAGTATGCAATACATGTGCAACGGAAGATGATTTGGAGAGGATTCTAGCTGGAGCAGATGTAGTTTGCGCAAGCGCATCTAGAATAATACGTGAGAAGATTGGACCTGAGGCTCTTATGCAACTTGGAGTAGCCATACCAGTATTCGCATTGACGAGGCTTGGAAAGAACCTACTACTCACATATCTGATGAATTTTAGTGATAGGATAGTCGTTTTCAGAACACGTAAAATGCCGTATATTGTTGATGGAAAAAGCCCCATATTAAGGGAAGAGTAAGACATAGCCTTTATCTGAACAATCTTTTAGAAATTGCAGAACGCAGCTAATTATAACTATTTTGGTCTACCGTAAGAGAAAAAATAGGGACTAACGTGGATATGCAATGAAAGCTCCAATTCCAGCTATTAGTGCATTCAATGCAGCTCCAAGCATGAAGCCACCGGCAAATGGTATAGCCTTCTCTTCATATAGTTTGCTTCCTCCAATTCTAAGTATTAGCCATTTTATTATGAGGACTACTAAAGAGGCCATCCATATTCCGTGAAGCCCACCAATCCAGTCCCAAGCGATTATACTCATCAGCGGGTCCGGCATCCATAGAAACCTTGTATGTAGAAAGCTCATAATCACCATGAAAACGAAGCCGCCGGTTACCCAAGGTGCTATATCTGCAATAGGTCTTGGTGACGGTCTATTCCACATGTCGTTAATCCTAAATTCTATGTTACCCGGCCAAATACAACCAGTCACGCCTCTCCCATATACGGCTGGAAGCAGTATCATCATTATACACGCTACGAATATTGCGACTAGTATAGATGTGAATGTGATTCTGAATACACCTTTAGGATGTATGTTCATCATTTTAGCCATTTTATAGGGCCCTATTGCAGCGTAGAAAGTGCTACACCATGGATTGCTGGGGCAGTGTGAAACTGGCTCATATATGAAGAATTGAGCTAAACTCGTATCCGCAGAGGTAACTGGCAGTGAGTATGCTGTAGGAGGCCATAGGAGCATTTTTGCGAAAAACGGTCCGAAGTTGTATCCAGGCTCGTTTGAACCTCCTACTCTTGCCCATAGTTGACTGGTTGTAAACCAGACTACGACACCAGTGAGAGTTATTACGAACGACGCCCAGACACTCATACCCGTTGATGCGAATAAAGCGATTAGAAGTATGAAGGATACGATAAATAGCATCCATGCAGATCGGTAGGACATCGGCTCTTCAGCTTCGACTTTAGGATCTTTAGCCATTCCTAAAGCCATCTTCAACGTCATGATTATGTGATGTCTTTCATGGAAAATTGTCATGATGAATGCACCTAACATGACACCAGCAATCACAGACCCGAATGCAAGCGGCGGTTCTGCAAACGGTGTATTGCTTCCACACCAGCTTTTTCCACAGAAGCCCATATCTACATATCCCGTGTAGTATCCTAGGGCAACTGCAACAGCACTCGCTATCTCGTACACTATACCCCAGAACACGATACTGAACAGCGAGTGCAATGGTGCAAGTAGCAATAGTACATACACTGGTGTGAGCTTTGTAAGACCGTAGTGCCATGTTGTGCCTGGAAATGTTAGCCAGTGTGTAACTGAACCACCACACGTGTTCGTACGTATCGAGTATACGTCTGGAAACCATGGGAAGAATAATATACCAGCTCTAATAAGCTCTAGAGCAAGTCCAATTATGAAACCTAGAATGAATGCCAATCTTCCAGCCCATTTAGAATTACCGACTTCTCTCGACCCTATGATTGTGCTATGTGCAATTGCTATTTGAGGATACGGTAGCATTTCTATGTCCACCCACTGGCGTCGGAAGATGCTCGCTAAACCTACGCTCACACCTGCAAAGAAGGCGAACATGAAGAACCACCATGTCATAGCTGGTATGAACTTATTCCAAGGTACTGCAGTTATGCTTCCCGCGCCTCTAATAAGTACGTCTGCCGCATCTCTTGGTGGTGATACGAACTCAGGAACGTAGACCATGACTGATTCTGAGGTGGCTAGACGAGCCGTCATCAGAGCATATATTTCCCTCCACGGTGAATTTGTATTGGCAAACGCTGACGCTGCTAAAGCGGTAGAGTATAGAAGTATGAGAGCCCCTGATGACAAATATTTTCTGGTAGATGGTATGCGCATAAGTAAAGCAATAACTAAAGACACTACGAAGGGCATACCAAGTAGTTCAAAGCCCGGAGTTGATATCTGAGTCCCTGCGTTCATGTTACACGAAAACGGCCACGGTAGGAAAAATATGAATAAGTTTCCAAGAGCTGTTAGAATGGCTGTTATAACAACCGCCAATGTTAACATTGGTACGGTGATTTTCAATTCTTCCATGTATTCGCTACCCATTTTTCTCACCTAATACTGAGTTAGACTCTGTAAGAGAGATATATGCTTTTGTTTCAGATATCCATATGGTATATACTAAGATTCAGCCTTCAATGCCTTGGAAACGCTTCTAAAAAATAGACGTTGTCTTTTCGAAATGAAAGATAGTCTACTATTTAATGAAAAAATGATGAAATCGTTAATTTAATTTAAAAGATGAAAACTTTTTTAAGGTCTCTTCAACTAGACGGATGTTTTAAGTGTATGTAGAATAGTAAAGGTTTTAAAGCGCGCGGCTACACTGAAAATAGTGGTGATGATGAGCGACACTGTCTAACGACACATATGTGGATGAATTTAGCGAGCAGACTCTGAGCCTGTTCTTAAGCTTAGGATGCTGTAAAGTTAATTTGACTGATTTACATAATATTTATTTGGGCTGTGATGACCCTATCAAAAGGCTGACTCTTGATGACGGATCGACCGGCTGAGCCCTGTCAATCCGTCTATTCAAGCGAAATACATTTATTAAGTAAAATCCTCTCATAGATAAAGGAATATGGAAGGTAGGTAGATGTGGTTAAGACACCGGTATGCCTCTTCGACTTAAAAACTGGGATATTGTGCTCAAGCTGTGAGGAGAAACTTAAAACAGGCATTATTTCAGAGCTGGATATAGAGGTGGCGAAAGCTCTCCTGAAACTTGAAACTCAACATCGCCAATTGCTTCAAGATGTTACTTTTTATAAAGCTTACATAGTTGACGACGTTCTAGCCGTCTTAGTTGAGCAGAAGGACGTAGCAAAGCTTATTTCTAAAGGCGGTAGAGCCATTAAGGAGCTTGGAGAAATATTCGGAAAGAAGGTTAGAGTTTTAAGCTATAGAAGTAGCCTCAGAGAATTCTTAGAAGAGTTATTTGCACCTGCAAGCATAAGAACTATCAACAGGATATGGCTTCCAGATGGAACTACTGAAGTTAAAGTTGTAGTCTCTTACGCTGGTAGAAAGGCTCCCATAGACTTTGAAACTGTTAAAAAGCTTTCAACAACTATTAGGAACGTACCCCTTAGGATAGAAGTTGAGAGGGATAGACAGACATTCAGACTCTCAAAGTCTAAAACAGTTCCTGCGAAAACAGAGTCTAAACTCGAGAAAAAATGAAACGCCATCCCCTCCTGTAGTTAGAGTCGCCAGCAAGTAGAGTCCATTTAACAATATACTCTAGTTGGCGTGTGTAGAGCTTATCCATTAGATAGTTGCTTCTAACGATTTTTAAGCTGTTTAACCGCATACTGGGAAAATTGAGAATTATTTCGGGTATTTCACTGTGAAATGCGGGTCTTTTTGGATAAATCTTTATATTTCTCTTTTCTTCACTGAAGTTTTTAGGTGATGATATTATGACGGCTATGGAAGCGATACCGGTTGTTACTGAAAGCGGTCAACCAGTATTGATTCTTAAAGAGGGGACGACTAGAACAAGAGGTAGAGAGGCTCTATCGACCAACATAATGGCCGCCAGAACTGTAGCTGAAATGATTAAAACTTCTCTCGGTCCTAAGGGCATGGATAAAATGATTGTGGATAGCTTAGGCGATGTCACCATAACAAACGATGGAGCTACTATTCTTAAGGAGATGGATGTGCAACACCCTGTGGCTAAAATGATGGTTGAAATAGCTAAAGCTACAGACAACGAAGTTGGTGATGGAACGACTTCGGTGGTAGTTCTTACGGGTGAACTCCTCTCGAAAGCTCAAGATTTACTGGATTTAAACATTCATCCAAGTGTTATAACTGAAGGCTATGAGGCTGCCGCTAGCAAAGCCCTTGAAATTTTAAGGGAAATCGCCATTAAGGTGGAACCCGAGGATAAGGAGGTTTTAAAGAAAGTAGCTATGACTTCTCTGGGTACGAAGGCTATAGCTGAAAACAAGGAGTTTCTCGCCAACCTCGTAGTAGATGCAATCCTCCAAGTGGCTGAGAAGTTTGAAGAAGGCTATAGAGTTGACTTAGACGATGTGAAAGTTGAGAAGAAAGCTGGTGAAGATATAACAGCTACAAAGCTTATTCAGGGCATAGTTCTAGATAAGGAGGTTGTCCACCCCGGCATGCCTAAGACCGTTAAAGAGGCTAAGATAGCCCTTTTAAACTGCCCTCTTGAGATAGAGAAGACAGAGATAGATGCGAAAATCCAGATAGAGAGGCCAGACCAGATAAGAGCATTCTTAGAGCAGGAAACTAAGATGCTTAAGAATATGGTTGATAAGATAGCCGATACTGGTGCCAACGTTGTAGTATGTCAGAAAGGTATAGACGATATGGCTCAGCACTTCTTAGCTAAGAGAGGTATATTAGCTGTTAGAAGAGTTAAAGAGTCAGATATGAGGAAGCTGTCAAGAGCTACTGGAGCTAGAATAGTCACAGACATTGAGGATTTGAAGCCTGAAGACCTCGGATATGCGACACTAGTTGAAGAGCGTAAAGTGGGAGAGGATAAGTGGGTCTTCATAGAAGGTTGTAAGAATCCTAGGAGCGTCACTATTCTGATAAGGGGTGGAGCTGATAAAGTCGTTGAGGAAGCTGAGAGAAGTATTCACGATGCTCTCTGCGTTGTTAAAGACGTCGTACAGAATCCTGCAATAGTAGCTGGTGGTGGTGCTCCAGAGCTTGAGCTAAGCCTTAGAATACGAAGATGGGCTGAAAGCCTATCAGGTAAAGAGCAGCTTGCCGTTCTCAAGTTCGCTGAAGCCTTAGAGGTAATACCGTCAGTCTTATCTGAAAACGCAGGCTTAGAGCCTATTGACGCTATTGCGGAGCTTAGAGCTAGCCATGAGAAAGGCAAAATATGGTATGGCATAGATGTTTTAAGTGGGAAGACTGCAGACATGTATAACCTTGAAGTCTTAGAGCCTCTAGCAGTTAAAGAGCAGATTATAAAGTCTGCAGTTGAAGCAGCAACAAGTATACTTAGAATAGACGACGTTATAGCTGCTGGCAAAATTAAAGAAGAGAAGCCGCCAAAGACTCCAGGAGAAAAAGAAAAAGAAGAAGAGACTTCAGATTAAATCCAACATCTATTCTCTCACGCCACATTTTTCTAGAAGCTTCTTCCAGTTTTCATCTACATTTTTTTGAATATCCTCTATAACGTATTTAAACTTCGGAGTGAATAAGTGTCTGAACCTACCTTGAGGCTTTAGAAACTCTTCAACTGGCAGAGGTTTTAAGACTTTAACATTCAACTTGTAGGCTCCATTCTCAACTTCGTATATTGGGAAGTATCTAGTTTGAACAGCAAGCCTAGACAATTTAACAGTCTGGGATGGGTCGAACCTCCAACCCAGTGGGCATGGTGCTAAAAAGTGTAGAACAGCAGGTCCGTCTGCTTCTAAGGATTTACGTACTTTCTCCATCAAGTCGCTCCAATAGGCTATTGTACCAGTAGCGGCGTATGGTATGCGATGTGCGACAGCTATCTCTATTAGGTTCTTCTTATACTCTAGCTTACCCGGTACCACTTCCCCTGCTGGACTGGTGGTCGTAGCCGCGCCCTTAGGCGTTGCACCAGACCTTTGAATCCCAGTATTCATGTAGGCCTCATTGTCATAACATATGTATGTAAACTTATGCCACCTCTCTAAAGCGCCAGAAAGAGCCTGTATACCTATGTCAAAAGTCCCCCCATCACCACCTATTACGACAACGTCAACTTTTTTATCGAGAAGGCCCTTTTTAGCCATGTATTTATACGCTCCCTCTATTCCCGAGGCTACAGCGGCAGCATTTTCGAAAAGCACGTGAACCCAGGGTACACCCCAAGCAGTCTGCGGATAGGAGCTTGATACAATCTCCATACAGCCAGTCGGTGTAACAACCACAGTCGGCCCTCTTAGAGCTTTCAGTATTAGCCTAATGGTTATTGATGGACCACATCCAGCACACGCGCTGTGCCCAGGACCCCAATACTCTTCTAACGGAACTTCTTTTATTGTAACCATTTTCACACCACCTCCTTTAAATATCCAGTTAAACTCGGAGGTTTAACGCCTTCCGATATTTTCATAGCTAATTTAAGAAGCCTTTCAGCAAGTTCTAGGGAGACCTCGTCTCCACCAAGACCATAGGTGTAGTTTAGAAGCTTAAGGTCTAAATCCCGTTTAACGATTATTGAAGCAATGTCGCTTCCGAGAGGCCCGAAGACGGCTCCAGGGCTTAATGCTCTATCCAAGACTATTAAAGCCTTTAAGTTGTCAAATATCGATAGAAGGTCGTCTTCAGGTATAGGCCTATATAGCCAAAGCTTTATAACCCCTACTTTAAGACCATCGGTCTTCCTTAGAGACTTGGCGACGTGTCTTAATGTTCCACATGTACTCCCAAGGGCCATAATAGCTACTTTCGAATCTTCCAAGCCGTAGCTTTGGATTACTCCGTATTTTCTACCCGTGAGTTCACCGTATTCATCTGTTACCTGTTTAATCACTTTAATACTATTCTCCATAGCTTCCTGCTGTTGGAGTTTAAACTTATAGTAATACTCAGGCATAGTCCACGCTCCGAAGGTCATGGGATTCTCAGGGTCTATTCGGTATATGGGTTTCCTAGGGGGTAGAAACTTTTCAATGGTCTCCTTCTCTAAGACATCTATGTCTTCTAAACAGTGAGTCAAGGTGAATCCATCTATGTTAACGGCTACAGGAAGCTGAACATTGGGGTGCTCAGCTATCTTAAACGATTGAATAGTCCAATCATAAGCTTCTTGAACGTTCTCTGCAAATATTTGAATCCAACCGCAGTCTCTAGACCCCATCATATCTGAGTGGTCGCAGTGTATATTTAACGGTGCAGATAGAGCTCTATTAGCCACAGCCATAACTATTGGGCATCTCAACCCAGAGGCCGCGTAGAGGACTTCGTGCATCAAAGCTAAGCCTTGGCTGGCCGTGGCAGTGAATACTCTTAAACCAGTTAAACTGGCACCGATGCATACTGAAAGTGCTGAATGCTCAGACTCTACGCATACAAACTCTGTATCTATCTCCCCGTTGGCAATGTAGTCGCTTATCCTTTCAACTATTATAGTCTGGGGCGTTATCGGATAGGCTGATACGAGCCCTACGTCGCACTGTTTAACAGCGTACGCTATAGCCTCATTCCCCGTTAAACCCATACGTCTACCCATTTGTCAAACCTCCTCTACCATCGTTATGGCTTTCCTAGGACATTCTTCAGCACATATACCGCATCCCTTACAGTAGTCGTAGTTTACCGCAACGTACTTTTCAAGCCTGATTATGCTTGCATCCGGGCAGTAGATCCAACATATTAGACAGTTTACACACTTCTCTACGTCGATAACCGGCCTTTTGGTTCTCCATCCGCCGGTTTTATTTTCGATAGAGCTTCTAGGTTTAGGTATAACCGCGCCCATTATTACGTCGTATTTACTCATGGTTTAACCTCCTCCACAGATTCATATGCTCTACGTACTGCTTCAACGTTTCTCGCGCCAAGAACCTCTTTAAACCTCTCTACAACAGCTTCTTCAACGGCTTTGAGAGAAACAATTGGCGCGACTTTAACCAAGGCACCCACCATAGGGGTATTAACCACAACTCTACCAAATATACTCATAGATATCCCAGTGGCGTTAACAGCCCACACGTTAGATTTCAGGCTTCGAACCTGCTTCGCGAGTTGTTCGTCTCCACTGTTGTTAATCACTAGAATCTTAGCGTCTGGTAAGCTTCCATTCCTAACTAAGTCTCTTAAAAGATTTGTGTCCATTATGACGGCAACATCAGGCTTGGATATGGAACTGTGTATTTCTATGGGTTCATCGCTTATCCTAGTGTATCCTCTCACGGGTGCGCCGAGTCTCTCAGCGCCAAATTGTGGGAATGCCTGGACATGTTTCCCCTCTAGGATGGCAGCCGCAGATAGAATATGACTAGCGGTTATGACTCCTTGACCAGCTCTGCCAAGCCAAAAGATTTCCCACATTAAATATCATCTCCTTAGATTTTGAACGTAGTTTACTAGGCTACTCCTCACTTAAAAGTTTTAAAGATTCCCATAGGGTTCAATTTTTCCTATAGACGGCTTTAACTAGTACCTGGAGATTTTCCTCTATAAAGTAGACGGCAGAGGGACACTTATCTGTGCATAGTCCACAGCCATCACAACGCGAAGCATCTACGCTTATATGGTCGTAAACCAATTTTACGGCTTCTTTCCTACACCAGTAGACGCATGAGCCGCATCTACAGCATAATGTAGACCTCGACACAAGACTTAACACCTTAATTAGAGGTCTGAGGTTGAAGTATTCAACACCGTGAGCTTCTACTACACCATTAGAATACAGGCGTACTAAGACACCTCCCTCTTTTCTCTCCAACACATTTTCTGAAGTTTTCTCAAGTCCTCCAATAGTCGGTGAAAGTGTTAAGATTTTATCAAGGATTATTGAGCTATTGAGCTTAAGGGTTAAAACGTCTTTATCGACTTCAACTAGTTCAATTTTAAGAGAAGTACGAGTGACATCTTTAAACGATAAACCCGTTAATTTCTCGATCCTCCTCGGAGTCTTCCTCCATCTCCATAATGCAAACCTCACATAGTCATCGTTAAAACCGTTTTTAAAAGCCCATTCTTCAATCTTCTCATTTAATCGAGCCCATAGTTCAGGATGTAGACGTTTAACATCTTGAAACTCTGCTAGATTACAGTAGGGGCAAGTGTAGCATCCAATTCTATCTAATCCTTTAAAGTATAGCGGGTTTACAAGACTTTCAAGCTTTTTGTAGAATATGTACAGCCAAACGTGTAACATAGTCCAGTCGTTGATCGGCGTCATATTCAAACAGTTAGGTATCCAGTAGTTTACCCATATGTCCCCTCTCTTACGTCTAGCTCTAGACTCTGCAGCCCTCTGTCCAACAATCGTTAAAACCCTTCCTTTAAACACGTTCTTATATAGTTTAACTGTTGGTATTAACTTACAGGTTTTACAACACCACCTATATCCTCTGGCAGGTGGACCGTAAAGTTCAAACCCCTTCCAAAACGCATCTCTGGCTTCCGCTTCAAACGATTTAAGTCCGAACTTTGAGGAAACATCGTAAACGTTTAAAACAGTCTCCGGTAGTTCAACACCCGTATCTGTGAAAACTATTACAGGCTCTAAATTTGCTTCGAGAGCTAAATTCAAACTTACAAGACTGTCTTTACCACCTGAGAAAGATAGAGCGACATCCCATTCAAATCTCTTACATCTCTTATATAGAGAAGCTGCCCCCTTAGACTCTACTGAGAAAAGAGCATCCTCATTCGCTTTTAAAGCGTCTAGAAGACTGCTTCTCCTCCTATTTTCAACACCTCCAAGTGGCTTCCACAAGTTTAAAATTTTTAAACGATTTCCCATCTGTTCAGAAACCCCTACGACTTCTCCATTTTGATCTTTAATGGCTACATATCCACGGTCTACGACCTTTGAATGAATCTCTCGACCCTTAATAAGCTCGCCATCAACTCTAACAGATTCCATGCATCCACTTTCAACAAGCTTTAGGCAACCAACTTTAACGGGTTTAAACCTCCATTTAAGAAGACTAATATCGTAGAATAGATCCCCCAGAATATAACCGTCTCCAACAACTTCATATCCCACATCGGCGTAAGGAACCCTATTTAGAAGAATAACACCACCACACAGTATTTTCCTGAAAGCTCCTACTCCAAACTCAGATTCTACAGCATCTCTAAGAACATTTAAGTCGTGGTTTAAAGCAGGTCTAGGATCTTCAGGACGGAAAAGCCTAACTTCTACTCCTCTACTTCTACACGATGAGCAATTTTCAGCTATGAGGGGAACGTTGCAGTCTAGACACCAGTAGACCAATCAAGATCAACACGGCGTTCAAGTTGAATTTAAGTCTTTAATACTAATTGGTACTATTTTGTAGAGGTGTTTATGGATGAGGGTCTTAATAGTATCAGGTTCCCCACATAGAGATGGGCTTTGCATGAAGCTCGCTAGAGAAGTTGCTGAGGGTGTTAAAGAGGTTGATAGTGAAGTTGAGCTTATAACCTTGGCTGAGAAGCGTATTGGTCCATGCCTTGCATGTGAACAACCTCCTTGCTGGCAGAAGATGGCGTGTAGAGTGAGAGACGATACTCTTGAGCTTAGGAGAAAGCTTAACGATAATGATGCCCTAGCTTTTATAGCACCAGTCTACTTTCTATCAGTTAACGGTTTAGCTAAAGACTTTATGGATAGAATGAGATACTATGGAGAATCTGGAAAGCCAGCTTTAGCCGTGGCTGTAGCTGGCGGTACGGGTAAAGGATGCATATTAGCTTTACAGGACATCTGTAGATGGCTTATAATCTTAGGCTTCCGTCCAATAAACCCACTACCTGTAACACGGTACAACTTAGATGTTGCACTCGTCGAAGCTAGAGTCAGAGGCAGATGGCTGGCAAAGTTAAAGCCTCAACCTTTCTCAGATTTGGCTGAGAGAATAGCTTACTATGAGTCTCTACCCTACATGAAGTATGGGATGGCTGATGAAATAATCTACCTCACTAGAGAGGCTATAGAGGGGGTAGTACGACGAGGGAGATCAGAGTTAGCAGCCGAATCTAGAAGAAAGCTTGAAACGGGGGAAGCTTTATTAAAAGTCGGCAAGTTCAATGACGGCTTAAAACTCATTACAGAGGCACAAGAGGAAAGCATGCAGATCTTCAACAGTATAACACGCTAAGAATGTAAAGAACGAAACTATTCTACGCCAAATTTTTTAATTACTACATATAAAAATAAACCCCTTAATATTTACTAGACACCTCCACATTATGTTAATTAAATATTAACATAATGTTTAAATAAACCTTACAAAGTATATGTTCTCAAGAGTGATGTTGTTGAATTCAGCCATTCTAATGGCATTGGCTGTATTTGTATTTGCATTAGGTTTCCAGTTTTACTCAAAGTTTCTAGCCGCAAAGATTGCTAAGCTGGACGATAGAAACCCGACACCAGCTGTAAAGTTTAATGATGGAAGGGACTACGTACCTACGAATAAATGGGTAGTCCTATTTTATCATTACGCAACGATAGCAGGCGCTGGTGTCCTTTTAGGACCTACTTTAGCCGCTCAATATGGTTGGCTTCCGTGCATAATATGGATACTGATAGCTACGTGTCTAGCTGGTGGAGTACACGACTTTATGGTTATGCTCCTATCTGTCAGAAATGGTGGAAAGTCTATTGGAGAAATCGCACGGAAGGAGTTAGGGCGGTTAAGTTGGATCACCATAACATTGGCAACATTCTTCATGGCTATTGTCGCCATCTCAGGTATGGGCATGGGCCTTATAAATGCGCTTGAACATAATCCTTGGGCTACGTTCACCGTTATGATGACCATTCCGATTTCAATTCTCATATATGTATATACGAGGTGGATCAGGAGGATGAGGACTTTCGAAGCGTCGGTAATAGGTCTAGCCATACTAATGGCTTTATTTTTCACCGCAGGAATGTTTCAACACACATGGCTACTTAAGATTTTCGACTTAGATAGAGGAGCCTTGATAATTCTAATAGCCTTATACTCTTCAATTGCTTCCATACTACCTATCCATATACTGTTAACTCCCAGAGACCATTTAAGTGGACTTATGAAGATTGCATTCGTCATTTTGCTTGTGGTAGCTATATTCCTTGCACATCCAACTCTGGAAATACCTCCAGTCACAGAATACAGCTTCAAAGGAGGGCCTGTGATTTCAGGAGCACTTTGGCCGTTTCTCTTTATAACTATTACGTGTGGAGCTATATCAGGCTGGCATAGTCTCTGCTGTTCAAGCGTAACACCGAGGCTTCTATCTAAAGAAACCGATATAAGAGCTATTGCATATGGTGGCTGGCTACTGGAGAGCGCTATAGCGGTTGTGGCTTTATGTTTAGCTTGCATGTTAGCTCCAGGAGATTATTTTGCCATTAATACGTCTCCCAAAGTTTATGCCACACTTGGAATGGAACCTGTGGAGTTGAAGAGGATTTCAGAGTTAATAGGTATGAATCTTCAGGGAAGAACAGGCGGTGTAACCTCTCTAAGTGTCGGTATAGCGAAGATCCTCTCCAGCTTATTTGGCCTAGACGCAACCATAGTGTATTGGTATCAAATAGCAATAGTATACATAGGCGTATTTATAATGCCAATCATGGATCATGGTACACGTATGGGAAGGTATTTCTTGCAGGACGCTTTAGGAATAAAACCTACAAAAGCTTATAAGTGGTGGCTTAGCACGATTGTTTTAACCATCTTTATGGTATTTGCATGGGCCTATCTACTTTACACTGGAACTATAAGCGTGATATGGCCTATGTTTGGAATGTGCAACCAATTGATGGCATGCATAGGTCTACTTGTTGCAACATCATACGTGCTTAAACATTACAATCCTCTCTATGGCCTCATTACGTTTTGGCCTATACTAGTCTTTGCCTCCGCCTCCATTCATGGTGGAGTTTTGAAAGTAGTATATGAACTTCTACCCATGGGAACAACGGTAGCCTACGTACAGTCTTCGGTTTTCATAATCTTCATCATACTCTTCGCGGTCGCTTTAGTAGATTCTGTAAGAAACTACGTGAATACTGTTAAAGCCTTCAAAAAGTCTTGTAGAGCTTAGTAAATATCCTCTATTTTTAAGCTTATTGCTGCAGCTTGGATAATGAACGCATCAGACGGACGATATCTCTAAAATTTATGGAAATATAACTTTTTGAAATTTCCACCGCTCCTCTTCTTGGAACTCCACTTTTCATAAGCTGTTTTCTGAAGACTTTAACGGTTCTCCATCTCCGCCATTTAGCTTTAAGAAGAATCCATGAAAACTTGAAAACTATAACTGTGAAAGCCCAGAAGAGTTTGAGAATAAAAAAGAAGAGGGATGAATTCAAACACATTCACCTATTGCTATTCTTCTTTAAGCACTTCTACCTCTTTAGCTTCTCTTTTCGGCGGCGCATGGATTTGCAGGGTCTTTAAAATATCGCTCCATTTTGTTAGAGTCTCTAAGTATTCTCTAGCCATGTCTACGGCTGTTTGCGGAGGAATTCCAGATTTTACAAGCTCATTGTAGAAGTTGCCGACTGCTTTCCCCATCGACCTTCCAGCCTCTTCGCTAAAGAAGCTTTCTAAAATGCCTTTAACCATGTTTGGCACTACATTCGACAGTTCTTTTATGAATTCTGCGACTGCTTTCAACTCTTCCTTTTCAGATTCCGATGCCATAATACCACCTCAGCCTATAATGAGCTTGGATAGATTACTTAAGTTTGATGGGTAAAAGTGGCCAGAAAATGGATATATGTCAGAAGAATAATCCAATGGAGCCTAATACGGTTGTAATATGATGGATTGAAGATTCCATTCTCAGATGTATATCAACCAGTTTTCCTCCGAGCTAGCTGGAAGTAATGACCGGATTTCTCAACGAGTCCTTTCTCAATTAGCGCTTTCAACCTAGCCCTCACAGTCCTCCTAGACGCTTTTCCCCTCTGAGCTTTAACCTCTCTAGTGAGCTGTGAAATATTCATACTCCCTCTTAAGGCCAGAGATTGCACTATGACTCTAGATATTTCGTCGATTTTTTCGTCCATCACCTCGCCTAAGGATAGAAGTCTGTTTAAAACTTTTAAAGGCTCATCATAGATTTTCAGACCAGTTTTAAACCAGAAAACCACCTCAGACAGAGATGCCAAATCCGGGTATCTGGCTATAATTTGTTCCAAGTAGTCCAGTCTCGCGATGATATTATCCATCTTCTCACTAAGATTTTTAAGCGTCTTTCTTATTTCGTCTTCAGACATTCGCATAATAATATCACTGGTAGTCTTTAAACATTTCCATAACGTGACGAACACCTTTTATTTTTAGGTGAATTAGAGGAGTGTTGGCGATTGAAGCTGGCTTTGCTAAATATTTATATGGAAAACGTTGAAACTTCATATGTTAAGTGTTTTAAAAACCGACTGGTAAATAATGGTGTAAATCTTGGCCGAAGCTACTGAACTTAGCATAACAAGCGTTGCAGTAGGTTCAGCATATCTTACTCTACAGAATATCTTCTCAACGTTGATAGGCGTCCTAGGATACGCCTACATGGCCAGAGTTATAACTCAAGAGGAGATGGGTGTAATAGCAGGTGTTACAATGCTATGTTCGCTTATTCAAACTGGAATAGACTTGGGGATTTCACCTTCAATCGCAAGGTTCATATCTGAAGATATTGGTAGGGGTTTAGACTACTCGAAGCATATACTCTCCGCCTTAATGCTTAGACTCGTTTTAATATTAACTGCTACCCTGCCAGTCGTTGTATTATCAACACAGGTTTCTGAAGCCTTATTCAAAACACCAGTTTACTCGAAGGTCTTAACACTCGCTACAGTAAATGTTGTCTTTCTATCTATATCTTCCCTGTTGAACAGTATTCTCTGGGGTTCAGGTAGATTGAAGAAGATGGCAATTTATGGTATTTTCTATACATCTATAAGATGGGTGTCTACAACACTATTCCTCTTCAATGGATATGGGTTAATCGGCGTAATATACGGTTGGATCGTTGGAGATTTAACTCTTTTCACAATCCTCGCTATATCGACTTTAAAACATGTAAACTTCAGTAAAGATGTAATAAATGAGTCGATTGAACTGTTACCCAGCATGTTAAAATTCTCCACGCCAATATACTTAGGATCCATAGTTTCACTCTTATACACTTGGTATGATAAAGCGTTAATCCTGATGTTTTTACCAATTCAGCAGCTTGGCATGTATAACGTAGCTTACAAGGCATTCTCAGTACTTATTACGATAGCATCATCTCTTGGTTCTTCACTCCTCCCATACTATGGAGTAATGTATGGAAAAAACGACCATAAAGCAATATCAGAAAGTGTGAAACACGCAAGTAAATACACGATGCTTATAATGTTTCCATTAGCATCCGGCTTGGCGGTTGTAGCTAAACCTGTAATTACATTGTTTGCTGGTGCACAGTATTCTGATGCGTGGAGTGTTCTCGCAATCCTCTCAATATTTGGACTAGTTTATGGAATATTGCCATCGTTTAGCAGTTTACTACTAGTCTATGGGAGGACAAAGACCATACTATTGTTGGACGTGGTTTCCATTACTGTAAGTTTAGTCTTCTTCCCCCTACTCTGGAGGTTAAACTTAATCGGATTGACAATAGTAAGAGGGCTCTCGCTCATGGCTTCGTTTACACTATCATTCTATTATACATCAAGAATAGTTAAAATAGAAGTAGATAAACAGATGGCTTTAAAAACGCTAATATCTTCTTCAATTATGGCAGTGGGAGTACTGACACTACAACAAATCCTACAAAACAACCTATTGCTTCCGCTATACGTCATTATTGGAGCCTCAATATACATAGCGTTAGTAAGAGCGTTAAATTGTATAGGCAAAGAGGATGCTCAATTAATAAGGGCAATTGTTGGAGAAAGATTCGCGAAAATAATCATGAAAATCTTAAATATATAGGGCAAATTTAAGAAATAATGTACTGAAATTAAATATTACGATGAGAAAATTCAATATAAGAGATTCATTTTTGTGTACATATAATTAAAAATTAATTAACAAGAAAAGTGTTTAAATACTTTATTACATTCAAGGATCCTAATAAAAGGAAAGGATAAACCCTAAATTACATTAAGAGACTTACGTCAGCTTTAAATAGTTGATTAAATACGATGTCATATAGTATGTCTCTTAAAAAAGAGTTGTTAAGGCTTCTCGAAGAAGATGAAGAATTCAGATTTGCTGTAGCTGGTTTACTTGGCTTAAGGGAGTTGATGGAGGAGCTCAGAAGGCTGTGGATGGAAGTTAAAGCGTTGAGAGAAGACTACAATAAGCGTTTCGAGGAGCATAGAGAAGAGTTGAAAAGCCTTAGAGCTGAACAGGAGAAGCTGTGGATGGAAGTTAAAGCGTTGAGAGAAGACTACAATAAGCGTTTCGAGGAGCATAGAGAAGAGTTGAAAAGCCTTAGAGCTGAACAGGAGAAGCTGTGGATGGAAGTTAAAGCGTTGAGAGAGGGCCAAGAAAAGCTTTGGGAGAATGTAACCAAGTTGTGGGAAGAAGTTCGGGAACTTAGGAGAGATTTCAGAGAAATGAGGGAGGAGCAGAGGAGACTTAGAGCCTCTTTTGAAACTTTTGGTAAGGCTTTAAACGTGACTTTTGAACATTATACTTGTTCATTTGTGAAACTTATGCTTGAAAATATGGGTTATTTTGATGTGGAAATAGATAGAAAGGTTCTCCTCCACGATGGGAGAATTTACGAGGTGAATGTTTTCTCTGAGGATCCTTTAGTTGTCGGTGAGGTTACATTGTACTTGGAAAATTTAGATGTGGCTAGAAATGAGCTTAATAAGCTTTCTGAG
The DNA here is from genome assembly GCA_038870975.1 of Bathyarchaeia archaeon. Lineage (GTDB taxonomy): Archaea > Thermoproteota > CALKCG01 > B24 > B24 > DTBU01. Next base: position 1,008,725 of record JAVZJD010000001.1, on the reverse strand, counting down.
AGAATTGAGATTGCGGAGAAATTGGCTGGAAAGAAGGCTATGTTGAAGCTTCTGGCAGTTGGTAATGCTTCTAAGGATGTTTTAGAGTATTTAAAAGAAGAGTGTAGGAGGATGAATATTAAGCTGATATTTGGTAGAGAATTTGAGGTATTAACTTGATGTTCTTAGCTTTATTTAGGCTTGAATTTTCCACATTTGTAGTCTTGAGAGACCTTTTGTTTGAGAAGGGAACAGTATAATTCACCTTTCCTAGGCTTTGCATTGGCGCAGTTTGCACATTTTCTTTCAACGCTCATAATATCAACCTCCTCTAGAAATTTTGAAGAAGAGACCCTTTTAAATCTAAGCATTCAACCAATATGTATGTCCAACGCGACCTGATAGGTTCTAGATGCTACAGTTCTCACAATCCTAGAGTTTTCTATACTCCAGTGTGGTGTGATAGTGTTGAGCATTTTAGAGACCCTTTCAGAAAGTTTCTCGGCGGGTTTTTCGCCGGGATGAACCTTAATAAAGTCGTAGTAGTGTATCCATCCCACGCGGTCTTTTAAACATAAAACAGCTGAAGGTAAATAGTCGTAGGCAAGCTCTGGTAAGGGCATTAAGACTCTATCCGCAGAACCCATAAGCATATTTTCAACGATGTTTTTAGAGTCTCCAAGTATTGGTTTGACGATGCTTTCAACCCTGTTGAGTTTTATATTCTCAACCATAAGTTCATATGCGTCAGGGTTTACATCTATAGAATAGACTTTTAATACAGGTTTATGTTTAGCTATGATTATGGAGAAGCATCCAACACCAGCAAACATGTTTACAACCACCTCATTCGGTTTCGTAAGTTTGGCTATTCTAAGTCTTTCAAACAATAGCCGAGGTGAAAAGTAGACTTTAGAAAGGTCGACTTTAAAAATGCAACCATGCTCTCTATGATACGTTAACGTCTTATTTTCTCCTGCAAGCCACTCAAAACCTCTAATTCTGTAAGGTCCCAATGTCGGTGAAAGCTGTCTAAGGACTGTTTTAATCGAAGGCATGTGCGTTAAGACTTCTTCACCTATTTTAAACCTGTACGGTTCAAGCTCCCTTGGAATTTTAATTATCGCTATATCACCAATCACTTCAATACTTTTAAATTTGCCGAATTCAAGCTCTGGGAAGATCTCCCTGTAAACTCTATCCATAATTTTTTCCCGACGTCTACTCAACTCTGTTAAACAAACCTTAAAGGATAAATTTAAGAGTATCATTGAAGAACTGTGAGTGCGATTGCTAAAAGCTGTTTTCTTAGACTTAGATGGGACCATAGTTAAATTGAAGTATAGATATATGGATGCGAAGGCCGAAGTCTTTAAAACGCTTAAGATTAATGGAGTGCCAGAATACTTGCTAGATTCCAGATTAAGCCTTTACGAGAGCTTAGAGGTGGTGAAAAATTACATGGAGAAGATAGGGGAAGCCCATAGGTATAGACAGCTGTTAGCCCTCAGTCTTGAAATAGCCGAAAAATACGAGCTGGAGGCGGCTTCAAACCCGGAGCTTTTAGAAGGGGCTTACGAAGCCTTAAGCGAATTGAAACGTATGAGGCTTAAACTAGTAATAGTAACTAACAATTGTTTTAATGCTACGATTCTTACGCTTTCAAAACTCAACATCGGAAACTTCTTCGAGTTGATCGTTGCAAGAGAACACGTTAAAGCCATGAAGCCTAACCCTGAACCTATCAAATACGCGCTTTCAAAACTCAATCTAAGAAGAGGGGAGGCCATTATGGTCGGCGACAGTACCATAGACATTAAAGCCGCCTTGAAAGCAGGGGTGGTATCTATCGGCATTACGTCGGGTGTTGCTACTAGAGAAGTTTTAAAGGAGGCGGGAGCTGACTACGTGATAGATAGCGTAGGAGAGCTCCCGAGACTTCTAAAGGACCTTTACTATAGCGGCTTATAACGGCCATATTTTAAACCTGTTTTAACGAGTGCGAGCGTATTGTCGATTGGCACCCCGCGGTATATGCAGTTGCTACTCGTTAGGAAATATCCACCACCGTAGGCAGCGTTTCTTATACAATTTCTAGCTTCATAAGCCACGTCTTCAGGTGAACCTAGGAAGAGGGTGTTAGCAGCATCTACATTACCACATAGAGCTATTCTATCTCCGTATTTTTCTTTAACTTCTTTAAGGCTCATGCCAGCCGATGGATCTATCGAGTGTAAAGCGTCGATCCCGGTGTTTATGAGACCGTCTATTATAGGCCATAGATTTCCATCCGTATGTTGAATGAAGAAAGCTCCTACTCTATGAGCTTCATCAACTAGGATTTTTATGAGTGGAAAGACTACTTTATGATAAAACTCTGGTTTGAAGAATGGGCCTGATTTAAGGGCATAGTCTGTACAATCTACGATTATTTCAGCTCCAGCTTCAACTTGAAGCCTTATATATTCTAAGCTTCTACGGACTCTATCTTCAGCTATTCTTCTCAAACCTTCAGGGTTAGTATAGGTCCACTTGACTATGTGAAACATAGACTTACCGTCTGGTATTCCAAGTCCTGTTCCAGGACTATTACCCATTATTGCAAGGTCGGGGGCTATTTTACGAGCATACCGTATAGCCTCCAATGGATCTGGTACGAAGGATGGCCTGAAAACGTCGTAACCGAGCTTGGAACAGGTTTCAACTAAGACTTCAGTATTGTGTCTCGTGACTTTAGCGATATCTTCTTCGATTTTCATCTTACTTAAGATGTCTCTGAAAACCGTCTGCTCCCATGAGCCGTAGCCACTCCATAAAATGTAAGGTTTACCGCATACAAGCTCGGGATATTGAAACTCGAGTTCAAACATTGGAACTCTATCTGGTTCTTCGAGGTCTAAGGCCCTTAAAACCCTCTCTCTAGACTTCAAAATCAACCTCCAATACGTAAACTAAACCATTCTAAGCTTTAACGTCTTTATCTCAAGCGGTTTAACCCGCAGAGTGAACGCATCGCCTTCTACGGCAAATTCTCCACTTAGCGGTCTTTCAATCAAATCTAACTCCTGTACACCTTTAACCTGGAATCCGAATTTCAGCTTTACATCGGTTTCTAAGCCAGTAGCCTCATAGAATCTGAGGACTATGTCTTCCGAGTCTTCGGCCTTCTTAAGGCAGGTAACAACTATATTCTCAGGTTCTACCTCTAGGAAGCTCATTACTTCGGGGTTTATACCCCTCATACCTGAGGGTTTTGTCACGGCTATTGCTTCAAGTGGATGGTTCAGCTCGAAGCCTCTTCTAAAACTTAAAGCTGCTGTCCAATTCCCCTCATGCGGATATAATGAATAGGCTACTTCATGTAAGCCTTGGTCTGGGGTTGGATCTGGGCTATAGCTTGTTCTAACAAGCGTCATTCTGATCGTATTTCCAGATACGTCAAAACCATACTTAGAGTTGTTGATTAGGGTTAACCCGTATTCTCCATCTGAGACGTCAACCCATCTTAGCGCAGGGACTTCAGAACCGTCCGCGGGTCTTTCAGCGTAGCCGAATGGTACTTCAAAAACGGCTTTACCAGTAGATTTTAGAATCGGTGTAAATGAGACTTTAAGCATCGGCGCATCTACGTTTTCATTTGAAAATTCACACCAGTCTATCAACGCTTGGAAGTCTATTCTTGGAATTCCCTTGAGTAGTATTACATCAGAGCATATTCTCGACCTACGATACTTGTAGACTACTCTTATTCTTGCTCTTACAGGTCCATTCTCGATGAGTTTGATCTCTTCGGGTTTAATGAGGTTCTCAACGTGAGTTATCTCACCTATTATCCAAGCAGACATCGGATGGGGGGCTTCGTGGAGTACTTGGAATAGGTTGTTCTCCTTGGGCTGTGTAGCTTCGTATTGAAATCTGTTGAAGACGGTTCTATTAGCTTTCTTATCGTAGAGCTCTCTTATCGTCCCAGTCCTGTTATCGATTGTAATTCTGAAGAATTCGTTTTCAAGCGTAAGATTTTTACCAAGGACTCCCGCGTCAACTGAGCCCTCTTTAAGGTAGTATGTAGAATATCCTAGGGCTGGAACATCCGCTATAAATACGAGGCCATCTTCACACAGTTGAACTGGTTCAACTTTACCACTGGGGGATACTACGACTGGTTTAGAGGGCACTAAATGGCTGGGGATTTTAATTTTAACAACGCCGCGTCTAGGCCAAGCTAAAGGATTGAAGACGACTATAGGTAAACCCTCTTCCTTAAACTTGATACTTGAAGCTAATTTCTCAAGAGCCGAGTCTATAACGTCTCTAATGCATCTTAAAACATCTTCAGCCAACATCCTAGAGTACACATACGTCTCACCTATTCCACTCCCGTCTAAAATGTCGTGGAACTGGTTGAAGAGAGTCTTACGCCAGGCGTCTGCAAGTTTATCCCTAGGATATAGATTTACGATACAGCATATTTTCTCAGCATCTACAAGCATCCTCTCGCAAATCCTATTATACCGTTTTATATCACCGTGAGTTGTATAGCATCCGTCGAATGTGAAGTTAAGCTCGCCTTTTACAACGGGTAATTCCTTATCCTTAAGCTTAATCTCTTCTTCAACCTCTCTGAAGAATTCTCGAGCCGAACTGAAGATTATTGTTGGTAGGAGGGGCTTATTCAGCATTTTAAGGGCTATTTCTATGTCTTCTAATGTCGGTCCTCCACCGTGGTCTCCAACACCGTATACGAACATACTCGTCTTTAAACCGTGTTTTTCGAAGACTTCTCTAGCTATGCTGCAGACCGTTCTAGGGTATACTGTGTTATTGTATACGCTGTTGAAAGCGAGTACCTTTGAACCATCAATACCCTCCCACCAGAACATTGGAAAGCCTCGACCACACCTCATAAAGTAGTAGTACTTTATACCGGATTTCCTCACTATCTGGGGTATTGTTAACGGATGGCCAAAGGTGTCAGGCTCCCAACAGACTTCAACATCTACACCCAACTTATTCTTAGAGTAACGCTTACCGTAGAGGAACTGTCTTATGAGAGCTTCATTGCCGCCCATGTTTAAGTCTGCCTCAACCCATGTAGCTGCTGTAACCTCCCAATTACCGTCTTCAACCTTCTTACGTATACGTTTGAATACCTCTGGAAATGATTGTTCAGCTACCATGTAAGTGACAGCTTGACTCTGTGAGAAGTGGAAGACAGGGTACTTATCCATAAGGTCTAGCATTGTTTTAAACGTATTTTTAATCGTTTCAACTGTATCTCTCCAAGACCAAAGCCAATTCATATCTATGTGAGCATGACCAACCAAGTGTACTTTAAACTTCTTAACCTCATTGGACAGGTAGGATAGTTTACTCCTAGCCCTCTCTATTTCATCCAGTAACTTTTCGTAGCTTTCATCGAAAACCCTTAGATTGAAATCCTCCGCTGCTTTTTCAACAGCCTTATCGCCTCCGGGGATTAACATAGCAAATTTAAGCTCCTCCATAAAAGCGTCTATTTCGAAAAGCACGTTCTCTACATTGCTGTATATGATGTTAAACTCAGGTACGCCTATGGGTTCGGTACATGGATAAAACCTTACAGCAACCAGATGCGACTCACCTGGTTTAGCATTTTCGCTTAAAACAATCATAGGACCTCTAAGTTCCGTCCAGTAGTCTGCCGATAAGACAAGCTTAGAGTCTACGTATATTTCAGCACCAGTAGTCATAACAGATGAGAACAGTTTAGCCTTAGAGCCTTCAACTGGAATATTTGACACGCGATCTGGAAACGTTACACGGCATCTAAGCCATGCTTCACCTTTCCTAAGGTCGACCATCATGGGGAGTTTAACATCAGCCCAAGAAGAGTCGTCGAAATTTTTGTCGTATGCTCCCACGGCTCGACCTTGGAAAAACTTCCACTGCAGTCTAGTTCTATACCTGCTTAACTCTTCATATTTACCGTTTAGTTTTTCGATTAGAGCTTCAACTATACCCATTCCTACCATAAACGTACTATTAAACGCAGGCTGTTTATAAAACTTAGCAACTTTAAGCTAATATTTAAAAACCGAGGAAACTATACCTTAAGCTGTGGATGATATTGAATACTCTTGTTAAAGTCGGTGTGGTTATTCTTGCAGTCGGTATCGCTTTAGCCGTCATACCGCTTAAGGAAGAAACTGTACCGACGGAGTATAAAGTTCAAGTGTCTGACTGGAATGTAACATGGTATTATCTTCTCTCCGAGCCCACCAGTGAAGGATTTTCTGAAGACTATCTGACGAATTCTGCTTTACTCCTAGGAAACGGAACATTCCCAGCTACATTCTGGTATAATTGGGGTGATGGGGCCGTATTTGGAGGCTATGGAGGACAGATGGGCTTTATAGCTAAAGCTGAAATAGAAATGCCTGTAGATGGATTTGTAAAATTTGAAGCCATCAGCAGCGATGGCGCTAGACTATACATAGACGGTGAATTGGTAATAGATGCTTGGGAGACAAGGTGGGGGCAAACCGTTGGATCTAAATGGGCAACTCCGGAAATTAAAGCTGGTAAGCATGTGCTAGAATTGCATGTATACATGTGGGGATGGGCTGTCACGGGTTTTGAAACCGATAGAATAGTCATGGTTCATGTGAGGAGACCTGAGCCGTTGATAGGTTTAGCCGTTGCATGCATTGGAGTAGTGTTAATAGCTTTATCGAAATTCAAGACATCGACTAAACATTCTCAGAAAGCTTAAACCATTTTTATTTTTAAAAAAGAAAAATGGGGATTTAGAATGGTACGAACCACCTAATGAGCCCCACGATGACACCTATCACCGCCGCCATTACGAAGCCCGCTAGCACTCCTGCCGCTGCTGGGATACCGTATTCTTCGTAGGCTTTGCTACCGCCGATTCTTAAGGTTATGAATTTAAGCACCCAAGCGCCTAGGAAGCTTGTCCAAGCACCAGTCCAAACTTCACGCGCAGCTCCGCTTATTAGGAAGCCCATTGGGTGTAGAGGCCACCAGACGAATCTCATCCTAAGGAAGTAGAGTAGTACTGTGACTATGAAGCCTGTTATCACTGGAATCCAGAGCTCGTCAGCAGGAGGCATTGTGTTGTATGCACCCACGCCGAGGTAGGCACACTCCCACCCTGAGAGACAGTTGGGGAATCTAGCTCCAAGGTAGTGTGGCCACCAGACTCTGAAGGGTAGTGTTATAGCGTAGGCTATTACAAAGAATATGAATACCATTTTGTAGACGGCTTTCGGACTAGTACCGGATAAATCTGCCACTCTAAAGCTGTGCATGGTGACTTCAGACCACGTGTTTAAACCCGCTGAAGCCGTGTTTATACCACGGTGGTATATTATGAAGGCGTTACACCATCCCGCGGTATAGGTTTCTGGATGTCTAGACCATATGAGGTGAGCCGCCCAGCTAGCCCACTTACTACGCTCCTGAGCGTAGGCAGCTCCAGTCAATCCTCTAGCGTAGGCTTCAGCCAGCGGGAATATGAATCCTCCAAATATGAATAGTAGAGTTATCAGTATTGCATCTATTTGAAGCGACGCTAGAAATGCTATCCAAAGTATTAGCCCGACTGCGAGTATGATGAATGCTGTTCTATAGCTTACTGGTTCTTTAGCCTCAAGCTCACGGATAGTAGGTGATGGTTTACTAAGAGCCGCGTTTAAAACTTCTCTAAGATAGTCTCTAGCATACCATAGCATCATAACTATGAATGCAACCATACCTCCCGTGACGCACATATATGACCAGTAGATAGGTGGACCCCAGTTCGGTGAGATCGTATATGGACCTATTAGTACTCTACAACAGCCTGAAAGGTCTAAGGCACCAGTATAGTAGCCCATGACATAAGCCGCTTGAGCAAGTATCATGAATATTACCCAAAGGAACCAGGCCGTAAATAGAACGTCCAATGGCACTAAGTAGGCAATTGCCCAGTTGATCGGTTGTACGTTAACCCTCATAAACGCTACCAACTGAGAACCTATAGCCCATAGCGTTGGATTAGCCCAGGATGCGATAACTACACAGCCGTTGGGGCTTGGACCAAGAGAACGCCAACCTATGATGTCTGGCCACCATGGTAGAAGCGTTGTGAACATTATCTGAAGGTAGATTACTAAGCCTATCAATAGGCCTATTAAGAATGGAAGTTTTCTACGTTTAACCTCTTCAAATCCATGTATGTTTCTAACGCTCTCCCAGATTGCTATGGCGAATGGGAATGGAACTTTCTCTATCTCTATCCATCGTCTTCTAAGGATGGCCATTTCAGCTGAGGAGTAGATGAGTATTATGAAGTGGAATAGGAAGACGTATAGCATTGCTGGGAACCATGCAGCCCAATCTACAGGGCCTCCTCTACCCCAAGTTGGTGCTACGGCTGCTTCTGGTGGAACCCACCAAAGCGTTCTCATAACATCTCTAACTTCTGGAATAGCCCTCCACACTCTGCTTACTGAACCCACTGGCCAGCTGTAGTATGCGTCGTTAAAGTTTCCTATGGATAGTGATGAGACGAGGCCCATAATGTATAGAGCCGCTAACGTTGTTGAAGTTAGCCTTTTTCCAGCGAATTTTGTCAAAAATGCAAACATCGGTAGGATTAAAGCTAGTGTAGGCATTGTGAATGGTATGGATGCTATTCCCATGCTGTATATGCATCCGAAGTAGCCGCCCTGCATTCCAAGAACACCTTGAGCCAAATTTGCGATGACGTTTACTATTATCGCTAGTATGATTAGTAGGGGCCAGTTTACTTTTTCTTCAACAACCTCTTTCGACATCCAAAATCTTAGTTAATGGAATATGTATATATGTTTTTCTCCATTTTTATATCTATAAAATATTTTCAATCAGTCGTCAATCAATGTTTATATCGCACCTTTTATTACATAACTGTGTAAAATGGTGTCTCCCTCATGTTTAAGCTAATCGACGTTGAAGACGTTGTAAGAATTCCACCCGAGAAGTTTGGAAAACCTCTAAAACAAGTGGCTGAAGAAGAGCTTAGATCTAAATATGTTGCTTTAGTTGACGAGGAGCTAGGCTATGTTATAGATATTCTAAACGTAAACGTCGACCCTATTGGGAGAATAGTTTCAGGCGACGGTGCAACATACCATAAAGCTACTTTTACACTCTTAACGTTTCTACCAGGTCTGCAGGAGGTTGTCGAAGGAGATGTTATGGATGTTCAAGACTTCGGCGCTTTCGTTAGAATAGGGCCTGTAGACGCACTTCTTCACAAGTCTCAGCTTATGGACGACTACATAACGTACGACAAGCATGGGGAGAGTTTAATAGGCAAACAGACGAATAGGTCTCTCAGGAAAGGAGACGTGGTTAGAGTTAGAATAGTGGCTGTAAGCCTTCCAAAGGGTGGAGGTATGGGGAAGATAGGCGTTACAGCTAAACAGCCATTCCTAGGTAAAATCGAATGGATTAAAGAGGACGTCTCAAAGCTTCAGAAAGGTGGTAAAGAGTGAGCGAAATGGCGTGTAGAAACTGTGGAAGAGTATTTACAATACCTAAGAAAAAGTTAGATGTATGCCCAGTTTGTAAGACTAGAAGTCTCACGGAGAATTGGAACGGATTAATCGTAATATTCAACTCTCAATCTTCCATATTGGCTGGAAAACTCAACCTGAAGGAAGCTGGTAGATACGCTTTAAATATCGGACGCTAGGGTTAAAACAGCTTTTCGAATCGATTTCGAACAGGGTTTCAATGTATTTAGACCTCTTAATAGTCCATGCTTCTTATACATGTACCATATTATGCCCGCTTCAGTTTGTATTCTAACATTCCATATCCAGTTTTGCTCTTCTGAGTTTAACCTGTGTATTGAGCCTTCTCATAGCGGAGTTCATCTTCCAGAGGTTGTTCATTCCGCGCCGTATAAGCTACTGGACATCACGAGAGTCGAATAGGTTATCTTATCCTTCAGCAGAAAATTCGCTAATCTTTTTTAGAGAGAGTGAGTAAAATACCATTTAGAAGTGCCGGGGTAGCCTAGCCAGGAAAGGCGCCGGACTCGAGATACTAAAACGCTTTAGAGAGGGCTTAGAGAACGTGAAATCCGGTTCCCCATTGGGGGAGCGGGGGTTCAAATCCCTCCCCCGGCGTCGGTTTCTACAGGTCTAAGTCCCTCGCCATACCTGCTTCTTCTAAGTTTAGAGACGGGGGTTTGTGTGAGATACGAGAGCTATAGGAGTTTTAGCACAATACTAATAAAACATTATAAGTTTTACATAAAAACGTAAAGAAGACAATAATTGCATAGAGAAGGATGAGCTCTCAATAAGTCTTACATATACCCGCGCTTAAGGCTTTAGCAACTATTTTAAGTTTGTCTTCATGCCCGGGTGCTATATCTTCAGTTATACCTAGTAGTATGCCTCTCTGGAGGGATATTTCCTCTAAAAGGTTTAACGTATACCGTTTGACGTGTTCTTCGTCGCTTATGAGGATGGACTCTGGAAAGTTTATCCATATTTTAATTTTCTCACCCCATAGGTTTCTAGCTTCTCTGACAGACAGGTCGCCCATAGGCGGCGGTGTAAAGGCTTCTACAACGTTAATACCAGAGTTGGATAAGAGGTGTTTTAAACAGTTTATTTTCCCATCCATATGAACTATGAACGTTTTACCGTTTTTCTCAAACAATTTAGACATATGTCTATAAACGGGTAGATGATACTTCTCGAAAACTTTAGACCCTAAGACTATACCGTTCACGTTATCTCCACACCATACAAGCTCCATGGGGGATTCTGAAGCTATTTCGCAGATCAATTCAGTCCTATCGACGAGCGTATCGTAGAGCTCTTCTAAAAGCTCTCGATTCCTATACAGGTCTATTGCAAGCCTTCTATAACCCGTAAGCTCTATAAGCATCTTCTGGATGGGTGTTCTATCCACCCAAGCCCAGAATACACGTTCATCTTTAAATCGTTCAATCTGTTTAAGAACATCTTCTTCTCTAACTGGGGTAATAACCGTGTTTTTAAAGATGTAGTTAACTACTTTATAGTCCTCAGGCTTCTTAATCGGGTGTTCAATTGTCCAAGAGTCTCCTAAGCCGGGCTTAAGGTTAACCCTATGCTTCGCATATACAGACCCGACTGGTGTATCGTAATACGTGTAAACGTAGTCTCCCTCAACAATCCGCCTAATCTTCACGTTTAACCATTTCTCGTAGAATACTGAAACACTAGTTATGGGGGTTAAACCCATTCTTCTAAGTTCATCCCATAGTTCACCTCTAGGCATGAGAACGTCATAGATCGTAAATGGTATTCTATCAACCTCTTCCCCTCTTAAGGTAGCTAAGACTCTACTCCTAGAATCCATATAGGTCAGATGAAAGAGTAGTTACCAGCTAGAATATATGTATTGACCTTAAAGGTGGGAAGGTAACCTAGGGTTTCAGAGTCAGGATGTGTTTGACTCTTCACCTATCTAATTGATATTCGTTATTTCCAGAGTAGGTTTACAAGCTCCTTTATACGGCTAACCCTTACTTTGACTTCTTCCATATCTAACCTTGCTTCATGAAAACCTTCTACATGTAAAAGCCAAGCTTGAGTCCACCAATCAAGAATCTCAGGCTTTACCCTCTCAGAAAGCCTCCTTACAGCCTTAAAGAGCAGAGTGGTCGTCCATCTTCCGTTTCTTTCCGCCTCCTCGTATTCTGAGAGTTCAAATCGACGCGCTAATTCTTTAATAGCTTCTTCGGAAGCTTTATACAGTTTTTCACTTGCTTGTATAGGATCCCCTTTTTCAATGTATTCTTCAGCTTCACTAAGCATTCTTAATAAAAGCTCAATCTTATCCTTATCTTCTATCTTCAGAGTCCTCCTTACCTTTTGGATCTTTGCTAGAGTATAATATTTACCTTTAATTACTATGCACCAGAACCAGTAATTAAATTTACAAAGCTTCTGAAGAAGCTTTCTGGATCAATCAGCCTACATAAGGCTCTCTTTTAGTAAGCCTAAGACTTTTCAATTCATCCCCAGTTTCCTGTGGGTCATGATAGCAATATATTTATCCATAGTAACCATATAAACTTGACGCCCACTTTCATTCCACACATGAACAATGTAGGATTCACGGTGTTAATGACTAAAGGAAATTTTTCATAGCTACAACTGAGGAAAGAAAGACGCAATCCATTACAATTTTTAATAAAATTAAATAGTCGCTTGATGGGTTTTAGAGAATGTATGCAGGAATTGATTTTGCTTCTTCTAAGTTTTACAATCTCGACTGTTGCATCGATCGTTGGTTTAGGTGGCGGAGTATTTTACGTACCTCTACTCGTTCTCGGCTTTGGCTTTGAAACTAAGAAAGCGGTCTCTACAAGCCTACTGGCGATGAGCTTTACAACGGTTTCTGCAACTTTAGCTTATGCTAGGCAGAGAAGGATCAACTATAAGATAGGCATACTACTGGATTTACTCGACGTGCCTGGAACTATGGTAGGAGTATATTTAACAACCATAATAAGCTCAAAGACTTTAGCCTCCCTATTCGGCGTTTTCCTTTTAACAGTTTCATTCCAGCTTTTTAGAAGAGCGAAGAACCTTGGAGAACCCTCAACGGATGAGGAGCCCAAAGCGGATAAATTAACTGCTAAAATGGTTTACTTAGCCTTATTTGCAAGCTTCACCAGCGGCGTTGTAGCTGGAATGCTTGGAGCTGGTGGAGGAACGGTGGATGAAACGATAATGGTTCTTTGCATGGGGATGCCGGTTAAAGTAGCAGCCGCCACATCCGTCTTTGGAATGGCCTTAACAAACACCGTAGCTGTGATTCTACACTTTCAAGTCGGCAATATAGTACCGCTGAACTATGCAGTACCGATTGTTATCGGAGGTTTATGCGGCTCTCAATTGGGACCGAGGATTTCAAAAAGGCTAGAGGAGGAAACAATGCGAAGAATGCTCGCAACTGTATTCATACTGATTGCCTTAAGAATGATTGCCATCCCTCTTCTTTAAGTTGATCGCTTGGAGGAGGCGGAAATAGACCAAAGCTTGTAAACCATGTCCATATCAATTTTACAGACGATTTATGTATTTCAACCATAGGTTTATTTTTAAAAATGGAGTGTTACATTTTTCTGACTTTAACGTTTAAACTGTGGACTGCGCAACTTATGCAGGGATCATAGGCTCTGATGAGCATTGAACACCTGTGGGCTATTTCCTCTTCAGACATATCGGCTATTGCTGGTACATATGCCCTTAAGTCGTCTTCGATTCTCTTGGCGTTCTGGCACGTTGGAGGAGATATATCGGCTGCTCTGACGATTCCATTATTGTCTATGCGATACCAGTGGTAGTTTATCCCTCTAGGAGCTTCTGTTATTGCCGCCGCTTCTCCACCTCTCACTTTAAATGAAACTCTAACCTCCCCCTCGTTGTACGAGTCTATGAGTTCAATCGCTTCGTCTATTAGACTTACCATTTCAACTACTCTGGCAACGTTGGCCATAAACGGATTGGATGATGGAAATTTAAAGCTACTAGCTTCAGCAACATTCTGAGCATCCTCGCTAAGCTGGTGGAAGTTTAAGTTAACTCTCGATAGTGGACCAACCATGTAGGATGCTCTGGCTTTAACCTTTGAGTGTTTAGCCGTAGAGTGGGGTACTTGCTCCTCTTCAATAAATCTCCTGAATTCGTCTTCTGATATATACAATCCTTTATTAGACTTAACCCTTCCCTCGTTTATAGCATATTCTTCAGGGTTTGATAGAGCTACATTCTCAGAGTCTACTTCAAAGTTTGGAAGATTTTCCGCTGAGAAGAACCGTATAGATTCCATTGCCGTCTTTTTCGCACGTTTAAGGTCGTCTACTAAAGCCTTAAGCTTCTCTTTTGGCGGGGCATACGTAAAACCACCAACGACTATGGTTACAGGATGTACTGCCCTTCCTCCGACGATTTCTACAATCTTATCCCCTAGACCTTTAAGCTTTAAAGCCTCTACTAGAAGCTTGGGGTCTATTGAGAAGGAGTTCGGCAGTTTTAAAACGTCGGGTAGCGCTAACAGGTATACGTGTAACGCATGACTGCTTATAATACCGCCTACAGCTATCAACCTCCTTAAAAGCTTTATACGGTCGTTAACTTCCACGCCTAAAATCTTTTCAATAGCTCTCGCCGGGGTTATCTGATGGGTTACGTAGCATATACCGCAGATTCTAGAGGCTATTTCAACAACTTCATCGAACCTCCTACCGACCATAAATGCTTCGAAGAACCTGGGTTCTTCGTATATCCTCAATTTTAAGTCTTTAACCTCGTTTCCTTCAATAGTTAAGTCAAGCCCACCTTTACCCTCAACCCTAGTCAGGTAGTCGATACTAACGTTTTTCAAAGTCTAGCCACCTCCCTATAGTATTCAGATGTACCAGCATACTTCCTAAACTTCCTCATGATATCGTCATCGGCTAGTCCAATCTCACGAAGTCTTTCAACCATGGATTTAACGTTGGGATTACTCATGGGTCCGTAGCAGCCCTCACATGGTCTATTTACCGATGGACAGATGGCTCCGCAGCCAGCTGCTGTAACAGGACCCATACAGGCTTGCCTATAAGTCGTCAAAAGACATTCATTTTCGTAAAACTTACATTCAATACAGACTGGATGCTGTCTTAATCTGGGTTTAATGTCTAAAATAGCGGCTTTAAGTGCTTCAAGTATATTATCGAGGTGTGGAGGACAACCCTTAAGATACACATCTACCTTAACATACTCATCTACACTAGATACCTTCATAGACCTCAAGTATTCAGGCTTTGGGTAGGTTAAACTCTCAGCTTCACGTTGCTTCATCCAGTTTCTCATCGATGGGATTCCCCCAAAAACGGCGCAATCACCAATCGCTATAAGAAGTCTAGAGTTTCTCCGGATTGTCTTAATCTCCTCTATACTCTCAGGCGTAGATATTCCACCTTCTACAATGGCTATATCATATGGACCCGGTTGCACGTTGGAACTGGCCATAGCCCAGTTTTGAAAATCCAGAAGGTTGAGTATTCCTGGAAGGTTTTCATTAATCCTCAGAAACTCTATTTGACAGCCTGAGCAACTTGTAAATTTGAATACTCCTACTTTAAGCTTCAAGATACCACCTCCTAAACTACTTTATCAGGTTCATGGATTAGGTCAGAATACGTGAAGACTGGCCCGTCCTTGCAGACATACTTACCACCTATTTGACAGTGTCCACATTTCCCTATGCCACACTTCATCCTCCTCTCCATGGATAGATATATTTGGTCGCCCTTAAAACCCATGGATAATAAGTTTCTAACGGCAAAGTGCATCATAATCTCTGGTCCACATATAAAGACTAGGCTATTTTCAGGCTTGATGAGCGTTTTACTGAAAAGCGTCGTCACCACTCCGACATTATGCCTCCACTCAACACCAGGTGGAATACTATCAACCGTCAATAGTAGACAGCCTTCAGGAACACTAGCCCATACATCGTGTTCATACTTGAACATTAGATCCTGAGGAGTTCTAGCTCCGTAGAGTATTTCAACTCTACCATAGCGGTTCCTATGCCTCAACACGTCTAAAATCAGCGGTCTTAGAGCGCCTTGACCACAGCCTCCACCTACGATCAAGAGGTCTTTACCTGGGATTTCATCAATAGGCCATCCATTACCGAATGGCCCCCTAATGCCGATGGTGGAGCCGGGTTTTAACCTGAAGATAGCCCCCGTTACATTGCCTACCTTTCTAACAGAAAGCTCTATGAATTTATCCGCGTCTTCAGGGTGGGAAGATATACTTATAGCAGATTCCCCAACTCCGAGCAATGAAACCATGACGAATTGACCGGGGTTGAAGCGGAAGCCTCCATCTTTAATTTTGACTCTGAAAGTCTTTATGTCCGGTGTTTCATCCCGTATATTCTCTATTATCGCCTTTCTAGGCAGGTATGGATTCAACATCATCAACCTCCCTTTAACACGCGAGCAATCTCCGTTAAATCTATGTTAGCAGGACAGTAAACTATACATCTTCCACATCCTACACAGCTGGTGTATGTAACACCAGCAGCTGCTCCAAATTTGCAGAGCATCCAATGGCGTAGCCGTTGACTCCTATCTCTTCTAAAGTTTCCGCCGAGCGCTACTTCCGCGTATTCTAAAAGTTGACACGAATCAAGCTCCATAATTCTAACTCCCTCTTTAAGAGTTAAATCGAGAGAATCGTATACGTCGAAGCAGTAGCATACTGGACAGACCATGCTACAATTTCCACAGGATAGACATCTTTCAGCCGTCTCTATCCAAACTTTGTGATCTAACTTATCCTTAGCCAGCGTTGCCAATTCTTCAAAGTCCGCTGTCTTAGTGAAGCTACTCTTAAGATGCTCTATATGTTTTCTTTTAGCTTCAAAATGTTCAGGTTTAGCCTCCGCTAAATTAAGCGTTTTTAAAATATCCGCTCCCTTCGAGCTGCCTGCTTCGAGCAAGAAAAATCCACCACCGATTTGAGTTATCAATATGTCAAAACCTGTAGAAGCCTCAGGTCCAGTACCAAGCGAGTAGCAGAAACATTTTTCATCAACAGTATTACACGTCAAACCAACTATTAATGCCCTCTTTCTCCTAGCTTCATAACATACATCCTCAGGATGCTGACCGAAGAATTCATCCAGTTTTTCAATCGCTTTTAAATCACATGGATGAACACCGAATATAACGGTGTTCTTCACATCGCAGGATTCAAAGACTTCAAAATC
This sequence comes from Bathyarchaeia archaeon, assembly GCA_038870975.1. Taxonomy (GTDB): domain Archaea; phylum Thermoproteota; class CALKCG01; order B24; family B24; genus DTBU01. The sequence continues at coordinate 991,934 of JAVZJD010000001.1, read as the reverse complement.
ATCGTTAAGCTTAAAGTCGAAGATGAAGCTTCTAACTGGGTGAAGTAGCTTCTTAGGCGGCAGAATTGTTCTAACATAGTTTAAGTCTAAATCTCGAATTGAGCGGACTTCAGAGAAAACCCAGCTTTTCCCTTTTACAATAGGTCCGTAAACTGTGTAACCACGTTTTATAAATTCATCGAGCAGCCGTTGAAGACCATCAAGTTTCGCTATGAATGCATCGGCTTCACCCATAGAGTGACACCTAAAACTCCATATCTAAGCAAAAACCCTCCTATATATTTTTCGACCCGAATGTATGTTACTTACCTATAAAAAAGCTTATTATACCCTGTTTGCACTAGTATAGCAGAAACTCCATGAGTAAGAAGCGTAAGAAAGAATCACCCATGCCAGCTACTACAGCGGGATTATTAAGGTTTTTTGATGAGGAAGGGGAGGGTTTAAAACTCAGGCCGGAGGTAGTACTTATAATTGCCACGGCTTTAATAATCTCTGTTATAATCGCACACATAGGTTTTAGAGTCCTATAGGCTGAGAAGAGTTATACTCTTATCTTCACTTGTGCGAGTTGGCCTCCTATAAAACTGTTATAAGCATGGAAACTATGAGAAGTGGTGTCATGAGACAGAGGGCCAAGCGTTTTGCTTTTTTGACTGAGGCTTCCAATGAGCTTGTGAGCTTAGATAGACCATCCCCGAGCACTTTTAAAGCGGGTATATTCGTTTTCACGTAGTATGCAGAGGCCCATTCAATTCTACTTCGAGCCTCTTTAAATGCGTCTAAAACCGTCTGTATAATGGACTTTTCATCTATTGTTTCGCCAACTGGATGATAGCCTTTATCTAGAACTACAGCATTAACCATGTGTGTATCCGTCGTGAAAACCTCAGCATCTGAAACACCAAATTCCTTCAAGCTCTGAACTATCTTCTCCCTAAGCCCAGAAATCATGTTGTTACCGTCGATCGTTACGTATGCGTAGAGGGAGTCCTCTATCATGAATACGTGTACGACTACTCCACAAGGCCCAATACCGTCTTTAACATCATATCCATGTACATACTTTCTAGAGAAGCCTATTTTAAACCTATTAAACTCCGCTTTATGAGCTGTATAGAGGGCTGTTCTACCAGCTTCGATTAAAATCTGTCTAGTTTCATCGGTCATAGAGCATATATCCCATGAGAAGCTGTTGTGAGCATCTACTACGATAACAGATTCAAAGCCTAAACGCCTACCGTATTCTTCAAGCGTAGTTTTAACCTCTGGTGGAATGTCTTCCATAGGTTTGGGGGCTAGTGTTAGTGCGAGTAAAGCTATTCCATCGAAAGATTGGCAGACCGCTTGAGCTACTCCATTGTAAACTCTAATGGGCTTAGATGCTTTAGAAATATTAAACTCGGGTTTTATGGAGCCTAATGCGTTTAAAACTCTGGAAATGTATTTTTTCGAAGTGAGATTGTAGACGTGCGTCGAAGTACCATGTGGAACGGCTACTGCTTCACATTTAAACTCCTTCTCGATAAACGCTTGAATACTACACGGCAGGGAGCTACTACCGATGTTTTTAAAAGGCCCGGGGTGGATGTATGGAACCACTATTGCCGTTCTACCGTTTAATGTTTTAAAGAGGAGGATGTCTATTGAACATTCACTTTCAACCCCCAATTCCTCTAAGATGTTTTCAATCGGCCCGTCTAAGTCTTCCATCCAATTCGCTAAAAAGGCTCTGAAGAGCGTTAAACCGCTGAAACCAGTTAAAGGCTTAGCCTCTCCATCTATTAGATTCAAATATACCATGGCTGTTAGGAGCGCCGTTGACAATGCTATTACGAGGTTTAAGGGCAAAGTTAGATTATAAACGTACACGAGCGATAGTATGCACGTTAAAGGTTGAAGTATGAAAAAGAAGTAGGAAGTTTTTTTAAACGCGAGGACTCTAAAAACCATGAATCTTAAAACAGCTGAAAGTGGAAAACCTATCAGCAGAATTCTACCTTCTGAGACCCCGAGGTATTTTAAAGGCGTGAAAAGTAGACTCGATATTACGACCGTGAGGTTTGAGAAAAGGGTTAAACCGGAGACCCTCCTAAAGTTCAAGAGCGGTTCAGACCTACATATTAGACGCGTGAGTAGGTCCGATAAAACCGATGTTAATGTTAGTGTTAAAATACCCTTCAAGGGGGATTCAAAACTTAAGCCACCCATATATAAGCCGAATAGTAAGCCTAAAATCGTATGCTCAGCTAGAATCACTGTTAGACTTGGGATCTTAAATAGACGCCTGTAGTACTTTACAACGTCTAATCCCATGAGTGCCACTTTGCAACAAGATGAAGTAAATACTACTTATAAAATTTCCTTGGCAGATGCATCTCCAATCGAAGCTGGGAATTCTGAACTGTAAACCGAGGAGAGGTGGTTTACGGGATCTTTAGGGAGCTATTAAATAGATTTTCAGCCTCAGAGTTTATACTAGCATCGTTTAGATGCGAGGCTTGAAATACCCCGTTGTTAAGTATGGAATACGTTAAAGCCGTATAGACACTGTACGATGGCATCACACAAATCAAGTTGCAAAAGGTTAATAGATACTGTTTTAAACTTTGATTTGGAAGTCTTGGGTGAAATAGGGGATATCATAAACCGTATAGTAGCTTCTAAACCGGGCTTAACATCTGAGAAAGTAAAAGCCATGATTGAGGAGAAGAAGAAGAGTTATCATGGCCTATTGACAGATGAGGGGGCAGCTCACTTAGTTGCTCAAGACCTAGGTGTTACAGTTGATTATACTGGCGGTAGAAGTTTTAGACTTAAGGATTTAGTCTCTGGTCTTAAAGACGTCTCTATAGAGGCACCCATAATTTACGTGGGAGAAGTTAAGAGGTTTAAACGTAGACAGGGTGAGGGGAAGGTTTTAAGATTGGTGTTAGATGATGGCTCAAAACAGCTGAACTGTGTTCTCTGGGATGATAAAGTCGATGAGTTTCTATCTACGGGTCCCACGGCTGGTTGGAGGATTAAAATCCTCCACGGGTATACGAAGAGTGGGACTGAAGGGGTTGAAGTACATGTTGGATCTAGAGGGAGTATAAAGCTTGAGAAAACCTCTAACGTTCAATTGCCTGTTAAAAAGGTTGCTAGTTTAACGGCTGACGATAGAGTCTTCATCTTAGAAGTTTTCATCGTATCTAAAAGCGATTTGAAGACTTTTAAAGCGAATAACCGTGAGGGTAGAGTACTTAGAGTCAACGTTAAAGATGGAAGCGGCTTTCTTACCTTAGTATTGTGGAATGATGCTGCTGATAGAGTTGTTAACGTTGAAGATGGAAGTAAGCTGAGGATTCTAGGAGGTAAAGTCAGGTTTAGAGCCACAGGCGGATTGGAACTACATATAAACGACCCAGGTAAGATTGAGATTATGCCGTTTAAAGCACGTCTGGAGGATTTGGTTTCTAAAGTTGTAGATTTGAAGCCGAATGCTAAGGGGCTTACTCTACTTCTAAGAGCATACTCGAAAACATTTACGAGGGTGTTTAAGACGCCTAGTGGAGTTGAAGGAAGAGTTGCATCTCTACTCGCTGGTGACGATACTGGTCTGATTTTAATAAACTTCTGGGGTAAGATGTCATACGATGCTGAAGAGGTTAAGGAGGGGGATGTCTTCATGGTTAAAAATGCGTATACACGTATGGGTTTGAGGGGGATGGAGGTTCACGTGGGTTTAGATGGTGTTCTTGAAAAGAGGCACGATGTTTCGAATTTTAAAGTCTTAAACCTCACACGTAAAGTTGGAGAGCTTAGAGATGGGGATAGATATGTAACTTTGGAGGGGATGATTTTAACGACTCCTGAAGCCAGGAAAGTAGACACCGCCAAAGGGGAAGTTAAAGTCGCATCTTTCATCATCGGAGACGATACAGGCTCTATAAGAGTGACTGTTTGGAGAGAGCTTGCAGAAGAATGCGAAAAACTCGAAGCTGGAACAGTTGTTAGACTCACACACCTATACATTAGAAGTGGGCCTTCAGGAGAGCTTGAAGCCTCTACGACGAGGTTTTCAGGACTCGTTGTGGTTGAAAAAGCAGGCTAATTCGCATTGAAGCTCGACCTGATCTTACTCAATACCTCTTTAAGAGGTAATGTCTCCTGTAGACCAGTAGACATGTCTTTCAACGTTACTAGACCAGCTTTAGCCTCTTTCGAGCCTACTATTAACGCATACGGGTAGTTTTTCTTACCCGCCGTTGAAAGGCCCTTGGAAAGGCTTCTATCCATAACCTCTATCTCAACAGGGATTCCGTTGGACCTAAGCTCGGCTGAAACTTTAAACCCGTAGGATAGGATAGCGTCGTCTAGTACGTAGAGATATACTCTCCTATTCGGTGGAGGGGGAGGGATCACGTTATTGATCTTCATAGCGAGGACTAATCTGTCTACACCTGCAGCGCAACCGACTGCGGGGGTAGGCTCACCACCATAAAGCTCTACTAACTTGTCGTATCTGCCTCCTCCTATCAATGCTATATCAAGGCTTTCTACGAATATTTCAAATATGAAGCCCGTATAGTATTCTAATCCTCTTGCGAATCCAAGGTCGAGAAAATACTCAGGCTCTGGATACACTTCTCTTATGTTATCGAGGATAGTCTCTAAGTTGTCCAGAGATTTCTCAGAATGTTCACATCCTCCTATTATACGCTTAGCTTCAACTATAATGCTCTTATAGTTTAAACCTTTAAGCTTGAATATTTCAGCGACTTTTGAAATCGAAGTTTCGTCTAGGTTTGACTCCTCAAGCACTCTGATGGCTTCTACGTAGTTCTTCTTATCCGCTAGACTTAACACTCTATTCTGCACGTTTTCATCAACACCCCAGCTACTCAGTAGACCGCGGAGTACGCCTACGTCGCTAAGCTTGACTTGAAATTTAGAAAGGTTGAGTTTCCTCATAAGCTCTATAGATATGGACAGTATTTCCATGTCGGCTTGGAGTTTAGATGAACCGAGAAGTTCAAACCCACCCTGGTAGAAGCGACGGTAGCGTCCTTTTTGAGGCTCATCATACCTGTAGAAATCCCAGATGTACCCTAGTCTGAGCGGCTTTGGAGCTGTCCTAAGCTTCGACGCTACAAGTCTGACTATTGGTACTGTCCCTTCTGGTCTTAAAGCCAGAGTCCTACCGGCTAAGTCTTTAAAAACATACATGGTTTTCCTTGTTTCTTCACCTACTTTAGCGGCTAAAAGCTCGTAGTATTCAACAGTAGGGGTTTCAACCTCCTCATAACCATAGAGTTTGAATAGCTCTCGGATGGCTTCTTCAACCACTCTACGCTCGTAGAGGTCTCTGGGAAGATAATCCTTCATACCTCTGTGCGGTTTAAGGAAGTTCTTAAGATTCATTCCTAGATATGAAGGAGGGAAAGTAAATATAAGGGTTTAGCGTCTTCAAAGAACTCCACAAGGTATGTTTACCCGATGTTGCAGAAACGTAAACAGTAAATCTCAGCAATCCCAATATATAGTGGTGTCTATGTGGACCTTAAAGTGGGCTCCTATACGGTGATGATAGATGAAGAGTCTTTAAGGAAGTACTTAGAGTCTAAGCTCGGCGGGGAGGTTAAGATTCTAGATGTTGTTAAGCTGGGGGAGGGGTTCCATAATGCCGGCTTCCTACTGAAGTTTAAACAAGATTCTAAGCTGAAGGCTCTAGTTATGAGGATTGTTAGGGGAGATACGGGTTGGGGACATGACTACTTAAGCGATAGGGCTTCGGTTCTACTCCTTCAACACATGCTTTACAACAGTGCTCCTAAGAACACGTGTATACCTTCGATTGATGTAGTTGCCGTTATGAAAAACGGTTCATTAGCATCGATAGGGGAAGCTGTAGAGTTTATCCAGTTAGTAGAGCCTTTAACAGAAGAGTATGGTAAGCCATATATAGAGTATCTACTTGAGCTTAGCAGAAGGAGGAATCTGACGCGTAGAGATGAAGACATGTGTATCAACTGCGTTACATATCTATCGAAGATGCACTCAGAGAAGGCGAACAACAGGAACCTATATTTGAGACACATCAGAGACCTAATAGGTCACGGGGAGATGCTCATGGGAGTTATAGATACATATCCAGGTGGATTAGACTTCATATCCGACGAAGAGGTGTATCGAATAGAGGTTGAAGCTGTTAAATGGAGAAACCGTCTAAAGAGGATGACTCATAGACTCTCCAGAATTCATGGAGATTTCCACCCGTTTGGAAACATAAGGTTTAGACCAGACGGGTCTATTGTAGCAGTCGATTTATCGAGAGAAATGTACGGCGAGCCTGCTGACGATGTGACGGCTCTGACGATAAACTACTTGTTCATAAGCATATGGCAGTACGGCTCATTGGAGGAAGCCTTTAGAAGACTCTTCAAGCTGTTCTACAAAGAATACCTCAATAGGACTGGCGACGAAGAGATTCTAAGGGTTGTACAGCCTTTTTACGCTTTCAGAGGAATGGTTGTAGTACATCCCATCTACTATCCAGATATGAAGAGAGAGCAGAGGCGTATGCTCGTAAACTTCATACTAAACGTTTTAGATGAAGATGAGTTCGACCCAGATGGAGTCGACAAATATCTTAAACCTATCTAAAGTTGGCTTTCAACGGATCCTGCTTGAGAAGCTCTCTCAGTAGAACAGTGGCATATCCACCTTGGGGAAGTGTGAAAGAGAGGAGTGGTTTAGAAGACGGTTGAATTATTAAAGCGAGGTCTCTAAACTTCATGAAAACCTCTCTTAGAGATGCTTTACATACTACGTTAAGCTCATCTATCTTAAAATCCTCAGGCTTAACATCTTCTTCCTCCATGACTTGCTTAATGATGCGTATACAATCGCCCTTCAATTTTTCGATGAGACGGCCAACTCCCGGCGTCACCATGTAGAGTATTGATAAACCTGCTCTAATCATACTCTCATCTTTCACACCTTTAACAATATCGCCCTCCAGTATTTTCGTCGGGTTTAAATCGGTCTCCATCAGCCGTCGGCTTAAAGCCGTATTGAAAAGATAGGACTGATAGCCTGAAACGTATAAGTGGCGTAGATTCGAGGGGAGCGCTCTAAGTATTTTTACAGGATCCCATCCTTCTTGAAGCTTTTTAACTATGAATCTCTCATAGAAGAGGGATTTTGGAAACTTTTTAAAAGCCTCTTGTAGATTCCCCTCTTCGAATAAAACTCTAGCTTCATAAGACTGCGGAGGCTCCCAAGGATACGGATGCCCCGCAATCTCTCTAACCGCTTCATCCCACAGGCGTTTAACCATCAGCTTGCCAACAATATGAGTATTTGGCCTTCTAACTCCAAACCTCTGATAACCGTAGAAGCCAGCTATACCGGATACCTCCGACAGTTCTTTTAACGCGTTTAGGAGTTTGTCGAGTCTTTCCCCACTTTCGAGGGAAATGGCTATTTTAAACTTGTTACCTACGAGACGGCCTGGTTTAAGCCCCCTGTTGGAGAAGCCTACAAACCTTAGGCTTAACTTCTTATCTTCAACGTTTTCAATAATAGTCTTCAGCTTTTCAACTGGGACTGTGATGTATTGACGGGTTACTGCCACTGTGTCTTTTAAGCCAGCATAACCTATGGCGTTTGAAGGTACGTCCAGCAATTTTGCGGCTTTAGCAATAGCTGAAAATGTATCCATGTTTCGCTTCTCCATAATGTATACGGCGTAACCCCTCTCAAGCCTACTTTTAACGATTTTTAAATCTATGATTTCTTCAACGTAGAAGTCTTCGAAGCTCTCTTTAATTCTACCTGCTACGGGTGGACTTTTGGTTACGTATACAAGCATGCCAAGCCTCTTATCCAGCTCCGGAGGCTCGATGTAGTATGTCTTCGAATCCACTATAAGACACCAGTCATTTGAAAAATGGTTCTCGAAGCTTTACAGCCCTTATGAAGAGTTTTATGAGCTCATCATCTGATGCATTATTACGCATGGGCGTTAATATGTCTATGTGATTGTTGCTTCTCAGAAGACATGGTTTAATAAAGCCGTCAGATGTTATCCGTATACGTGTACAGTTTGCACAGAACAGGGAATTGTGCATAGGCTTAACCACTTCGACTTCGGCTCCATTTGGCATTACATACCTTCGGCGATTATGTAGGCTTCTAACATAGGTACGTATAGCCTTACACCTGAGAGCCTCCTCTATGGGCGAGGGGTCTACATGGAGACCTTCATACAGCTTCAAATCCATGTTTATAGGCTCAAGCTCTATTATCTGCAGTATCGCCCCAATTCTGCCGGAGAATTCTACCATGTCCCAGACTTCATCCTCATTGATACCCTTCAGAAGAACCATGTTTAGTTTAACGGGGACTAAACCTACCTCTAGAGCCGCTTTTACACTGTTAAGCACTTCTCTTAGCGAGTCGAAGCCCGTTACGTACTTGAAAACGTTAGGCTTAAGCGAAGGGAGGCTTATGTTAACCCTCATTAATCCGGCTTTCTTAAGCTGATGTGCAAGTTCACTTAGGAAAAAGCCGTTTGTTGTAACCGCTAAATCCTCTAGACTACCGATACGAGCTATAGAGGAGACAATTTCAACAATATCGCTTCTAACTAGAGGCTCTCCCCCCGTCAGCTTAATCTTCCGTACACCTAAACCGTAGGCTATTCTAGCGATTCTAGATATCTCATCTACGCTCATTTCTCTTTCATACGGGTTGACTTCACCTTCCCTATGACAGAAAAAACAATTGAAATTGCAACTCTGAGTTAGCGATATCCTAATACTATCGACGACACGACCGTAGTTGTCTACAAGCAAGGTAAGCCCCGTTCTTATAGTAGAAGAGGACAAGCCCAATCTTAATAACATTTCGCCGAAAATCGTTTAAACCGTTAAAACTGGGGGTAATTCTAAGTATATTTTAAATTCCATTTCCATCTATCCAGAAACCCTTAATCTAAGGCATATAGTGTTTTTAACTTGAGGATTATGGATTTACAGTGGGAGGGTGTACTAGCAGCCTACGGTGAACTTGCTCTTAAATCTAAACCCGTTAGAAGACGATGGGTTAAAATGCTTATTTCAAATGTAACGACTGGGTTAGCTGAGGCTGGTATAAAAGCTCAAGTTAGCCATAAGTGGTCCAGGATTATCGTTAAAACGTTGGAAGTTGAAAAAAGCGTTGAAGTGTTGAATCGCGTTTTCGGTCTAACATACATAGCACCCTTCGCATACGTGAATCTCGATGAGCTTGAGGATTATATGGCTAGGGAGGCTAAAAACCTACTTGAAGGCGCTGATAGCTTCGCTGTAAGGGTTAGGAGGACTGGTAAACATGAGTTTACGAGTTTAGATTTTGAGAGGCGGCTTGGCGCTATTCTCAAAGAGAAGACTAGTGTTAAAGTTTCATTGGAAAAACCGGATAGAACTATATACGTAGAAGTTCATAATGGTGAGTGTTACATTTATACTCATAGGGTCGAGTGTTACGGGGGGCTACCGCTCGGTAGCTCTGGAAGGGTCGTAGCGCTGATATCGACTGGTATAGATAGCCCAGTGGCAACGTGGCTTATGATGAAGAGGGGATGCTCAATAGTTGTACTGCACGCTCAAGTAAATCCCGGTAAACCGGAGGCTTGCACCCGTAAACTCCTAGACATAGTTGAAGTGTTGAAAGGCTGGCATATAGGCTTAAACATACCAGTCTACGTTTATAAACATGGAGAAGCCTTAGCTGAGATAAGTAGACACGCTACAAACTACACGTGTATACTATGTAAGAGGCTTATGCTTAGAGTGGCTGAAAGACTCTCCCGTGAAAAAGGAGCTAAAGCCATAGTTACTGGGGAAAACCTTGGACAGGTTGCTTCTCAAACACTCGACAACTTAAACGCTATAGATAGTGCAATCGAAATCCCGGTGCTTAGACCTCTAATAGGCTTTGATAAAGAGGAGATTGTGAGCTTAGCTAGGAGAATAGGAACATACGAAGTCAGCATTAGACCCGACCCAGAGTGCTCACAGGAAACAGCATGCTGGGCTAAGCCATCTAAACCAGCGACTAAGGCAGATCTAGAGAAAGTTTTAAAGTTTGAGAAAGAGGTTCAAATGGATAAGCTTATAGATAGAGCGTGTGAAACGATTATGGAGATACGACAGTAGTTTTATACGTTTAAGATTCAACAGCCTTTACCTACGTGAATAATGCAAACGGGGTTAACTATATAAGTGAGTGCTTATCATTTCCAAGCACGGTGAATTCTATTGAAGTATAGAAAGTTCGGTAGACTGGATTGGAGGGTTTCCGCACTCGGTTTCGGTACTATGAGACTACCTATAATCGACAACGATTTCCGCAAGGTGGATGAAGCTGAAGCCATAAGAATGATCAGATATGCTATAGATCATGGTGTGAATTACATCGATACAGCCTACGGCTATCATGGTGGAAACAGCGAGGTTGTCGTTGGAAAAGCGTTGAAAGATGGCTACCGTGATAAGGTTAGGGTTGCAACGAAAATGCCAGTCTATATGATTAACAAACGTGAAGAAATGGATAAAATTTTCAATGAGCAATTAAATCGCCTGCAAACCGAGTATGTCGATTTCTATCTTCTACACGCACTTAATAGAGATACTTGGAGGAGGGCTTTGGATTTAAATGTTCTCGACTGGGCTGAGCGGCAGATGGCTGAGGGTAGGATTAAGTATCTCGGGTTTAGCTTTCACGACGAATTTGAAGTTTTTAAAGAGATAATCGACGGCTATAATGGATGGACGTTGTGTCAAATACAGTACAATTACATGGATACTGAAAGTAGTCGGCAAACACCTGGGACAATTGGACTTAAATATGCTTCCTCAAAAGGTCTTGCAATCGTGATAATGGAACCGGTAAAAGGCGGATTACTCGCAATCACACCTCCAAAAGAAATTCAAGAAATATGGGAGGAGGCTGAAGTTAAACGTTCTCCCGTTGAGTGGGCGTTACTCTGGGTTTGGAACCACCCAGAGGTTTCAGTCGCATTAAGTGGTATGAGTAGGATGGAGCAGGTTGTGGAAAATATCGAGTTCGCAGACCGTTCAGACCCGAACACCCTTACACCTAAAGACCTTGAAATAATCGGAAGAGTTAAAGAGAAATATCTTCAATACGGCTTCATAGGGTGTACAAGATGCCAATACTGCATGCCGTGTCCTCAGGGCGTCCGTATACTCGACATCATAGCATTCTTAAACGAGATTCTTAGATCTAACGACCCTCAGAAGATTAATGAAGTCGTAAAAAGATATAATGAGGCGATTCCAAAGGAGAATAGAGCCGACGTGTGTATTGGATGCGGTACGTGTGAAAAGAAGTGTCCTCAAAGTCTACCAATCAGTAGGCTTATGTCACATGCTAGATGGGTCTTAAGAACCCCACCTTAGAAAACCTAAAAGCTATTTCCCATCCTATTGATGACTCATTTCCATGGTTGCTTGTAATAGTAACGACGGCGTATTTGCGTTCTAGGTAACATCTGGCTGGCTTTACTTTCGCACTTCAACCTTAAAATGGTTTGTAAGAGATGCGAGAATCCAGACTTATATGGCTTAGGAATGGGTGCTTCGATGACATTGGCTGATGATAAGTTTTTTATCTGACAAATTGTACATTTTATGTACTAGGGGTATTTATGTCTGACGAATCGGTCATAGGCAGAAGATATACATTAGTGATACCTAAGGCTATTAGGGAGGAATTGGCACTAAAGCAGGGGCAAAGGGTTTTGATCCGTGTTGAGGGAAAGAGAATAATCATTGAGCCCTTGCCTTGGGATCCCTACAAGGTGATGGAAGAGGTTGTAGGAGAGCCCTATGAGGAGGAGGAAGAGGTCAAGGCTGAGGAGTGGCTGAGGAGTCGTGCCGGTCGCTGATACAGAGCTTCTTTTTGCTTTAAGCCCTAGAGATTATAGGCACAAGCAAGCGATGAGGTTACTTAAAGAGCTTAGTGGCCTTATGGTGCCCGACACTGCTGTACTTGAGTTTCAAGCAGTTCTTAGGGCTCGTGGTAGAAATCCATCTCAGGTGAAGATGGCACTATTAGCCCTGCATGAGGCTCTAACACGGAGCGGTGTGAAAGAGGTGAAAACCTTGAGCTTAAGCTTACTGGCGCTTCAGAGTGAGCTTGAGGATAGATATGGATTAAGCTACTTTGACAGCCTTATAGCCGCTTCAGCACTAGCGTTGGATCGACAGGTGGTTTCAGACGATGAAGCCTTTGATAAAGTACCAAACCTCAAAAGAATACCGTTATCTTCGACTAAGTGAAGACAGATTTACCCTATCTTTACATAAGCAGAGAACGAAATAAAGACATCATCCTACTTTAGAAGCGTTTAAACTTTCTACGATTGGAAAAATTCAACCCTTTGGGGAAAACTCTGTAGAATGTTGGGAGACTTGTAGACTTATATTGTTGAATTCAATATTAACCTTCGATAGTTATGCCTAGGGAGTTAGTGTTAACTGCTCCTAGAACCCTTACGTTTAGAGAGTATGAAGAGCCAGTACTCAAAGCCAAGCAGATTAGAGTTAAAAGTATTCTAACAGCCGAAAAGCACGGTACGAGTTTAGCGATTTACAGGGGGAAGTCTCCGTTTCACGTGAAACGTTACGATGACCGTTTAAAACTCTTCATACCGTTAGAAGAAGAGGAGAGAAAACGCGCAGTTTACCCGTGCCACGTGGGGAATATGACCGTAGGCGTTGTCGTAGAGACTGGCGGAGAGACTTCAAAGTTTAAAGTTGGCGATAGGGTTTACGGCTATCTGCCTGCTAGAGAGACGCATACCATTGATGAGGATTCCCCCTTCGTCTGGAAGGCTCCGCCTGAGTTGAAGAATGAAGAGCTTGTATGCGTCGACCCGGCGACGGTGGCACTCATGGCTGTGAGAGAGGGGTGTGTTCGAGTGGGGGATAGAGTTGCCGTATTCGGGCTTGGAGCGATAGGTCTCATGACTGTTCAAATGGCTAAGATAGCCGGGGCTATAGAGGTCATAGCGGTTGAACCTATAGAATTAAGGAGGAGGTTATCTGAGAAATACGGTGCAAATCACGTTTTAGATCCAAGCATTTGCGACGTCGCGTCGGAGATTAAAAAGCTTACGGGAGGATTGGGAGTGGACGTTTCTATAGAGACGAGTGGGTCTTATAGGGCATTGCATCAAGCCATAAGGTCAACTGCCTACGGTGGGAATATAGTCCCTGTTTCATGGTATCATGGTGACGCTGTGGGATTGGATTTAGGTGAAGAGTGGCATTTTAATAGACAGATTATGGTTTCAGGTGCTAGAGTGGAGAGTGAACCCTATCGTGATCACCCTAGGTGGACGAGAAGTAGGGTTTACACGACTGTTATTGAGCTTTTTAAACGTAGAATGCTTAAAGTCGAAGGTATGCTTAAGCCTATTGTTCCATTTGACAACGCTATTGAAGCGTACAGACTTATTGATGAAAAACCGGAGGAAACAGTTAAGCTAGCTATAAGTTATGCGTGATTATTAGGAGGGTGGCTTTGAAGGTTAAAGCTGTGTTTTTCGACGCTGGAGATACGCTTTTCTACTCTAAGGGAGGGTTCCCAGTTAGAGCTGGAGCACTTACAGTCAGATTTAAAGAGTTGGGATATTCTCTGAATGAAGCGGATGTTTTAAACTCCATTAGGAAGGTGGCTGAATATTTTGAAATGTTAGATGAGGATGTTGAATTCTGCCGTAAGTATTGGATAAGCTTAATCCTTCTAAACCTTGGCATTAAGAGGAAACACCACGATCTTATAGAAGCTCTTTACGAAGCCTACAGACGGGCATCTCTAGAGGATACATTTATCTACGAAAGTGCTACGCAAGTTTTAGAAGAACTTAAACAGCGCGGTTTTCTACTAGGTTTAATCTCAAATACTACGGACTATGAGGGTCTTAAAGATATTTTGAAGAAATTTCAAGTTTTCGATTTATTCGACGCAATAGCAGCTTCTGCTCTGACGACGTGGCGTAAACCTAGGAGGGAAATCTTCTACTACGCTTTAAATCAATTAGATGTTGAACCGTATGAGGCAGTACATATTGGAGATTCTTTAAAGAGGGATGTAGGAGGAGCTAAGGCTGTTGGCATGTATGCGATATGGAAGTTTAAAGAGGGGGAGAAACTAGAAGATTCAAACGTTAAACCAGACTTCATTATAAAAAATCTGAGAGAAGTTTTAGATTTACTAGAGCCGATTAGGTAGGCTACGCGATTCCACTATTCTAGCTGAGCCAGAACCCAACTACTCCTTTGTTTTTATGATGCTCGTATGGGGTTTTACATAATGTTAAATTTAAAACGTCTCCGTCACTGCGTTAAACAAATGCTAGCCCTACAAGTACGGCAAACCTCTAAAAAGAGTTTTAAATTCGTAGTTGAGAATACTTGAAATGTATGGTTGAGTTTAAGGAGTTGATTGAAGCCGCATTAGGTAAGAGGAGGCTTAGCATCTTCTTCAAAAACGTAAGCCTAGTAAACGTGTATACCTGCGAAGTTTATAAATCCAATGTAGGTATTCTAGACGACAGAATATGCTACGTAGGGGAAGATAACGGCTTCGAAGCCTCTGAGGTAGTTGATGGAAAAGACATGTTTCTAATACCTGGCTTAATAGACTCACACCTTCATATTGAAAGCAGTATGGTAACCCCTTGGAGGTTTGCTGAAGCCGTATTACCTCACGGCGTGACTACTGCAGTCGCAGATCCACATGAAATAGCTAATGTATTAGGCGTTGAAGGAGTTAAAACCATGATTGAAAACTCTAGAGGGTTAAACCTTAAGCTCTATTTTTGGGCTCCGACATGCGTACCCTCCCTACCTGGCTTTGAGCAATCGGGTGCTGAAATAACTGCTGAAGATGTTGTTGAAATGCTTAAAATAGATGGGGTTCTTGGGCTTGGCGAGGTCATGGATTACAGTGGGGTAGTGAATCTTTCAAATAGAATAATGAATATTGTGAGGGTTGGTTTATCTTTTAAAGTTCCTATAGATGGTCATGCACCCATGCTTAAGGGGAGGGTTTTAAATGCCTATTTAACGACTGGAGTTGAAGCAGACCATGAGAATTTCACGGTGGAGGAGGTTGTTGAAAAAGCTAGGCTTGGAATTTGGGTTAAAATTCGCAGACACCTTGCGGAGTCTAAGGATTTCATAATGGCCGTTAAAAGTAGTGGAGCCGCGTCTAGACTTATACTGGCTACGGATGATACGTCGCCGGATCTACTGGTTGAAAGAGGACACTTAGATGGTATTGTGAGGAGCGCCATTGAGAATGGATTAGACCCCGTAGAAGCAATTCAGGCGGCAACTATTAGACCAGCTCAACATTTGAGGCTTTACGATAGAGGAGGTATAGCTCCGGGTAAACTCGCAGATTTAATTCTACTGAAAAACCTTGAAAAATTCGAAATAGTAGATGTTTACTCAAACGGTAAATTGATCGTTAGAAATGGAAAACTCATAGTTCAAATGGCTCCGAAATTCTTCCCAGAATGGGCTAGGAGGACGGTTAAAACAGCCGATTTGAAAGTTGAAGATTTTATGGTTAAAGCCCCTGTTCAGCGTGGTTCAGCACGTGTGAATATTATAGAGGTTAGAGGGTTTGAAACAAGGCTTAGAGAGGATAGGCTTCCAGTTGAAAATGGCTTCATCCAGCTTCTGAATTATGCTTTAGCCGTCGTCGTCGAAAGGCATGGAAAAACCGGCGGTATGGCTAAAGCATTGATAGACGGGTTGAATATTAAGGGAGGAGCCATAGCGTCGACAGTTGCACACGACTCCCACAATATGGTTATCTTAGGTAAATCGCCGTTTGACATGTTGAAAGCGTGGGAAGCCCTTAGAAGGGCGCAGGGAGGCTACGTTGCCGTTTTAAACGGAGAGGTCTTATCTATTTTAGAGCTCCCAGTCGCAGGATTAATGAGCGAGGAGCCTGTTGAAAAAGTCGCTGAACAATTCAGAGAATTTAGAAGAGCTGAAAGAAAGCTGGGTTTAGAGGAGGAGGCACCCATACCTTTAATAAGTCTACTAACATTACCAGTGATACCCCATGTCAGAATTACAGATAGAGGATTGTTCGACGTAGACAAGGGTGAGCTTATTCCTCTGATTAAAGAGGTTAACGTTTAAAAGTGCCGTATTTCAAAGCCGCTTCATATAGTGCTATTATATTGTCTATGGGAGTATCCGGCTGTATTGCATGCGTTGGCCCTAGAATTAAACCCGTAGGTCCCAACTCTTCTATTCTCCATTTAACTTCTCTAGCTACGTCTTCAGGCGTTCCAAATGGTAGTGTGCTTTGAACACCTATCGTCCCCTCGAAGCAGAGCTTATCCCCATAAAGTCTCTTAAGTTTAACAGGATCCATGCATTCTGGTTGAACAGGGTTCAATATATCTACGCCTATCTCGATAAGGTCTGGAATTATCGGTTCGATCCATCCATCGCTATGGAAGTGGAAGAATACACCATATCTATGGCAGAGGTCGATAAGTTCCTTATACTTAGGCTTTAGGAAGCGTCTCCACATCTCTGGAGACATCATCATACCCTTCTGCATACCGACGTCATCACCATCGTATATTACGTCTACACCAGCTTCACATTGGAGCTTAGCCTGCTGCATTCGAATCTTATGAAGACCATCTAGCACGGAGTTAACGTAGCTTGGCTTAGTAAACATGAGCTTTATAATCTCTTTGAAGCCGACAAGTTGCCAAGCGATCTCCCACATGTGTTCAACACCCCCACAGAGACAGTAGTCTTCATATATTCTACGTGCTTTAACCACCGCATCGAAATCTTCCACGGATACTTCAGGCCACTTGTACTCTTCAAGCGGAATATGCTGCAACGGATGCTTGTAGTATGTATACGTGTATGTTCTATTCGGTGCCCAAATGCTCTCAACACCCCATAGGTCTCTTCTAACTTCAAACCCCATGTATTCGCCGACCGTGTAAGCCGGCCCGTAAGGTCCCTCTTTAACCTCGACATTCTTAGGAAGATAGCCGCCCTTAATACCTATACCTGTTCCTCTAATATCTATGTGTAGAATCTTGTATAGGTCTTCCGCGTTTGAGAGGCTAAACCTCTCCATAAGTGCTTTAAAGGGTTCAGGCCTACTTCTAAATACAAGAGGGATCCTATCGAGTTCTTCATGGCGTATACTTCTAATGCAACGTTCTCTAGAGTTCAAACCTGCAACCTCCCGGAAATAAGATAGTATGTTACTGTAATAAAGTGTGTTATCAGTGTTGAAAGTAAAAACTATTATACGACCACCGTAGAAATAATCCACGAGGTGTCTTAGGGTATGTTTAGCGTAAACCGAGGGGCTTTAAAAATACTTGAAGAAGTTATTTCAAACCCAGAATACTACGGTGTTAAAGTGGAGAAGGTTGAAAACGGTGGAGTTATTGTGGATGCTGGCGTTAAAGCCAGAGGAGGATATGAGACTGGTTTAAAGATAACTGAGATCTGCATGGGTGGACTGGGTAGAGCCTGTTTAACGGTTCAAAAGTATGGCGATCTCGTACTACCAGCGGTAGTGGTATATACAGATGAACCGTGTATAGCTACACTGGGTTCGCAGTTCGCGGGATGGAGGATTAAAGTTGGAGACTTTTTCGCGTTAGGCTCTGGTCCGGCGAGAGCCATATCTCAAGAGCCTAAAGAGCTCTACCGTAAAATCCAGTATAAGGATGAATCCGACGTAGCGGTTATAGTATTTGAAACAGACAAGTATCCTTCTGCGGAAGTCTTTAAGTATATAGCAGATAAATGCCACGTAGATCCCAGCAAGGTTTATTCTGTGATAACACCAACATCCAGCATAGCTGGATGTACACAGATATCTGGGCGGATCGTTGAAACAGGTATCCATAAGCTCACTGAGCTCGGATTCGACCCTAAGAAAATAGTCTATGGTGCTGGAATTGCTCCAATAGCACCTATACATCCTAAGTTTGCAAGAGCCATGGGTAGGACGAACGACGTGATAATAGCTTCAGGTCAAGTCTTCTTAACGGTGGACTACGAGGGGACGGATCTAGAAGACTATGTTAAGAAAGCTCCTTCTTCGGCTTCAAAAATCTACGGTAAACCCTTCTTCGAAATTTTCAAGGAGGCTGGCTACGACTTCTACAAGATAGATCCAGCCATATTCAGTCCAGCCCATTTAACGGTCAACAATATCAGAGATGGGAAGGTATACAGTGCAGGTGTAATCGACTTAGAGCTTCTAAAGAAGTCGCTAGAGGTTTGATAGAGTACGGTCAGCAATATTGTAAACTCTCTCCATTTTCCAAGTTTTATTTAATACTCAGGCTTCCTTAGTCGATTACTGGTCTAGTCATCCTACAATGAGTCTGTAGACTAGAGATGTAGATAAATTATAATGAAAATGAATTAATAATATAGTAGTACTCCTAGGGTTTCCTCCTTCTTCTCCATTATGAGCCTATACGCCTCAGGGGCTTTTTCAACAGGCAGTTTTACACTTATGAGTTCTCTCACTTTAAGCCTACCTTTAGCCATAAGTTTTAAAGCGAGGCCCATATCATCCTTCTGGGTCCAGAAGTGTGGCAATGATTCAAACATCGGTCTAACATTGGAATGCGCACCTACTACTATCAACCCTTTTCTATGGATTGGCATGTAAAAGTTGACGGTTGACAACCCCCTAGGACTTCCTAAGATCACCACTCTACCAAGTCTACCAGCCATGTTTAAAGCCGTAGGAATCGCATCGGGGTTTCCAGTAGCCTCTATAACGACGTCTGCTCCACGTCCATCGGTTAAACGCATAACCTCCTCAACAGCATCTACTTCTGCTGGATTTACCGTGTAGTCCGCTCCAAGTTTGGCTGAAAGCTTAAGACGACTGGTGATTGTGTCTACTGTTATAAGAGGATAAGCGCCGCTCAATGCCGCAAACTGCATAGCTAATAGTCCTACAAGACCTTGACCTACGACTACGACTGAACTCCCCAACTCTATGAAACCCTTTCTAACGCCCTGTAAGGCTATGGCTGCAAGGTTGAAAAAAGACGCCTCTTCGACTGGTAAACCCTCTGGAACTTTCAAAGCTTCATCTTTAGAAACCAATACGTAACTACTGTGCCCCGCCGCTGATGCTACAAGGTCGCCGGGTTTAAAATCTTTAACGTTTTCACCAACTTCTTCAACTATGCCTATGTTTGAGTAGCCCGGATACTGTGGGAAGACCCCCGGTGTATTCGGAAGAGCCATTAGAAATGCCGTTTCAGTACCAGGGCTTATAAGACTGCAGATCGTTTTGATGAGTAGATAGCCGGGTTGAGGTTTACCGATTTCAAAATCTTCAACTTTAACAACACCTTTGCTTTGAAAAACCACACGTTTAGCCTTCATAAGAGACACTTATGAAGTAGCTGTGGGAGCTCTTAAGATTAACACCTTAATCAACGGCTAAGTTTAATCCCTCGCAACTCGATGAAGGTGGTTTTTAGAGGTTTTCATAAAGTTTAAACGGTTTCCCAATCAATTAGACAGTTGAGAAAAATATGAAGATTATGGTTTGCGGTAAGGGTGGGTCTGGTAAGACTGCGTTAACAGTTCTCATGTCGAGGGTTTTAACGGGAAAGTATAGGGTTTACATCGTAGATTCAGATGAATCTAATATTCTCCTCCCTAAGCTTCTTGGTGTAAACCCACCTACGCCTTTAATCGAGTATATTGGCGGTAAGATGGATGAAAGTGAGCTTGAGAAGAGGGAGCTTGATGTAGCTAGAATTTTAGCTAGAACTGGCTCGGGTGTGAAGCTGAAGCTTCTACCTGATAAGTACATATCATACTCTGAGGAGGAGATTGGGCTGGTTACAATAGGTAAAGTAAGAGAGTATGGTGAAGGGTGTGCATGCCCATTCAACATTTTAACTAGAATAGTTTTGAAGAACTTGGTTTTGGAAGACAATGAAATAGTCCTAGTAGATACAGATGCCGGCATAGAGCATGTAGGCAGAAGAGTAGAGGAAGCTGTGGACTGCATAGTTATAGTTGTAGATCCTACGGCTGAATCTCTACAGTCGGCTGTGCTTCTCAGAAACGTAGCCAGCAAGCTCGGTAAAAGCTATTGGATCATAGCCAATAAGATCACTCCTAGAGTTTGGGCTATAATCAAAAGAGAAGCTGAAAAGCTTAAAGTCAAAATCGATGGAGTTGTGAGGTTTGACGACGATCTATATGAATCTATTTTATTGGGTGAGAGACTGAAGACTACAGTGGCACTGGAAGATGTTGAGAGGATTCTGAAGACTATGATGCTCATCTAACGTGGTAAAGTTTAAGGAGAGTACCGTAACCATTTTAAATTGTTGGCTTCCGCAAGAACCTGTTTATTCGAATTTACATGGAAAGTACTTAGCATTATCGATCGGATTATAGTGTTTGGCGATATCCACGGCGATTATAGTGTGCTAGATCCTATTGTTAAAATAGCTGAGAAAGAGGGGAATTTCCTCGTCTTTCTCGGAGACTATGCTGATAGAGGGAGACATGGAGTAGAAGTCATTGAAACCGTGGCTACACTGCTGAGAAAATACCATGGGAGGGTTGTAGCGTTGAAGGGTAACCATGAAGACTATACTGAAGATGGAGCTCCAAAGTTTTATCCGTGTGATCTAGTAAGGGAGGCGATTAGGAAAAAGGGAGATTGGGTCAATTATTTCCGTAGCGAGCTTAAACCATTTATTGAACAATTGTACTTGGCTGCGGTAATACCCAATGAAGTGCTTTTAGTTCATGGAGGGGTATCGCGTAAAATCACAAGCTTGGAAGACTTAAGAAGACCGTTAAAAATTGTCGAAATAGATGTTCTCTGGTCGGACCCCTTTGAAGGATATGGGGAATACCCGAATAGAAGGGGGGTTGGCGTTGAATTTGGAATAGATGTCACAGAGGAAGTCTGTCGAAGATTGGGTGTTAAGAGGATTGTTAGAAGCCATGAGCCGATGAAAGCCTTAAAAGGGTATTACTCTGAACATAATGGTAGAGTGATTACGGTTAGTTCGACGAGTGCTTATCGTGGTAGGCCATTTGCTCTAACGATTAATCCGAAGAATCCTTCAGAAATATCCCAGGTTTTTCTGAAGTAGTTTTCGGTTTAAGCTGGGAAGGTTCTCCGCTAGAGGATTTCAAGTGGATTCAGTATTGTAAGTCCATTACCAGGTATGGCTAGGGGGAGGTTCTTCGCCTTTATAAGCTCAGCGACGAATTCCAGCCCGGCTGAAACGTCTTCAGGCTTATGAGCATCTGTAGCCATTGTTACAGGCACCTGGAAGAAGGCCAAAATATCTACTATTCTACCTGAAGGGTATAGTTCTCGAACTGGGTGTCGTAACCCCGCTGAACTTACTTCAACTGCCATGTCTAGTGTTTTAACCGATTCCAGTATGGATTCCACCTGCTTCAAATACTCTCTTGATGATTTAAACCCGAATTTCTTCACAATATCTAAATGGGCGACTACTGTGAAAATTCCAGTTTCAACGCCTTCTCGAACGAGTTCATAGTATCTTTCATATAGTTTGTCGATTTTTTCTTGGCTTAAATTCATCCATGTTGTAATCGACTCTGGAGTGTCGAAGTGGAAGTCATCGATTATATGAACGCCCATCAACGTGTAGTCTAAACGGCTCCCGTAGGATTCTAGGATTTCTTCAACTCGTTTAATCCCTCCCGGCGTATAGTCTACCTCCAAACCACACTTAACAGCCACTTTTTTAGAGGACTCCTTAAGTGCATCTATCGCTTCAATGTAAGAGTCTAATTCATCTACATTTAGAGAGCCTAAACCTATACTGGCATCATCTAGTATTACGAGGTGGTCTGTAAACCCTATCTCTACGAGTCCCGCTTCAGCTGCTTTTTCAAAGTAATCTAGTGGTTCTGAAGAGCCGTCACTCATACGCGTGTGGACGTGGTAGTTTGCTCTAAACTTCTTAACAGCACCGTTGAATGCATTGTCTACTACTGCGTACATAGCCTCCACTCCTTATAGGGAATATCAAATATTAAGTCTTCGGAGGACTATCCAGTTTGAATATTAAGCCGTTCGTGTTTCCTTGGAAGGCCATAGAAATCTGCGACGTTTAATTTAATTAATCGTTTTCAATGATATTTTTCAATGTAGAGCTACGATGGAAGACTCCTATGAGCACCTTAAATTAGAAGTTGAAAACTGCAGAAAATGCAGTTTATGGAGGGGGAGTAGACATAAGGTCGTAGGAGAAGGGCCTCTAAATAGTAGAATTATGCTGGTTGGGTTAGGGCCCGGCTATTATGAGAATCTTGAAGGGAGGCCTTTTGTAGGCGCCGCTGGGAAATTTCTCAACAGTCTCTTAGCTTTAGCTGGGCTTGAAAGAGGGAAGCTGTACATAACCAATGTAGTCAAGTGCTATCTTCCAGATAATAAGGCTACTGATGAGCAGGTGAAAATGTGCAGCCAGTATTTAGATAGACAGATAGATATTCTGAAGCCCACAGTGTTGGTGGCTTTAGGTTCTGTAGCGGCAAACTATCTTTTGACTAAATACGGGCTACCATACAGCTCTATGAATAGGCTTCACGGTAAAGTATTCAGAGTTGAAGTGTCGACGTATAACGCGCATATAGTAGTCATGTATCATCCCGCTTCAGCCCTCTACAACCCGTCGATGAAGAAGCTTTTAGAAGAAGACTGGGTGAGGCTTGGAAAAATCCTACCTGGAATTTTGAATGAAACTCCCCATAGTACTTAGCGTGATAATGTTCTACACTAGACTTAAATACTATACGAACTATAGAGAAAGCTGTGACGGATTTGAAGCTTGTTGTAATAGGAGCTGGAAGTTTAGCCTTTACGCCGGGGCTCTTAGCTGAAATGGCGACCTCAGACGTATTCAGAGACATAGAGATAGGACTTGTAGACATCGATGAAGAGAAGCTTAAAATAATGGAAAAGGTTGCTTCAAGGATATTAGAGGAAACTAAAGCTGGGCTTAAAGTAGAAGCCAGCACTGATAGAAGGGATCTTCTTAAGAATGCAGATTTCGTCATAATAACTATAGCAGTAGGCGGTATAAGAGGAATAGAGGCAGACGTTAAAGTGGCGGAGAAGTACGGCATATACCATACGGTTGCTGATACGGTAGGTCCGGCTGGTTTCTCAAGAGCCCTAAGGCATGTAATTCCAATGGTGGAGATCTGCCGTGACGTGGAGAAGCTCTGTCCAAATGCTGTAGTCTTCAACGAGGCAAACCCACTGACCACTATGTGTAGAGCCGCTAGAAAAACGACTAAGGCGAATGTCATAGGTTTATGTACTGGTGTTAAAGCACCTAGGTACTTCATATCTAGAGCTGTAGGCTGTAAACCTGAGGATTTAGTTTTTACAGCGGCTGGTGTAAACCATCTAACGTGGGTTTTAGAAGCCTATGCAAACGGTAGAGACGTATACCCTGAGTTTAAACGTAAAATCGTAGCTATGAGGGATGAGGCCGTTAAAACGGGCAAGCCATTCCATGCATATGTTTCCGTAGAGCTTATGGAAATATTCGGATTATACCCTGTACAGGGAGATTCACATGTGGCTGAATTCTTCCCATACTTCCTATGTCAAGAGGCAAACTATGGCGCTAAGTACGGGCTTAAGCTATTCCCAGGCGATACCATATACCGTGAAGAGTGGAGAAACCAAGTATGGGAGATGGTCTCGGGTTGGGCTGACGGGAGAAGGCCTATTAAAGAGCTGGTTGAACAGCGTAAAGGCATAGCTGAACATTCGTTTGCATATGAACTTATGGAGATTATCGTTAAAAACCAAGTTAGACTATTCGAGGGCGCGAACATACCTAACAATGGATGCATAGAGGGGCTTCCAGACGACGCAGTCGTAGAAATACCAGTAGTAGTGAGCCCACTTGGATTTAAAGGCGTAAACGTCGGCAGACTACCTAAAGGTGTAGAGGCAATCCTACAGCAGAGAATAGCCCAGCAAGAGCTAACAGTTGAAGCTGCATTAACGGGGGATAGACAGCTCGCGGTTCAAGCCCTTGCTTTAGACCCTATGGTTCCAACACTTGAAATAGCTAAAAAGCTTTTCAATGATTACCTTGAGGCACATAAGCAGTATTTAACACAGTTTGAAAAATAGCTGGAGACTAGATTTGCCATTATTTCGGTCTGCCTAAGCTGAAGCCGATACCTTCTCTCTCCTTTTTCCATAGCCGTAGTTCTCGCCGTAGTTTCCACCCTTGCATGAAGTAGCTCCCAAAGCCAATCGACAAACTCGCGTATATTCTTAGTCTGAATGTATACTTCTCCAGGTCCATAGACTTCGGTTACTAAGCCTTCCCCTCCCAATATTGTGGATTTTAACCCGCCAAACTTCTTAACATCATACCTGCATGTGTCGTCAAAGGCTACCAGATGGTAATTGTCTATTATTAGAGACTCACCACTTTTTAGACTGTGTCTGTCTATTGCGCCGAAGGCGTTTACAAACAATAGACCCTCTCCGGAAACTTTAAGCATGAATAGACTTTGGCCAAAGAGCCCTCTTTTAAACCCCTGCTATTCTGTATCCAAGGTTATGCCCTCTGTTGATGCTAAATAGGCTGACTTTTGAAGGATAAGCCCCCTCCCGGCTTCCACTTTAAGAACGTTTATATCACCTACGGGAGCTGGAGCAAAGCCAACTTTACCCGGGCCTCTCTCTGCAATATACTCGTTTACGAAGAAGGATTCACCGCCTAAAACCGTCGTTTTGATGCTTCTCCATAGGCTGTCGCTTTCTCTTTTCCTCGTTTTAACAGTTATTTGAGGAGACATGTATATCATGGCGCCTGCTTCCGCTACAATAATCTCCTTAGGCTCTAGACTAACTTCCAGCATAGAGTAGCTTGGGCTATACTTAATCTCGTATTTCATCGTTTTCACTCCCTTATTAGCGCATGCGCGTTAAATAAATTTATGGCTTCCGAGGTGTGAGTTTAACTGTGACTATTTCATTACCTTTTATGTAGAAGCTCACCACGTCCTCTGATACTTTAAATTCTCTTCCCTCTATATACATATCCCATTCAACTAAGTCTGTTTCAACTGCTTTTAGAGGCTTAAAAGACGTTTTCAATTCTACGTCTGACTTTAAACCACAGGTTTCGTAAACCCTCAACACAAGCTCGTTTGAATCCTCAGCTTTTTTCAAAGCAGAGAGAACGACATTACCTGGTTTAACATCTATCAGTGATAGAGCCTTCGGCAGAGGCCCCGGGTTTCCTGGGGATCTCCACGCTATCAGAGGATAGTTGAATTCGTAGCCTCTTCTAAACACCATCGACTTCGCCCAATCCTCTTTATGGGGGTATAATGCGTATTTGACGATGTGTACTCCTACACGTGGATCGTCTGATTGATCAGCCCACTGTTCAGGTGTAGATGGATATCCGCGTCTAGGACCCCTGAGAAGAGTCATTCTAATCGTATTTTCAACTACGTCGAAACCGTATTTACAGTCGTTGAGTAGAGCTACACCGTAATCTCCATTTTCAGTATCTATGTTTACCCAGTAGAGCGCGGGTACTTCAAATTTGGCTTTATCCGCAGGCTCCCACGGCCTCTTAGGCATATTCATCTGTCTGTCTGGGGCTTTCTCGTAAATGTACTGGTAACGCTGTATTACGCCGAAGGGTGTGTCGTATGTAGCCCAGTGGTTTTTAAACCTCAATGGAAAGGCCACCTTTAAGGTTTTATACTTTTCATGCCAATCGGCTTTAAGCGTAAAGTCCACCCTTGGAATCTTATCGTAGAGTGAGATGTATTGTTCAAAAGTAGAGCCGCCATATCTCTTAACTACTTTAATTGTGGCTCTAACAGGTCCCTTCTCAACTATACGCACTTCTTCTGCTTTATCTAGCTCTGTTAAAGCTCCTAGGTACATGTTCCAGGCTGGTTCTCCACCGGGAGCGTTGGGAGGCTTATCCTCATATACTTGGAGAATGTTTCCTCTCCCGGAGTCTGATAAAACGTCTCTTCCATTAACTTTATCGTAGATTCTAGAGACACAGCCTGTTCTTCTATCTATTTCTACGCGTAGAAACTCGTTTTCTAGGTAGAATTCGCCTACTTTGAGGTTTGAATCTACAGAGCCTTCTGATGAAGGAGTTAGACTGTACAGCTTATAGCCGAAAGATGGAATGTCTTCAGCTATGAATATAACGCTACGTCCATCTTCTAAGACTTGTACTGGAGCCTCCCTCCCAGAGTAGTCTAGTATTTTAAACGCTTTCACGTTTTCAAAGAGCCTTTCAAGGGAGAGTTCTACTACGTCTCTCCTGCGCCATGAAAGTGGGTTGAAGACAAGTATAGGTATTCCTTCACAGCCTCCAGTGTCAACGTTGGATGCGATTGTGTTTAAAGCCTCCTCTAAAACTCTACCACCAATCTTGTAGACTTCTCCATAGTCTTTCTCAGCTTGAACGTAGACCTCCTCTATGGAAGTCCCATCTATGTTGTCGTGGACTTGATTTAGGAGGAGTAGCTTCCAAGCGTGTTTTAAATCCTCATAAGGATAAGCCATACCTAGAAGCATAGCTATAGATGCAAATCTTTCAGCGGTCAGCAGGAGACATTCGCATCTCCTATTGTGGAGTTTTACTTTAGACTCTGTAGTGTACGTCCCCCTATGTGTCTTAACATATAGTTCATCTTTAACCACCGGAAGCTGTAGATTCTCCGAAACTGTTTCAACCTCTTGAAACCAGCGTTGAGATGTCGATAGGGTCACCCTGGGGTAGACTGCAGGATCACGTATTTCCATAAGTCTTAAAGCTTCCTTAACCATTCCCTCGGTCGGTCCACCTCCATGGTCTCCTCTACCGAATAGTACTAGAAGCTTCGTTAAACCATGACGCCTTTTCAATAAAGCCAGTTGTTCAAGCATCCTCATTGCGTTAACGTCTTCAGAGTAGCTTCCCACTGTATGGTAGGTTAAAACCCGCGACCCATCTGGCGATTCCCACCAGAAGACGTAGTGTGGAAAAGGTATTGGAGGTTTCATACGTTCTACTTGCCACTTCAACTTATGCGTTAGAAAATAGTCCAATCCACATTTCTTAAGCACTTGGGGAAGCGTCCAGCAGAAGCCAAAGCTGTCCGGTAGCCAAGCAACTTTAACGTCTACGTTAAATTTCTCCATGAAATACCTCTTTCCAAAAAGATACTGCCGTACGAGGGATTCGCCGCACAGGAGGTTTGCATTATGCTCCACCCATGAACCGCCCACTATCTCCCATTTTCCCTCCTTAACTTTCTCACGTATTCTACTGAAAATTTCCGGATGGTGAATCTCCAGCCACTCATATATTTGAGCAGAGCTCTGTGCATAGCATAGAAGCGGATACTTATCCATTAGGTTTAAAACGTTTAGAAATGTTTCAGGGCATATTTTACCTATCGTCTCTTCCCTCGTCCAAAGCCATGAAAGGTCTATATGTGAATTAGCCACAAGGTATATTTCGTCAGACATTAAAGAGTAAAATGTCTGAATTAGGACTTAAGCATTGTCTAGTACTTTAAAGCATCCATCACATAAATATCCATTGAGTGGATACATTTCCAATGAGAAGCATAGAGTTAATGTGAATAAGCTTTTAAGCAGAATTTCGTATACGAATACTCTGAGGGAAAATGGGTGAGGAATACAGAATAGGAGGTCGTACCGCACTCATAGTAGTGATCGCCACCATACTCATGGTTTCTATTGGAGTTCTATGGAATACCCTGCTGAGCTCACGTATATGGATATTCTACAACCCAGGCTCAGTAAACTGCTCTGAGGAGTTTACACCTCTACCGTATCTTGTGATTCTTCTGGGTATAATACCTTTTAAACTTCTCAAAGGCAAAGTAGATGTTAAAACCCTAACATGCCTATACATAGCTTCAATATTCAGCTCTTACATGGCTGTCGGCTACGGAGCATTCAGAGTCCCACCAGGTATAATAGCACAGAGGTGGCTTAACCCTGAAACCATATCGCCACTAATACCTGAGTTTATAGCGCCACCACGTGAGATCGCCGAACAAATCATATATGGTGGAACGACAATACCGTGGAACTACTGGATGCCAGTGATGCTTTATTGGTGGTTCCTCTACAGCTTCTTCGGAGTTTACATGCTCTCCATAGCCACCATATGGCAGAAGGAGTGGATTGAAGTAGAACAAGTACCTTTCCCTCAGACCCTGGCAGTTTACGAAATTGTAAAACAATCTGAGAAAAAGACCGTTAAACCGTATATCATTGGTGTAGTGCTTGGATTTGCATTTCAATTCATAGTTTTCCTAACGATAACATTCCCATGGTTTCCAGACGTATTCAGTTGGAGGTGCGCTACCGAGTGCTATGGCGCAGGTTGCATACCAACCAATCATCCACTATATAGCATTGTGGCATTAGCTATATACAGCAAGAATCCGTCTCTCGCAGCTCTATTCTATATGGCTCCCTTAAGTACACTGTTTACGTCCGTGATATGCAACTTGTTCCTATTTATAGGTACGCAGGTCGCCTACTACGCTGGATACTACACTGGACTGATGACTATGCCTGGATGCGGCCGCGCTGAATGTGGACCAAGTTCACTAGAATGGGGTGCACCGTTCAAGTGGACGATCGTGGCAAACATGGGTGGAGGGCTTGGGCTTGTATTGATGTATGTCTTTATGAGGAGGAGGTATTTAGCTGAAAGTTTTAAGGCAATACTGAAGCCTGAGGAGAAGCATTATAAGGCTGTTGGAGCGACACTCATACTATCGTACCTAGTCCTAGTAGGGCTACTATCTTCAATAGGTATAAGCATTCTAAACGCTATATTGATGCCGATAATGGTTTGGCTATTCTTCTTTGCAGCCATGTTTGTTTACGGTAGGACCGGATATAATGCCATTGGACTAGGCGCATATGGACTCTACTGGCTTAGAGCAATATGGCCTGAACTCCCTGAGAGAGCTGATGCAAACTATGCACTTACATGCATATTGATGCGTCAATCTGGCTCGGATGGTTTAAGCTTGGGCTGGGGAGGAGCATTGGCAGCTTCATTCGCAGGTTATAAATTCGCCAACCTCACGAAGACAGATACTAGAAGCCTATATTACATCATGCTTATCATAGTGTTTCTAATACCCCTAGTCTGGTGGCTTACAATACTTCCGCTAGGATATTCAGTAGGATTGGCTTATCTACCCTTCTACCAATCGACTACATTCGTAGGGGACATATCCTACGCCGCAAACCCGGATAATCCGTGGAGTGGAATAGCGCCAGAAGTTATGAGTGGGGGACCGTGGATACCAAACTTCGTAGCAGGTATGGTAGTAATCTGGGTTTTAAGCTGGCTACACGCTAGATTCGTAGCATTCCCACTAGACCCATATGGCTTCCTACTAACATTCGGCTCAAGATGCATAAGCG
Source organism: Bathyarchaeia archaeon (assembly GCA_038870975.1). Classification (GTDB taxonomy): domain Archaea; phylum Thermoproteota; class CALKCG01; order B24; family B24; genus DTBU01. Next base: position 962,348 of record JAVZJD010000001.1, on the reverse strand, counting down.
AAGGAATATGGGTTATGGTTACCGCTGCGTGGGTTCTTAAGCTTCTTACGCTTAAAATCGGAGGTAGTAAAGCCTACGAAGAGCATGGAGTGCCTGTGGCTACTGGATTCCTACTCGGATATGCGTTAGCGATACTGGCTGGTGGAGTAATAAGCGCCATAAGATTCTTCATACCATTCTAAAACCACTCAACCTCATTTTTTATTTGATTACGAAAAACCATAAATACTATGAGGGAGAATCTATTCAACTTCGGTGGTCTTAAGTGGAAAGACAGCGGTTTGAAAGTAAGTCTAGCAACGAAGAGGTAAAATCTGGTACGCTATTAACGGTCTTCGCTTTAAGCGCTGTGCTAACATGCCTCTTCAACATGTTCATCTTCTGGCTACCGCCTAGTGCATACTGTACTCAAAGCGTCAGTGTTCTAATATCGACACCGGGATTAGATCTCATGGGGTGGCCTTTTGTAATGCTCCTACTAACCGCTATGCTTATGAAATTGCCCTATATGCGGAGATATTTGACTACGACGAATATAGTATATCTTTACATAGTTACTTTGTGTGCATCGTACTTTTCATCTTTTGACAATCCATGGTGGTGGGATATTGGTATGCTTTTAGCCTCAGCACAAACGTCAGAGTCCGTGTTGAGATACGTCCCAGAATTTGTAGCGATTCCGAAAACTTCAGCTGAAGTACTCCTTTACGGTGCTGGAAGCATTAGTGCTCTACCTTGGAGTGTACTATTTCCAGCTGTAGTATGGTATACGCTAATAGTTGCGATTTTCGGAGGTATAAGCATATGCCTTGTCAGCATCTTTCGTAGAGAGTGGATAGACGTTGAACGATTACCATTCCCGTGGGTTACTGTAGCGTACAGCTCGATTCTAGGTTTGGAGAATGTTAAAAAACGCGAATGGCCTGGTAGGATGACATTTATTTTAGGGTTTTTAATAGGACTGTTAACAGCTATACCGCTTAGCGGCATTACACTATTCCCATGGTTTCCAGATATATATGGCTGGCGTACGAATACATGTGGACCTGGATGCCATCAAGTTGCACCACTTGATCAGCCTTGGAATTTAGGATTTGCTAAACATCCCCCACTGTATGCATTAATGCTTCTAGTACCTGTTCACTATTTGTTTAGCATGGTGTTTTACACCCTAGTGTTTGAAGTAGCCTTGTACATCGCATATTATTCTGGCTACTACACAGGTATAACTAATGTGGGCTTCTGCGGAAGAAACTGGTGTCCTCCAGATCCATATGACAGCCCACCGTTGGCTTTCCACGGTATACTTACAGGTAGTATTCTCGGAATATTTATCATGACGATATTCCTTGAAAGACAATATTTAACCAATACTTTGAAAGCAGCATTTGGTAAGAACGCAGAAGACCGGGTGGAACCGATGCGGTATAGACATGCCTGGATGATCTTCACGGTATGCTTCATACTGATGATATTATTCTTTGCATATACCGGCATGAGCCTTTGGACATCGTTCGCGGTTACACTTACAGCGATCATAACATGGGTTTCTATGACTCAAGTTTGGGGTAGGCTAAGCATTTCGAATTCACCGTGTTATAGTTTTACACCTGGGTTCATTAGAATGCTTGTCTGGCCGACTGGTTACGGTCCACCGATAACCACAACGGACTTAGCGTTAACCCCAGCTTTGAATAGACATTGGATTGCTCACCGAGCTCTCTCGGGATATGGAAGCTCATTCTACACTACGGTAGGTAGTTACCACTTGGCAAGCTTAACAGGAGCGAGCGTTAAAAACGTAATTAAAGTCCTTGCAGTGTCGCTGTTCACATCTATGTTTTTTGCACATATAATGCAGGTAGTCATACCTGGGGTTTATGGTGGGAACCTCCGCCTTGGAAGTCTCGTACTTACTGCCGACCTCGATGAAGACAGTTGGTGGTACTGGTCTCTCTGGAATAGACCTGTCGATGCGCCTATGAGTGAGGCTGGTATCTACATTGCTGTAGGCTTCATATTCATGGTGATTATGAGGTATTTGTCTACGAGAATCCTATGGCTACCAGATCCGCTTGTAACGATAGTTGCTTGGGATTGGGAGGGGTCACTCCACGGCGTATGGTTTGTGGCACTGGTAGATGGAATAGTGAAGTACACAATACTGAAAATCGGTGGAAGCAAATTATACGAGGAGAAAGTAGTGCCCTTTGTAGGAGGCTTCATACTTGGAACAGCATTGGAAGTTCTAGTGGCAGCGATATCGTTCTTCATATTCTTCCCACAAGTAGCATGACCCAATTAAACTCCACTACCCTATTTTTTCCTACATACCCACCTTCAATTTGAATACTTAAGACTATCTTCTACGGATAGATTATTTCCACCAAGAGGTAGATACTATTTTTCCGTGTTTTGAAATATGGCCTCATAGAAAGCTATATTAAATCAAAAACTATGAAGAGTTTGATGTGTCATTATGGTTTTGAGGCTCGCTATCGTTGGATGTGGAGGAATGGCTGAAGCCCATTTAAGAGCCTACGTGGCTATTAAACAGAGGGAGCCTGAGAAGTTTGAGTTTACGGCTATGTGCGACCCCGTGTTGGCTTCGGCTGAAAAGTTTGCTAATATTGCTGCTCAAAGTCAAAACTTTAAGCCAAGAGTCTACAGTAGTGTAGAGGATATGCTTTCCAAGGAGTCGCTTGATGCCGTGGATATTTGTACACCCCACTCAGAGCATCATAAAGCCGCTATAGCCTGCTTAAAAGCTGGTGCAAACGTAATGGTTGAGAAGCCTTTTGGAATAACCGTGAAGGCTAGTAAGGCTGTAATAGAGACAGCCAAGAGGTATAATAAGATTGTCGCAGTAGCCGAGAACGTTAGAAGGGGTTTAAGCCAGAGGACGGCATACTGGATTATAAACGAGAGGAAAATGCTGGGAGAGCCTAGGCTATTCTTCGCTCAACACGCTGGCTGGGAAAACCCATCCGAGGAGAGGGTTTGGCATTGGAGAATTGAGAAAATGCTTGGTGGTGGAGGAATGGTTATGGATAGTGGGGCACACTTCGCCGATACCTTGAGATACCTATATGGAGACCCTGAGACAGTATACGCTAGAGTAACACAGTTTGAAAAGTGGCCTCATAAGAAAGGCGACAGGATAGTTTACGATGAGCGGGAAGACACTTGGATAGCTATGATAACCTTCAAAAACGGCTTAATATGTACTTGGAGCTGGACTATAGCAGCCCCAGGGTACAGCTACACCAACGTTGTACACTACGGTAGTAGAGGATGCTTACTGGACCACGGCGACGTTTTTCACGGTCCATTTGACAACGCTGAAATCATAATCCAAGACGGGCCTAAGAAGATTACATACTCTATGAGAGAGCTTGAAAGAGAATATTTAAGCTCTCTAGACAGTGAAGGGAAGAGGAGGCTCTTCCCATACGGCATCATGAATGGAGTATTCATAGAATGCTACGATTTCCTAGATGCCGTTGAGAATAAGAGGAAGCCTGAAGTCGACGGTGAGGAAGGGCTTAAGGCTAAGGCCATATGTGAATCGATATATGAATCTGCCTACTTAGGCCAGCCTGTAAAATATACGGATGTTTTAGAGGGTAGAGTTGAAGCCTATCAGAAGCCGATCAATGAGTACTTCGGCCTCTAATGGTCAGTTTAAATTGAGAAAAGCTGGCTTTAACCCTACTTTTTCTCCTCATAGAGGAAGGCTACTAGTATCGTTGCTAACAGTGTGCTGGTGAGGCAGAAGGTTACAGCACCACTCCAACCATGTACCTCGATAAGCCAGCCGGTGGAAGACTCTGCAAGCATCGAGCCGAAGTATCCCATTCCATCTATGAATCCCGCTACACTAGCTCCACCGTAGCTTTCATCAAGCTCCATAGGTATGACGGTAGATATTATCACATGTGGACCGTAGAGAGTAAATCCTACGATAAATAGTGAAAATATTCCTAATTCAAGACCTAGATTAGAAGCATAGTGGAAAGCAGCTATTGCAAAGCCGAGGGATATTGTTAAAACGCATATTGTCAGTTTCCTCCCGGGTTTCTCCAAATAGTCTGAAAGCCAACCTGAGACTAGTGATCCCACAATACCTCCGAGAGGTATAACGGCGGCGGTGTAACCCGCCACGTCTAAAGGAAGCCTGTATTTTTCAAAGAGATATGATGGAGCCCATAGCGTGAAAACGCTTCGTACAAATTGAAGCAGTATGTATGCTGAAGTTATTATGGTTAAACCCTTTGAAAAGATGAGCTTCTTGAAGTTTACGATTTGCTTTGAATTGTACGCTTCTGTTTTCTCAACCTCTTCAATCGTCAGGTAGAATAGAACTGCAAGCACTATCAGTATGATCGACGGTATTGTAAAAACCATACGCCACCCATAGTTTGACACCAAGTAGCCGAGAATAGGCCAAGCCACCATATTCCCAACGAGGAAACATGAGCCGAATAATCCGCCTATTTTTCCAAGTTCAGACTTAAACCTGCTACTTACAAGTTTAACTACAGCCGGCCATCCGGTCGACTGAGCGTATCCGTTAACAGCCCATACAACTATCAGTAGGATTAATGTGTTAATGCGGCTGAATAATATATTCATAATCCCAGAGACGATTAAACCTATGAGTATTATCTTCTTAGGCCCATAGCGGTCAACCAATCGCCCATGTATAAACTGTCCTATTGCGTAGGAGATTGAGAATGCCCCCGCGATTAAACCCAGTGTAAACTTCGAATAACCAAGTTCCTCGTTTAACAGAGGGAGAGCAATGGAGAAATTGAGCCTAGCTAGATATAGCAGTGCGTAAGTTATGTATGCAACTATGAATATGCGTTCCCTGCTGGAGCTTAAACCCGTTCACCTTCCTTCTCGAGCTTTTAGACAGTTTCAGTTGACCAGTAGGATATAGATAAACCTACTTCGATTGTTTAGAGCCATATAGTCACATTAGCAGCAGCTCCAGTGGTTTTAGTTCACCTTTTATCGGGTCGACTTCTAAACCCAGTTCTTCAAGAGTTACAACTCCTAAAAGATACACATTTTCATCGCCGAAGACTACTATCGTATGCGTCTTTACACCATTAACTTCTACGCCTATGATACCTATCTCTTTTTCAGAAGCACCGCCTATACGCCTAGCCTCAGACTCAAGCTTATCGAACAAATAGGCTAACTCATGAATCTGCATACCGCTGAGCTTTCTAACGTCTAAAATGGGCATATCCCTAGCTATGTTGACTTCAAGTGCTATAGGCCCTTTAGCTATGTATCTACCATGAATCTCTATGTAATACTGACAGAACGAGGAATTTAGATATGCTAATAATGCTTCAAGTCTGTTCTTATCCAAATATAGCCCGGGTTTAGGTATGAGGACTATCAACGCGTCATACATAGCTACTGGAAATTCGCATAGCGTAAACCTTGATTTATACCGTGCTTGACGTACTGCGAATATCGTGGCCTGCTCCACACCTCCCAGATCATACCACCCGTAAAAGTACCTTCTCTCGTTGGCTCTGACCTTAGCAGACTCCGTTTCGTTTGCAAATCTGCCTCCTCCCCTCGTCCCTCTAATTTCCGTTATGCACTTAGCTTCTAGATAATTTGGCTCTAATAGTTTAGAGGGTAGCTATAAGGGTTTGAAACTTGGTTTAGAAATCTCTACTTCTTCAGTTTTTAGCGAGTTTTAAACGGTTTAGAAAAGGTAATAAAAAGACAATTTTTATCCTAATATATTTGTCTTTTCTCGGTCATTCCGAACTTACCCTTCCCCCTAGGTATTTTTTGTTGCAACCAGAGAGAGTTGAAAGATTCTGGATGATTCACGGATCGATCTGGTGATGGTCTAAGGTGGGGTTTCTGGAATAGAGAAGCGGGGGAGAAGTAGCGTAGAAATCAGCGGAGTTTCATAAGAACCTACAACATCATCAAACTCCATGAGGAGGAAATGGATGGCTCCCTGTTACCTGTTAGGGGTCTGCATCGTAGTCTCCCCAGGTCTTAAACGCATTCGTATTCAGTGCTTTAGCGTGGTATGGTGGGTCTGGCGGGTACTCCGCACCTGCTTTCCCTCTTCCGTTTGTAAACTTTATAGCATTCCAGTTTAACCATGATCCACTGTAGTAGTATTTTAAAGTGGTGAACAAGCCTGTCCCCTGGTTATAGGTAATCTCTTCACTACTATCTATGGATTCGAAAGCAGCCTCAGCTCTTCCAGTGGAATAGGCTGATGGAAGAGACAGCTGCTTCTTTAGAACACCGTCTTTAAGAAGCTTCCACATCCATCCACTGTTTGAAGAGCCTGATCGGTATATTTTAAACTCTGGAACTGAGCCGGCCGTTGCTTTTTCAAAAAGACTTTCGTTAGAGGGGGGTGACAATACATAGATACAGTATTCCCAGTAGTACTTTAGCTCTCCAGTACCCTCCCTGTTCTTCTCGTATCCTATTTGCAACCATGAGCCGTCATAAAACAATATTTGTACAAACTCTACAATCCAACGTCCAGTACCCTTTATCTTGTTATCCATAGACTGTAATTTTTCCAGATACTCCTAGCGTCTGGTTGTTAAGATTAATAGGGTCATACCAAAATCCGATAGCGTAGTAATGCCAATTGCACTCGGACGTATGCCCCTTGCCTCGGACAGGTGTGGCTACTCCCACTAGCAGGACGGCAACCACAACTATCATCATGATTACTTTAGAACTGCTCGATAATAGACCTGGCAATCTCCACCATCTCCTCAAAGGATAGATGGGTTCTAATCTGGTAAACTATGTTGCCTATGTAGAAGTGCACAACACCTATGGGCTCAGCCCAGATCTTAGACTCCACAGGATTGTAGCCGAATACGGCTATCCCGTCAACCATTCGATAGGTTAGATTGAACTCTTCAGCATATTTTCTAGCAGCCTCCTCAGTGTTTATATCACTGACCATAACCGTGGACTCCGAGTCAAGCCTGTGTATTATCAGCATCATATCTGGTGCCCCGCCCTCCACATCTTCGAACGTCCACCCTTCAAACAGATGCATGAGAACGAATGGGTTATTCTCCTCGACTATAGGTTCATCAGCGTAGAAAACGTAAATTGAGCTGGTGTCGCTTGAAAAGATTATTCTGATATAGACCATGCTACTGGGTATAGTTGTCGGAAGCCTGACAGGGGCGGATGCGTTCAGAAGCCTAGCAGCTTCTTCTATCGATGAAACAGCAGTCGAGCTAACAGGTAAAATAGCCCCGCTGCTTGAGGAGCCCGTTGAAACTTCCTTAGATTCCTCAGGAGCCGCCTGCATTCCTATGTAAACCAGTAGCAGAGCCACACCGATTACTACAAATAAGTAAATTAGACTTGTTATGCTGATTTTTCTACCCATAAGCGTAGATATGTATGTACGCATTAGTACTAGTAGCAGTGGTAGGGGTATTACAAATGGCCAATCATATGCAGCTAAATTGAAGGAGCATGCGAATGGCATACACGTCGTACTGATAGCAGCTTGACCTAGAAAAGTCAGAATCGTTATGACAAATATCGTTATGATCCACAGAGGCCAGTTTATCCTTTCTTCTACCACCTCTTTGCCCATTTTCCATCAGAGGAATTTTCGAAGTTATATATATGTTTTAAGTACGACGTGTAGCTAGATGTTAATCTGGAGGTTGAAAAGAAAGACTTCTAGTCTAGAAGATATGCTTCTAGACTAGAAGTTATGAATCAGGGACGTATAGTGCTTGACGGCGACCCAGCTACGTTATTCCACCATAGGCTTGAAGAAAGCCGAACCAGTTCGCACTATTAACTAAAGAAGGGGATATCGGGGTAGGCGTCTTCCCGCTTCCAGAGTGGCATGTTAAAGAGGGCGAGGGCATAGCGTACAAGCTCGGTCTAAAAATATCCTTTGAAGAAGAGCTTGAAAAAGGCGAGTACAGGGGGACGTTTAAAACAGTCGGCGACAGGGAGCACGCTCAAATCATCCAAATGTACGTTGAAGACGGTCTTGGCATGAAGACCATATCCCAGAAGCTAGGACGTAGTAGCGCAACGATAAAGACGCAGATAGAGAGGCACAACAAATTTGTTGAAAAGATGGGCTACTGCCCCGCGTGCAGGCGGGCGAAAAGCCCTCTTCAAACAGAGCCAGCCGGAAGACGCTTAAACCCGAAAAACACAGACACCTAACACTTCTAAAATTTTGTCAGTTTTGTCAGCTATGGAAATTTTCCATAGGTCAGACTGCTGACTCTGAGCCGGCTTCACTTCACTTTCCATACCTTTTTCCATGGCTGACAAAAATGACAAAAATGACATTTTTCTGAAGACAAAGAGGTGCTTCACAAGCCCCTTCTTCTCAACTCCTCCCTTGTAAAGAAGCTGCGCCCGGCTCCTGCGGGCTGAGGGTTTTATTTATTCATCCCCCAGCCTCTTTATACAGCATATACAGTTTAGTGAATAGTGGAATTTGTTAATTGGTTTGTCGGCAATTCATTTGTAGACCTTAAGTTCTAAGCTTTCTTGCCGAGCGTTTATATGTAAAGTAATAAAGTATATAAAATAGGCGTTGCAACTCTCCTTCTAATGTTGAGGTTTTAGAGGTGTTAATTGATGGGTGTGTATAGAATCGCCGTGATCAAGGGGGATGGTATTGGCCCAGAGGTTGTAGATGCTGCTATGCGTGTTTTAGAAGCCGTGCAAGATACTTCTAAAGGTTTGGAGTTAAAGCCTTTAGACGTGGAGGCTGGTTTGGAATGTATACCGAAGTATGGGACAAATCTGCCTGAGCATAGTATCAAGCTTTTAAAGGAGAGCGATGCCTGCCTTAAAGGACCCGTTACAACGCCGGAAGAACCCGGCTCTCCTAGAAGCGTAGCAGTAACGATTAGAGTAATGTTTGATTTATACGCTAATGTTAGACCTTGCAGGTCTCTGCCGAATGTTCCAAGTCTCAAACCCAATATAGACCTTGTAATAGTTAGAGAGAATACTGAGGACTTGTATTCGGGCATAGAGTTTGAGTTGGCTTCAGGAGTAGCAGTCGCCATGAGGGTTATAACTTGGAAGGCATGCGAACGTATAGCGAGGTTTGCGTTTAAACTAGCTATGAACCGTAGGAAGAAGCTGGCTTATGTGCATAAGGGGAATATACTGAAGATTACGGATGGAATATTTAAGAACGCGGTTTTGAAGGTTGCTCAAGAGTTCCCGGATGTCGAGCTCTGGGAATTGAGGATAGATGCAGCGGCCATGCAACTTGTAAAGAGGCCTGAAGACTTCGACGTAGTAGTCACTACGAACATGTTTGGAGACATTTTAAGCGATGAAGCTGCGCAATTAGTCGGTGGGTTGGGGTTTGTAGCTGGAGCAAACATAGGCGACAACTACGGAATGTTTGAACCAGTACATGGTTCCGCACCGAAGTATAAAGGCTTGAATAAAGTTAACCCCATCGCCACCATAATGGCGTCGAAGATGATGCTTGAGTGGCTCGGCTCTAAACACAGCGACCCTGTATGTACAGAGGCGGCTAAGAAGATTGAAGCCGGAGTCTTCGAAGTCTTAAAAGAGGGGAAGGTGAAGACCTACGACTTCGGAGGAAGCGCATCGACGAGTGAGATGGCTGAAGCAGTAGCTAAGAAGATCATAGAGTTGGGTTAAAAATCGCTTATCGAGCGGGCTGGTATATTTAAAACCTTCTCTATCCTACTCGCTAAAACCCGGCTTGAGTATCCATCTGGATACGTGTAAACCCTTTTGGGTCTTACAGTAGCTACGTAGTTTATTAGACTGGGGTAGTCGGCGTGGTCACTTAATGGGAAGCCGCCGAGTGTTAAAGCCCATCCTGAAACCAGGGCCTCTACAATGGGTTTACCGAGTGAAACACGCGCATTTTTAGGAGCTATGTAAACGCAGAAGCCCGATTTGATAGATTCAGAGGCGTCTTCAGAGCCGTGGCTTAAATATTCGAGTTTAAACCCATACCGCTTGTATATCTCATTCACCTTTGAGACCTTCACATGGGAGACGACTGGAATCCTAGTAAACCTATTGAATAGAGCTATGAGCTCTTGAGAGTTACCTATGGAGTCTGCGTGTAAAACTGGAATATAGCCACGTTGAATTGCGTCAACAACCCAGTTTACGATATCGCTGTAGAGTCTATCCCTACTTGGAAACTTAAAGTAGGGGTATCCGAATGTAGAGTCTATTATTAGGGTTTCACATGAGACTTCCTCAGCCGGTTTAGATATTAGGGTTTCTACGCAGTTTAAATCACCCGTGTATAGGATTGAATGCTCAGGTGTAGCTATGTGGAACATGACGGAGCCTAGTATGTGTCCAGCATCGTGGACAGATATCTCTAAATCATCGACTTTCAGCTTCTCACCTATTCTAACGGTCTCACTATTCATGGTTTTACGTTTCCCAGTATAGAGCGCCAGCAGGTCTAGAGTTTGATCTGTCGCAAGACCACGTTCATACTCCGTATAGGCTTTAGAGTGGTCGCCGTGTGCATGCGTGAGAAGAGCGAGTTTACACTTCGAATTGAACTTGAAAGGGTCGAGTATTATCCTAGTCGACCCGTAAGAGACCTCTATGCCCTCGTTGAACCTTATTTTCAACGACGTTTTAAGCAACCTCCACGTAAATAACAGCTTTCAAGGGAAATATATGTTTAAGTGTAGCTGGTTTAATAGGAAAGATTTTAACTTAACCATTCGACTTGTAGAGTCGAATGTGAAGTGGAGAGATGTGGAAACGGTGGACGAGTATCAGTGAGTGGTCACACCCTATTTCCACAAATCTTAAAGAATATAGGTTGGCCTTGAAACATCACATAACAATGGCAGAAATAGTGAGCGCTGGTATAGAGGACTTGGAGCAACTATTGGATTGTGAGAAGTCGGTATGGGAAAGCTTTAGGGATCTTGCCAGACGAGTTTTTAGAGGAAGAACTAAGACTATACAAGTCTGGCGAGACGAGGGAAGTCACTATGAGGTTTTTAAAGGATCCCAATGCCATCGCGCTTCTTGCCAAAGAAGAGGGAAAGGTTGTAGGCTTTGCAAGGGGAGTTGTTAGAGCCAGTTTAACGCGCGATTCAGCAGCTCACTTGATTTCTAGAGGAAGAGAATTTTAGTTGAGACAGCCGATGTGAAGTAGAGGTCTGCCGTACAAAGCCTTACCGGATGTGTGAACTCGGATAGTAAAATAGTTTTTTCCTAAACACTATAAGGTTTATAAATGATTGAAGGCTAATAGGGAAAGTTGAGGTTTATGTATGATTCCAGCCGTTGCGGTCTTCCTTTGAAGACTGTTGAATGGAGGGGGATTTTTGGGTATAACTTACGTTGAAGGTAGGGTTAGAGGTCCTACTGGTGAAGCCGATGTTAGATTCTTAGTCGACAGCGGTGTAGTATACTCACTTCTCCCCGAAGAGGTGTGGAAGAGGATAGGGCTCACCCCCATGCGTGAGCATGAGTTTATCCTCGCTGATGGAAGCACGGTTAAGCGGAAGGTTTCAGAGTGCTACATATCCCTCCCGCAGGGCGAGTGCCATACGCCTGTCATCCTCGGTGAAGCTGACGACCAAGCCCTCCTCGGCGTTGTAACGTTGGAGATATTAGGCTTAGTATTCAACCCCTTCAAGCGTACACTACAGCCCATGCGGATGCTACTCATTTGAGTTTAAAGGAGCTGATTCTGTAGAAGCCCTTAAAGAAGCTATCAACAGTTTCAAGGTTATTGAATGATAGGAAGCATTCATGCTGAATAGGCCTCTATAAAGGTGTCTTTCATAGTGGCTTATGCAACTGCTAAGACTGGTGAAGGAGATTAGTTTGCAACCCCGTTGTCCGTGTGACGACGTTTTAAGCAACCTCTACGTAAATAACAGCTTTCAAGGGGAGTATGTATTTAAGTATGGCCGATTTAGAGGGAAGATTTAACTTGACTTTTGATTTATCTATAACTGTATGGAGTTGGATTGGATTCTAAGCGAAGGAGAAAAGCTGGGTTTAGATGATTTAAGCCTAATATACCATGAGAGCGCCTTTGAAATATTCAGCGTAGATAATCGGAATATACGGGAGGCTTTCAGAAGTGGAGTGAAGGGGCTAGGCATCAGATTGGTATATAAGGGTGGATTTGGATTCTCAGCGACCAACATACTAGATAGAGATAGTATATACAAGTGTTTAGAGAGAGCTTTAGCCATAGCTAGAGCCGTTCAACCTCAATCTAAGGCTAAATTGGCTGAAGTTGAAACGGTGAAAGATAAAGCCCATTCAAAGTTTGAGGAAAACCCGTTAGAGGTCGACTTTGAGGAGAAGGTAAGAGTGGTTTTAGAGGCCAATAGGGCTGCGTTTAACGACCCGAGGGTAAAATCCGCTTTTACAAGGCTGGGTGTAATGTACGACAGGAGAGTCATAAAATCCACCACTGGTGTAGACGTTGAAGTTAAGAGTTTTACAACAGGTGTTTCCCACGTTAGTGTAGCCTACGAGTCGGGTGTTATGGAGAGAGTAGCCCATCAGAAGTCTATGGTTTCCGGCTGGGAATTCATCGAGAGAAACGACTGGACCGAATTCACATCGGATCTTTCAAACCTAGTTTGTAAAGCACTATACTGTAAAACACCTCCTCCTGGAAGCTATACCGTTGTTGTAGACCCTGAAGTCGTAGGACTTCTGCTACATGAAGCTTTCGGACATGCTTCAGAGGGAGACCTAGTATACTCGGGTGGGTCTATCCTCAGAAATAGGCTCGGCACGAAGGTTGCATCAGACTACGTGACGATAGTTGACGAGGGGGTTGTTGAAGGCGGGTATTTCATACCGTATGATGACGAGGGTGTTCCCAAGAGGAGGACATTAGTGGTGGAGAATGGGGTTTTAAAGAGGTTTTTAACGTCACGGAGAGCCGCCGCTGAATTGTCGACGACGACTACTGGCAACGGTAGATGCCAAGACTTTGAGAATATACCGATAGTTAGACAGACAAACTTCTACATGCTTCCCGGCGATGCGAAATTTGAAGAGCTTTTGGAGGGGGTTGACTACGGCATTTACATTAAAGGTAAGGGTTCAACCGGCGGGGAGGTTGACCCAGGTATGGGGACTTTTACTTTCAGCGTAGGACCGTCTCACATGATTAGGAAGGGTGAGGTCGGTGAAATGGTTAGAGGAGTTGTAATCTCAGGTTTCATATTGGACGTTTTAAGGGATGTTGACTGCGTTTCCTCAGACCTACACATAAGTACCTCCGTATTCGGCGGATGTGGGAAAAGCGCTCAGACGGTTAAAGTTGGAGATGGAGGTCCTCATATTAGAGTTAAACGGATGATTGTTGGAGGTGGTTAGCGTGTTTAACCTTAGAAGGATTCTAGATAAGCTTACGAGTATTGGAGCTGAGGATGGAGATTTAACCGTTATTCGAAGAGAAAGACTAACCGTAGATTTCACAGATAAGGTAGAGGCTTGCAGATACACAAACGGATGCGTAGTGGGTTTTAGAGTGGCAGTAGGTAAGCGTATAGGACTATATCTATCCAATGATGTCACTCCACAGGGGTTAGAAGAAGCCGTTGACAAAGTTGTTAAGATAGCTAGAGCCAGCCCTGAAGACCCATATTGGGTTTCCGCCCCTAAGGGTTTAGGTGTAACGAGTGTAGATAGAGTGTACGATGAACGTTTGGCGAAATTAACGCCTGAAGAAGCTGTAGAAATAGCTGAATCAACTATAGAGGGAATAAACTCCTCTAAGTATGGAGTTAAATCGGTTTATGGAGCTTTAAACGTCGAAATATCGGAGAGAACGATAGCGAATCTTCATGGTGAAGAGGTCTCTAGAAGAGACACGTTCATAGTGATTTATGCGACTGCCAAGGCTGGAGAAGGGAGTGAGTCTGCAACTTTTTCAGATTTTCAACAGGCGCGTTTTATGGATGAGGTTAAACCGTATGAACTTGGGCGAGAGATTGGGTTAAAAGCCTACGAGTTTATCGGCGCTAAAGCCTTGGATACTGGGCTGTACGATTTGATCTTAGATGGACGTGTAGCGGCGTCGATCTTCAGTAGTCTATTGTCTATGGCGATCTCGGCGGACTCTGTTCAAACGAATAGGTCTCCACTTGTTAATAAGATTGGGAGTGAAATTATGTCTCCAAAGGTCACGTTTATCGACGATGGGACTGTTCCAGGCTTTATGGGAAGTAGAACGTGCGACGACGAAGGTATACCTGTGAGGAGGAACTGCGTGATAGAGAGCGGAGTTTTAAAGACATACCTATATGATACGTATACCGCTAATAGGGAGAAGCGTGAAAGCACTGGGAACTCACATAAAGCCTCGGCAACGTCGTCAAGACCGTTACCGAACAACCTCATACTTAAGCCTGGAGACTACGAGCTTGATGAGATGGTCGGGGAAACTTCGAAGGGGGTTTACATCCTCAAAACCATAGGGGAGTGGCTTTCCAACCCTGTAAGCGGCTATTTAAACGCAACTGTGACACATGGATATTTGATAGTCAACGGATCTATTGAGGGGAGGGTTAAAGGAGCCGTTATAGGCGGAGACTTCTACCAGATTATGAAGGATAAGGTTGTAGGTCTTTCAAAAGACCTGCATGGTAGGGGAAACTCCTACAGTCCACACGTAAAATTTGAGCGGGTTCAACTCTCCGGCAGTTGACGCTCCCTACGACTAAAGTCGGGAGATTCTCGGTTTTTCTAAGCTCAGCTTTTCACCAATCCAACGCCATTTCGGCTCGGAGTCTTATTCCAGCTTTTTGGACGTTCAAGCTACATCTGAGCGGTACCCGTTTGAAACATTGACGTTGAAAAGATGTTTAAGCTTACCGATAGTTAATCCCACCGTTGAAACTCTATGCTTTCTTGCCGATGGTGATGCAACCTCTATTTACGGTTCAAACCTAGCCATGTATATGTTGTTCTTAACACGTAAAACTCTAACCCTGATCTTAGAACCTACGGGTGCTTCATCAGCATCTACAACGGTCAACACTCTACCTCTAGCTACTCCAAGCTTTTCCCCTTTGAATAAGCCTAAGCCGACGACTTCAACCCAAACCTTTTCAAACTTCTGGAAGGGTAAGGGCAGTTCTCTACATTTATGTATTCCGAAGTCTTCTGGGCTGAGTATGAGCTTAACCCTGTATGTGTTCTCAAGGCTTCTAAGCCTATCGTAGAAGGTTTTCCAACTCATGGGTTTAACTCCCTTAGGCTTTCTACCGTGTTTATGAGTAAGCATCTTCTGAATCCCCAATGGTGGAGCGCTTTTCCCAGCTTTGATCTCAAGAGCCAACTGGATGATCTCCTCAATATCGTTGTCGTTTATCCCCGGAACCCATACAGGTGCTATTAACAAGTCTATCTTCGATTGAGCTATGTATTTAGCCATCTCTACAACTTTATCCACATGATAATTTTCAGTTCCAGAGAGCATCTTAGCCTTATCCGGGTTTAAACTATCTATTGAAAGGTTTATCCTGGTCAATCCGGCTGCTTCAAGCTCGTCAATCAGCTTCTCCGTGAGGAGGAATCCATGCGTTTGGAGAGACACTACTTCAACGTTTGGTGTTTCCCTTAAAGCTTGGCAGAGCTCCGGAAGCCTTGGATAAGTTAAAGGGTCTCCTACGGTGTCTATATGTGCTTCAACATGCTTACAGTTTTTAAACTTCACAAGCCCTCTGAATTCTTCCACTAGATAGTCTAGTTCAACTATGTATTCAACGGCTCTTCTAAGCGATTTAGGTCCTGCATCGGTGGAGCAGAATATGCATGAAAGTGGACATATACTTGTAGGTCTAACCTGTATAACGTTTGTACCTCTATCGATAAGTCCAAATCCCACTGAGCCTATCAAGGGTATGTTACTGTCAGCCGTAATTTCAACTATAGGCTTTACCATCTAGTTTAAAAACCTCCGTAGTAGAGATAAATTTAGCTATGCTGGCTTTAAAGGGGAAGGTTGTAAGCGGTTTAGGCTTGGGGAGGTTTTACGTTACACTGCCATGGGTTATTACACAGATACAAGAGAAATTTGGATTCACACCCTACCCTGGAACATTAAACCTCAAGGTTGATAAAGACGCTAGAAGACTTATTGAAGAGAAGGCCGACGTAGAGATAAAGCCAGCTGAAGGATTCTGCAGAGGATTAGCGGCTGAAGTCTTCATCGAAGGATGTGTAAAAGCCATTGCAGTAATACCTAAAGTGGCAAACTACCCGGAAGATCTAATCGAGCTAGTAGCCGCTGAAAATTTAAGGTTTAGACTCAACTTGAAAGATGGAGATGATGTTACAATACAGCTACCTTAAAACTCTGCTCTAACGGAGGAAGCTTCAATGGAGACTTCATGTCCTTCCATGCTCTACAGGCTTCTTGTAGATGAATTCTTGGATGAAGTTCCACCAAATGAGTGGAGACGTACTGGAAAAGGCTTAGACTGGCCAGCGCCTGAGAACGCTACATTTGAGAGGATCGTTGGTGCAATATTGGTTCAAAACGCAAACTGGCGTAACAATGCCAGTAAAGCTGTGGAGAATTTGAAGAAAATGGGGATTCTAGAGCCGTCTAAAATCGTTGAGACACCTCCTACATTACTGAAGGAGGCTATAAAACCAGCTGGTTTTACGTATAGGAAGCTCGAAACTCTATACGAGGTTTCAAAACTGATGATTAGCCTAAGGTTGGACTCATTAGATGATCCTTCTTTAAGGAGAAGACTGCTCAGTGTCGACGGTATTGGACCTGAAACCTCAGACACAATCCTGCTGTACGCCTTCAACAGACCCGTTATCCCAGTTTCAAAGTATGCGAAAAGAATCCTAGAGAGGTTCTGCGACATCCACCTCAAAAACTACTTGGAATGGCAGACCTACATTCAAGAGAGCATACCGAGAGACGTGGAAACTTATAAAACGTTCCATGCACTGCTCACAGAATTCGGCTTAAAATTCTGCACCGATAAGCCTAAATGCAACCTATGCCCCATAAGAGCAGACTGTAGATATACAATGAAAAAGCCAATGAACCGTTAAGTATAGATAATATGCATAGCCATCTGACAGTTGAGAGTTGAAGTGTTTTTGCTGACTTTACCTTTCAATTTTAATCTTCTTATTGCCTCTTTTAGAGCCTTTTTGAGGTGTTTAAACCTAGTTCTTTTGCTTCTTTCATTATTTTGGAAAATTTTCTATCATACTTATTACATAGATAAGTACTCAAACATCGTTCGATAGTCGAATATCTCTAAGTCTATTCTCTTAAGTCGGTTTTTCCTCGTTTCTTCTATAGTAGTATTCGCCGATGCCTTCGATTATAGCCATCAGACCTAGTAAAGCAAGTATCCAAGGCCAAAATCCTATGTAGAATAGGATTGCGAGACCTATGAGGAAGACCCCGCCTGTTATCGAATGCCAAAACCTTCTCTTTAACCCATCTATAGATCCTTTAGACACAAAATATTTTTTAATTTAATTTTTATAATTAAAAATTTTACTATGAATCTTTGGAAATTATGGAGGCGAAATTCTTCTAGAAAAGTTCTATCATAAGGTTTCCCTATAGACTTAGATAGACCTAAAACCTGCGATAAGGCTTTACGTAAAAACTGGATTCGTATCAGGAGTTTTTTGAGAAAGCATTTTCACAGAGTGGACATGATAATCTACAAAATTCTTCTTGGGAGACATGATGAAGCTTCAAAGTATTATCAAAAGGCGAGAGATGCATATTGAAACTGTGATGCGCCATGATCAATATGGTTTAATCATCGACGAGAAATGGGTTGAAGAGCGGCTTAAAAGTCCTTTTCAAAGAATAGACGTCAAAAGACATAATATGCGCATTTGAAGAACTGCTTGAAGAGAGACAAGCCCATTCGAAGTTTTCCATAGGTTCCAACGCAATCTCTGCAATTCTCTATCTCTTAGAGAATGGTAGTCAATCCACTTTCTATACCCTTCAAAGCCTAAAAGAGAGTAAAATTTACTAGGAGGACTAGAATAATCTCTCCTCGGTAATCTTAAGGTAAGCCCATGCAGGGATAATACTGTGAGGATATATGGCCGCCGTAACGTAGCCTGGTTAGCGTACAGGCCTGTGGAGCCTGGAGGCCGGGTTCAAATCCCGGCGGCGGCCCTCCCACCATAGTTCCTCCATTCCAGTGGCTTTCTTCTTTTAAAAATAGCTTATTTAAATCATTATAGTTTATCTTCGATTCTGAGAAGTGCGATGGTTTTACTGCTGGGAAGATTTATTGGAAAAAGTAGGGGGTTCGGCTAAGCCGAAGCCGCACCGTATAGTTTTGTGATACCTGTTTTGTCGCCTATGTAGAGGTCTCTCTTGCTGGTTTCCCCGTAGTCGCTATAGCCGTACATTGTCTCTTGGTATGCTGTGCTCTGATAGACGTCGCCTAATCCAACCCCGTGTCCAAGCTCATGTGTCGCGATATTCTGAAGATCCATTACATTCGGGTCTCCGGTAGCGTTGCCCCACGTGTAGTCTGTATCGAACACTATGTCGAATTCTACAATAGTCTTCGTCGCCCTATCATACCAGAGGATCGTGACAGCAATAACACCCGGGGTAGAATAATTCCCGAAGAGAAGCGTATTCTTACCATCAAGTTTATCGCTCGTCCACGCAAGGTCCTCATAGCCTTTATCTGTAGTACTGATAGTGTCATTGAATAGATCCGGGTCTACTCCATACCAATCAATACCCTCTGATCGACTGTAGGCACCGCTATCCCACTCCTCAGCAGCTAAACCTATAGCCTTTTTCACAAACTCAGCATCCAGTTCAGAGGGGTTCACTTCTAGAGAAACTGGAAAGCTCTTCCATTTAGCACCTATAAGCTTATAATAACCAGTTTCTTTTGCCGGTGGTTTTGCATTAGCCTTTGCATAGTGTATGAAGACTACCCGCTGAAGGTCTGGTGGTCCAGCCCCATCCTTGTTTGCGAAGGTTGAAGTCAACGGGCAGCCTACGAATAGCATAATGAAAACAACTAGAAACGCAACTGTCATTTTTCTATTCATTTTCATTCGCCTTCCAAATTATGGTCGTTCCAGCATAATAAACATTGCCTTTTGCCGATAATATGCGCCGGGAGGCATATTATCGTTCTGTATATACACCATACTTTCTGCCAGCTTTATACATGGCTATGGCGTTAGAAGGTTTAACGCCCCTATGGATGGAGTTTGATGACGCTAGAATATAGCCACCTCCCGGTGCAGCTATGTTTATTCTCTCCTTAACTTCCTTTATGACGTCTTCCTCACTTCCAAAAGGTAACGTGTGGGACACGTCTATATTTCCTATGAGGCATATCCTGTCTCCATATTTTTTCTTTACATATCCTATGTCCATACCTGCTTGAGGCTCTATTGCATGCCATCCATCTATCCCACTTTTAACCATATCTTCAAGTATAGGGTATACGTTTCCATCGCAGTGGACGAAGACTATAGCTCCTTTACTCTTGAAGGTTTTAACCTGTCTTTCAAGCGTCGGCGTTATGAATTCGTGGAATAGCTTAGGCGATAACATAGGTCCGGAAACGCAGCCACTGTCGTTGCTTATCTCAATGACGTCTACCCCCATGTCTATGGCGGCTTTACCTATCTCAATACTAAAGTCAACAACCATGTTTATCAGTCTTCTAGCCAAGCTTGGATAACGGAACATAAGCACTACTAGGTTTGGAAGCGATATTACCTCCTCTATCGTGTACTCTAGCCCCCCTCCAACCTCGATTACGGCAGGCATGTCGTACTTGTGCGCCTCGGCAACTAAAGCCTCTACGTGGTCAAGCCTACCGGGGGCATGAGGATCTGGATACATGTAACTTTTAGCATCTTCAGGGTTTTAACAGGGTAGTCTACTACCCATGTCTGATGGCTCTTTGGAGAATAGCGGTGGATCGCCCCAGTTTCCGTTACAAAGGTTTCATCATCTATTCTAACAGGCTTCCAGTCATATGGAGGTGCTGATCCCCATATAGGCGACATATCCAGCCCAAGTCTTCTATAGCATTTTATCTGAGCCTCAGCAAGAATTCTAGCCCTTCTAATTCTATCCTCCCTCTCAGACACTGTTGCCTTGGTTAGAAATTCATCTAGGTATCTGTCTAAGCTATAGCCTATAACAGCCTCATAGACGCCGTCGTTTGTTATCCAGCCCTCCCATAAGGGGACTCTATCAGGCTCCTCTAGGCTGAAGGCTCTAAACACCCTCTCTATCGGTTTCATACGAATCGGCTCCTTACTTATAGGGATACTTACCGTACTTCTCACACATACGTATCATCTCCCTGTAGTTTTCTAAGTTCATGTAATTGGTCACGGAGTTTCCAGAGCCTAATGCATACCCGCCGCCGGGTGCACAGCTCCGTATGATCTCTAGGACGTAGCTTTTTAACTCATCTATACGAAGGCGGGTGAGCTTATCCACGTCTACACCGCCTAGGATAACTATCCTATCTCCGTATTTCTCCTTAGCCTCTTTTACAGATGCAAACGGCTCCTGGTATGAGTGCTTTCCATCAATGCCCACGTTTATTATATCCGCAACTCAAAGCAATTTCCTCAGCTTTTTAATGAATTCCATATCATCGTTACAGGCTCTAATCCAGATTTAACCAAAATCTCATCTATCACTCTTTCAACAATTTTATGGGAAACGTGATTAATTCAACTCCTTTAATAATTTTAGAATCTCATCTACACTCAGTATCTTTATCCCTTTGAATTCACCTAATGATAACAGGTGCTTATCCTCTGACACTATGTAGTCGGCTCTACCATCCTTGGCAGTCCTCAGTATTACGTCATCGTCGGGATCTTCCTTTATGACCTTGAACTTAGACCTTACCCTAACCATTTTACCGATGGCTCCCAAAACCCTGAGAAAGGCGATTACGTCATCCTCATCAACGTACCTTCTTATCTTCGGATGCTCTGTGACTTCGAGAAGCTCCTCTAGAATACCTCTGGACAAAACTAGCTGAGCTTTTCCCTCAGCTATCTTTAAGATAAGTTCCCTCGGCTTTCCAGCCTTGATCAGAGCAGATACTAAGACGTTTGTGTCGAAGACAACCTTCATTCCACGACCTTCATCGGGGACTTCTCTTCTTCCTTCTGTACTCTTGGATTACCTCGTCTACCTCCTCGCAAGTCAGCTCGCCGTACTTGGCTATTCTTGCATCAACCTTTTTATAGATCTCCTCCAACTCCTTTGCTACATCTGGCATCTCCAGCTTCTTCAATATCACCACATCTTGATAGCTGTAAACAAGTAGCTTCGTCTTAGGTCCTATGCCCAGCTTCTCCCTTATGCCTTGAGGTATCACCACTTGTCCCTTACTGCTAACTACTGTGATGTCGGGCTTCTCATACCTAGCCATGAGATCACCAAATATATTCTTACTTTCTTACTTAAATAATTATCTGTAAGGTTAATCTATTTTGCCGTCTCTACGCAACAGGCTTTTGCATCCCAGCCATATTTCCTCTTCTTCAAGATTTTCCACCATACTTTTCATAGTTATTTTTGAAGCTTATGTAGCTCTCTAATCGCCCAGTCAGTTAAGCTTAATCCCTCAGCATTGAGTCCTCTATACTTCTTCTCTAAAGCCAAGTCTAATGCGTCTGCCAGCATTCTAGCCTCTTTAAGAAGACTGGGGTCTGCACCTATCTTTTCACCTATCTTGCAGCTTTCTCTAAGGGCCAGCGTCGCAGCCCAAAGGTACTCGTCGCGAAACCTATACTCCGGCTTCTTTCCGTTCTTTACTTGATAAGCAAAGTAGACTGGCTTCTTTCCTTTGAAGAATTCGTGTAATCCTTCATAACCCTTCTCTTCTAAGATATATGCAACCTTCTTAAACTTTCTAACAACACTTTTAAGACTATTCTCATAAGCTTCAACCACAACTCTTTTAATATCATTGACAGAAGACTGCTCATCCATCTCTTGAAGATCTCTAGCCGCCCATTTGACGGCAGCAGGTAAAGGGGCTTCTATAAGCTTTACAAAAGAACCTATTTCAGGAAATAAAGAAGTCAACTCCTCTAAGGTTTGTTCACCGAAGGCTTCTCTAAGCTTTCCCTCTATTTCATCCATATAGCATAAAAATCTCGCAATAAGCGTTTTAAGGCATTTATCTGCATCATACCCTCGATATCTAGTAGTGTCTCTACCAGATGCCCCCCATGCTATCCACATCATACCGTGGAAATCTTTAGCTTCTTTAGCTGCTAAAAGCTCATTTATCTCTTCTCTTGTAAAGCTTAGGTTAAGCCAGTCTATGGCGATCCCAATACCCATTTCATCATTAATTATATAGGGTTTAACATTGCCGATTTCTTCAACTCTAAGAACCTTCTCATCTAGAAGCTCGACTAGAATACTTCTTATAGTACTCCTCGGCAAACCTAAATTCTCAGATATGGCAAGCTCTGTATGCTTACTCAAATCAGCATCGGCTATTATATACTTAATGATAATCTTCTTCAACTCCTCTCTAGCCTTCTCAACAGACTTAACCGCTTCAAAATACTGACGAGCCGCCTGCCTAAAAATATCCGCCGTACACATTCTACATCTGTGTATATTTAAACAATATTGTACGTAAAAACTTTTCTGTACTTCTATCTTTTGTAACTCAAACAGGCAAAATTTATTTAACGTTTCAATGGGTATTATCTACAAGATAGCTTGGCTCTTCTGAAGAAGATTATCCTCGTTCCGATTATAATTTTGGTTTTATTCGCCGCCATCTACATCGTCTTCTATAGAGGCCCTCCTAAGGTAGAGTTTTCCGAAGACGGGTTGATAGTAAGCGATACTGGCGAGCCGTATGAGGATGGTGTTCAAGGTGTGTTTGCACGGACGGCTGTGCGCGGTGCTGGTTTCTCATTTGCTCTGTCCTTAATTGAAAGCCCTAGGTCTGCGTTTGTGAAGTTTCAGGAGGCTTATTGGAGGGATGAACATTTGAGGAGTATACCTTCTAGGCTACTCTCTAAAAACTACCGTATCATTTTAACTATAGGCTTTTCAAATGTTGAAATCGACATGATGGATGTGGGTGAGGTTTTGGAAATTCCGAGCGCCGTAGTAACCATAGGCTTCATAGATGCGGATACGGGCGAATTAGCAGGGTACGCATTGAGGACCACGCCCACACTGCCAGAACCGGGATTAAGCGGTTTTTCATTCGGGAATTATACATTCTTTGTTAACGTGACAGCCCCAGAGCCACACCAAGCCTTATACGATGAAGGGCATGTAACACTGATGAGGGTAAGTAGAGACACGTGGACGGTGGATGTAGATACATGGCTTGCAATATTCCAACCTAACACTGAAGAAGAACCAGTAAAATACTACGTCAGGCTGAGCTTCAAAATGACAGTAACGATGAAAACTCTCGTGTGAAAGCCTAGTAAACCGTGGATAGGCATGTTGTTACGTCTAAAGAGGTAATTGAATTTCACCATAAGCCTCCAGATGAAACCTAACACTTATTATTTGCTTGGTAAGAATTGTAATTTGATGCTTGGTATGCGTTTTCCATGGTCTGATTGGCCTCCGCGTAGGAAGGCTGAAGTGCTTATACTGTTCTTCGTCTCGTTTATCGTTGGGCTTAGAGTCTACTCTGCATTCTGCAGCTACGTACATGACACCCTATATTATGCTATAAAGCCAATATACCCCCGTGACAGTGAAAGAATCGATCATAAGATGGCTTATGAAGCCAACCATTACAGTGAGCACCAGAATCAAACTCCTAAATAAGAAGAGCACTAAGAGCATCAGTATGCCTAGAAACCAAACGTTATGTAGGAGCTTCCTATGGACATTTCCAAAGCCCCATGAAAACTCCATCATCCAATCAATATCCGGTATAAAAGCCGCAAAACCAGTTAAAAGAATAAAACCAATATCTAAATTGAAGAGATAATAGAGAACAGTACCGAAAAGTAAACCCCAATGCCATAGCGCTTGTTGCTAAAGAGACAGGTGAAAGGTTAAAGGCTCAAATAAACCTAAACTATGAAAGCTTATCGTCAACCTAGGCATCTATTGGATTCGTTAAAGGCTCTTCACTACGATATAGACGTCATAGCTACAGCCGTTAATATGAATACGTTTTCGAGGTTTACTTGGGAACTTCTCCGAGATGTATAAAGGAAGTCTTTATTTTACGACGTAGATTGTGGCTATTCGATACTTCTCACCCTTCAAGACCACTTGGACTTCTTCTGATGGTCTAGTGTCTATGTTGCTTCTCGTAGAGCCTATCCAGTAGATCATGCCTTTAACTGGACTTTTAACAGTCTCCTCCTCTAGACTGTTCATATTGAGAAGTTTAGCTATTTCTTCCCCTTCTTCTACCCATTCACCAGCCGATTTTAAGACAACTATTATCCACTCTCCTTCAGGGGCATAAACATCTACGTGTTGATCTCTTCCAAGCGTAAACTGAAGCTTCGGCTTGATAATTTCACCTGAAATTATGGCCAAGTAGCGGAGGATGTTCATAAGCCCCTTATACACAAGCTTAGCTTGCTCTGGAGAAACCCACCTTTGACCACTATGCTCAATTGTGAGCGCGTGTTTACCAGCTTCGGTGGCCACATAACTCAACATACCTCTATGAACGTTTGGTTTATCGTAAATCTCTATAAATGGTAGTAGCGAGTACTCAGCAAGTTTTACGGATACCTCATCCCACCCATTAGCTAGTGCAGCTGGCGCAATCCACTGCTCATAACAGTGAAGGTCTATAACGTAGTCTGCCTGCTCAACCAAGTTTCTATAAAGACTGTAGACCATTCTCTCAGTTTCATTTCCATCGGCTTTCCCAGGCCAAAGCCTATTCATCTGGTGGGGATGGTAGCTAGAGTATGGTTCTCCCAACTCCATCTTGTAAAAGTGCCTCCTCCACTTTACAGCCAAAGGGTTTGCCACAGGAACGAGTATAATTGTCCCGTTAACATCCATGCTCGCAATACTGTCTAGTAAAAGTTTAATCGTGTACACGCCTGTAAGTTCAACTCCATGCTGAGCCGCTTGAATATAAACAACAGGGCTGTAAGACCTACCTTTAATCTTAAAGTAGGGTATTTCAACAAAGCCACCATCAGGCGTTTGAACACGTAGAGTACTTCTCTCTAGGCTCACCATGTGGATCACATCAAGATGTTGATAAAAATCATTTAAGCCTTCTGATGTAGTCAACTATAGGAATCCTCTATGGAGACTGATGACTTTGTGTAGGAGTTGATTAAGTTCTTCTTCTGATGTGGAAGAGTTAGAATGGTATGAAGAGTATAAAGCGTCTGAGCCACAGCTCGTCGAGTGTACGAAAAGCCCATAGATTACGCTTTCTAAAACCTAATGAGCCAGCTTAAGCAACGTTGAAGATGAGTAGGCTAAAGTAGGAGTTTAAACTCTAATACTGCGCGTAAGAGTAGAGCCTTCGAAGAATCGATTATACCGTTAGAACTCGAAAACCCCAGTAGCCCAACCGAGGGCTTCAATCGAACCCGACTAGGGGGTCTAAGCATCCATAAAAAACAACCATAAACCGCTCCATAAAAGTCCATAAAAACCTTAAAAAGTTGTAAGAAGAAGCCATTACAACAGTTAAACGATGAAAAGTAGAAGTTGAAAATACTAACCAGATAAAACCGCTGTTAGAGATGATTAGGAGAAGTCTGATGTAGACGTTAGACTACTATTCGACGTGTACACCGTTTTCAGCCAAGTAGACCCTATGCCATTTTAAGTCATGCCTCGTCAAAGACTTAACAAGCCTTATTTCTACAACCTCCTCATGCATCACATCTTCATGTACTCTAGTTTCTAAGACATAGTCGGCTATAGATTTCACATTCTCCTCAATACTCTCCCTCTGAATCTTACTATCCATTATAAAGAGCGCCACCGCCCCACTCTTCCCAACTTTCGCCTTCAACCTATAGATTAAACTCAACACGAGCCCTTCGTCACCTATCACCGTGAACAGCTGAGACAACGTATTAACAACTATCCTACTGACATCATCACCCACCCTATGGACAATCTCTCTAACAATCTCCGTACCACTAAGCTCATACGCTAAACGTGAAATCTGAACACTAGCCGGCGAATAGTAGAGAAAGTCCAACATCCCAGTATCGACATACCGTTTTAAATCCCAGCCGTAGTTGATCTTAAGTTGAAGAGCTAAAACATCCAAGTCTTGATTCGTACTAAAACAGAAGCACTTCTCACCATTCACTAAACCACTATAAATAAAGTGAAAACCAATATGGGATTTCAAAGTACCAACAGGACCGCAAAGAACAACGGTAGAACCTCTTATAAAACCCCCCTGCAGGAGAGCATCCAAATTCTCAATACCAACCTTAATTTGACTCAAATCCATGATTAAACGTAAATTTTTAAGAATAAAAACATTTCCTTGAAAAAATCGTGGAAAAAAGACAATATATCAGTTAAAAAAATCTTCCACTCAACGATAAAAATAACTTAAACCTAGAAGTTGATGAATAGTAGCGGGGGGTCGATTTGAACGACCGATCTCCGGGTTATGAGCCCGGCGGGTTAACCTAGCTACCCCACCCCGCTGCCTCGTATAGGCACAAATAGCTTTACTGTTTTCGTTTAATAAAGTTTACTTTCTACAACTAGGTGAAAAACCTAAATTCCGCTTGGTTTAAAGGACGTTTAGCTTAAAGCTTTCAGTATTAGTAGCCAATCACCCGGTCCTGGAGGCGTAAGGTTTAAACGGTCGCATGAGAATACACCTATTCTCACTTCTTCCTCTCTACGTGGATTTATCCATACCGCTTCAAAAGGCTTCTTCATATGGCTGAGGTTTAAATTTAGACTCTGCATTTCCGGCGTATAGATTAAGGCGATTTCACCTTTTTCACTTCGACATGCGGCTACGAATAGCTCCACATGTTTAAAACCCGGCTGCTCCACGAGTAGTTCATGGTCTGGGCGAAGAACCCACCAAGGTATCTTCGAAAATATCCTTCTAAGCCGACCCATACTCCAAGCACCTGGAAGATTAACGGCTTCTCTCCAAGGTTTAGCAACACCAATATGAGGATGGTTAATCGGAACCTCGGGTTTTCTACTCCAATACCAGACTCCATTGGTTCCATACGATACACCCGCGGGTGGCGCCACTAGAAGACTCCAGTACGCAGCTCTACGAACCATATGCGCAGTTATAGGCTTAAATACCCTATACGCTAGATGACCCTCGTAATTCGGCTCAAGGTTTATAAACGGTCTTGCCGGTTCTAAAAGCCAGTCTCTACTCGGCGGACCGAAGCAGAGCCATTTCAAGTCGTCTTCAGAGACTCCATGTCCACTTTGATAGCCTACTATATCCAGCCATTCTTCATGTAGAAATTCAGGTAGAAGCCAATGTCTTCCAGCGGGATGCATGGTTACTGGATGTCTAGATCTACCTTGGAAGACGGCTCTTCCAATAAACTTCCAACGTTCAGCTTTACCACCCCTATAGTCTCCATCTCCAGCCAATATCCAAACCAAGATGTATGCTCCATATCTAGCCACTAAATAGCGTGCTAGTAAAAGCGCATCTCCATCTGTAAGGTTTGAGCCGGGGCTAATATCATCTCTAATAGCCCATAAGAGCACTGGAGCAGCTACTAAACCGTATTCATTTACCATGGAGAATTTAACGTCAATACGTTTGAAAAATTCAACATTCAACCTGATTATTCTCTCTCTACCCTCGTAGGCAGTCTCACGTTCAACATCACACGGCCCTCCACGCCAATGCGTCACTACAAACTGAACAGCCGTAAAACCCTGCTCCCTCCTGATCTTTAAGTATTTAGACCACTCTGCGACTGTCGACCTCAAAACACCATTCCACGCGGTATCGGCAAGCCAAAAGTATGGAACACCATCGGCATGAACCAGATACCTCCGATTATCTGAAAGCTTTAAAGCACCATGGATATAGATGGGGTTCTCACCCTCATATGGTACGGATTCGAAGAAGCCTGTCTGATTATGAAGCCCTTCATCACCGCTATTGGAGCATAAAGTCCTATAACTCCAGACGCCTAATTCATCTGGCATGAATCTAACACACCAAGTGGAGCCGCCGTTCCAAAAACCATCGACAACAAACTCTCTACCAGTTGGAGATCTGAAGATACAGCTGAGAGACACATCTCGAAAAGGATCACCATAGCTACTACTACTTTTAAAATCGGCTTCAAAAACACCCCATTTATGCACTTCCTTCAACGGCAACCACCTAATGTCGATGGCCTTACTAAAAACACACTGTATATAAATAGTTTTAAATCCACTTTTTTAATATAAATAAAGTATGGAGCAAACTACACCAGTTAAAAGACTATATAGGTCTAGGAAAAACCGTATTTTAGCAGGTGTCTGCGGGGGGTTGGGTGAATACTTAAACATAGACCCCGTAGTAGTGAGACTCATATGGGTTGCAATCTCCCTAGTATGGGGTTTTGGAATAATACTGTACATAATAGCGGCTTTAATAATACCCGAGGAGCCTACAACAGCCAGTCCAACCCCCGCTTCTACAAACGGCTCTAAAAGCATAGCAGTCATACTCGGCATACTAGCGTTAGTCGCAGGTTTTATGGGGCTTACTCTAACTATAACCTATATGGTGCTTGTAAACAACGTAATAAACATCAATACAATTCCAATATACCTAGTTAGACTCCTAAGGCTAAGCCAAATAATGACTGTTATAACGTCTATAATCCTAATCATAATCAGCATACTAATACTCATCAAACTGCGCTGAAATCCAATAGAGGGCCTACGAAAATGTAAAAATCAAAACCACAGTAGGCAAACAGATTAATGGATTTCAACCCTATAAGACGTCGTAGGGTATTTTAACCTTGCTTTTAATGGCGTTTTCAGCACGGCATAGTGGATGGGATGCAGCCTCCTCCATAAGCTTGCGAAACTTAACGTATCCACTCCTCTGTTCAAGTATAAGCTCCGTCGAGAAAAGCCCAGACCTTATCTCTTCAAGGCTAAGCCTCATAGGCTTTTCAACAATGTCTATAAACCTCTGCACCCTGGAAAGCTGACCGTACTGACTTGTCCTAGAATGCAGAGGCAACTGACCTATAAGCCCGAGTTTACACACCTGTCTGAAAACCTCTATAAGTTCACCAGACGCTAAAAGCTCAAGTATTATCGCCTCTGAACTATAGCCAGCTTCAGAGAGTATTTCATAGGCCTTCATAAAGGCTGAAAGTATTATAGGCATTACAGCCTGCTCTGTGAAAAGGTCGAGCTCTGTCTCTTCTTCAAAACTAGACTTAACCGCTCCTACACGAGTAAAACCCAAGGCTTTAGCTAAAGCCAGTAGCCTCCCCCAAGCTACGCCACTGTAATCTTGTTTAACAGCCAGTAGCGCTGGAGCACCAGAGCCTAGTGTGTAAAGCCTTCTAACACCAGACCCTATCATTCTCGGCGCCGCCAAACCTACGTCTACAAAAGCAGGAGGCTTTATAAGCCCATATCTTATTGAAAAACCATGAGCGAAAACAAGCATCTTACCTTCAGACAAATTGGCCTCTATGTAATCCCTGTATACGACCGGCTGAAGCTCATCTGGAAGAAGGAGGCATAAGATGTCTGAATTTGCAGATGCTTGGTCGAGGGATAGGACTTTGAAACCGTCTTCTTCGGCTCTAGTCCAATATTCATCCCGTATATTGCCAACTAAGACTTTAACTCCACTGTCCCGCATATTTAAAGCCCAAGCCCGCCCCTGATTGCCATATCCGAGCACGCCCACAGTTAAACCGTTTAAAATAGACAATTCTACATCTTTATCGTAGAAGACTTCAGCCAAAGAGACACCACGAACAAATACGGAGTAAGAACTACTTATAAATTGCTAAACACTAAGCCGAAGATAGAAAACGAGGATGTAAATCGACGGATGGATTTTCCTACGATAAACCTGAGAAACGATTATCCGCAGGATTTTCAAAAATTATCCTCGAATTGAAAAACCCCAGAGTCACCGTTATCCGCACCTCACCAGAGACAGTTATTGAAGACTATGAGCGATTAATGAGAATAGCAGATTACAGGAGGCATTTCCCAAGCGTAGGAGAAATCGTTTTGAAGCTTAACCTCTCATGGTCTCTCTTCTTCCCAGCCTGTTCAACACCAGTATGGCAACTCGAGGGTGTTTTAAGGGTTTTAACTAATGATGGATTTAAAGTGTTTCCAGTCGAAAATCAAACCGTGGTAACCCATCCATGGAAGGGGGCCTACCTGAATAAATGGCTACCAATATTCGAAAAATATGGAGTTAAATTCATCCCACTTCCCAATGTCGAATGGATAGAATACAAGCCTAAGTCTCAACTGTTAGCTTTAGATAAACTATTTAAAACGAAAATCCTAGTTCCAACCCTATTCATAGGTAGAGGAATCCTACACTTAGCCACTTTAAAAACCCACGGACATACAAAGATCACATGCGCTATTAAAAACTCCTTTGGAGGACTCATCCCAAAATATCGACACCACGCCCATAAAAACATCCACGAAGTTCTAGTCGACCTTCTCCAAATACAACGTGAAATACACCCAGGAGTATTCGCAGTAGTCGACGGGACTGTGATGGGAGATGGAGCTGGACCTAGAACAATGACACCTAGAGAAGGAAATATTCTAATAGCAGGGGCAGACCAAGTGGCTGTCGACTCAGTGGCTGCTAGAATCATGGGGTTTAACCCTATGGATATAGAATACCTACGCATCGCCCACGAGAAGGGCTTGGGGTGTGCAGACATCAGCCAAATAGATGTAGTAGGCGACTTAGACCCAGCGAAGATAGACTTCAAGTTTAAAGTTAAACGGAGCCCCGCAATATTCTTCGACCAGCTTTTAAGAGGAAAACCCGTGGTGGATAGAGTATTGTTCAACAGTCCAATGTTTAAACTGGCAGTTTTAGCGTCAAACGTATACCACGATTACATATGGTATCCTACAATCGGACGCATACGTATGAGAAGGTTCTTTAAAACCAACTGGGGAAGGCTTTGGCTTAAATATCCATATGGGAAATACCCAGAAGATACCAAACTCAATGAATGGAATCCATACTAGAGGTGGTGACTATGAGCAAGAATAGGCGATTAAAAGCCTTTAGAGCGTTCATTACATTGACCCGGCCAAACCAGTGGTATAAAAACCTACTCATAATCGTACCCGCCGTCTTCTCACAATCGATGTTTAAACTAGACCTATGGCCAAGCCTAATAGCATCCTTTGCATCAGCATGCTTAACATCAGGAGCCAATTACATACTTAACGATATACGAGATTTGGAGAGAGACAAGAAACATCCGATTAAAAGACTACGCCCTTTACCATCGAATCTAATCTCCATAAGAACAGCGGCAATATTGAGTATTTTAACGGCGTCCACCGGCTTCACTATAGCCTACTGCGTTAACCTAAACGTGTTGATATGTATGATTATGCTATTTCTAAACACACAAATCTACAGTTTCACCTTGAAAGATTATGCACTTTTAGACGTAGCCGATGTGTCTTTAAACTACGTTATAAGAGCCATAGCCGGAGCCTACGCAATCTCAGTACCAATATCGCCTTGGCTTATAGTAGGCATATTTTCACTAGCCCTACTGCTGTCTTTTGGAAAACGTGTCGGAGAGATTCTCGAACTTGGCGATAACGCAGAAACCCATAGAAAGGCCCTCAAATACTACAAGAAGATTCAAATCAGACGCGGACTTTTCATAGTATCATTCCTGGTAATCGTAGTCTACACAATTTATAGTATAAACGTCCATGGGATCGGGTTTGCTCTAACCATACCACTCATCACATACTTAGTAGCGTTTTACACCAATACTGTTTGGAGAAACACGGCCGTAGCAAACAACCCAAGCGAATTATTCAAACAGTGGAAGTTCACCTCAGTATTTGTCATATGGCTCATCTCAGTGTTTACTCTCCTCTACTTGTTGTAGTTTTAATAAGACCCTCCACCTTGAGAAAAACTAGAATGAGCCGTTTCAACAACCTTCTAAAGAAAAACTGGGACTATCTATCCCTAACGATCATAGCCTTCTACGCAACTCTATCAATTAAAACCTTCTACAGACCCGGCATATTAATAGGATGGGACCATCCGAACTATATAAACCAGGCATGGCTCACTCTAAAATACCTCCTACCTAAGGGCAGACTCTTAGGCTGGGACCCTTTAAACCAGTACGGCTGGCCTCTCAACCAGTTCTACTACTGCGGACCCCACAGTTATGTAGCAATCCTAGCCTATGGTCTTCTAAAATTCGTAGACTTCTACACGGTTTACAAGCTAGCATTAAATATAGTCTACGTAGCCTACGCTCCTGCGGTCTACATTTACGTTAGAGCTTTAACAGCGGATAGAGTTGGAGCTGTAGCAGCAGCGCTAATCGCAGTAACAGTCTTCCCAGGTGAAAGTGCTTGGCTTGACGCTGGGATTAAACAGATCTATGAAGTCGGAATGTGGGGGCAGAGTATGGGAATAGTCCTCTCATTCGTAGCTTTAGCTTTGATAATACACACTTTAGATTTAGACTTAGGATTCAAGTGGCTTGTTATCTGTATTTGGGCAGCGTTCTTCTCAGCTTCAACCATGGTGACTCATCCAATGGTTTTCTACTCCCTAGCCATATCCATAGCCGTATTAATGGTCATGAGGATTTTAAGCTTAAACGCTAGAATCCTATGGAGAGCTTTTCTAGACTATGGTTTAATAGCTTGCTTTACCATACTCTTCTCGTCATTCTGGCTTATTCCAATGATGAAATACAATAAGATATATCACAACCTCATCTGGAACATTAAGTGGGAAATTGGGAAGTGGGCTCTCATAGATATTTTGGAGACATTCAAGCCCTATACTTGGCTTATAATATCTTTAGCTTTACTAGTCATACCTCTCAGAATATGGATTTTCACTAGAACTGCGAGAATAGGGTTGAAGGAGAAACTGGGGGTTGTCTCCCTTACACTCGGTTACATCGTATTTTCAATATCACTGACTACTGTTAACCCATCAGTCCTCATTCTAGCCGTACCGTTCCTAATTGTGGGCTACATTGTTTATAAAGACGACTGCTACCATCCGCTGATTTCATCCATACTGCTCTTATGGATAGGAGCAGGATATGAAAGTTTTAGAATAGGATGGGTTGACTTGACCAGAATAATACCTTTCCATAGTGAGCTTGCCTTCGGTAAATGTGTGGCTTCCGCGAGATATATGCTAATAGCTTTAGCAGGTGTAGGCTTTTCAAGAGCCATATACGCCCTGAAGAGTCTTCTAAGAAGGAAGTCTAACGCGTCTGTGAACAATAAGCTTTGCTCGGTTTTAGCTTTAATTCTCATATGCATGTCTCTAAGCGCTCAATTGGAGACTACGGATATCGCCCATCCGCTAAACCGCCGTATAGTGTTCCCCTTGAGCTACGACTACTCTCTACCCTCTAGAGTAGAAGAGTTAATAGGGTGGATTCAAAGCTCAGACAAATCAAACACGTACATTTTAATTCAGGATACTTTGGGTGTAGTTAACCCGCCCAGCCATTATGTTTACTTAGCGTCTCTAATGTCGAATACTCCTACGATAGGTGGAATCTATGGAACCAGATACATAACAAACTCCATAGCTAATACTGAGGGTAACCGCATCCTATCGATCGAAGCAGATGCATTGGCTAACGACTTGGAAAAGTTGGAAATACTGGCTAAGGAATTAGGCGTGACGTATATAGCCGTGATAAACCCTTCACTTAGAAGCACTCTTAAACAGAGCGGCTACGTGAAAGTTTTCTCCAACAGCCTATTCGAAGTCTTTAGGATGAAGAGCTTCAATCCAATAGCCTCTATTGAAAATTCAACCGCAGCAATCCGTATTCTAAATTATACGGTAGATACCATAGTTTTAGAGTTTAAAGGGGCTAAACCTGACGATAAACTTAAGATTAGAATGGTCTACTATCCTGAGCTTGAAGTAAAAGTAAATGGGAGGCCTACTACAGTAGTTCCATACTATCCTTCGAACCTCATGAAAATGCTTGGAGTTAAAGTACCATTCATAGAAGTGTTCTTACCAAGTGGAAGTGGAATTGTAACAATAACCTATACACCTGATTTAACACAGTATGCTATATCGCTAACTATGCTTATATTCAGCCTAGCAGTTACGGTAGTATATTCAATAGGGAAAATTTTGAAAATTCCCCGTTTTTACAAGAGGAGTCGTAAATAATCTTCAGCAATAGCCTATGATGGCAAAAATCATACAGATGTAAATCTCTGTAGACATGGAGGATTACTCCCGTATATTTCGCTAAAACCCTTGGCAAACTTCCACAAGGATTCAACTACATTAGTCCAAGAATCTTTCTGTCTAATTAATAGAAGTATTAGATTAACTCCTCTACACTCCAGAGGCCTGGTGGATACAAGGCCGGCTTTAACCCACTTCCTCGTAAGCATTTCAGGTAATATGCCTACCCCGAACCCCTGGCTTACAGCGGTTGTTATAGCTGAGGAGCCTCTTAGAATGAGTTTAACGTTTAAAGTAGATGGGTCTATTAAGTTGAGAGAGAATATCTCATCTGTAAAAAGCCTATTGTCTGAGCCGGGCTTATCGAGTATAAGCGGCTGTTTAGCTAAAGTTTGAATATCTACGGTCCTCATCCTCGAAATCTTATGGAGGGGGGAGAATACTGCCACAAGGGTGTCTTTCAGAATCTCTAAACATTCGAATTCATCTAGAAGAGAGGCTTTCAAATGTTCTGGAACCATTATGAGCCCTACATCGGCTAATCTCTCCTTAAGGCTCGACTTCACGTCTTCTAAGAGCCCTACTTCAACTTGAAAGTCGACGCTTGAGTTAAACTCTTTAAACCTCAGTAAGAAGCATGGGAGTAAATACTCCATAGGGGTTTCAGTCGTATAAACTGTCATCTTAATCTTGCCAGCTTTCCCAACATCTGGAACTAGCCCTCTGAGAAGAGAAAGCCTACTCACAACTTCCTTCACAACCATATAGACGTTTTCACCCTCAGGGGTTAGACCTTCCCGTGGCTCGAACAATTTAACGCCGAAAAACTTCTCCAAGGTTTTAACATGATTCATAACAGCCACGGGAGATAAGTTAAGCTTCTTAGCTGCTTTTCTAAACCCACCTTCTTCAACAACCTTTATGAAGGTCTTTAAATAGGATAGCTTCGGGTCGAATCCTTCCTCCAGTCTTCTAGGCATTCTCTCATAGAAGAATAGACGACCACCCTTTTAAATATTGAATTATTGCGACGCTTTATTCTAAAGGTCTGAAAACGGCAAGAGAATTTACTGCATCCAACAACTGAAGCACTACTTTTCTAAGTAGAACGTTTTTACCAGGTTCTAAGAAGCCAAGCCTAAAGCCATCTTCTTCACGTAATATTAAGGCTACATCGGTCGCTATAAGTCTTCTTCCACCATCATCTAAATAGACTTTTAAGAGACACATACGATAACAGTAAGTATAACCTAGGTTTTAAACGTAGTCTTATTTTTCTCTTGGATTTGACGGTTCTTTCAACCATATATTATACTCCCAGTTTCTCTGAGAGGTTTATAGCCTCTAAGTCTTTCACTAAGAGCTCTTTTAAATTTTTCAGAGCTGAGAGCTTCAATAAAAAGCTTGACAGACGTCTTCTGAAGTCTATCCCTTAAGACTAGGAAGTCATACAGTTCTTCAGCTATCGGTATAAACTCTAATCCATAGGAGTAAGCTACCGCTTCAACAGCTACACCTACGTCGCACTTACCATATGCTACAGCCGACGCTACTGCCGAGTGGGTTTTAGCTTCAAACTTATAACCTTTAATTCTCTCAACTGCCTCTTCAAACCTTAATCCGAGGTTTTCAGCAGCTCTCCTTAAACCTTCATCTATTAAAGCTCTCGTCCCCGAGCCTTTATTCCTATTGACTATTGTAACATCTTCTCTGAAGAAGTCCTCAAACCCCCTTATCCTCTTAGGGTTGCCAGGTTTCACTATAAAGCCCTGTGTTCGAATATATCCTCTGACTAGTACGGCTCTACCCTCTAACTCATATTTTTTTATAAAAGGAATATTATACTGTAAGGTTTCAGAGTCTAAGAGGTGGACGCCAGCAATATCGGCTTCACTCCTTTTAACGGCGAAGAAGCCCCCCAGTGAGCCTACGTTGACAGTCTTTACATTAAGAGGTTCTACGGTGTTCTCGAGGATGAGGTCTAAACCTAGGCAATGACTTCCAATGAAGACCAAGTCAGCTGGTTTAATCGATTTAGAGAAGAGTGACACATAAACTTCTTCATCTTCATTGAGGAAGTCTCTCTCTTCAGGGCACTCTATGTATCCGTCGGATAGAGCCAGTCTCCATATAGCTCCAGATTCTTCAACAACCGGATATGCTGAGAATAAACCGGATGGGTTTGAAGTCAAGCTCACAGGTATAATGGTTTTCACTCCGCCGCCTACTTTAACTCTAAACGGTAGAACAGCTTTTACCTTGACTGGTGCTTCAACTGTGAAGCCGATTAAATATGCGATTATTGGTCTCGCAAAAACGTGGAAAGCTATCATAGCTGAAACTGGGAAACCCGGTAGTCCTAACGCAAGCTTACCGTTTACTACAGCTGCAACAGTAGGCTTACCAGGTTTCATTAAAAGCCCATGGACTAGGACACCGGGTTCACCTAAGCTGTTGAAGACACGGTAGATTACATCTCCAAATCCAGCTGAAGTACTCCCTGAAGATATAATAATATCGTAGTTTTCAAGGGCTTTCCCCACAACTTCACGTAGAACTTCGAAGTCATCCGGGTATATGCCTAATATATCTGATCGACAGCCTAATCCTCTGAGCATACAGGAAATCGTATAACTATTGACATCGTATATTCTGCCGGGTTTTAAAGGTAAGCCTGGCCGTTGAATTTCACATCCCGTTGAAATTACAGCGGCTTTAACGAGCCTGTAAACTGGAACTTTATAGAGTCCAACAGCAGCAAGTACTCCAATCTCCCTAGGTGTTAAAATCACGCCTTTTCTAAGCAGAGTTTCTCCGACCATCAAGTCAGTACCAGTTTGAGCGATGTTTTCACCAGGGTATGTCGACCTATAGATGAGCACATGGTCTCCTGCTCTCTTACTGTACTCAGACATTACAACTGAGTCGGCTCCTTTAGGAATCGACGCACCTGTATGTATCTCAGCTGCCTCACCTTGTTTGACTTCTAGGCTTGGAAGTTCTCCGACTTTAACTTCTCCAACTACTCTAAGTTTAACCGGGTTTTCCTCGTCAGCATTCAGTAAACTGACGCTGTTGACTGCATAGCCGTCTACAGTCGCTCTGTCAAAAGGAGGATAGTCTACAGGTGAAACTATAGATTCTGCAAGAATCCTATCCAAGGCCTCCGTCAAATCTACATATTCCACTTCAAGACTAAGAGGCTTTAAATGCCTTTTAACAAGTTCTATGGCTTCCTCGACCTTCATAAGTCTGTGGAAGACTTTCGCCAATATTCCACCGCCTACTCAAAAGCCTGTGTAAGTAAAACTTCAACTTCTTCTCCTTCATCGACACCCTCTACTTCTTCATCTAAAGTGAGGATACCGTTACCTCTCGTTAGAGTTGAGAGTATTCCAGACCCCGTTAATCTAAGAGGCTCGGCATAAAAGCTGTCTTGAGAACGGTAGATTCTAACTCTAACATAGGCTTTAACACCCGTTGGTTTAGCCAGCCTCCTAGTAATATACGCTCTAACCGTAGGCTGTGGATCCGGCTTAGAGCCCATTATAGCATGAATAGTCGGTTCGATGAAGACTTTAAACGCTATGAAAGATGCCACTGGAAAGCCTGAAAGCATGAAGATAAGCTTGCCTTTAGCAACATACGCACCAGTCGGTTTACCCGGTCTCATACGGACCCCGTGAAAGACTAGCTCCGACTCCTCCAACATATTTAAAGCCTCTGGTGTTACATCCCTTAAGCCTAAACTCGTACCACCCGTAATTACCGCTAGGTCGGCTGAATCTAAATGTTTAGATATTGCTTCCGCTATGTATGCAGGCTCGTCGGGGAGTATTCCAAGGTCTAAAACCGTACAGTTTATGCTTTTCAGGAGAGCTTTAAGCATAGGTCTAGTTGAATCGTATATCTTCCCCTGATTATCCTCAGAGCCCAACTGTTTAAGCTCTAAACCCGTCGAGGCGATTAAAACCTTAGGTCTACGGTAAACCAGTATATTCGTTATACCTAGAGAGGCAAAAGCACCGATATGCCACGGTTTCAATTTAACGCCTCTAGCCACTACCAATTCTCCAGCTTTAAAGTCTTCACCCCTCAGTGAAATGTTCTGCATACATGCCACAGGCCTCGAAACCCATACTCTGTCTCCATCTCTCTTGCAGAACTCCGCCATAACTACAGAGTCTGCCCCAGATGGCAGAGGAGCACCAGTGTAAATCTCTACTGCTTCTCCTGAGCTAACTTTTGGAAGCATTTTTAAATCATATCCAGCCTCTGAGACACCTACTACTTTAAGTTCTACGGGGTTATGCGGTGACGCGCTTATAACGTCTACGTATCTGACTGCATATCCATCTACGGCTGACCTGTCAAAGGGTGGAATGTCTACTGGGGCCTTTAAATCCTCACCACACACTCTATCAACGGATTCTTCTAAGCATACTTTTTCAACGTCAAGCTTAAAGTTTCTAACAGCCTCTAAGAGCCTTTTTAAAGCCTCATCTACCGTTATGAGGCTGTTAAAACCAGACATTTTAACCCGCATAAGCTCCAGGTTTTATGGGTGGTGGGCATTAAAAAAGTTTAAGAATTTCTCAGCGTTTTTAAGCCAGAATCAACGATATTTTTAACGAGGAGTGGCCATATGGCTATTGAGAGGAGAGAGATTCAAGAGGTTATTTCAAAGTATGGTAAGCCAGCTATAGGCGTACTTGGAAGCCACTCCGCAGAAGAAGTTGCGGTATCTGCTCGATATGCTGGTTTTAAAACTGTAGTCGTCTGTCAAAAGGGTAGAGAAGAGCTCTACGCCAAATACAATAAATTCCTATTCGATGAAGTAATCCTTCTAGACAGGTTTGAAGACATTATCAACGATGAAGTCCAAGATAAACTTCTAAGCTTAAACACTATTTTCATACCGAATAGGTCTTTTACAGTTTACGTGGGATGGGAAAACATAGAGAATAAGTTCTACATCCCAATCTACGGGAATAGATATCTTCTTAAAACGGAGGAGAGGCAACTTCCAAGAAATCAATATTGGCTCTTAGAGAAGGCGGGGATTAAAATGCCTAAGCTGTTTTCAAACCCAGAGGAAATAGATAGACTGGTTATCGTAAAAGTTAGGCAGAAGAAAAGACCTCTTGAAAGGGCATTCTTCACGGCAAGTAGTCCAGAGGAATATTGGGCTAAGGCTGAGAAGCTCATAAGAGAAGATGTGATAGCAGAAGAAGACTTAAAACAATCTATAATAGAAGAATTCGTACTAGGCCCTAGGTTTAATGCAAACTTCCACGCATGGGCTCTAACAGATGTGTTTCCAGAGTTTGACTTTCTAGGATTTGACGATAGGAGGCAGGTAAATCTACATGGAGTACTGAACCTACCTGCAAAGGATCAGCTTGAACTAAACATTCCCATTAAGAATGAGGAGATCGGCCATTTTGGAGTGACTATGAGAGAGTCGCAGAAGCCGCTCGTCTATAATGCCGCTGAAAAGTTCGTC
Organism: Bathyarchaeia archaeon; assembly: GCA_038870975.1. Classification (GTDB taxonomy): domain Archaea; phylum Thermoproteota; class CALKCG01; order B24; family B24; genus DTBU01. The sequence goes on along the minus strand of JAVZJD010000001.1, from coordinate 922,379 downwards.
AAAATATGCAGGTTAGAGTATCCTCCGGGACTTATAGGTTCTTTCGCACTCCAAGGAGCTATAGCGTACGAAGGCCCTGAAAGTAAGAGGCTTGAGTTCTACGTGTTTGATGTAAGCCCTAGAGTCCCGGGAAGCCCATGTGTAGGACCTACTTCGCCTGAAATGAGGAGGCTTTCCATACGTTATTCTAATATTCTCCGCGAACTGGGAGTAGATAGAGTTGAAAGCGTTTTAGATTTAACTGCTATTGAAATTTCATACGCTTATAGGCACAATAGGCTTGGGGAAGTTGTAACATGATAACGAGAGAAGAGATTGAAGAGGTCGTTTCAAAGTACGATAAAAGTAGAATAACGATTTCAACCATATGTTCTCATTCAGCGCTTCAAATCTTCCACGGTGCTAGAGAACTGGCGTTTAAAACTCTCGGCATAACAACACCGGATCGTAAATTCGTCTACGAAGCCTTCCCCTTAGCTAAACCAGACTTATTCATAGAAGTTAGGAAGTTTAAAGATGTGCTTACTAGAGAGGTGCAAGAGAAGCTTATAGAGGAAAATTGCGTAATAATACCGCACGGCTCCTTTGTCGAATATGTTGGAGCCGTTGACATAGTCAATAAACTTTATGTTCCCATGTTCGGCAACAGAATGGTTTTACTTTGGGAGAGTGATAGGTCTAAACAGAGAGAATGGTTTAGAGAGGCAGGATTGAAAACCCCTAGAGAGTTTAAAAATCCTTCAGAAGCCGATTGTAAAGTCTTCGTAAAGTATCCCGGTGCAAAAGGAGGGGCTGGATATTTCACGGCAGATTCTATAGAAGAACTTGAGGAGAAGATTAGATCTGCCATAAGGAGAGGACTTATAAAAAGCCTTGAAGAAGTCTCTATACAGGAGTTTATACCTGGGGTACGCTACTACTTCCACTTTTTCTATAGTCTGATGTTAAATGGAGGATTTAGAGTTGGGGAAGGGGGAAGACTTGAGCTTTTAAGTATGGATAAGCGGATAGAGCCTATAGATGAAGCCTATAGGGGGCTACCGAATGTTCCAACGGAGTTCTTTGACTATACTGTTACGGGAAATCAGCCTCTGATTTTAAGAGAGAGTCTTTTAAAAGATTGCCTCGACATGGGTGCTAGAGTAGTATTGGCTTCTCAGAGGCTTTTCCCACCAGGCATAATTGGACCATTTTGTCTCGAAACGATATATCATCCTAGTAGAGGTTTTACGGTTTTCGAGGTTTCCGCTAGGATAGTTGCGGGGACGAATCTATACCCTCAAAGTTCACCGTACACGCCGTACATTTTCAACGAGCCTATGTCTACAGGTAAGCGTATAGCTTTAGAGCTTAAGAAGGCTATGGAAAGTGGTAGGCTGGAAGAGGTCTTATACTGATGCTTGACTGGCTTAAGCTTCGCCCGATTGCTGAAAACGACTTTTAAATGGGGAAATGCTTATTCTTATCCAATCAATTGTTTGATCGAGGAGTGGAAATGCCTGAAGAATCTAAAGACGTGGATATGGAGAAGATTGAATACGCTCTTAAGGGTAAGACGTTGCAAGTCTACATGTATCTTTTGAGGAGTAGGAGGGGGGTTGGTGTAAGAGAAGTGCAGAGGGCTTTGAGGCTTTCAAGTCCAAGTTTAGCGTTCCACCACCTCGATAAATTGGAGGCGCTTGGCTTAGTCGGTAAAGACGCATATGGTAGGTATGTTGTCACTAGAAAAGTCGACGTGGGCGTTTTAAGTCTATTTGTAAACGTTCTGGGATACGCCCTTCCAAGATACTTATTCTACGCAAGCTTTTTTACGACAATAGTGGTGTATCAGCTTCTAACGATGTCTACGTTAAACCTAATGGCTTTAACAGTTGCATTAATAGCGGCTACTATCTTATGGTTTGAGACCTTTAGAATATGGAGGAAGAGGCCGTTCTAAACAGTAGAATTATCTCTTAAAAACGCGGTTTAAGTATTTAGATGACGGGGCAAATTAAGAAGTCGGTTATCAGTGTAGTACTTGGAGTAGTATTAGCCATAGTACTTTCGACTATGCTTCAAACTCCACTTCAAACCAGCGTAGTTGAGGATGGAAAGGGGAACACTTCTAAGGAAACTACTATAGAAGAAGGTCTTCCCCGAGAAGTCTCTTCTGGAGATATGGAAATGAGCAATAAGAGCACTATTCAAACTTTCAGTGAAACTTCAACGGTTGAAAAGAAGCAGACAATTTTCACGACATTAGCAATCGCTCTTATCGTAAGTTTGATCGTCTATGTACTGGCTAAAATACTGGTTAAATAAAGCTTCTTCAGCTGAAATATAAAGAAGCATTTTGAATTGTGGTAAATCTTAAATTCAGCTTACAATTAAACTATTTTCAATATTAGGTGGTCTAAATGAGTAAAGATCAAACCATAGGTGCTTTACTACTAGCAGCGGGGGTTTTAGGCATACTATTCTACGCCTACTTAGTCTTCCTGACGGAGTATGCACTACTCGTACTTAAACTAACTGGTTTTATAGCAGTTGGAGGAGTGCTGGGCATATTAGCATGGATAGGATATACGCTGGCAACAACCCCTCCGCCTAAACCCATAGAAGACATCGAGAAAGAAATTGAACAGGAATTGAAGAAAGAGGAGGAATCTAAAACTTCAACCAGCCAGTAAGAAAATACCATAGATATGGTGTCAACTATGCCTCCGCCGTTTGCTGTTTGGACAATTCCATCCTTCACAGTCTTAGTGTTAATGCTGCTTATTGCTTGGATATTTGCATCAATACCAGTGTACATAGCAGCTAGAATAATCGCTGGGAAAAAGGCTTCAATAGGGAAAGCCATGTTGGCTACTCTAGTAGGGCCGATGGTGTTTACAATAGTTATGGCTCTATCGTCGATAACTCTATACCTATTCCTAGGGGTGCTTGCACAAGTACTAGCAGTAATACTGGCTTTCATAGCATGGTTGGCATCGTATAAGTCTATTTTTGACGTGGGGTGGGTTGGGGCGCTATCCATAGCGATAGTATCGTCCATAATATTCCTCATAATAGTTGCGATTTTAAGCGCAATCCTCGCAATTTCAATGCCTTTCTAACGATAAACTTCGCCATATGCCGATTCAAGGGGGGTAAGCGTATTTGCGAAACAAGTAGTTTTAGAGGGCGGGTATGCCAGCCGTAATCCTCCTTCTGTTTTATGCGGGATTTGACTAATGCGGCCTACCGAAGCCTCAGGTGGAGGCTCATAGGCTTCATTCGCCTTGACGCCCACAGGACGGCAGTTTCATCTCCACAGCTCGGTATTGTCAGCGGTTGAGCCGCATATCATCCACATACACCAGGCGGGAGTGCCTTTTCTGCGCCGGAGCCGGGGCTCTCGCCCCCCACGTCGCCGTGGTGTGGTTCCACCTGCGTGGAGGAATTTCCTCCAGACGCTTTAAGCGTCCGGAAGCCCGCTCACTGGCTTACCCGCCCGTATAAATCTCTAGTGCATCTCTTATTTTAATTTTTTTAAAATGGGCTTAGGGTAGTACTTTGCCGGGGTTTAATATATTTTTAGGGTCGAATATACGTTTAATCTCCCTCATGAGTTTTACTTGTGTAGGGTTTAGATACTTTTCTAAACTTCTTCTTCTAACCGCTCCAACACCATGCTCACCTGTTATCGTCCCACCGAGCCTTACGGCTGCTGTGTATATTTCATCTCTGACTTTATCGTAGTCTTCGTTACGCCAATTAGGTTCTTTCATTATGTGGACGTGGATGTTTCCGTCTGCGGCATGTCCATAAGACGGTAGGTAGGTGTTGTAGCGTTTTGCTATATCTTCAACTTCATCCATGAAGATGTCTATAGATGCTGGTGGAACTGTGGCATCTAGTATGTCTACCATGTCTGGTTTGAGGGAGGAGTATATTTCACTGCGGATCTTCAGGATATTTTCCTGTTCTTCTCTACTCTCGGCTAGAAGAGGCTCAAGAGATTCGAATTCTCCACAGAGGGATAAGAGTTTTTCACATTGACTGTATAAAACTTCACTAGATTGTTCAGCTAATACTACTATGAGAAAGCTTTCGCCCACTTTGCAAGGCCATTCTAAACCTAGACGTTCAGCAGACCTTTCAATTGGGGTTTTTTCAACATATTCTAAGGCTAAAGGTAGGATGCCTTCTTGAAGAATTTTAGGGACGGATTTAACAGCTGCACTTCTTGATTTAAATGGAATTATGAGCGTCGCCGTTGCTGGAAGTTTCGGGTAGAGACGTATCCAAGCCTTGGTGATAACGGCTAAAGTCCCCTCGCTTCCAATTATAAGTTGCATGAGGTCAAAGCCGAAGTTGTTCTTCAAGAGCTTACCACCCAGTTTTAAAATCTCCCCATTGGATAAGACTACTTCTAGACCACGTACGTAATTACGCATAACCCCAGTTTTAACAGCTCTAGCTCCGCCAGCATTACAAGCTACTAAACCGCCTATTTGAGCCCCTTCATCACCAGGATGCGGTGGAAAGAATAAGCCAGCTTCATCTGAAGCTTTTAAAAGATCCCTTAAAGTTGCACCTGCTTCAACTTCAGCCATTAAATTATCTCTGTCTATTATAATCCTATTCATCCTTTCTAGAGAGAGAACTATCCCCGGAGCTGTCGGTATACAGCCTCCAACTAGACCAGTACCTCCACCTTTCGGAAAAACTGGGACGATGTATTCATTCGCCAGTTTAAGGATTTCAGAAACTTCTTCTGAAGACTTCGGCTTAACGACGGCTACGTTTAAGTTCGGCTGAGGCCTTATTGGAGGAGGAGTTTCATCTAGTACATATCCTGCAACCAGTTCTTCACCTTGAATTACCCATTCTTCTCCTACAATCTTTTTAAGCTTTCCAATAAACTCTAAACTTAAGCCATTCATCTTTCTTTCAACCTCTTTAACGCTTCAATCAATTTAGGTACAACGTCATATAAATCGCCTACTATCCCGTAGTCAGCTATTCGGAAAATGGGGGCCGTTCGATCTATGTTTATAGCTACTATCACTTCAGAGTCGCGCATGCCTGCTATGTGTTGAGGAGAGCCTGAAATCCCACATGCGATGTAAAGTTTAGGCTTAACCGTGTTTCCACTGAAGCCGACTTGATGGTCTTTAGATACCCACCCATCGTCGACGAGAGGTCTACTAACACCGAGAACACCTCCCATGAGGGAGGCCAATTCCTTAAGCATGTTTAAATCTTCTTTCTTCTTCAAACCTCTGCCTCCCGACACTATGACGTCTGCTTCTGCAAGGTTTACAGATCTTTCTGCAACTTTGCCTAAAACTTTAAGTCCCGAATTTCTGAGTTGTAGAGGTTGTTTTTCAATTATCTCTCCTCTCCTTGACGTGTCTTTCGGCGGCGGTTTCATAACTCTATATCTAACAGTCGCCATGACAGGTCTACTTTTAGTTTTAATATGGGCGAGTATGTTCCCAGTGAAGGCGGGTCTAATTTGGACGATTTCACCATTATCATCTATTTGAATATCTATACAGTCTGCCGTTAAACCAGTATTCAACGCGGCTGCAACTCTTGGAGCTAAACTCCTACCAAGCGGCGTAGCACCTATTAGAAATAGCCTGGGGTTGACTTCTTTAACTAACTCGACAAGCACCTGTTTATACTTGACAACGTCGAATTCTTTAAACGTTGGATTGTCGTAGAGGAAAACTCTATCAGCACCGTAGTGTATGAGTGCTTCGGCTTTTTCTCGAATTCCGTAGCCTACTATGACACTCCAAAGTTCAACATTAAGCCTATCCGCCAATTCTCTACCTTTGCCTAGAAGTTCGAATGAAACAGGGTGTATTACTCCATTCTCTTGCTCTGCGTATACAATTACGCCGTCTTTAATCAGAAGATCCAGGGTATAAGCCCCCTTTCGATTAAAGCTTTTACAAGTTTTTCAACAGCGTCCTCTCCATGGAAAATTAAACCTTTTCTACTCTCTTCAGACGGGAAGACTATTTTAAATACAGTTGTCATAGAACCTTGAAGGCCGAATCTACACGCGTCCCCATAGCCGGCTAAGTCATCTGCGGTCCAAACGTCAATATGGGCTTTCCTAGCTTTAAGGACGTTTCTCAAAGTGGGGAGTCTAGGTGTATTTATATCTTTAGTCACAGTTATAAGAGCTGGAAGTTTAACTTCGATCAAGTATTTGTCACCCATATCGGAAACCACTAGAAGACTGTCAGACGTTACAGACCTAATTTCACAAACATAGGCGACGTGTGGAATGTTTAAGTGCTCAGCAACTTCAGGTCCAACTTGACCAGTATCTCCATCTACAGTTTTCTCGCCACAGATTATCAAGTCGAAGGAGCCGAGCTTTCTAATGGCGGTGGCCAGCGTGTAAGATGTGGCGAGTGTATCTGCCCCGGCGAAACGCTTATCCGTAAGAAGGATGGCTCTATCAGCACCTCTCGCTAAAGCGTCTCTTAAACTCGACTCTGCTTGAGGAGGCCCCATGCTTATAACTGTTACGTATCCTCCGTTTTGTTCTTTAACCTGAATGGCTGTTTCAAGTGCATTCAAATCGAAGGGGTTTGTCTCCAATGGAGCGGAGCTTCTATCTATCCTACCTTCCTCAACGTTAAATTTAACTTTCCCAATGTCAGGTACTTGTTTTATCAGAACGACTATTTGTAAGCTGTTTCTCATGATACTTCACTCTTTTAAACTTAAACCCGTTTTTAAGTTTATCCGAGAAGGAAGTTTAAAGTCCTTTTATGAAGGACAGAACGGTTTTAGTTGGAAGGCTCAGAAGAAGGCGTTATGGAGAATCTATTACTCGCCGAGGATTTACGACACATCTATGGATTTTAAACTCCTTTCAACGGCTGAAAACCACCTCAAGTAGGAGTTTAAAGCCGCTCTTAAAGCCGTAGGGTCTTTAGCGTTAAACTTGAGAATTATTGAATATTCGGATTTCGTAAACGCTACAGATACTCTCTTCGAGGTAACGCGTAGGGTTTCAGGGTAAAGTGCCCTAAAGATAGACTCTAAGAATTTCGGGTCTACTTTAAGCTTAACTAGACACTCTAGCTTCAAAACATACACCGGTTCTACTTCTTCATTTGTTGAGCAACTCTACCCATTTCAGTAGTGGGTTGATAAGCTCCACCTGCAAATTTATAACCGCACTTTGAGCAAAACCATATGCCTACGCTCACGCGCTTCACTCTAAGTTTACCACACTTAGGACATTGGTAAGCTCTTTTAGCCATCTGAAGAATTCTAACATATCTACTTCTAAGTGGAGCCCCATATTTAGCCTTCATTGAGCCCATACCTGCGTTTTTAGGCTTACTGGACACTTAAGCCACCCTCCCGTACCACGATATCTATTAGCTTTGGAGCGACAGTTTTAGCTACAGATACTGCTTTAAATATTTCGTCTACAGTTAGTGTTCCCTCCAGCTTTTGAACCCCGCAGATTCTGCCAAGCTCATCTATAGAGATGGATATTCTATTGCCTAAGCTGAGTTCTTCTTCAAGGTTTGGATCAACTATGAACGGTCCATCCTCTGATTTAGCCAAGGTTATGGTGACAGGCGTGTGTTTTATGGGAAGAGGCATGTACTCATCTTCATACTTAAGCTCACCCTCTTCTATTCTGAATTTTCTAATCCTTGTATTGAGCAGTGCGATTATTGAGGCGAGTGAAGAGGCGTCTATAAAATTGCCGTCGTAATCTAAGACGTATATGTCTACAAACACTACGAAGACTTTCTTACCGGGCTTTATGCAGAGTTTCTTTAAATCAACTGTCTCAGTTTCTCTTAAAGCTCTATCGACTATTCTGGCGAGTTCTACAGCGTTTTCATCTGGCGGTCCGGGTTCGAAGGCCGGCGATGCAAGCGGAACCAGTTCAGCATTAACCGTTAAAACACCCTTATCAGGCATATCTGGGAAAGGCTCGCCTAATTCAACTTTAACCCCAGCTAGGACCTTCGTAGACCCTATTGAAACTTGAGCCGACCCAGCGGCTCTAGTTATAAAGCCTTTTTCAACTTTAATCTCCCTATAGTCTAGTAGACCTCTACCGTCTATTCTGGAGTTTTTCTTGAGTAGGTCTACCATTCTAGACCTAACGAGTTGAGAAACTACTTTAAACGTCTTCACTCTTCCTCACCTTTAATAGCTGAGTAGACACTTCTAAGGGTTTCCCTTTGAATTCTATTAATCTCCATACAACCTTTAATCGCTAAGTCAAGGGCTTGCTTAAACTCATCCTCCGTTAGAACACCGTTAACCTGTAGAAGCGTTATCTTATTAATGTTCGGCATTATTGCCACAGGCATATCTGCTTCAGCGTTTTCATCTTCTTCATCGTTTAAATCCAGTATTATCTGACCCTTATATTTGCCTACGGCTACAGATGAAACTAGGTCTCTAAGCGGTATACCAGCGTTAGCTAAAGCCAGAGAACACGCGTTTATACTTGCACATCTCGTCCCACCGTCAGCCTCTAAAACCTCTATGAATATGTCTATGGATGTCCTAGGGAAATTCTCTAGAAAAATAGCCTGAGAAAGCGCGTCTCTTATCACCTTTGAAAGTTCTACCTCTCTACGTGAGGGCACCGGTGTCTTCCTCTCTTTAGTCGAGAAGGGTGCCATATGATATCTACATCTTACTATGGCTGAGTCTGGCGACGCCTGGTGTTTTGGATGAAGTTCTCTAGGCCCGTAGACAGCAACTAAGACCTTCGTATTCCCCTGTTCAACGTAAGCCGACCCATCTGCTCTATCGAGTACACCAACGGCCATTTTTATTGGTCTTAGTTGATTTGGAAGTCTACCGTCAGCCCTAACGAATTCAGTCGACATTTAAACCCCTCCCTTTCTTCATAAACCTCATGATTCTATCTGTTAAACCTGTTGTGTGAGCTTCCTTCTCTATTTTTCCTATTGCCTGAGCGACCAGCTCTTCATCTTCAGGCTTTTCACCAACTATGTGGATTAAACCGTTCTTACCTATTGTTATGTTGCATCTACCCTCTTTCTTCAGTAGGTTTATCATAGAGCCTTTCCTACCTATGAGTCTAGGTATTTTTGAAGGAGACAGTTCAACTACGACTCCTTTAGTTATAACCCCTAGACCAGGGCCTTGGACTGTTAGTACGGGGTTCTTAGTTCTATCGAAGTCTGCAATCTGTGCTATTATCATGTCTCCAGGCTTTAAAGCTTTGATTAGAGAGTCTCTAGCTGGGTTAAACCTACCTTTGAAGTAGTCGGATGCATTTAAAACAGCTGTATAAGGCGACTTTATATCAACAGTCCAGCTGAAAGTTCCGACGTCTATGACCTTACCTATGACGGTGTCTCCGACTTTAGGCTCGTAAACGCCGTGTAAGGCTATTACGGAGACCGTTTGTTTAACTATGGAAAGTACGCCTATTTTAGACGCATAAATCTTCTCGCCTTGTTTGAAGGTGTTTAAACCAGGCTGGTAGTCGCCTTCTGCTATAAGCTCACCGGGTAAAACTATTCTACGTTCACTCATATGTGCTACCTACCTACTTTAAGATTCTGACTTGAGCCGTACCTTTTGTAAGCTTGTTAAGCTTATCTAGGAACTCGGCTTGAAGCCCAGCTGGAATGTCTACGTTCGCCGTCCACGAGCCGTCGCTAAGCCACACTTCTTTCTCCAGATAGCCGTAGCTTTTTACAAAGTTGTACATCTTAGGAGCGTACTCAGGTTTAACTTTAACCTCTAGCTTTACTCTTTCGATTTTAAGCGGTAAAATCGGCTTCAACGCTTCTATGATTTTTAAAGCCTGGCCTTCGGCTTCTTTAAACGGGTCTATAGATACCTTGACCTGCTCCATGGCTTGTTCGACTCTTAAAGCTGGAATGGGGTGGTTTGTCCTAGGGTCTATACAGTTTTTAGCTATGAAGGCTATTATCTGTTTCTTCTTTTCTTCTATCAGCTTTCTCCTCTGCTCAGCCGTTATCTGAAGCTCTCCTTGTTTAACTATGATGTCGGCTATTTTCCTCACGTCTGTCGTCTTAAAGTACTTCATGAGCTTTTCAGAGGGTGCTTTCAACCCCTTCCTTACGTCTGTGTAGATTTCATACGCTATTAAAACCTTATCTATATCGTTTATCTTGCCGAGTCTATAGTTTAATGCGAAATCTGGGTTGACAATTACTTCGAATTTTTCACCAGATATCTGTAGTCTAGCTAAAACATGATGTTCGGACATTTTTCATTCCCGCTTTAAGCCTTCTTAAGGTATTCTGAGACTTCTCCATCGGTTAGTATTCTGAACTGTTTTGTTTCAACCGGGATCACGGCAAGTTTAAACCTTCTATCTTCACTTTTGCCTCCGCTTGCTTTAACCAAGGCTTTAACCACCATTCCTACCGCCTCGTCAGTGGTTAAATCCGGCTTATAGTTTGCTTCTAGATATTCTACAGCGGCTTCACTGCCCATTCCTACGGATGTGGCTTTATAGCACCAGTAATCTCCACCTGGTAGAGTTACGAATAGTCTGGCTCCGTATCTGTCTACTCCTCCGAAGAGGAGTGCTACTCCAAACGGTCTAACTCCGGCGTGTTGAGTATACATCTGCTTAATATCGGCTATACGTTTAACCAAGACTTCAACGTCTATAGGCTCATCGTACATGAGCTTGTTGCTTTGAGCGTAAATCCTAGCTTGATCTACTAGGAGTCTGGCGTCTGGTCCAAATCCAGCTATTGCAACACCTATGTGATCATCTATTTTGAAAATTTTCCATGTGAAATTTTCATCCAAAAGTTTAGATGGGGGTCTTTCTTCAGCAGCTAGAACGCAGCATGATTTACATGCTAATCCAACAACCGCGGCTCCCCTTTTAACTGCTTCAACAGCGTATTCAACCTGGTATAGTCTACCCTCTGGGGAGAATATTGTGATAACCCTGTCGTATGCTCCCTGTGCTGCGAACATTTCCAACACCTCTCAACCTCAAACTTATCGTTTTAACAATATGCAGTTTTTAAAATCAATCCGAGGAAGTCTAAATTAATATGTAATCGGCTCCTAAAAAGTTTTATGATTTTCCAACATTTTCAGAGAGGAATTTGGCCTTAAGACGTTTAATAGTGCCTGAGACGCCTAAGACTCGTACTATTGTCTTAACGCCGTTCAACTCTCTGATCATGGTTAAAGCGGCTCTAAGATATGGTAGAGCCGCGTGGTCTACAGAGATGATGGCGGATTTGCCTTTAAACTCTAGAAGTCTAATGTTGGCCTTGCTAAAACCGTATTCACCGTATAGACGTAGGTATGTTTCAATCAGACAATTCCAGAAAACGTCTCTATCGATTTCTCCGTCGCATTCGAATTTTAAAGCCAAGTATCTAGTTTTAAACGTCTTCATGGTTTTCACGTTTTAGAATTCTAACGCCGTTTGGGAGCCCAATACGCCTAGAATTAGACAGTTCAACCAGTCTGGCGGGTTCTTCTGAGACACATCGGTAGAATTCTTGGACGTTTACATCTGCTAAAGCTAGAAACTGGGGAAGCTCAAGAGGTGAAGTGAGCTCATAGGTGTTGGAAGCCCAGCTTGAGATTACAATCGGTATTTCCATCTTCTTCAGGAGTTTAATGTTTCTACGTATTGTTCTAATGGCTTTAACCATTTCAAACCCTCTAGCGTAAATTAGAGGTTTAAGGTTGAATTCGAAGAATTTACCTGAAGAAGCTAGAACTCTGACGTCTGAAAGAGTTAACGTGAAAAGCTTTTTCTGAAAGATCAAATCCGTACGTGTTTTTAAAGCAGCTCTAAACTGATCTCTAGAGCTGCAGGAAACAGCCACTATTGGAAACAGCTTTCTAAGCTTATCTATGGTCTTTGGCTGAGCCTTATCGTGGGTAAGGTCAATCCTCCAAACAACCTTGAGGTTTTCCGGAGGTTCAACAGTTAGAGGTTTCACGTTGAAGTCTTCAAAGGTTAATCCTACGACTGAAAAACCCAGTCTCCCAGCCGTAGAAAGCATTCGATTGACCTCAGATTCGTTGAAGACTATGTGGAGGTCGTGGAAAACTCTGGTGAAGTCTACCCCTCCTTAGACTCTATGAGTTTTGGAAGCCTTTCGAAAACGTGGGGTTTAAACTTCAACCTTAAGCATATTGCGTCCATCTGGTCTAGTTTTAAACGCCCAAGATAGGCTTCCTGCTTATTGAATCTTAAGTATAGAATGTTGTGCCTACCTAGATGTGTATCGAGCGATGTTTTAAGGGAGAGTCTATCCTCGGGAGACATCCGTTTAATCAAGCTTAGGAGGAACTCTTCAGAGACGTTTTCAATACTACCACGGTAGACGATTATCGGATTACCGTAATGTCCTCTGAGCGTAGTCTTCTCCAGCTTAATTCTATCTCTAACAGTTTCAAGTAGAATGTTTCTAACGGCTTCTTCAACTTTAGAAGGGTCCTCCGTAGCATGAGCATAGGCTTCTACTTCAACCAGATCCTTAGGTGTCTTAGGCATAGTTCTCCAGTTTCTAACCAGAAGGGGGGATGCCTATATGTTTTTCTAATCCCTCGGTTTTCAATTCAGTCCGCTACACCATGGGATAGCGATTCCACGCATGGTTTAGCATATCCTTTTTCATCGAAGAGGGACATCGGCCCCCAGCCGAAGTCTAGAGGCATCTCCTCCGATACGTATAACTTTTTAATTTGATTCTTCATAAGGTAGAGTTCTGGGCTCCAGTAGAAAGTTGCGTACACGTTCAACCTTTTACAGTGGGTTAGAAAGTCTTTCAACCATAAGGACTGCCCTTCAGGGGTCAACGAGTAGCCGGGTGAAGGTTTACTCATAAACCAGAATTGTCCTTTAACTGGACAGCTTGGATACGCGTATTCCGCTATTGCAATAAGCTTCCCTCTTTCTTCAGCTATCTTTCTAAGCCCTTCCAATTGGTTTAAGCTTGCTCCAAACATCGAAGGGTAGAAGGAGAAGCATAGGATTTCGTATTCAACTTTAAATTCATCCATCGCTGAGAGGAAGGACGATATCAACTCTAGATCCCACCACTTACCTAGGTGTAGGGCGACGGGTTTCCCACAGAAGGTTTTAATGGTTTTAAACGATTCACTCAGGATTATAGATTCATATTTCCATACGTGTTTTCTAAGCCATTCAAAGTTCTTCCTCTTCTTCCCATCGCGTGCATAGAATCCGCATATTCCATAGTCTATTTCATTCCCAACCTGGAAGTATACGCAATTATCCATAATAGGCGTTAAAGATTCGACGACGTTGGAGACGTACGATTTAATCTTGTTCAATCTGCTTTGGAGGCTAAGTGAAGCCCAATCCTTCGGCTCAGGCTGCTTATAAAGGTCGGCCCAGCCATCGGATAGGAAAATCGTAGGCTGGATTTTAAAGTCCAAAGTGTAGGCTTCTTCAGCCAGTTTTAAAGCATAGGGTAGTCTTGAGGGGCCTGAACCGCCAAACCATATTCGAACTCTGAGGCAGTTTACTCCCTTGCCTTTGAAAAATGCTAGTAGGTTGTCTATTTCCCTTCCATCCCTATCTCTCCATTTTAAACCAAGCTCTCTCATAAGAGGGGTATAGTTCATATCTAAACCGTTTAAGAGCACGGTTAGATTTAACTCCTCAATCTCCAAATTAAGTTTTTCAACTTACTCCTTTTAGCGTTATTCTTTGTGAATGACCGCGGTTTACTCTGAGGTGGGAGAAGCTTCTCAGCGTCACCATTTAGTCTTTCTGATGGAGCTCTTTCAATTCTCTCTATGAGATTCAATCATTGTGGCTTAGTCTACTTTCAAGCCAGACGTCTTTCAATTCTCTCTATGAGATTCCAACACCTCCTGTTGTCGGCAATAACGTGGGAAAAAGAAATGTGCTTTCAATTCTCTCTATGAGATTCGGGGATCGTGGCGGGTATAGGCGTCGGATACATGATATACGTAGCTACAGACTTTCAATTCTCTCTATGAGATTCTAGAAAACATGAATACAAGAAAAGTTGAGTGAAAGAACTTTCAATTCTCTCTATGAGATTCCGTAGGTCGGATATGGGAAGCTCAGCAGATAGATGGCTCTTTCAATTCTCTCTATGAGATTCTCGAGCCTCCCGTTAGAGCTAAAAGCTTCCCTTATGGATTTGCTTTCAATTCTCTCTATGAGATTCCAGAAAATATCTAAATGTGCAAAATGTCTAAAAATTGAAGTACTTTCAATTCTCTCTATGAGATTCAACAAACACGTTAAATTCATATTCTGGCTTACATACATCCTTTCAATTCTCTCTATGAGATTCAGGTAAATCAAGTCTCTTGACTTGTACAGTAAAAGCATATGTGTCCTTTCAATTCTCTCTATGAGATTCAGAGACGGTTGAAAAAATTAAGGTAAAGACTAAAACTTTCAATTCTCTCTATGAGATTCGTGTACGTTATTTACCTCTTCATACTCGTCATAATAACTTTCAATTCTCTCTATGAGATTCTAGACACATCTTCGACCGTTGGAATCAGAGTTTTCAATTCCTTTCAATTCTCTCTATGAGATTCAGAGAGAGCCAAGGCTCCAAAGCCCAAGCCTGAGCCAGCTTTCAATTCTCTCTATGAGATTCCGAGATACTGCCTTATCAGCCTGCCAGCGCGGTTTGCCATCGCCATTTTCTCACTTTCAATTCTCTCTATGAGATTCTGGATGGGAGAGCGATAAATATTCTGGCTTTCATACGATCCTCTTTCAATTCTCTCTATGAGATTCGGATGGAAGTTTACAGATGCGCTTCTAGCTCGGAATCTCAAACTTTCAATTCTCTCTATGAGATTCCCAAGAGAAAGAGAAGTAGCAGAACGCGCTAAAAAGCTCTTTCAATTCTCTCTATGAGATTCCGCCGTCTCCTCCCGTAGACGACTCTCCCGCCGACATCATTCCTTTCAATTCTCTCTATGAGATTCTTCTCGTCCACGGTCAGAATGCCCAGCCACCTTGCGAACTTTCAATTCTCTCTATGAGATTCCAGATAGCCGTCAGAATGTTCTTCTCTTCCTCGTACAGCGAAGCTTTCAATTCTCTCTATGAGATTCTGGATGTATATGTGAACTTCGGGTTAATAGCAAGAGGAAGGCTCTTTCAATTCTCTCTATGAGATTCCGAGGGTTTTTCTTGCTCTATTTCGTTGTTAGAGCGTTTTCTGCATTTAAATTTTGTGGTGCTACTTCGGTGGTGCTTAATCTGCATTTAAGGTATGGATTTCCACCGAAGCCCAAGTGGAAGAACCTCATAGAGAGAATTGAAAGTAGGTGAAATTTTACTCTAAACCGTAAACTGTACTCATCGAATCTCATAGAGAGAATTGAAAGTACTGAGTTTTATGGATGATTATGGAGCTTATTGTGGGGGTTATATCCCCTCCCCTCTATCCTGTATTTTACTCTAAATTATCAAGGTAGTATTTCCCTGGTTTTCCATATTCTCCTCTTGGCTTTAAATTCGTCGACCCATATTTTTCAGCGGAGTTTTAAGTGGGTTTGAGTGTTTGGAGGCACTTCTATGGTGTGATGTGTTCAGCTTGTCGTATGGGTTTAAACGAAACCATCTGTATACGTTTCACATGATTCTGAGCGATCCACAGCATTGCTGAACCCCATGCTCGTAGGAGTATGCTACTCCCGAGGTTTTTCCCCCTCGTTTAACTGGGCAAGTGATTTTAGAGGTCTCCTTCATCATAAGGATCCTCACCATACCGAGCTTTTTAAGCTCAAAATCCCTATACGGGAGGCTATCCCAGTAATCCTCGATCGGAAAGTCTGGTAGAAGCCTATCCCTATCCCTGAAAACACCCATACATATTCAAGTAGCATAAGGCGGCTCTTAGACGCTTTCAACATAAAACATTCAAACAAACCTATAAGACCAAGGAAGATTTTAGGGGAACTTGAACAAACAATCTAACGGAAGCTCCATACAATCCTCCCTTTCTACAGAAGTTTCAATTCTATACTTTTCAACAGCCGTGTCAAGCAGATCCTTTAGTCCAAGCGGAGAAACCGTTGAAATAAGCTGAATCTCCAGACTACCGGAATACTAAACTTTAGATTAAGCGTCTTCAAGTTTAGGTTTCGCTTCAACAACCTGTTAAGGCTGGGAAAATTTAAATATGGTTTATCAGTATATACCTATAGGTTTCTATATGGCTAGAAAGAAAAGCAGCGTCTATGTTGATGATGAACTCTGGCGTAGGCTTAAAAGACGCGCCTTGGAAGAGGGGGTAGAATTAAGCATCCTACTCGAGGAGGTTATTCGCGAGGAGTTGATGGATTACGTAGATAAAGCCCTAGAGGAGTTGACAGGTTTAGGATTCTACGAGCTGGAGTTTAAACCCGTAAAACCTAGGGAGGGTTCTGTAAGCGAGCTTATCAGGGCGATGAGGGATGAACGGGCAGACAGCATATCTAGACAGTAGCGCAATAGTTAAAAGGTATATTGAAGAGGCTGGCACCGATAAAGTCAGAGAACTATACGTCAAAACGTATACCGGGGATGTGAAACTCGCCTTCAGCACATGGAATATCGGCGAAGTTTTAGGAGTGCTAGATAGAGCCAAATACCTCAACAGAATAAGCGAGGAAGACTACAATACGGCTAGACGTTTCTTCCTGCTCAGAAATCTCGCTAGCGCTAAGGAATGGAATATTAAACCTGAGACCGCTTTCACGCCTCTCTAAAACTTCTCTAATAAGACTATAAAACCTACCAAGTATTGATCTCAATTTTTCCTGACTAGACATTTACCTCTTTCAAAACTAAACTAATAGTACTGGAATAAATAGGCTTCCGTCTCTATACGTTATCGTGTCGTAAAAATAATGGACAGTACTTCGCATATACGGTCATATAGAACTGCTACCAAATATAAGAAGCGGGTTTTTCTGTCTCTTAAATGGGGGGACAGGAAGAAGACGATATGCCTACTATGATTCAAAATATTTTAAAAAGCTCTGTTTGAAAGTAGTTGGATAGTTATAAAATGTTCTCTACTTCTATTCTCACCTCTTTTATGTTTAAGAGTTCTTCTATAAGCCTACGTAGGGTTAAATATACTTCGCCTATGAGCTGTTCGACATCTAGGTTTTCACGCTTCTCAACACGTCCGTCTGAGGAGGTTGAGGCTAGCGTGAAACGCCTAGGCTTACTCATATAAGATTGCATAGAAACCTAATGGCATATGTCAGGTTTGAAGCTGAGAAGAATTACGACTAGCTTAGTTCACTCTCTTATGGCTGTTTTCCAAGCATATACTTTTCTGCTTCTATTCTCGCTTCAGGTCTCCCTATGTCTCTCCAGAATACGGTTCGGGGTATTATGTATGCTTGGATTTTAAGCCCATCCCGTATCATGAGCTTTACGGTATCGGTTATCCAGTATTCGCCAGCTGGGGATATGGATGTTCTCTTTATGTAGTCGAAGACGGTGGGGTTGAATATCATGGGTCCAGAGTTCACAGGGTATAGGCCGTTTATCTTGGCTTCTTCAGCCTCCGCCTCAGATGGCCTTTCTAGGCTGTCTTCAACCAATCCACTTTCCACTTTTAGAAGCCCGAACTCTCTGTATCGGCTCATTAAATATACGCCCATGGTTGCATGAGGCTTTTTAGCCACGTGTAGCTGGACTATTTCCTTGAAGAAGTCTGTAGGGTGGAAGAAGCTGTCTCCGTAGATGACCATGAAGTCTCCACTTATCCATCCCTCAGCCGCCTCGACCGCTTTAGCGGTTCCTTCACCGTGCTTCATATCTTGGAATAGGTAGGCTATGCGTATGCCTAGGTCTGAGCCGTCTCGAAGGTACTCCATTATCTGGCTTTTACGCTCTCCCAAGACTACGAATACTCTTTTTAAGCCTGCTGAGGCTAAGCCTCTGACCGAGTACTCTATGATAGGGTGATAGCCTATGAGACACATCTCCTTGTTAACCGCGTTAGAGTAGGGCCTCATCCTAGTGCCTCTACCGGCGGCTAGAATGACGGCATCTAACATTGTCAGACCCCTAGTCTTTTTGAGAAGGCTTCCACTCTCTTTCTTATTTTCTCAACTTCATCTGAAATGCTTTTATCTTTAAGCTCCTCCTTTCTCTTCTCGTTAGATTCTAAGATCATCTTTAAAAGCCGTGAGTCGTAGAGTTCTAGAAGCGGTTTGACGTTTGGGATCAGACAGTGTCCGCCGATAACGCCTGGAAACATTACAGGTCTATCCATTCTAACTCGATGCGTGCCCTCTAAGAAGTCTACGATTTCGTCGAAGTCAGCACTGAAATGTTTTGATATGCGGTGCATTTCCTGGAAGCATACGATCATCCAAGCCCTATAAGTTGTTTCAAAGAGTTTGGCGAGCTCAGTCTCCAAGCACGTTTTCAAAACCTTCGTTTTTAAACCCAGTTCCTCAAAATGCTTTCTCGCCTCTTCAGTAGCTTCGATGTTCACGCCTCCCACGTATTTTATCCACCGTCTCAACTCCCACTTCATATGTTCTAAACTCTTATGAACTCCTCGAACGGGGGAGTGTGCAACAAGGCAGCCGCACTGCTCGTAGATTTTCATTGTGGTTCCAGGTGGAACCGTGCTGTTAACTATTACAAGTTTAGGCTTAAACTGCTCCACATACCGTACTACAGTGCTCACAAATTCGTTTTGGTTAAAACATGGAATGCAGATGTGCATAATATCGACGCGGCTATTTGACATAGGCTTTTCAACATCCCTTATCTTCTCCACGTCTACATCAAAACCATAAACGTCAAACTTCTTGCTCTCCTTCAACAACTCAAAAAGCGGACGGCCGACTTCACACCAACCCCACAACTAAAACCTTCTCCCCAGCCAACTCCCCCACCTCCAACAGAGGCAATAAAACAGTTTAAACAAACATATCTATATAAGATTGCATAGCGCCCTCACCGTGTAAGTCAGGCTTGAGACTATGAAGAATGCTTGGAAAAGCTTCGGAAGCTTAGAGTCGAATTTACCGAGGAACTTAGATAACGCCCACAGGCCTTCGGCTATGAGTATTGGGAATGGCATGGTCAGTATTAGGCGTGACTGTAACGCTGTATCTACTATTATGAATGGCGTCGATGCTACCGCTAACCATATTAAAGTGAGCTGTGAATGTTCACTTCTCAATTTGAGTAGGCTTAAGACGCCTACTAACGCTAGAGCCATGTGCAGTGGATTAAACAATAATCCCATTAGATAGGTATATGTTAACCTGTTTAAGCTCCAAGATAACTTCAGTATGTTTTCGAAGCTTATAGCCCTAGTCAGCGTTACAGCTGATGCCACCACTCCACCTCCACAGGGCGTTAAAATGTTCTTTAAGAAGTCTACGATGGCATTTACCACGAGAAGCGTAAACAGGCTTCTGTTGACTGCGAATTTACCCAGTTTGACGTATTTTAAAGCCGATATGGCTAGGTGTGTTAATAGAGTAGCCATACATACACTCCAAGTCCAAGGGTGTATGTAGAGCATGAGAATTGATATTGCTACGCATAAAGCCAGAGCTTTCACGTCCTCCCTCATTAGACTGGGTGTTAAGCCTACGCATAGGTAGAATAGTGATAGAGCAGTCCAAGCCATGAAGAACCCTCCAAACATGTTGGCGGTCATATTGAACCCTAGAAGCCCAGATAAAGATGCCAATGTAGCATATTGAGAAGCCCCGTGTATGCGTTTAGCCATATAGTATACGGTTAAGGCGAAAAATGGAGCTATGAATAGTCCTTCCAAGTTTAAGACATATTGACTTGGAAGACCAGCCTTTACCATAGAGTACAGCATTAGCACGTAAACCGATCTATTCCAATTTTTATAAAACACATATTTAATCGCACTCCAGCCGTCTAATGAAAGTATGCTATTAAGCCACTCAGAGTAGTATTTGATGTCTACGGATACGGATTTGAATCCCGGGTTTATTGTTGGTAAGTATGGTATTAGTGTTAGGATTATGCCGAGCAGTATGATTGCTGTGAAGCCGAGCCTTTCCACATATGTGCTACTCAATTGAGATACGGCTGTTAAAGCGCTTAAAGGCCTGCAGTATCTGATTTTTAGCCTGACACGTATTTTAAAGATTTTAATGGTGAAGATGGAAAGCCAACTGTAGAGCGTCGCAAGAAGAAGAATTGGGTATACTGGAGAACATACGTGGAATAGTCCTGCGTCAAGATATGGAAGAAGAACATACGCTGTAAGTGTGTAATCAGCCGGATTGCACATGTACACTATCCAGTAAAGAAGTAGAAGTAGATCAATGACGATTATGGTTAATATAGAGAAGACAGAAAGCTTAATCAGCGAAATGCCATTAAATCCATCAGTTGTATGGCATGCAATTAGTATAATGGAAGCCATTATAAGTAGTAAAACGCTGAATAAGTTCATATTTACTAATCCAATATCGTAAACTCCAATCCAAGCAACTCCTCTACAGAGAACTATATAACGTGGCTGGAATAGGTCTAGCACATAGAAGTACATCAATATGATTATTAAGGCTGTTAATACGTGAAGTATATCTGATCTTTTATTCATACTAACTTCTTCTCTTGACTAGCAAATAAAACCGTAGATTAATTTAACTTGGAAAACACCGATTCAAGCTTTCCAACGTTTAAGCCAACATTACCATATTGAGGGATAAGCTTCAAAGATAATTATCCTAAACCTGTTTAAGAGTTTCAAGTCTACGCATTGAGAAGCTTAAATTTTGATACTTTTCCATATCATCTTAAAGGCTTATTATAGGATTATCTTTTAGCAATCTCCAGTATGTAGTTTTATTACCCTTTGGTCCTTCATCTCTTAAGATTCACCCCGCATTATTGCTTTTAGTTTTGAAGCCTCTTTCTAGAGTAGTTAACACATTTTCGTACACTTTATCCATGTTCCAATATTGCCAATTTCCCCATCGGCCAATTAAGATTATATCCTGTTCCAACAACCATCGAATTATCTGATTTCTTGCTTTGTTTGACATTATTGTGTGAACTGGATAACCATACTCGTGTAACCAGTATCGCGTAAATAACACTTTTTTACTTTCGACGACTTCTGTCTTTTCCAGTCCATTAAGGGTTTCTTCAACATACTTTTCAGCGTTAACTGGTTGGTTTGGATGTATTGTGATTTCAGCTATTAAGGTCGATCTATTCGGTGGAGCATTGAATGGACTATAGTTAGATATCCAGGCGTATCTATGAAACACTATGTCCGACATTGGTACATATACCCAATGTTGCTCTGGGGCTGGTTTGTCAATAGCTAAGCCAACAATCAGCACTTTATTGTAGTCAAGTTGATTGGATAGCTTAATTATATGCTCTGGTGACTCTATAAGTCTTACAAGCTCGTTCAGGGGTATGGAGCTCACTAGCTTCTTGGCGTGCATTTCATTATTTATGAGCCAGCCATACCTTGTTCGCTTAATGCTCGTGATCTTGCAACCTCTAATGTATTGTACTCCCGATTCGATTGCTTTATTTATCGCATTATCAAATAATTTTTGTATTCCACCATGTCGTGGATAGTAGAACTTTGACTGTTCAACATAGCCTGTGGTGGGCTGACCCATGGCTGATTTAACAACATCCCTCCAGTCGGGAATTGGCAGTCGGCCTGGTGTATAAACCCAGTCAACATCGATTTCCTCCAATGATCTCTTCCAAATTTTTAGATTGTAAGGGACAAGATACCTTTCAGCAAACCATCTACCAAAAAAACCATAAATCCATTCGCTGAGATTCTGTGGGATATGATCATCTGTTCTTGTAATCCATGATTCAAGAAACGATATAAGTGCGTTAATTCGTTCTTCTAGAGGAAGCACATTTAGGTTATTTTCAAGAGGATATTGAATATATTGACGTGATAACATTATTAGGGATTTTCTCTTTAACTCATAAATATCATTGCCAAGGATTTTAAGCATTTTAGCTAAAATTGCTTCATTTCTTGAAAAGATAATATGACTCCCACCAATGTCAAATACATGACCATTTATTATTGTACTTCTTAGAAGACCTCCAATAGCCTCATGTTTTTCTAAAATCGTGATATTAGCGTGAGGATATATTAACTTGCATTCTAAACCATAAAGAACCCCAGCCCAGCCACCACCGAGGACTGCGATATCTACGCTTGTCCTGAAAGTGGTACGCGAGGCACAATTATTTTGATACATGTAATCTATCTTCTCAGCAGTTCTTCCTATCTTATCCTTCCCAGATTACCACAGCTAGGATATTATCAACAAGTTATTTTTATACATGTAAAAATTAATGGACATAAGAAAGCTGATTTAGAACTTCTTCATACACTTTAACTGAGGCATATATATGCTCATGACTGGTTGGACCTTGCTGTTTACCTAATATAGCTTCGTAGACAGACCTAATAAAATCATAGTGATAGCCCTCTTTAAAGCTACCAGCCAAATATCGAATAGCATTTGATAGCGAAGAGCTAAGTAACTGAGTTGATGCTACAATATTAACCATGAATTTAGAATATAAGTTGTCGGTTCGACCAAATATTATAAGGCTATTATTGTCAATATTTGCTGAAAAGCTTAACTTTTCTCCGTGCACTATTAACATTCCTGGGCTTGCACAAGATTTAGATATTGTAACGATGCCGATAGCACTATTAGTTTTAATCAATATAGTTAAAGTGTCTGGTTGACCTAATGCATTTCTTTGTTGGCTTACGTCGATTTTTTGGATTTCACTACCAATGAAATCTATAATGATATATATGGGGTGCATAGCTACTTCAGTAAATTGTTGACCAGGAAGTTGCTTCATCCATTGAGGAATATTCCCTTTCAGGTAAACTGGTATAGGCCAAAATACATATGCGTATTTTACATTACCTGTTGCAGTGTTAACAAGTTGTCTACCCTTCCTAATAGACGGATGAAATTTAAAATTCTCGACTTGAAATACTCTTAAGTTTTTCTCAGAAGCTAACTTCAATACATGCGTCATATCTCTACATGATAAAAGAATCGGTTTTTCGCATATCACGTGACAATTTCTTTGCAGGGCTTCAAGAATAAGAGGGTAATGTGATTGAGGTGGTGTACATATGTGAACAACGTCTACATCTTCTTGATTAAATAGCGCTTCTAAAGAATTATAGCACCGAGTTATACCCCATTGTCTCGCTTTTTCCTTAGCTTTTTCTATATTTAAGTCAACCACCCCAACTATTTTAACCCGCATTTTTAGCAATGATGCTATATGTAGTTTAGCGCTTTCGCCCATCCCTACAATAGCGGCTTTTTTCAACTAAAAAGACAGATTTATCTAAAACTGTTATTTAAGTGTTCTTCCGTAAGAGTTTATTAGGCTTTTGTTTCCTCCAAGGAGAATGTTATCTAAACGTCATATGGAATAGAATTAACAATTACAACATAATAATTAGTCCACGTAGCACTATAAATCACACCGTTATTACCGTAACTGCTTCTGTCGAGAGCGAGCGCACCACTTCCCTCATTAAGCGGCAGATAAAGTACTAAACCCTCTTTTATTAAGTTTCCTCTGGCAAGGCGCTCAACTTCGCTAGGTGAAAGAGAGTGGTTGTAGATAATAACTTCTTTAATAATACTCTGAGGTATAAAACCAAAAGGATTGTTCTTTAGGTCCTTACGGCAGCCAATATCCAAAGGAGAGTTATTAGACGGTATAGTTAAATTCACATCACTACATGAGTCGAGTACACCATTAACGTATAAGTAAGCTTTAGTACCATCGTAAACCACAATTATGTGCCACCATCTGCCAATATCATCGTATGAGAAAACTTTGTTACTTTCTAAAACTATGGTATAGTTCAATATTAGAGCCAATTTTCTATTCCACCTCCAGCTGAGTTCATATTCTCCTCTTTTCGATACAAGGAAGGTATCTACGGCAGGTAGTTGCTCTGGCTTAATATGAATAGATATCGCAAATTCTTTTGTAAATCTAAGAGATACACTATCTTCAACTTGAATATAGCTACATGTGCCATCAAATTTCAACGCATTCCTTTCCTCAAGTGTATATGGCAATACCTTATAAACCCCGGCGTTTCCTTTTTCAAATACTAGCTTGAGGAAGGGATATTTATTAAAAATTGATTTATATTGTGCAGGTGTATAAGGCTTACTTACATATCGATTTTCTCCACCAATATCTCTCCAAATATAATATCCCCGCTCAGAAGTTACCAGAACATATCTAATACTATACTTATCAATCAAGTTGAGGAAAAGAGAAACATTCGTCGGATTCTTGAGGAAACTTAAAGCGTCTATTGCCCGTTCACGTTTGTAATCTGAAAGTGTCCAAAGAAGTGATGTAGTATTCTTTACGGAAAAAGAGTGGAGATAATAGCTAGTAAAAGAAAAATCATCAAGGATTACTTCGTTTATCTTAACATTTTTGTGAACCCATAAGAGAACATCATAATCATCGGCAAATCCATGTCTTGTAAACCAGCTGTATCTATTTGCCTGTTCGAAAGATAGATTAGAAACTAAACTAGGAGTGAAAATTAAGAAAGTGATTATTATAGCTACCAAAATACTTGCGTGAAATTTTAATGTATAAGTTCGGTTTGTGAATTCTAGCCTCAAATTAACAAACAGGTTAGAAGATAAGTGATTTATTATGGTGGCTAGAACTATCCAAGAAATCAAAGAGCACATCATAAGGAGTCTTTTTGGAAGAATAAGCAAGAAAAATGGATAAAAGGTGGGATGAAGAGAGAACATTATTGACAAAAACATCACCATGTAAAAAATTGATAGGTTGATGTATATTCGTTTAAAAATAAAGAAAATGGATGCAACACCAGCTAATATAACTGCGATTCCAATTATTGAGTCATAAAATATTGAGGTTCGTATTTTAAAAGAGCCTTCTTTTCCATAAATTTGTCTAACTCGATAGAGTATCGCATGAAGTATTTGAGAAAAAAGATTTTGATAGAAAAATGCTAAGACTACTAGTATTGAAGATAAAGCAAGCATTAACGATAATATAATGATCAATCGATCTTTTTCTCGAAATGTTACAACAGTTCTCTTAAATGTCCTTAGTCTAGGAAATGTTGAAACCAGTAAGTATGATATAGGAATTGCTGTAAATGGCGGATATATTATGAAAATGGCTAAAATTATTAGTAATAATGACGTTCTTTTATGCATAGTGTAAGGATGATCGGTTTGATTTTCACTAATAATTACCAGGTTAATTAAAAAGAGTAAAACTGCCAAGAAACCAAATAAGTTAGGATATGGTCCATTATAAAAATATCCAACAATCCATTCTTCTAAGTCTGAACTAGTAAGGAAAACTGAAAGAAAAGCGAATAATGAAAGAAATCTTGATTTTGTAAGCAAATTAGTTGAAACGTAAAGCAACATAGGAATGAGAATAACGACTGCTCCTCCGACAATAAATACAGCCTCGGCTGGAAAAACTCCTGTCCACAATGAAAAGTCAGCTGACAGAACATGTAAGCCTGTAAAACCTGATATAGGTGGTGCTGAATGGAGGGAGGGATCATATGGCGCTATGTTAAAGGTAATTTTCCGATTATAGTGAAGAATGCTTACATACATTCCATGCCAGAATATATCCCCCGGTGGAGGCCATCTAAAAATAGAGATTGCTGTGCTGAAGTGAAATAGAGATATCATAAATAAAATCGCTGGTAAAATATTGTCGAAAGACTTAAAATTTATCGCGACTTTATTTTTTAATCCATGTCTTAAATTATGACAAATAAAGAGCGTAATGAAAAATAAAGAAATTAAAATAGGTAGGTTTCCATCTATTATGATAAAACCAACGATGAAAAGTAGAGTTGTAAGGGTCATTAAGCCTAGGGCAAGAGTTAAGGGTAATCTAACAAAAAATGGAAGATTAATAAGAACTTTAGATCTAATCCAAAATAGTATCATATAGCCTGGAAAGAAGGAAATGAAATAGAGCAAACATATGTATGAAATGGCAGATACTCCATCTAACATAAATAGATCTGCATTCTAATTTTCACTTTGAACTTATCTGAAAAACTCCTAGTAATATTATTGCGTATACTATTTGCATGAATGCTGTCTTTCATATCTCATGGCCATTCAGAAGAATGACCATAAGATAGACATAATTAAGAAAAGAATATCGTTAATAATACGCACATTGTCAACTCTAGTCTTGGTCTTAGAAGAAGACCAAAAGCCTAATAACCCTTACTTTCCATCTGAAAGCTCCTTAAACTCTATAATAAACCCTTATGGAAGAACACTTAAATAGTTTTAAATTTATCTAAGGGGGCCTCAATTTTCCTTTCTGGTTATGGTTTGATTATCTAAGAGTCTCTCGGAGAGAACGACTTCATAGATTTTCATATAGTTATCATACATTCTCTGTTCATTAAAATTATTCTCAACAATTTTCCTGCAGTTTCTTCGATCTATATTTAGTGAACTAACGCATTTACTTGCCATATCATATAAATTTATCCCAAGATAACCGTTATAACCTTCAATAACAACTTCTTCGGCAGAACCACCCATTAAGCCTACAATAGGTGTGCCAGTAGCAAGAGCCTCCAGTTGGGCTGTTACAAGTCCTATTTCAAATGATGTAGCTATAAGACAATCACAATTTCCTAAGATATTGTACATTTTATCTGTTGCTATATTTGGTAATAACGTTACATATTTTCTTAATTTTACCATTTTTACTAATTTTTCAGCATATTTTGACAATGGAAAATCCAATTTGCCCATCATAAATAGCTTTACATCGTATCCTTGTTTATAGAGCAAATCAGCAATCTTTATAGCTAAAATAGGATGTTTTTCTGGAACAAGTTTTCCTAGAAAACACAGTTGAATTTCATGGTTTTTCTTAGGTTTTGGGTTAAAAGGTATGCCTGAGATATCTATTCCGTTATGGATATATGTTATTAAGTCATTACCGAAAAAAGGTCGATATACCTTAAAAGCCCTTTTACTTATCGTGACAAATTTTGTTTTTCTTGGTAGAAGACTTGCTACTGATGTTGTTATAAATGGCCAAATTTTTCTTAATGTTAATGGGCAGTGTAGTGTTGTTATAACAGGATATTTTGAAAATATTGTTAAAGGGATAGCCTCTTCTGAGATGTGGTTATGTATTATATCAAATTTATCGCTTCGACTCACAAGCATGGCTCTCATCGAATATGCTGTCAAAAATCTCTTTATTATGAATTTTCTTTCCGTGTAAGGAGAACCTTTCATGAAGGAGGCATCCTTAACATTCGGTATGAACGAAGGTTTTCCAGCAATGACGGTGACTTCGTGCCCATTTTCTGCCTGCCTCTTAGCCAGTGAATAAATTATCCTTTCTGTTCCGCCATAACCTTTCACTGGTATACTAACTGGATTTGATATGTGAAGAATCCGCATATTCATCCCTTAAATAAGTTCATTAAATTAAGCCATAATGGATCTTGAATTCACGAATTAAAGCTGAGAAAGCAGGCTTATAGATTACACTTGAAAGTTTATTATTTTTTACCGCTATTTTCCTTACAATTTTCCGTCGCATCCATATCTCCTTGAAGCCTTTAAGGCAGCATAAAATGGCCTTAAACGTTAAGAACGCATGAACTGGATGTATTGCAAGTAAATAGATGGCTTTTAATAACTCAAAAATAATGAAGAACGGTATATAGACGAACAGCATCCTCGGTTCAAGAACTGACGTTAAACTTACAAACTTATTTCTTGTATCTAAGAAGATAAAATGATTCGGTGCTCTTTTAAGCGATGCGGTACGGCCTCTTTCATGAATCGCTATAGCTGAAGGAATACATACAACGTCAATTCCCCTTATCCAAGCTCTAAGGGATAAATCTGCATCTTCATAATTGAAATAAAATGAATCGTCAAAAGGTTGAAAATGTTTGCTACCAAGAAAATAGTCAACTCTTAAACAGCAACAAGCACCAGCAGCATAAGAGATCGGTATGTACTCCCTTCTCGCATTAAAAGAGGAGAGGCTCTCTCCATGAAACGGCATATAACTATAACCCAAAAAATCAATAAATCCACCTATACAATCAATATGCCCATTAGGAGTTACTAATAACGGTTGAGCAACTCCAATATGGGGGTTCTTCTCTAACACGCTGATCAAGTTTTTAATTGACAACTTCGTAAGTAACACATCATCATCTACAAACAAAACATATTTAGAGTTATTACTTCTAGCTTTGAAACCTATGTTTCGTTGAGCAGGAAGACCTAGATCTTCTTTCAATAATATTAATTTATCGATATATGAATTTACATTGCTTGCTTTGATCGATATCTTTGGTATTCCATACGAAACAACTATTATTTCCTTATTATCATACAATGTCTCTATTACTGCTTTCACGCAAGACTCTAACTTTTGTAAATTTTTATAAGAATTAATTACTACTGATACTTTTAAAGATTCATTCATTATTTATCTCCAATAACTTTTAGTATCTTCTAAAAATAGAGTGTATGCTAAATTCTAGTTTATGCTTCATAGTCTGCATAGTGAGGCGAAGAGAGTCTCATATTGTTTAGCTATCACTTGAGTTGAAAAATTCTGGATAGCATATAGTCTTCCATTGCGTCCATATTGTAGTCTAACTTCTTTAGGCATATCATACATTTTTTGAATTGCTTCTGCCAAGCTATGAGGATTCTCAGATTCGATAACCATTCCACAGTTTGCTTTTTCAATAAACTTCTTCACGTCTCCATCTAAAGGAACATTAGCTATCACAGGTTTTCCTGACGCCATTATATCCTCAAGTTTTCTTGGAACCACAGGAGTCTTCACTTTTGATTTCTTTAAAGACACAAGACAAACGTCACTTGCAGACAGAAGACGCCAGTAATCGTTACCCCCTTGAAAAGGAAGAAACAAAATGTTAGATACTTTCAGCTTCTTACTAAGAAGCTCAAGGTTATGCCTTTGTGGACCATCTCCAGCTAATATAAAAGTGATTTCCTTATTAGAATTAGACAAAATTTTTGCTGCAATAATTATCGTATCCAAATCTTGAGAGAAAGACATTGTGCCTGCATATGTCACTATAAATTTATCTTCTAAGCAATATCTTCTTCTAAAGAACTCTCCATCACAAAGTACTTCATCAGGAGGAATATAGCATGCATTAAAAATTACAAACACTTTTTGCGGATTAATATTATGTTTCATAACTATTTCTTTATTACCATCCGAGTGAACTGTAATAGCTTTTGCATATTTGTACATTTGTCGTTCAATTTGTTCAAAAAATGAAACTAGAAACGAACTTTTGAGTAAGCCTAAATCGACAACGGCATCAGGATGTATATCTTGAACATTAACAACAGTTGGAATATTCAAAAGCTTGCCAAGTATTACCCCTAAATATCCAAGTAATAGGGGAGGGGAGTATATTAGAATAATGTCAGATTTAGCTATATGGTTAGTCATCGTCAGAAATGTTATCGGTTGAAGCACATGTTCCAGTTCTCTAAAGAAGGCGTTTTTTCCAGACCTTGGATAAATCAACGGTAGAAGTTTTACTCTATATACATTTAGCATAGGTCGTATTTGTTCTACGTTGTAAAGCTTACCTTTACCCTTTAGACCTGCTTGTAAAAGAAACTTCTCTTTTAAGCTAGTACCTAAATTATAGTATCGCGGTTCAGTTGTAAACACATTGACAAGATGCCCTCTTTTTTGAAATTCTATGGCTAGTTGATAAAATAGATCAGCTGCACTTCCTATCTCTGGATGAAAGTTATTGACTATAATAGCAATATTCATTTCCTATCCTACTTACTAAAACTATTATATTGTATTCTGGCCCTTCTCAAACTATATATGGGTTCTTTAACTATATACAGCATTATTCATGAAGGCTATCAGAATCTTACATACTGCTTAATTTCATCCTTGTTCTCGAACATCCACTCATAGACCTTCCTTAACCCTATCTTTATATCTACCTTAGGCTCATAGCCCAGTAGTCTTTTAGCCTTATCTATTGATGCCCGCCGCCTAACAGCTTTATCCCAGTCCCTCCTAGGCTTAAATACTATTCCAGCTTCATTCCCCGTTATCTCATTTATCCAGTTTGCAAGATCAATAATTTTGGTTTCTGTTTCAGATGCCAGATTTATCGCCTCACCAATAGCCTTGTCAATCGCACCCATTCTTAATGTTCCATCAACTATATCCTCTACGAATGTGAAGTCCCTCGTCTCCTCACCCGTCCCCGTTATTGGTAGGGGTTGACCGTGCATAGCCCACCAGATGAAGTTCGGTATGACGTTCCTATACTTTCCAGGGATCTCTCCAGGCCCGTAAACGTTGAAGTACCTTGCAATCGCCACTGGAAGTCCATAGTAATCGTGGAAGTAGTTGCAGTACAATTCTCCAAGAAGCTTATGTATTTGATACGGAGTATCCAAATGCAGGGATATGAAGTCCTCCCTTAATGGCAGGGGAGCTTGACTTCCGTAAACTGAGCAACCTGATGAGGCGAAGACAAACCTCTCAACGCCTACTAAATTTGCGTATTCAAGTGTTTTTAGTGTTCCAAGTCCATTAACCAGTAAGTCCGTCTCGGGATGCTCAACGCTATTCTGATTCGCGAAGTGAGCGGCCAAGTGGAAGACGTAGTGGGGTTTGTAGCTGAATGCTCTCTTCATCTTCTCTTCGTCCAAAATGCTGCCTTTTATGAATACTACCTTAGGGTCTTTCGGAAGATTCCACTCGTACGATGCTGAGAGATCGTCTATTACTATGATCTTCTCAGGTTCAGCCTTTAAGAGGGCTTTAATCAAATTACTGCCTATGCATCCTGCTCCACCAGTGATCAACACTCTCTTATTGGAGTAATGCTGAAGCACTTCTTCAAACCTCGTCCAATATCACCTCAACTCAAAGTACGATCTGAGCGACTATATATTCTTTTGAACCAGTCTATCGTCCTCGGTATACCTTCTTCGGGCTCCACTGTGACCTTAAAGCCTAAATCCCTCTTAGCCTTCGAAGAATCCGGCTGTTTTACTTTCGTCGTTAAGGGCTCGGCCTCCTTGTAAGTTACCTTCGAGTCATCCTTGCCCAAGCACCTCAATATCAAATCTGAGATGTACTTTATCTCGTATTGAGTGTCTCCCCCGATGTTGTATACTTCGCCTGGCTTGAAGTTATCCACTGCGTTTGCAACGGTCGTGCAGAAGTCATCTACGTACTCAAGGGTTCTCTTGCGGACCAAATACACGGTGTACGGTAGGTCGTGCAAAGCGTGGTATATGAACTTTGGTATGAAGCCCCTATACGGATGGTAATGTTCTCCAGGGCCGTATACGTTGAAGGGTCTGACTATAACGGTCTCAGTACCGTACTGCATCATGGAGTTCTTTACCATCATTTCCCCAACCCACTTAGTCATAGCGTAATCGTTCAACAAATGTATGTGGATCTTCTCAGGTAGATCCTCGGTCATGACTCCCTGATAGTCTCCATACACTTCAGCACTGCTGAAGAATATCATTCTGAACCTCTTCCTCTCCTGTAAACGTATCAAATTCTTCGTACCGACGACGTTCGTCATCCAGAGGTTCTCGTAGTAGTATTCGCCATTCCATCTGCCGTATTCAGCCGCAAGGTGGTAAACGTACTCGAAGTCTCCGGCTGTTTCAAAGACGCTCTCAAGTTGCCTAAACCTGCTTACGTCGCACCTCACGAATTTTGGCTCCGGAGAGTGCACGATATCGCAAACCCACACATCATGCCCCTCCTCCTAAGCTCCTTGACGAGGTTGGACCCTATGAAGCCAAGGCCACCGGTTACAAGTATCTTAGCCATTCATCCAACACCTACGTTAAGCAAAACAGTAGTTACATATTATGCTGACTATGCGCTGAGAGGCGTAGCCATCCCCAAATGGATTCGACCATTTTCTCTCCTTGTTGAGCATTAAACCTACTTTCTCAACTATAGACTCTGGCTCAGTACCAGCTAAGACGTTTGAACCAACCTCCAGCGTCTCAGGCCTCTCGGTGTTATACCTCAATGTTACACAAGGTACCTTCAATATGCAAGCCTCCTCCTGCACTCCACCCGAGTCAGTGAGTATAAGTCTGGCCTCACTCTCAAGCTTGAGAAAGCTCAGATAATCTAGTGGATCGATCACCAACAGTCCTTCTCCAACTTTCAACTGGAACTGCTCAAGCATTTTCAATGTGCGCGGATGTATGGGATACACCACTGGTAGGTCAAACTTCCTAGACGCTAGTTCGACTCCTTTCAATATGCTCTTCAGTCTATCCCTCCTATCGACGTTCTCCTGCCTATGTAGAGTCAGCAGGAAGTATCCGTTACTCTTCAAGTCAAACTTGGAGAGAACATCGCTCTGCTTCGCCAATTCGAGGTTTTGATATACGGCATCTACTACAGTATTCCCAGTCACATGAATCCTATTTCCATCGATCCCCTCACTTAGGAGATTTTGACGGGCTTTCTCAGTCGGTGCGAATAGGAAGTCTGAGAGATGGTCTACTAAAAGCCTATTTATCTCCTCAGGCATCTCCCTATCAAAGCTCCTCAAACCAGCCTCCACATGACCAATCTCTATACGAATCTTAGACGCTGCAAGAGCGCCAGCCAGAGTCGTATTCGTATCGCCCTGCACTAAAACTACATCCGGTTGCCCCATTAAAAGTACTTTTTCCACTTCAATAAGCATCTTCCCAGTCTGCTCACCATGACTACCTGAACCGACCTTAAGATTGTACTTCGGCTGAGGCAGCTTCAGTTGCTCGAAGAATACTTCATCCATGTTGTAGGAGTAATGTTGACCCGTATGCAATATGAAGAAATCTACACCCCTTCTCTCAAGCTCCCTTATAATCGGAGACATCTTTATTATCTCCGGCCTAGTCCCTAAGACTACTGCGACATTCATTTTGGAGTAACTACGCTCGTGCTGTCAACATATGGCTTTCGTGAATTCACGTATCGTAATGTGTATGTTATTTATCTTCATCGCCTCAGGTCTTGTAAGCCTTCATCATCTAACGTCAGAGTATTATATGTCTATTTCTTCTGGAAGACTTTGAGCTTTTTACAACGATTTTTATTCCAACTTATGGTAATTGACACCCTTTTACTTCTTATCTCAATTAAAGTTGCTTCCTCTTCATCAATCTCGTCATAGCGTATAGAATTATCGCTGTAATTAATAGCATCATTCCGGTAAATAATGCAGCTAAAGTTATCAACGCTATTGGTATGCTAAAGTACCTTGTTGCGTTGAACATTAACAACAAGTATGTTCCCGATATTACCGTTAAAATTATCAACGCTACTCCAGGTATGCCCAGGTAACGTAGTGGATGTTCTTCTATGAAAAGCCTTAGGATAGTTGTAACTATGTCCTGTGCTTGCAAAAATGGAGATTTTTTAGAAGTCTTCTCTAAGCCCTTATACCTTATCGTTACTGGAACTTCAACTATTCTTAACCCCTTCTTTTTTGCTAACATCAATTGCTCGGTTTCAACACCGTATCCCCTTGATTCCATAGACTCTAATTCATTTAATGCTTTAAGTGTAAAAGCTCTAAAACCAGTTTGGGTATCTCTCACGTCTGATTTTATCAATTTTCTACCTAGGAAGTTTATGAATTTTAAGCCGAATCTCCTATATAAAGGGGCATTGATTTCCCCACCCTTTACGAACCTCGACCCTATCACGATGTCGGCAACCCCTTCTACTATCGGTTTAATCAATCTTGGTACATCATCTGGATTGTGCTGGCCATCAGCATCAAGCGTAATTATTATGTCAGGGTTAAATTTCTTAGCTTCAGTAAATAGGTCCATTAGAGCAATACCTTTACCCATATTCCTTTCATGCCTTACCACTTCAGCCCCAAGCCTCTTGGCTATTTCTCCAGTCAAATCTTCTGATCCATCGTCGCAAACGATTACCTTGTTCACGTACTTCATAGTCTTCAGTACAACGCTCGCTATCATTCTTTCTTCATTATAGGCCGGTATGCAGGCTATTATCTTAAGTCTACTTTCCATGATTAATCTTCAGTCGTTTACTCTCATCATTTTGGAAAACATTCACAGGCTATTATTTTGCGACAATAAGTTCGATAGCCCCTCTTTGAGGCTGACGCTCGGATTAAATTTCAATACATTTTGTGCTAGGCGTATGTCTGCGTCGCCGGGTCTAGCCTCTCGGTAAATGGGTTCGATGCCCTTAAAAGCCTAGCCAAATCGTTTATCGTCGTAGGTAAGCCGCTACCTATGTTAAACGTCCCGGCGACGGAGCCATTGTTTAATGCGAGCACCATGGCTTAAACCCGTATTTTTTCCCCAAAAGTTTTACATAGGTTTTCAGCTTCAAGCCTACTCTCGGCGTAGGGCGAAATGGGCTTAGTGGGATGTCTCTCATCTATCGGAAGATGATCAGCCTCCCCATAAACCGCACAAGTTGAAGCATAAATAATCTTCTTCACTTCACCGTTTAAACAGGACTCTAAAAGCCTCCTAGTCCCATCTACGTTTACTTCACGCGTAACATGCGGATTTTCTATGGAGTATGGTACGCTTACGATAGCAGCTAAATGGAAGACCGCCTCCACACCCTTTAAAGCCTCTTTCACTACTAACCCGTCTCGGATGTCGCCTTTAATCAGACGGAAGCCTCTACTTCCTAGATGGTGCTTTAAATTCTCCATTCTACCCCTTGAGAAATTATCCAAAACGACAACGGAGAAGCCCTTCTCTACTAACGCGTCTACCAAATTGCTACCTATGAACCCCGCTCCGCCTGTCACGAGAATTCTACCGTAGCTCACACCCGAGTCATTCCTTGCGATAGTCTTTAATTGCGAGTTTCATTGCCTCTCTTGAGTTTAATCTAGGACTCCAACCCGTAGCCTTCTTAAGTTTGCTTATGTCCAGTAGCATGAGTTTAACGTCTCCAAGCCAGCCCCTACCGTCGCTTGTAGCGGGCTTATACACGTATTCAACGTTTTTAAGACCCATAGCTTCGACGACGATATCCGCTATCTCCCTCACGGTGATCCAGTCTTCTGAGCCCACGTTGAATACTTCTTCAAACCCGTCGGAGTTAAACGTATAGTCTAAGGCTTTTAAAGTGGCATCTACGGCTTCTTCAACATGTAGATAGCTCTTCCTCTGAAGACCATCGCCTAGAATTTCAAGCCTCTTAGGATTTGACCTAAGCTTTTCAACGAAGTCCACTAAAACTCCGTGCTTAGACCTAGCTCCGACTACATTTGCATACCTTAAAATCAGGCTCTTCAAGCCGTAAAGCCTAGAATAAGTCTGAATAAACGTTTCACATGAAAGTTTAACAGCCCCATAGACCGACACGGGCTTTAAAGGCGTATAGTCCTCGGGCGTAGGTATCCGCTCGGCATCACCGTAAACCGTGCTAGTAGATGCGAATACAAAATATGGTATTTTAAAATTCCTACACACCTCAAGTACGTTAAAAGTCGCTTGAAGATTCTCCTCGAAGTGTATCCTAGGGTCTGTAACGCTTACTCTAACCTCAGGATTGGCTGCGTAGTGGAAGACAACGTCTACGCCCTTAAACTCCCCAACCCACTTTCCACGCTTCTTCAGGTCTCCCCTTACAAACTTAAACCTCGAACCGCCGATCCAACC
This sequence comes from Bathyarchaeia archaeon, assembly GCA_038870975.1. Classification (GTDB taxonomy): domain Archaea; phylum Thermoproteota; class CALKCG01; order B24; family B24; genus DTBU01. Next base: position 886,571 of record JAVZJD010000001.1, on the reverse strand, counting down.
CTTGACGTTCTCCAAGCATCCGGAGCTTAAATTATCTACAACCGTTACGCTATAGCCCTCATGCATAAGCCTATCCACTAGGTGGCTACCTATGAAACCCGCGCCGCCCGTGACTAGGCTCTTCACCTGGGCTTCGCCTCTATGGGCTTCTCCACTTCAAAAAGCCTGTCCACTAGGCTTTAGTACGCATATACGGCTATATCGTTGGCTACAGCCTCTAAGCCGTACCATAGGTATCCAGCGGCCGCCATAAGCATTACCATGAAAGCCACTATGAATGGCGCACCCCAGTTCTCCCTAAGGTAGCTCTTCAAACGATTAGATACATATGGTGTTACATCCCTACCTTTAACCTTTAAACATATAGAGGGCTTACACTTCCTCAACGATAAGCCAACTACTCTTAAGTCTTCTCTTCTACCTTTTCCTCGGCTTTCTCAAGCTCTTTCTCTACTTCCTCTATGGGCTTAGGCGGGGGTGTAGTCGCAAGCGTATAACCTATCCAGGATAGTATGCCCAATACGGCGGCTACGGCTATGAAGCCCGTCAACTGTAACACTAGCATAGCCCATTCGGATGCGAATAAAAGCCACCCATACGCCAGTATGCCTAAAACACTCCCAACGCATATTAGTGCTCCAACAGCTTGATCTCTACTCATGCACGTCTCCTCCTTAAGACTTGAAGTATACTAAATTGTTCATCTCCATAAACCCTAGGTATAGTATGAAGGACTCCTCCCTAAGCCACTCTTTAACCTGAGGAGCCCATTTTAAAACCCGGCTTGAAAGTATCTCATAAACCCTTTTTAAACCAGCCTCTAAGGCTGAAGCCTTAGGGCTTTCAACCAGAACATTCATAATAGCTTTAAGCCTAGAGACGACGAAGACGCTCACTATGCGGCCAACCCTCCTCGCGAAGATAAGGCAAGCCCTATAATACGACTTCTGAAGGCTTGTAAGCCTCCTGAGGTTTCCATTTCTAACCCCTTTAACTCAGCAGAGTTTAAGCTCGTAATAGCCGATCAAGTGAAATCAGAATACTATTTATATATCTATAGGGTTTTTAAGTCTTATCCCATACGCTTCAATGAAGGCTGAAGGCTAAGCATAGTATTCGTTACAAGGGCTTATCCCTCTTCAAGACCACCCTAAAAGCCTCACATCCGCTGAAACTCCTTTAGATACTTCTCCCTTTTAGCCTCATACTCCCTCCTAGTGTATACGGGTTTAGCTGGAAAACCTTTAACAACAGTCTCAGCGTCTACATCCCTAGTTACTAGAGAGCCTGCTGCGACAACAGCCTCCCGTCCAACTACTACGCCGGGCATTATTACTGCTCCCGCTCCTACTATAGCCCCATCATCTATACGTACACCTGAGAGTCTTCCACTCGGAGGATACTTATCGTTGAGTATATTCACCATGGGTCCTAGGAAAACCCCATCGCCTATAACCGTCTTAGGGGGTATGTAGCATCCTGTTTGTATTCTACACTTAGAGCCTATCGATGCATCTCCATCGACAACAGTACGGGAGCCTACGACCGTTTCATCGCCTATTGTAACGTTCTCCCTTATCATGACGAAGTGGCCTGTTTCAACACGGTTTCCAAGCCTAGACTTCTCATACACCACTGTGTAGGGTCTTATTATACAATTCTCACCTATAGTGCAACCGCTGCTTTCGTCGTCGTAGTGCTCCAAGCCTATTGCTCTACCCACTAGACTCTTTAAAACAGCCCTAGATGGATAGCCTAAGACAGCCCCATAGCCTATTATAGACCAGTCTCCGATGTTTGAAGGACCCAGTATTACGTTTAAGCCTTCCAGTAGAACCCTTCCAAGCACGGCTCGGCTGGATACGTAGTCCACATCATAATAATACTTCGACGCAACTCTTAACTTTTCAGCTCTCCTCGAAGTAGGGTTTAATCCTCCCACCTATCAGCCGTATGAGTTTTAAACCCTCCTCAAGACTCATGCCTGGGTAGTGTACTCTGAATATTAAATCGGTTATCTCAAGCTCCCTGGTAAACCTCTCTATTTGAGAGATGCATTCATCTGGATTTCCCACGATAAACCTATCCCTAGCCACGTCTTCAAATCTTTCAACGCCTCTGACGAGCAGATGACCCCATGAAGCATAGTCCTTGAAATACATACCACCTATGTACTTTAAAGCCTTCTCATAGGCTTCACCGGAATCCTCAGCCACGTAGACCTCTCTAACAAGCGGAAGCCTACCGAGCTTCTTACCGAGGCTTTTCAAAGCATTCACATACGCTAGGTAGCTGTTCTTAACGTCTTGAAGCGCCCCCACTGGGCCTATAAACCACGCATCGCCAAGCTCCGCAGCCCTCTTTAAAGCTTGAATACTCCAACCTCCAACCCAGATGGGGGGATGGGGCTTCCTCAAAGGCTTAGGCTGTAGTGAGAAACCTCTAACCTGGAAGAACCGACCCTTAAAATCTACAACAGGCTCAGTCCAGAGCTTCTCAATCAAGGTTAAAGATTCAGTCATACGTCTACCCCTATCCTTCATAGAAACCTGGAAGAGTTCATACTCCTCCCTCCTATAGCCTAAGCCCACGCCTAATATCAACCTTCCACCGGATATTACATCGACCATTGCAGCATCCTCAGCCACGTGAACAGGATGGTAGAGGGGTAGTATTAAGACGCAAGAGCCAAGCTCTACACGTTTAGTCGCAGAGGCTAAGCCTGCTAATGCCACAAGAGGAGAGGGATAGTACATATCCTCCCTCCCATGATGCTCTAGAATCCAGATAGAGTCGAAGCCAAGCTTCTCAGCCGTTAAAACCTCTTCAACCGTCCAATCCCAATACCAGTCCCATTGAATAGGCGCTACTCCAAACCGCATGAAAACCCCCCTCACTATAGCCGAGTAGGTTTTTAAAGCTTTAACTAGAACTTACCAGTAGATGTATTCAAAACCCTTAGGCTTCAATTCAACGTATAAAGATGTCGAGGCAAGCGGCGTTAAAGGGGCGATACTACCCATAGGAAGCCTAGAACAGCACGGTGCAAATCTACCTTTAAATACAGACACTATAATAGCCTCAGAAATCGCTAGAGAAGTTGCTTCAAGGCTCAACCTATTCCTCCTACCCACGATTCCAGTAAGCTGCTCAGCAGAGCACAGGGGAGCCAGAGGAACCGTATACCTTAGACCTGAAACCCTAACGTCGGTTTTAAGAGACATCGCCGACTCCCTCAGGGAGGAGGGGTTTAAGTACTTAGTGGTCTTCAGCTGGCACGGTGGAAACTTCATCCTGAAGCCAGCCGTAAGGTATTTAAACCTCGAATACTCAGACTTCAAGATAATACTCATCTCAGAGCAAACGTATGCAAACGCTGCGAGAGAGGTTTTCGAAACACCGAACGATCTACACGCTGGTGAACAGGAGACTTCTCTACTCTTATACATCAAGCCTGAAGCCGTTAGAGGAACCTCTGGAGGCTATAAGCCGGATGTTGAGAGGGAGATGCTGGACTACCTGCCTATGCTTAAAATATCTCCAACGGGTGTATGGGGAGACCCTTCTAAGGCTAGCCGTAGAAAGGGTGAAGAAGCTTTTAAAGCCATCGTAGCATCTATAGTCAAATACGTAGAATACATGGTTGAAGCGCTGGGCATATCATAGTAGGCCAGACTCTAAGAGGGCTTTCCTCACGGCTTTACGCTCCGCTTCAGAAATCGGAGTTAAAGGAGGTCTAACGTAGGCTTTCTTCAAAACACCCAGCATTACAAGCGCCTCTTTAAGCCTAGCTCTGTAGTTTCTAACGGGAGGCATGAATATTACATTAGCCAGGGGGTTTATCCTCCTGTATATTTCAAAGGCTCCATCGTAATCCCTCCGTTTAACTCTATCTATCATCTCCACCTGTAAATCCGTAGCTATGGTTCCAAAGCCGAGTAGAGCACCGTCAGCACCGAGGATGAAAGACTCAAGTATGAAGTTGTCGTTACCAGTAAGCATGTAGACCTTCCTCTTCAACGAGGAGACCACTCTAAGCGTCTCCGTAAACTTCCTAGCGTCGAAGCTCGCCTCCTTAATAGCGGCAACGCCTTCAACTTCGAAGAGCCTCTTCAAAGCCTGCTCAGAGTATTCAACACCTCCAAGAGCCCTCTGAAGCTGAAAAGCTATGAGAGGTATGCCGACGGCTTCAGAGACAGCCTTATGGTAGTTGTACGGAATCTCAGGGTCTAGAGGGTCGCCAGCGTAAGCAGGTATTGGAAAAACGAGGAGGGCATCTGCACCAGCCTCTTTAAACGCTTTAGCGTGTTTAACGGCTTCATCGGTAAACCTCGCCGATAAACCTGCAACTATAGGTATACGTCCTTTAACCTCTTCCCTGTACACCTCGATAACTCTCAGCTGTTCTTCAAAGTATAGATGTGGACCCTCGCCTGTATCAACGTTAACGGCTAAACCGCTCACTCTAAAACTGGAAATCCATCCTATATAGCTTCTAAGCTCATCCTCATCTATCTTAAAGCTCTCATCCATGGGTAGGACTGTTGCAGGTATAAGCCCCTTGAAAAGCCCACTCTCCAAACCAACCACCACAAGAAGTTACAACCTACCTAGGTTTTTAGCTTTAACCCTCACTCTGCTTAACCGATTGAGAAGCTTCAGCCTTCACCTTAACGGTCTTCAGAAAACGTTTTAAAGCTTCAACGTTATCCCTTCTAATGCTCCTACGCCTACAGTCGACGTAAAGACCAAGCGCTCTAGCCCTGCCGACGGATAAACCAGCCTCCTTAAGCTCTCCAATACTGAAACCCCTACCCTCCCTAAAGCCATAGCCTGCCCTTGGGATTTTAACTATAGGCTTAGGTAGACTTTCACCAGATGTACTCATACCGGACACCTTGCAACGTTAAACGCCGAGTTTAATACTGAATGGAGAGTCGTTATTAAAGTTACAGTTGAACAGTTCAACGGATGCTAGAGGAGCGAAGCCGCCTCCCTATCCACTATGAATAGGCAGTCCGGATGGTCTTTTAGAGCTGAAGCTGGAACCATAACGGTTTTAGGTCCTTTAACAGCCTTAGCTACAGCCTCCGCCTTAGCTTCCCCAGAGGCTAGGAGGATTATACGTTTAGCCTCCATTATCGTCGCAATACCCATAGTTATCGCATGCGTCGGAACTTCATCTAACGATTTGAAGAACCTTGAATTATCCATCCTAGTCTGATCTGAAAGCTTAACAACACGCGTTCTAGAGTCGAAAGGTGAGCCGGGCTCATTAAAACCTATATGCCCATTCCTCCCTATTCCGAGAATCTGAAGATCTATACCCCCAGACTGCTTAATAGCCTCCTCATATCTACGGCACTCCGCCTCCAAATCTTCAGCCAATCCGTTAGGTATGTGAATGTTCTCCCTCTTAACATCTACATGGTTGAAAAGGTTTTGAAACATATAGTAGTGGTAGCTTTGAGGATGCCCCGGCGGTAGACCGACATATTCATCCAAGTTGAACGTTGAAACCCTTGAAAAGCTCAACCCCTCCACTCTATGCAGCCGAATAAGCTCTCTATAGCATCCAATTGGAGTACTACCCGTCGCAAAACCTAAAACAGCATCAGGCTTAGATTTAACGACATCCGCAATTCTCAACGCTGCTTCAAGACTAAGCTCTTCATAGCTTCTAACGATTAAAACCCTTATCATAGGCTACCAGTTTCAATAAAAACCCAGGAGACGTTAAAATTTTCCCACACCAGTAAAACACAAGTTCAACTGAACATGATAGTTGTGCGGAGAAATGAGTAGTCATATTTTTATACTACAAATTTGTAGTATAGTCTGAGTATGACTAAGTTTGTGACGGTTTCAGCTAAAATAGATGTAGAGTTGAGGAAAAAGCTGACCGAGCTAGGTATAAAGCCATCAGAGGTTATCAGGAGAGCCCTTGAAAAGGAGGTTGAAGATAGGATGAAGCAGAGGCTTTACGAGAAGATTAAGGATGCCAGCGAGATAATAAGGAAGGTCGATAGGGAAGTGTGGATTAAAGCTATAAGAGAGACTAGGGAGGAGAGATGAACCTCTTCGACTCTTCAGCGATAATAAACCTCTGTGGAGAAAAAAGGATAGATAAGCTATTTGAAGGGTGGACTTTAAACTTAGCGTTTTATGAACTGGGAAACGCCGTCTGGAAGCAGACGTATATTCATAGGACTATAACTCCAGAGGAGGCTAGTAAGCTATTAGACACATTGACAGAGGTTTTCATAAACATGAAAAAGCCGGAGAAAGAGAACGGTTTGGAAACTCTAAAAATCGCCGTTAGAGAGGGATTAACATACTATGACGCTGCATACATTCAAGCCGCCGTCGAAAACAAGCTAACACTAGTCACAGACGATGAAATGCTATACCGAGTAGCCAAGAAATTCGTAAAAACGATGAAAAGCAACGAGCTAGATTTATGATTTCAAACTTCGTAAGGGTCTCCAGCTGTAGAGATATTAAGAACTGTGACGATTTTAACGATTTATTGATTGAAGTCGAGTAATAGTTTAAGCTATTCAGCTAGAGTTTTGCTTACGTAGGGGCCGTCGTCGACGTAGCCGAGCCTTTTATAATACCGTTTAACCCCTAAACCGCTGATAACTAGGAGTTTACGCTTATCGAACTCCTCAAACGCTATCCGCTCAGCCTCCTCTAAAAGGCTTCTCCCGAAGCTTTTATGCTGCCACCCGTCTTCACGTTTAAACCCGACTGGGACCATAGGCCCATATACGTGAAGCTCCCTAACTACGGCGGCGTTCGCCACCTCCCGCCTATGAGCCTTTTCAGATGGTATCCTCAGCCTAAGTAGAGCTATGAGCACGTCGTTCTCCACGTCTTCGAAGGAGAGGAATATTTCACGCCCCATACTCGCCTCGTAGTCCATCCTGAGGAGCTTTACGTTTGCTACGTTCGGTTTAACCTTATGCTTCATATGTGAGTGGCCGACTTCACGGCACCTTATGCATCTACACTTAAACCCCTTAGATTCAAGCCTCTCCTCAACAAGCTCCCTTAGATTGCTATGCTTAACACCGTCGATTATCAGAGGGGCTGGTATATCTCTCTGAACCCTTTGAACCCTAACGTACCTGGGAATCTCTTTGAAAGCCTCCGCCAAGACCTCTACAACAGTATCTTCATCATAGGGCTTGTACAACCCCTTAACCCACATATCGTAGAGCTTCGTACCCTCTACGACGAGGCACGGGTATATTTTAAGAGCATCCGGTCTGAAAGACGGATTCCTAAAGACCTCTCTAAACATCTCCAAGTCTCTATCGGGATTAGAACCCGGTAGATTCGGCATAAGATGGTATGTAACCTTCAAACCAGCGTCTTTAGCTATTCTCGTAGCTTCAACAACCTCCTTTAAACCATGCCCACGATTTATAAGCCTATAAACATCATCGTAAATCGTCTGAACGCCGAGCTCAACCCTCGTAACACCGAGGTCGAGCATCTCATCCACATGATTCTCCATACACCAGTCTGGACGAGTCTCCACGGTTACACCTGAAACCTTTACAGGTGCTCTCTCAGCCAGCTTTTTAGCTTCCTCAAAACTGCCGGATTCTACACCGTTCAGAGCGTCGAGACACCTCTTCATAAACCAGGTTCTATAGTCTAACGGCAATGCCGTATGCGTCCCACCTAGCACTATCAGCTCGACCTTATCCACCGGATGCCCTATGGCTTTAAGCTGATTTATACGATTGGCAACCTGCATATAGGGGTCGTAGTTATACTGTACGCCTCTGAGAGTAGCCGGCTCACGACCAGTATAGCTTTGAGGTAGGCCTCTACTCGGACCACCTGGACAGTATATGCAGGGTTCGTCTTTAGGACATGGATATGGCGCAGTCATAACAGCGATAACTGTAACACCGCTTATAGTCCTCGTCTTCTTACGTTTGAGAACCTCTAAAAGCCTCTCCTCACCAGGCTTTAGACTCTTTATAAGCTCAGAATTACTCGGGATCTTGCTTAAATTAAACATTCTACATACTTCAAACTTAGCCTTTTCAACATCTTCTCTAGACGGGTTTCTAATATTCAACAGCCGCTCTATGATAGCCCTTGAAGCGTCCACCATCTCCACATTCCTACTGTTTAAAACCTTGAGAAAAACCTTCCTCTTAGTACTATATTGGTTTGAAAGTTAAACTTTTTAAAGTAATTTTACAGTAAATAATTCGGTGGAGAAATGAAGAAACTAGAAGAATCCATTCTTCCAAGGGAAGATAGGAAGTTTATATTCTTCGGCGGGAAAGGCGGTGTTGGCAAAAGTAGTCTAGCTGCCGCCACCGCCTTCTGGCTGGCTGCGAAGGGGTTTAAAACACTACTCGCATCTACAGATATTCAGAAAAGCCAGAACGATATTTTTCAAAGGGACATAGGAAGCGAAGAGACGGAGATCCCAGAGGTTGGAAAACTCTGGGTGGTAAACGTCGACCCTAAAGAGAGCATTAGAAAACACCAGCTTGAGGTTTTGAAACGTATAGAGACGCTTAAAGACCTATCCGCTGAAAAAATAAGCGAATCTGAAATAAGGTTTTTGAAGGAGTATTGGGAGAAAAACCCCATCCTCCCGTGTGAAACGGCGTCGTACAACGTCTTCATACACTACATGAATACAGATAGATATGACGCAGTCGTCTTCGACACAGCTCCTGGATACCACAACCTCGAGATGGTGAACTACCCGTGGCGCTACGTCTACAACCTTGAAATGGCTATAGCTGCGAAGAAGGAAATAGTAGATTTAACTGGTAAAGTGGCTGAGCTTAAGCTTCTTGAAAGGCTTAGAGATGAAAGCTATTCAGCCATAAAAAAGCTCGCCTCAGACCAAACAGTCTACTTCGTAGTTACGCATCCTGAAATGCTACCAGTTTACGAAGTTAAGAGGATTCAGGATGGCTTAACCCCATACGGGATCAAAGTTAGAGGTATTTTCATAAACTCTGTACTTCCCAAGGAATACTGTATAAACGACTTCTTCCTTAAACGTAGAACTCTACAGGAGAAGTACATAAACCTGGTTAAAAAGGAGTTCAACGACATACCTGTAGTTGAAGTACCCCTCTTAGAGACAGAGGTCGTAGGCTTAGAAAACGTTAAAAAACTAGCACATCTAATATATGATTCGAGTAGAGGGTGAAAACATGAGTCAAGTGCTCTTAGAGGTTTTCCCCACGGGGCTTTGCGGCTGTGGACGTAGAAGAGAGGAAAATGAGAGGCTCTTTACACTTTTACGAGAAGTTAAGAAGGATTTCGGTGAACGTGTAGAAATACGTGTAGCCGAGTATGGAGAGAAGCTTTTGGAGACGCAGAAGCGGCTGGCTGAAATACTCGAGGCGAGTGGGAAGAAGAGGGTTGTTGAAATGGGTCTTGGACCTCAAGTCATGCGAAGCCTAATACCTATAATAGCTATAAACGGTAAAATAGCCTTTGTAACAAGCGTCCCCGAGAAAGAAGAACTCTACGAGAGAATACGTTCAGCCCTCCAATAGCATACCTTCAAACCCCATAAGTCTTCTGCTTTATTTTAACCAATAGAGATTTTTTAAGGTCAAAACATACTATGGGGTTTCCACCTAAGAGGCTTAGGAAAAAATAGAGAAAGAGGTTGAAGGTTCTTCCCGCTTTAACTTGGGAAGAGGTCTGGGTACAGCTCTTTAGCCTTCTCAGTGAGATAGTAGAGTTTAGACCCGACTGGTCGTCCGATTACACCTTGAGTTATAAGAAACCTATAGCCAAGTCTTTTAAGACCCATCTCACTGGCTACTTCCCGGCTGAGCTTAATCAGTACAGACCTTCTAACGCAGTTTCTAGGCGTTTTCAGAAGCTCTTTTATTATACGGCGTGTTAACTCATCTCTAGCCTGTTTCAATTTAACCTTAGCGTGTCTAACACTTACGACTTCAGAGACATCAACCCATCTTCCTTGATAGTATACTTTAACACCAGACGTTAAAGTTGCTTTCGTAGATTCAGCCGACATTTTTATCATTTCGAATAGAAAAAAGATGTTTTATATAAAATTTTTCTTCAGAGCAATCATAGATTGCTACTTTAAGAATCTAAAATTTTAAAACCTACGGTAATCTTGTAGAGAAACCGTTAGTTAAAGCGTAAACATTTTACTCCTACATTCAAATACGTTAGACCATCTACTTTAAACAATTGAAATCATTAAGTGTTCTCAACTTTAAATATTAACAGGCATAAGTAGATAGAGTCTTCGAAATGGAAAAATAAGCTCTAAAACTACACTATTAAAATGTACGGTTTACACAGGAAAGTATGATATTTAAATCAGCCGACGGTAAACTCTATCCAAAAAATCAACAGACTCAAGATTCCCCCATTCACAGATAGAAGGAGAAGTTCAATTTAAAGTCCTAGGGAAGCCTACATTAAACGGCTTAGCCGAGGAAGGAAAGCTTTCTATCCGCTACATCAGACCAGGGGGATAAATTTAAACCAGAGTAAGCTACTTTATCTATGTAGGTTAAATGACTGAGATAGCTATAGAGACTGTAGACCTCGTCAAAAAATACCCTATCAGCCTTAGAAGCGTCTCCGGCGGAAGACATTGGGAGTACTGGGGTAGAGTTGGAGGCATTAGAGAGCTATTCACAAGGAAGAAGGGGTTTATCCAAGCACTGAATAAAGTCAACCTTAAAGTTTACCGTGGAGAGGTCTTCGGCCTCCTAGGGCCGAACGGGGCTGGGAAAACCACGCTCATAAAGATTCTATGTACTCTAGTCTTACCAGACGGTGGAGAAGCCTACGTAAACGGCTACGACGTTGTAAAACAGCCTAGCAAAGTTTTGAGAAACCTACAGGCCGTTTTAGGTGAGCAACATAGGGGTTTTGAGTGGAGGTTAAACCTTAAAAGCAACTTGGAGTTCTACGCGATTCTATACGGGCTTCCTAAGAGCTACGCTAAAAAGCGTATCGAAGAGCTGTTGGAGCTTATGGGTTTAAAAGATAGAGCTAACGACATGTACCAACGCCTATCCACAGGTATGGCTCGTAAACTTCAACTATGCCGAGCCCTACTCTTAGACGTACCGATTCTACTCTTCGACGAGCCGACGGCTGGGCTAGACCCGACCGCTGCTACAGAGTTTAGACAAATGTTGAAGAGGCTGGCTAAATCCGAGGGGAAGACAATATTCCTATCTACGCACAACATGTGGGAGGCTCAATCCATATGCGATAGAGTAGCTATAATAAACAGAGGTGAAATCATAGCGTGCAATACCCCTGAAAACCTCAGGAGGTATGTAAGCCCTGAGAAACACTACCGCTTGATTTTAGACGAAGAATCTGATGGAAAGCTGAAGAACGTCATAGGTGAGTTTGAAAGCTTAAACGGCGTTAAAAACGTGAGTTTAGAGTTCGGCTCACCTAGTAGAATAGTGGTAGAGACGGATGAAAACTTTAAGGTTCTAGATATGATGAACCTCATATCTAAACACTGTTTAAACGTGAGAGATATTGAAACATACGAGCCCAGCTTAGAAGAAATCTTCATAAAATTGGTTAAAAGGTGAGAGAATGCGTAGCATAGATTTAGCCACAAGTATAAGGCAGATTTTAGCCTTCGCGGAGAGAGACTTTAGAGGGTGGAAAACCTACAAGACGCAAGTAACAACTCAACTTATAACGATAGCCATTGGGATTTTAAGCTGGTCTATTAACGCCATATACAGGAATAGACCCGTCCCAGAGTATGAAACAGACTACATATCTTTCCTAGTGGTTGGATTAGTCATAGGAAACCTCGTCATGCCGATATCTCAAGCATTGGAGAGACACCTCAACCCCTGGAGTTTAGAAACCATTATAATGACGGGTATACCAGTGCCTGTCTTCGTAGTAGGACGGATAGCCTGGCCATACATTTTCTCAGTTATAACGTTCATACCTCAAATCCTAGTTGGAATACTAGTATTCGGAGTAAAACTTAGAGTAGATTGGTTTTCAACGCTCCTATCATTCATAATATCCGCTATGATACTGCTAGGCCTATCTATGGTGAGTACAGGCTTCAGACTCGTCACGAAGTCTACAGACCCAGTAACATGGACTATAAACGTTCTACAACAACTCCTCGCAGGCATATCCTTCCCAGTTCAATTCCTAGACAGCTTCATACCCGGCATCTCCACAGTCTCATGGTTCCTACCTCAAACATGGGTCTACCACTTGTGGCGTCTATCTATGCTTAGAGCCGCATCCATACTGGAGCCTGCGATTCAACTAGAGTTTCTAAAAGGAGCTGTTTTCGGCGTAGTACTCCTCCCAATCGGCTACAAGACTTTCAAGTGGAGTTTAAACAGAGTCAGGAAGGATGGAACACTCGGATGGTTCTAGAAGAGTAGAGACAACAGTTAAACTTCCAAGTTTCTCTTAAGATTTTCAATCCTCTCTTCGATTCTCTCAAAACCAAGCCTTCTAAAACCGATCACAGCAGAACCTATGATCGGCTGAAACCCTACGAGAGGCGGTTTAAAATCGGCTTTCCTAAGCCTACGTTTAAGCCAACTGTAGAAGACGTCTTCAACGATTTTAGACTTAAAAACGCTTCCAACGGTTCCAACAACCATAGGCTCATCAACCATGCCGAGTTTTAAAGCAGTAGCGTAACATGCGAGAGCCAGTTCAACACCAGCCCTCTCAAGAATACCTATAGCAACTTCATCTCCAACCTCAGCAGCCCTATCTACGAGAACAGCTAAATCGGCTAATTTCAACGGGTCACCCCCCATACTCCGATAGACTACCTCAAGCATATCAAGTGGGTCGCTTATCTTAAAATGCTCCAAGAAAACGTCGACGAGAACGGTTTTAGGTCCACGGCCGTCAAACGCCCTAGCTGCGGCTTGAAGAGCTTCTTTAGCTATCCAATAGCCGCTACCTTCGTCTCCGAAGAGCCAATTCCAACCTCCAGACCTGGCTCTTTCACCATGCTTATTCATACCGAAGGCTATGCTACCCGTTCCAGCTATGACCGCTACACCAGGAGCCCCATATGTTACCGCATAGTAGGCTACGACTGCATCATGCTCAACAACAGTGGTTACGGAGCGGGGTATCGGAAGCTCTTTAACCATAAGAGAGGCTCTTTCAACATCGTGTTTTGTGTCTATGTCTGCTAATCCTATGGATAGGACGTCTACGTCCTCTACGCGTAACCCGGCTTTAGAGAGAGAGCCCGATATGGCAGTCCATAGGTTCTTCTTAACGGTATCGCTTGGAAGTAGGAGCCCGCTGGGTCCAGATGAAGACGTAGATATGACTTCACCATCTTCATTAAAAACTACGCATGACGTCTTCGTCTTACCACCGTCAACTGCTACGATTATCATCGTAAGCACCAGCCTTAAGTAATATATCCTCAGGGCTTTAAAATTTATAGAGGCTGTTTGAAAACACGTAGTCCACAGAGTATAGATGGGTGGTCCTCTTGAAAATCTACAAGAGCATAGGAAACCCTTCTAGGCCTCTAAGATTATTCATTGGAGGGCTACACGGTAGAGAGTGCCGTACGACGAAGCTACTTCTCGAAATGCTTGTTAAAACACGTAGGCCTAGAAGCGGCTCAGCAGTTGTAATACCCTGTCTCTACACGGGCAAGTATGTATCAACTTTAAGCTTCAACTACCTGAATACGAAGGCTTTTAAGAGGCTTCTTAAAATAGTTGAAGCCTTCAAGCCTGACGTTTACGTTGAAGTACACTGTTACAAGACGTCGAGCTACAGTAGTCTAACAAGCCCAGATAGAGTAAACGTAAAAGGTATTCCTCCCCTTTTAGAAGTTGAAAACGGTGTTCTAATAGGTTCAATATCGCCCATTCTGAAGGCTAAACTCAACCTTGACACACCCATCCTCATCGAAACCCCATGCGGTAAGAAGGAGAACTTTAAAACGGCTTTGAAAATACTCCGCGTTTTTCTAAATGCGAATTCAACTCGAGAAGCACTAGAGGCTTTAAGCTTCAAGTTTAAAGCGAGAAGGGTTTAATAGGATTCGCGGAATCTTCAACCCGACCTATTGGATTTTAGTTTTCCAAGCCTATCTTCGACGAGCTCTCGGACGAGGCTTGGGTCGGCTTTACCCTGCGTCATACGCATTATTTGACCGACTAAGAAATGAATAGCCTTCTCATTTACAAGCGCATCTTCAACAGCCTTCGGATTCATAGTGAAGACTTGGTCGACGAGCCCAGCGAGCATTTCTCTATCCGATATCCGTTGGAGCCCCCTCCTCTGAATCACAACCTCAGGGTCTTCACCTGTAATAAGCATCTCCCTTAAAACGGCTTTAGCTGAAAGCCCAGTCAATACTTTACTGTCGAGGAGCTTTAGAAGCTTCGCTATTTGGCTTGGGCTGACCTTAACGTCTCTAATGGAGATGTTTAAACTGTGCAATTGAGCTAGAAAGTCTCCAACAATGAGAGAGCTGAGCTCTTGAGCTTTACTGTAATGTTCAAGACACTTCTCATAGAAGTCTGCTAAAGCTTTATCACTCACGAGAACATCCGCATTCTGCTCTGAAACACCGTATTTCTCTATGAAGATGCGCCTCCTCTCATCTGGAAGCATGGGGAGGCTACGCTTCACTTCATCTATGAATTCATCGGTTAACACTATTGGAGGTAAATCAGGCTCTGGAAAATACCTGTAGTCTTCCTCAGTCTCCTTAGTCCTAAGGGAGACGGTTATCCTCCTACGCTCATCCCAAAACCTCGTCTCTCTAGCAATCTTAATACCTCTAGAAAGTAGACTACTCTGCCTCGTGATTTCAAACATCAGAGCACGCTCAACCTCCTTGTAAGATGAAATGTTTTTAATTTCGACTCTAACACTACCCTCAAGAGAAATATTCGCATCACATCTCATAGCGCCCTCAAGCTCTCCATCGAATACGCCTAAGTGCTCCAATATCGACCTCAACTTTTGAAGGAAAAGCCTAGCCTCTTCAGGCGAAGATATATCCGGCTCAGTAACTATTTCTACGAGCGCAATTCCATGTCTATTGTAGTCTATAAGCGCCGAAGGGGCAGTATCTATAGAACCCTCGTAGACGATTCTAGCAGGGTCTTCTTCAAGCTGTATCCGTCTAATCCTCACGGTTTTCCCATTGCTTAAAACTACACGACCACCCTTGGCTAAGGGAGCACCGCCGACACCATCATACTGAGATATTTGAAAGTTTTTAGCCATATCGGGGTAGAAGTAGTTTTTACGCGTAAAATACGTAAACCTCGAAACATCTGAGTGTAAAGCTAAGGCTATCATAACGGCGCTTCTAAGAGCCTCCCTATTTAAAACAGGTAGAGTGCCAGGCTCACCCATACAGACTGGGCATACATTCGTATTCGGAGGCTTACCCCTATAATCCGTAGGACACGGGCAGAAGAGCTTACTCTTAAGATTTGTAAGCTGACAGTGGACCTCAAGACCTATTTTAACCGTTTTAAAAGCCATCAGCTATTATAAGTTTAAAGCCAATATTTATCCTTTCCACCTTGAACAGCTAAGGTAAAAGTAGAGGAGATAAATCGACAGCTAAAACGTCAAAGGAAGGTCAGACCTTCCTCAAGCTCTTTTAAAACCCTGTCCGGTAGAACGGTATTGATCGTAGCCAATAAATCCACCTTGAACAGCCCATCAAATCGCAGGGAAAATACGGTTTAAGAAGTTTTACGATGGGCAAGTATGAGGTTGTATGGGGGGCAGTCTTAAGGCTTCAACGTAAAACTCCATCGACTTAAACTTTCATAGGCATATGAAACTTTAAACAGTAGGCTTTCCTCCATAGGCGGTGCGATAAGCTGCAGTCCAACTGGTAGCCCCTCTGATAGACCGCAGGGTATTGATATCGCAGGTAAGCCCGCTAAATTAGCTGGCACCGTGTTTACATCACACATGTACAGCTCAAGCGGGTCTTCAATCTTCTCACCTATTTTAAACGCAACAGTAGGCATTGATGGCCCAGCCAATACGTCGAACTCTTTGAAGGCCCTCTGAAAGTCGTTTAATATGAGCGTTCTAACTTTCAACGCTTTCAAATAGTATGCTTCATAGTATCCAGCGGATAGCGCGAATGTCCCTAGGATTATTCTACGTTTAACTTCTTCACCAAAGCCTAGACGTCTATTCTTAGCGTATGCTCTAGTCCAATTTAAACCTTGATCTGAGGCTCTAAACCCGTATCTTAAACCATCGTATCTGGCTAAGTTTGAACTCGCTTCAGACATAGCTATAACGTAGTATGCTGCTAAAGCATACTCTAAGCTTTTGAGGGAAACTTCACCTACAGATGCGCCGAGTTCTTCTAAGCTGTGTACGGCGTCTAAAACCCTGCTGGCTACACCCTTTTGAACACCCTCCCCTAGGAATTCTCTAACTACTCCTATACGTAAACCCTTGAGGTTGCATGGAGTATTCAACTCTCCCAGGTAATCCCCAGGCTGAACCATAAGAGATGTACTATCCCTAGGGTCGTAACCAGCTATAACGCTTAAAGCCAGAGCGCAGTCTCTAACGTTTCTAGCGATAGGACCTATCTGCTCTAAGCTGTTGGCGTATGCGATAAGCCCATACCTACTGACGAGGCCATACGTCGGTTTCAATCCCACAACACCGCAGAATGCCGCTGGGCATCTTATGGAGCCTCCAGTATCAGACCCAAGTGCTATTATAGCTTCACCTGAAGCTACGGCTGCCGCACTACCGCCAGAAGAACCTCCTGGAACCCTCTCTAAATCGTAGGGGTTTCTAGTCGTCTTATAGGCGCTGAATTCCGTAGTAGAACCCATTGCGAATTCATCCATGTTCGTCTTACCTATGAGGACTGCATCCTCCATTTCAAGCCTCTCAACGACAGTGGCGTTATAACTTGGAAAATACCCTTTAAGGATCTTTGAACCGCACGTTGTTTCAACACCCATCATACATATGTTGTCTTTAACCGCTACCACGACGCCTGCAAGCCTACCGACTTTCAACCCTTCTCTTACACGCCTATCTACATCTCTAGCCTTTTCATACGCTCTATCGTTAGTAAGCGTTATAAACGCATTCACCCTAGGCTCTACAGCCCTTATCCTTTCAACAACTTCATCTAAAACCTCGACGGCAGATACTTCACCGCTTCTAACCGCGGAGGCTATATGTTCAGCCGAATACTGTAGAAGCTTCAAAGTCAGACGATCCTCGCAGCTTTTATAAACCTACCCTTCTTCTTAGGCGGGTTTTGAAGCACTAGATCCGATGGAAATTGACGGGGCTCATCCTCCCTGAAAACATTGTAGTGTTTAACTACGTGGAATGTGGGTGGAAGGTCTTCAACATTAGCTTCATCGATCTTACTGAAGTACTCTAAAATCTTCGGGAGCTGGTTTTTAAACACCTCCTCCTCTTTTTTAGACAGCTCAAGCCTAGCCAGCCAGGCCA
Source organism: Bathyarchaeia archaeon (assembly GCA_038870975.1). Lineage (GTDB taxonomy): Archaea > Thermoproteota > CALKCG01 > B24 > B24 > DTBU01. Next base: position 869,054 of record JAVZJD010000001.1, on the reverse strand, counting down.
AATGCCTAATGTCTTTAACAGTGATTGCCCTTCTCTTGGACATATCTACCACCCGTTAAGGCGTAAGCCTACTCTGATCCCGTGGGAAAAGCGTAACCTCTCTTATGTTTGGAACCCCGGTTATAACCATCATGAACCTCTCAAGTCCAAGTCCAAAGCCGGCGTGGGGAGGCATACCGTAGTCGTAGACTTTAAGATGGTATTCGAAAAGCCTTGGGTTTAAACCCTGCTGTTTTAAACGTTTAACCAAGAGTTCACGTGACGAGACTCTAGAGCCTCCTGAAGACAATTCTAAAGACCCGTACATTAGGTCGAAGCTTTCAGAAACCTCAGGATTATCATCTCTAGGCTTAATGTAGAAAGGCTTGGAAACAGTTGGCCAGTCTGTTATGAAGTAAAAGCCTCTGTGAAGCCGACCGAGCCTCCTAAGGGCTAACGTAGAGAAGTCCTCACCCCATGAAACTTCAACTCCTAAATCTCTAAGCGCATTATAGGCTTCGTCGTATGTCATCCGTTTAAAGGGCGTCTTAGGCTTCTCCAACTTCACTTCTAAAAGCTGAAGCTCTTCAGAAGATTTATCCACTAGGCTCCCTATTACGAAGCTTATCATTTCTTCGAGGAGCCGCATTACGTCTTCATAGTCTGCAAAAGCCATTTCAACATCGACGGAAGTTATCTCGCTAAGGTGTCTAGGCGTTTTAAACTTCTCCGCCCTGAAGACTGGGCCAATTTCAAAAACCCGTTCAAAGACGGAAGACAATTGCTCTTTGTAGAGCTGGGGGCTTTGAGCAAGAAAGGCTTCCTTATCGTAGTAGAGCAGTGGGAATAAAGCCGCACCTCCCTCCGTAGCAGAGCCTATGATTTTAGGCGTATTGACTTCTATGAAGTCCTTCTCAACTAGGAAGCTTCTAATGCTCTGTAAAACCTGGTGTTTAAGTTTGAAAATAGCTTGAGACCTAGGTCTGCGCAAATCCACAGCCCTTATTTCAAGCCTCTTGTCTAAGCTTGGAAGCGTTTTAGCGAACATTTCAAACGGCGGAAGTTTTTTAGGCTCTGAGAAGACGTATAGGTCTTCGGCTTCAACTTCAACGCCTCTGGGAGCTTTTTCAATAGATTTTACAACCCCTTTAACACCGATGTAGCTGTGGGGAGTAAGCTCAACCAGTTTATCAAAAACTTGAGCAGGCGCCCTATCTTTATGGGCGGTTATCTGTATGGTTCCACATCCATCTTGGAGGATTATAAAACATAAACCACCCTGTCTCCTAACGCTTAAAACCATGCCTAGCAGTACGACTCGACTCCCGTTTAGAGACGGTGTCACCTCCTTCGATAGGTGGCTTCTCCTCCACTCCAGAGGTATGGTCAAACCTCCCCACCACTTAGACAGCCTATAGACATCAATAACCCCATAGGGGGAGCTGTTTAAAAAGTTTGTAGGAGATGTTTCACTCCTCGTTTAAGACTTTCAATTTTCCAAATCTACCTATATTAAGCTGGAGGACCCCTCTAAACACACTCGTATAGCCGTTGTTTATCTCTATAAGAGCCCCCGGTGAGACCTTTTCAATGTCTTCATTCCATAGAGTAAGTTTAACAGATCCAGAGTCGTCTTTGAGAGTTGCAGTGGCTACTTTAGCGGTTGTACCATACCTGGTTACTACTTCCTTCGTCTCAGAGATGTCTGTTATTTCCCCTTTGACGTTAACACCACGCATACCTTTTCTAAGGTCTGAAACCTTCAATATCTATCAGCCTCTAATATGGTGGCTGGACATATTAATAAGCTTATTCACTACGTTTACACTGCAGGTAGTAAACTTTTTAAGAGTAAAAATTCAAAAACAACTTGAAGAAACATGAGGACGTTAAAACTTAAATTATGTATGTTTGGCACAATAGCATTTCTAATAGCACTATCTACATTATTCTTCGCAATAATACTAAGCTTAGCTGGGGCTCCACTATTAATCCTAGCGCCTATAGTTGTCGTATTCAACTTAATCCAATGGCTTATAGCACCATATATGATAGACGCATTATACGGAGTTCGGGAGGCATCGCCATATCAGTATCCGAGACTACACGAAATCGTCGAAAGACTCAGCCGAAGGTCGAAAATAGATAAACCCAAGGTGATGATAGCTCGAATACCTATACCTAACGCCTTCGCCTACGGTAGTCCTCTAACTGGGTCTAGAGTCGCCGTTACAGAGGGTCTCTTAGATATCCTAGATGAAGAAGAGGTTGAAGCTGTTATAGGGCATGAATTGGGACATTTAAAGCATAAAGACGTACACGTAATGATGTTTGCCTCAGTTTTACCTGCGATATTCTACTACGTGGGATACTCCCTCATGATGAGCGCATACTTCGGCGGGTATAGCTCTAGAGATAGAAGGAATAATGCCAGTCTACTAATATTGATAGGAATGCTGTCTCTAGTCGTCTACTACATAGTTTCACTAGTAGTCTTATACTTAAGCCGCCTAAGAGAGTACTATGCAGATACACACAGCGCGTCCGTAGCAGAAGACGGCGCGAGAAACTTAGCAGAGGCCTTAGCTAAAATAGTGACTTACACGGGAAGGTATAAAGCTAGAAGAGGTTCTACTCCAGAGGTAGGAGCTTTTAAAGCACTGTTCATATCAGACCCTGATACGGCGGCGAGAGACGTTAGAGAATTATCTAGATACGGTGTTACAAGAGACTCTGAATTGGTTAGAAGCATAGCTTCACGTGAAATCACATGGTTTGAAAGGCTTATGGAAATCTTCTCAACACACCCAAACGTCGTTAAGAGGATTAGAGCACTCTTAGAGATGCAGTAAAAGGAGAGCTTCTACTTCCGATTGAGAATCCCATTTTTATGTCGATTTCTATGTAAACACCTGGACATCTTAGCTTTTATACACCGCAGTATTGCGGTGATTGGGCTTCCAAAGATGGAGATTATGGATAGTTGTAGGAGATAGTCTAAACTGTAGGAATTCAATAAGTCACCCATAGAGAGTGAAGCTACAATATCTCCATTGCTTCTAATGGTGAGGTGGCCGCCGGCTAACATTATTGCGGAAGCCGTTAAAATGAATATCATGGATACCGTTAAGTATATAGATATTAGACTATACATCAAGTCGCAGACCATCCTATAGACGGCACGTTTCTCAAATTTAGAGCATACTCTAGGTGTTAGAAGGCTACCTATGCTTAGGATTACACCGACGACCATCCCTGAGGCTGCAATAAACACAACCTCTGAAGAATCATAGTCTTTTAAAGGCTGGAGAAGAGCCCAGAAGAGACCGCCGAGCATATTGACTGTCAAAACCCTTAGAAAGACGTCTAACTCATCACCGTAGGGTTTTGAGGCGCGTTCCTCAGATTCTTCTATACTAGTCAATATTAAGAAATCTTTAAAACTCTGCTTTTAACATTTAAGTTTTAAGTGTTTCTCTATGCCTGAGGAAGTATTCGACGTTGAAAAGTTTGTAGAGATTTCGTCAAGAGCGTCTGAATGCCGCGTTAAGAAGCTTAAGGATACTGTTAAGCTTAAACTCAGAACTAAGAAGAGGCTATATACGATTAAACTTCCAGCTGAGAAGGCTGAAGACGTTCTAAAGAGGGTCAAGTGTAAAATCGTAAGACTGGATTGATTGAAAAAACGACAAATTAATTAAGCGGCAAAGTTTATGAGTTTAAAAGCCCCCATTCAGAGGAGAGACTATGTATAGTGCTCTTGCTGAAGCTTGGAAGAAGCCTAAAGAGTCTTACATAGCGGAGCTTATGCGTGAAAGAGCCATATCATGGAGAAGACAGCCCGCAATCGTACGGATAGATAAGCCGACTAAACTTCACACGGCTAGAAAGCTCGGCTATAAAGCTAAACCGGGCATAGTCGTTGTAAGGGTTAGGATTAGAAAGGGGTCTGGTGAAAAGCCTAGACCTAGGTCTGGGCGTAGACCTAAAGCTTTAGGTGTTAAAAAAATCAAGAGAGATATAAGCAAACAGAAGATCGCAGAAGAGAGGGTATTGAAGAAGTATCCCAACTTGAAACTTATGGGTAGCTACTACGTCTGGGAAGACGGAGTATACAAGTGGTATGAATGCATACTTTATGATCCTCAAATCCTTGGAGAAACGAAGACTGATTAAAGTTTTACAAGTCAGTTGTAAGCCAGCTATATCATCAGTCTAAAAGCCCGCTTTTCATAAAGCAACCCTGCTTAACAATCTACAACTAGATTTTGAAAACCCTTTTAACTATAGGGTTAGATGTTGTTTTCGGTGTTGCATCGAGTATGGTTGATGAGATATTTATTTTGGGCTCTGCATCTGGTGTTCCAACTAAAAACCGCTTCTGCACATCGATTGGAATATCGGTCGATAGAAGTCTATACCTATTCGATTGCGGCGCACCATGTAGTTCACTACTTCAGAGGATGGGTTACAATCCACTCGACCTAAAGGCTGTATTTATAAGTCATTTCCACGCCGATCACGTCGCCGACTTGCCGTTATTGATTCAGACGCTTCAGTTGAAGGATAGGAGGGATGTCTTAGAAATACTTGGACCACGGGGGACTAGTGGGAAGATTCTGAAGATTTTAGAATACTGCTACCTATTCCCCGAGGTGCTTCCCTTTAAGGTAGACGTTAGAGAGGTTGGTCATGGTCAGGTTTACGACAGGGGGGAGTTGAAAGTCCAGTTTTTCGAAAATTCTCACTTAAAGTGGTATCAGAGATATTCAGAGAATTATCCAGAGCTCACGATAAACGCTTTAGGATTCATCATTCGGCTTAGAGAGCATAAGATAATCTACACGGGAGATGTAGGCAGGTCAGAAGTCGAGCCTTACTTAACTGAATGTAGTATACTTATCCATGAATTCGGCCATCATCCATTGGACGAAATAGGCACAATAGCCGAGAGGAATAAAGTGTCGAAACTCGTCATAACGCATATACACCCAGATTGGGATGAGAATAAGAAGGAGATAGAAGAGAATATACGTAGATATTATTCAGGGCAGGTCGTAGTTGCAGATGATGGTACAAGAATACCGCTGTGACTATGTGGATCGATTACGGTGCTTCATGAGAAAGTATGAATAGAGAAGATTTTAAGCTCATTAAAGCTAGATTTACACTTCCCTAAGATGTTAATGGTGGATTGAGAGCCTATGTTTGAAACTTAAACTTGAAAAACTATGAAAAGACACATTTAAATAGCGATTGTCTTCAACTTTAGACAGTGATTTCCCGTGAGCCTATTTCTAGAAGAGATGTTCAGCCAGCCTAAGGCTATTCGTAGTACTGTAGCTTCATACTTAGACGTTAGAGGCGAAGTTGAAAGCCTAGTTGAAAGAGTGAAGAGGGGAGAGTTTAAACGTATAGTTATGACAGGTATGGGAAACTCATACTATGCGCTTCTACCATCGTGGTTTAAATTGAATAAAGCTGGGTTGAACATTCAGATCGTTGAGACATCTGAGCTCCTACACTATATGGTTGACATTTTAAAAGGCTCTGTAACGGTTATAACTTCAAGGTCGGGTGAAACTGTTGAAGTAGTTAGACTTTTAGAGTCTATGCCTGAAGATGCGTTTACAGTAGCTGTAACAGATAATCCAAACAGTACTTTAGCCTCTAAGAGCCATCTAGTGGTTCCCACTAAGGCTGGAGAAGAACATTTAGCAGCTTCTAAAAGCCACTTGGCTTTACTGGCGGCTTTACACATGCTGTCAGCAGACTTTGCGGGAGAAAAAGTAGATTCTGAAAAAGAAAAACTGTTAAAAGCTGCAGATATCATAGAGAAATATCAACGTAGATGTTTAGATGATTGTAGGCAGATAGCTGTAAAGCTTGCTAGGTGTAATTCAATTGTGATCGTGAGCAGAGGGCCTACAGTTTCATCCGCATATACGGGGGCGTTGGTTATGAAGGAAATGGCTAAAATCCACTGTGAAGGCTATTCAGCAGCACAATTTAGACACGGTCCAATGGAGATAGTAAGTCCAACGTTGGGTGTAATAGTTATGTCAGGACCGAAGGAGACGAGGAGTTTGAACGTTAAAATGGCATTTGACGTAGCGGAGTTTGGCTCGCCGACTGTATTAATAGATTATGCTGAGGGTGAAACGTTTGGAAAATGTATGCCGATTAGAATCGACGAACCGCCAGACGATTATACAGATGCTTTGGTTGAGTTGCCGCCGATTTACGCTTTAACTTATCATATGGCTTTAGAGCGAGGAGCGCCTTTGAAATTCGTTAAAACAGGAAAGGTAACCTACGTTGAATAGGTGAGCTAGTAAAAGTTTAATAGCGGTAATGGGAGTCATTTTATGATGCCTCAGAAGGTTGTTTGTAGCAATTGTAAACACATGCTGTACTGTGGAGATGAGCTGGTAAATCCTGAGGAAATACTCAGCAAGTACAACCGCATATGTCCGAATTGTAATAAGCCTTTAAAGCTGAGCCCTGAAAGGGTTGAGGTTAAAAGGATTCAAAATGACGGATTTTCCGAGTAGTTTTTACCTTAGTTACATGGGGTGGCTTGATGTCTCAGAAAACACTAAGGAGATTGACGGAGTTTTTTAAACTTCTTAAGGAAGTTAAAGTGACGCGTGGAACAGTTAAAACTTTATTGGTTTTAACTGCTATGTGTTTGATACTAGCATCTGCGTTTATTATAAGATCGCTACCTGCGAAGTGGGGAGTATATCTTCACGAGTTTGACCCATATCTACAGTATAGAGTAACAGAGAGAATAATGGAGAAGGGATTTCTATCTTGGCTTGATTGGAGAGACTATAAGTCGTGGTATCCAAGCGGTAGAGATATGACTAGGACAATATATCCTGGGTTACCTATGACTGCTGCGTTTTTCTACATTATTGCAAAAACGATCGGCCTCTCGATGACGTTGTATGAATTCCTATGCTATTTTCCAATAATAATGTCCGTTTTAACGTGTATAGCCATATTCTACTTGGGTAAGGACTACGGTGGATTATCCGTAGCATTACTATCCTCGCTTTTCATGGCAGTCTGCCCAGCCTACATATCTAGAACACACCTCGGATGGTTTGACGACGAAACAGTTGGAATATTCGCGTTGACTTTACTCTCCCTATTCTACGTGAGGGCTATGGACCCAGAGCGAGACCTTAAAAACTCTCTAGCTTATGCGCTTTTAACGGGTGTGATGTTGGGATATCTGTTTGCATCGTGGGGGACTGCGAGATATGCTTTAGGACTTCTAGCTCTTTCAACCTTCTTCATAGTTTTAAAGGATTATAGAACGAAGTATGTAGTTTCATATGGAATTATGATATGTAGCGGGTTATGTATAGCCATAAGTGTTCCAAGAGTCGGTTTAGGCATAATAAGAGAGGTAACGGGTGTAGCTGCACTAGGTCTTCTCATATTCTTATCCTACGGTCTTATCGTTAATAGAAAAGTAGAGAGGTTTAAAATGCGTCTAGCTGCTGTAACCGCGTTCATCGCCGCCTCTATAGCAGTGTTTTACGCGGCATGGACGCTCGGACTCGTGACAGGGGTACCTACTAAGTATTACGCAGTTTTAGAGCCATTGTATAGAGCGTTTATACCCCTCATACAGTCTGTTGGAGAGCATAGACCTGCAACTTGGATAAGTTTCTTCACAAGCCTAGGCTTCCTGCTGGCCTTAATACCAGTCTACGTGCTGATAGCTGTCTACGAGTTAGACAATAAACATATTTTCTTAGTCATACAGCTCTTAACAACTCTATACTCGGCAGCATCCTACGTTAGACTAGTGTTAATTTTAGCCGCACCAGCGTGTTTAGCAGGAGCATACTCTATAATTAAAATACTCAAGTCTTTGACTAGAGTTTTTGAAAGCTCATCTACGGCTAGAAGAAGAGGGATATCTCTCGGAAAGGAGGTGATAGTGGTATTTGGAGTACTATTAGTGTCTCTTTCTGTAATCCCGCTTGTTTACTTCGGCATACAGACCGCCGACAGCCCTGTCACATTAGCATGCTCATCAGTCCCAGTTAATGAGTTTAGGGGAGACTGGATTGAAGCTTTAAAATGGCTTAAAGAAAACGTTCCAGACGATTCCGTAGTAATGGCCTGGTGGGACTACGGCTATTGGATAACCATAATGAGCAATAAGACAACGCTTGCAGACAATGCAACTTTAAACTCTACCCAAATAGCTGTAATAGCACGTACTTTTCTATCGCCGGAAGAAGAAGCAATACAGACGATGAAGCAGTACAACGTGAGCTATGTAGTGGTCTTCGTAGACTTCGTCGTCAGAAGCTATGGAGGCTACTACTATTATCAACCTGAGGGTTACGGTGAGGAGAACAAATTCATATGGATGATTAGAATAGCGGGTTTAAACGAGACCGACTATATAACCGATGGAAATCCGACAGCTAAGTTCTCAGCATCTTTAATAGGAGAACTCATACCTTTCAAATTCTACCCAATCGACAGTGGAGGAATTTACTTAGGTCCAATATTCCACGAATCCGAGCACATAAAGCCTGTATTCTACTCAAGCAGTCTAGCATCAGGAGGATACAATGGTAGAGTCACAGGCGTAGTAATCTACAGAGTCTACTATACGTCTAGCGATTAAAACAGCCTTAGATTGCCCATAAAATGTTTTTCGATCAAACCTATAGTTCTGACGCATATATGTTGCAATGTAGAGCTGAAGATGCTAGAACTTTAAAGGCTTCGGCGTATTCACAACCTGCTTTTTCACCCATAAGTTTGAAAACCGCTTTTAATATGCCTACCATTCTACTGGATGTTTGAGATGCATGCGCCATAATAGCCTTGAATTTGACTTCAATATACTCGGTGATGTCGACGTAGATGTTTGGTTTCTCAGTCCAATAGTAGGCTATGAATTTAGGGGTGTGAGGCTCTAGTCCGTTTACCAAGTCTATGCGATTGATATTCGGAAAACCGCTTAGGAGAAAAGCCTCAGAGGTGGCTATTCCAGTGGCTCTATGGTCTGGGTGTGCTTCATATCGGAGCCACGGATCTACCGTTAATACCATGTCTGGTCTAAACCTTCTTATAAGCGTTATAAGCTTGTTTCTAAGTTCTATCGTCGGTTCAAGCTCCGAATCTCTATAATTGAGCCATATAAGTTCAGATACCCCAAGTGTTTTAGCAGCCGACTCCTGTTCCGTTGTCGGATAGTTAACATTTTATAACTATCCGTTCCACCTCAGCTTTAAAAGCCTCATAAGTGGCTTTCTGGGGCAACGGAACTCCCCTCATCCTGAGCATGTTTAGGCATGCGATCACATCCCTATCTTCTTCGTAACCGCATTCGCATCTCTTAAGCCTATATCCATTCGATGCCAATCTTCCACCACATATCGGACATAGGCTCGAGGTTCCCTTCGGGTTAACGTAAATTGCGGGTAAACCATTCAGCTTTGCCTTATACTCGATGTAGAATTGTAGTCTTCTAAAGTTCCACGAGTGTAGCCTACGGTTGAGGTTTTTAGTGCGGTCGATCCTTTTTCTAATTCCTTTGAGGTCTTCCATGATTATTCCCATATTATGTTGCTTTGTGAAGTCTACGATCTTCTTAGCAATTTTATGGCATTCATCCATAGCTTTGCGTTTTCTTCTGCCAGAATACTTCCTAACCAGCTTTTCAGCGGTCTTAGGCTTGTATTTCTTCAGCTTTTGAATCCTCCTGATGATATTGAAGTAGGTTGTATGGATAGTCCTCAGGTTGCTTTCAACCCTTAAGACGTGTGGATTAGAGCTGACAGCCGTAACGTTGCCCTCGTTGATGTCTATTGCTATCCAATCGCTCGGATTCGACATGTCTACTTCCTTCTTGAAAGGCACGATTATCTTTGTTTCGTTTATCGTTATTTCACCAGTCTTCAGCTTCCCCTCTTTCCATGCATCTATAAACTTCTTCTGGTACTCGCCATACTTCAAATTTATGAAGAGGAACTTCCTGGGCTTAACAGATATCCTAATCTCATCACCGTAGAACTTGTATAGCTGAGGGTCGAGTTGCATGAAGAGCTTCTTGGCTTCGGGCTTCCCCTCCCTATGCCTCCTCCTGTAGCCTTTGATCATGGCTAAAGCTATCTTACACGCTGAGTGGCAGAAGTGCGTGGAATAATCCCATCTCCTCTTCCACTCCTCATAGACGCCCCTCCTAAGCCTAGCATAAGAGGTCACCCTCCTCTTAACGGAGAAGTCTATGCAGAAGTTCACCATGTCTCTAAAGTCCTCTAAGAGCTTCCTAACCTCGCTGTTCGCCTCGTAGCTGAATGGGACGCCGAGGACTACCTCCACAAAAAGAGTATACTCTGAAGCGTTAATAAAGTTAACTATTTAGAAACTGCTGAACATCCCTTCTTAGCAAGCTTGGCTATTGTTCCTCCAGCTGCAATATCCGTATCGTCCGGATGCGGCTGAATTGAAAGTAGCATGTTACACTCTTCGAAGGCTTTTTCAACATCCAGTAGTAGGAGCTTTCTAAGGTTCTCAAATTCTAAGTTTGTAGTGTTCATAGTAGATAGATTGTAAACGAAAGATGCTTTTATAAATTGTCGTAAAGATTGAAGTCTATCAGACGGATGTTTAAACTATAGTCGGAAAATTTAGTAAAACGTACTATGTATAGACGTTTTTTACTAGAGCGGTTGTAATAATGCTTATAATAGTGTTCATAGACCCTATTTATGGGAGGTGTATTCATTAGATGGTTCTAAGGTTAACTATGGCTGATGCTAAAACGCTTAGGAATATCCTCACGTCGCTTTCAGCATTAGTGGACGAAGTATGTATAACGGCTGACGAAGAGGGGCTTAAAGTTAAAGCCATGGACCCGAGCCATGTAGCCATGGTGGACTTCGAGTGGAGTAGAAGTGCATTCGACGAGTTTGAAGTAGATAAACCTATGACTATAGGGTTGAACATCGAAGAGTCGTTAAAGCTTCTTAGGAGGGCGAGTGATGAAACCCTCGAGTTGATTTTCGACGAATCCGTAGGTAAACTTGAGATGAGGCTTTCAGGTAGATATAGGAGGCGGCTTATCGTGCCTACTTTACAGCTTACGAGCGAGGAGATACCGCCGTTAAAGATAGAATTTGACGTTATGGCGAAGATAACCTCTAGCTGTCTCAGCAGGACTGTTGCCGACGCCGCGACTGTTAGCGATATATTAAGGTTTAAAGCCACTACGGATAGTTTAACTATAGAGGCCAGCGGGGAACTTGGAGAGATAACCGTTGAGCTCGATAGGACGAGTGAAGCACTTTTAGAACTGCAGGTTAAACAACCCAGTAGTGCAAGTTATAGTTTGACGTTTCTAGAAGACATTGTTAAATCTGCTTCAAATTTGGCTGGAACTGTCGGTTTAGAGTTTAGTACAGATAAACCTCTTAAGCTAAACTTTGAAATCCTCCAAGGTAAGCTAGTGTACTATGTAGCTCCATATGTAGAATAGAATTGCGGTGTTAAAAGGGATTTCATGGAAGAATCTATAGAGACCCTAGCAAAGTACCCCTTTATACCTGAGGCGAGTGAATACTTCAAGGTTAAAACTGGAGCTGGAGATATTCTCCTAGCAGATTTTGAAAAGCCAGAGTTTGAAGAAATCGTCAATAGAGCGGCGGAGAGAATTCGAGAAGCTTTAGATAGAGAAGAAATAAGTTTTAAGAGCAATGTAGATGTTGAACTTCTATCTTTTCCATTGGCACTTGCCATAGTTAAGGCTGTCGGAGACACATTTCTAAGCCAGAGGTATGCTTCAGCCGAGGCAAAAAGACTCGTAAAAATCCTTCAAAAAGAGAAGAGTCAGACGATTTTCCTCAAAATAGCCAATGAAGTACTCATGTGGAAGGCTGAACCCATAAGGCAAAGAGCACCTTACGACTACGCTTTAAGCGTTAAAAACTACCTTCAAATCGCTCCAATATTCAGGGATAGAAGCTGGAAGCTCATAAACAAGCCTGTAAAAGACGGCTACGTGTATTTGACGCGGGGGGAATTCACTAGGCTCATAGCTGAAGGAATTAAAAACATGATTGAAGATGAGCTTGAAGATAGATTTGATAGAGAATTACCTGGTAGACTTGGGAAGATAGTTGAGGAGATCAGACTTCTCATATCTGAGAAGAGGCCTAAAGTAGAGGAATTAGAAGAGTATAAGGGTAAGATCATCTTAGAAGCCTTCCCACCATGTATTGGAGCGTTTTACCAAGCACTGATCAACGGACAACACCTACCGCACACCGCTAGATTTGCCATAACAAGCTTCCTTCTCAATATTGGAGTCGACACAGAAGATATCGTTAAGCTGTTTACTAAACTCCCAGATGCCAATGAAAGGATAACACGTTATCAAGTCGAGCACATAGCTGGTTTAAGGGGGTCTAGAACAAAGTATACGCCTCCTAAGTGTGAAACCCTTAAGACACACGGTTTATGTGTCGAAGGGGGGAGGTTCTGTAGAGGGGTTAAACACCCGCTCTCCTACTATAGGAGAGCTATTAGGAGGATTGGAAGAATTGGAGAGGGAGAGAAACCTGAGGTTTCTGAGAAACCTATTCAAGAGGTTTTATGAGCAGGAGGCAGTATTTGAAAAGGTAACCTCCATAAAGTATAGAGAATTTGGATTTTTAACGTTGGAAACACGTACAATGATTAGACATTTAAGCTTCGAAGATTGGAGAGACCTCGTAAAATTCTTATGCGAAAAAGTGCCAGCAGATTGTTACCGTTCAACTGCATACTATTTAAACCCCTCCGCTCCAAACATGGAGGGGAAAGGGTGGCTTGGAGCAGATCTAGTGTTCGACATAGACGCCGACCATATACAGACTTCTTGTAAGAGGAGGCATGATAGATGGAGGTGTTTGGATTGTGGTGAAAACGGAAACGGTTCAGCTCCGGAAAACTGCCCTAAGTGTGGCTCAAAGAGGATTGATGAAAGAGCTTGGTTTTGCTCTGAATGTCTTGAAGCAGCTAAAACAGAGACGATTAAACTTTTAGAGTTTCTCTACTCAGACTTCGGGTTAACCGACCAGGAGATTTCCTTATACTTCTCCGGACACAGGGGGTATCATGTACACGTTGAGAGCGAAGAATTTAAAGTATTGGATCAAGATGCTAGAAGAGAAATAGTAGATTACATCACTGGACTTGGGATAGATCCGCTGGTTCATGGTCTAGGGAGTTTGACGAGCGATGAAGAACTAGCTAAGGCTTTAAAATTTTCAACTTGGGCTGAAAGACTCATGAAGAACGGGTATGATATAGTGCTCAATTATGGGTTAGAAGACCTTTTGAGAATCGGGGTTAAAGATAAAGTCGCTTCAAGCATAGTTGAGAATAAGGAGAAGATAGTCGAGCTGTGGTGGAGGGGGAAGTTTAACCAAATGGTTGGAGTCGATAGTAGAACATGGGAGGCTATATTTTTAGAAGCCGCTAGGAAAAGCGGAGTCTTAATAGACACAGTTGTTACAGCCGATGTCCATAGACTTATAAGGTTGGAGGGGACGCTACATAGTAAAACGGGCTTAAGAAAAGTTAAAGTGTTGAGAGACCTTGAAAGCTTCGACCCTCTTAAAGAAGCGGTGACTTTTAAAAAAGGTGAAGTGAAAGTTCACGTTTACGAAAGCCCGGAGTTTAGAGTTGGAGAATCTACCTTCGGTCCATATAGCGAGGTAGATATAGAGCTCCCTATTTCAGCTGCAGTTTTATTAGTATGTAAAGGTTTAGCTTACGTAATTTGAGGGGGAAAATGTACGACGAAATTCTCAGCGCTTGGAGGATGGAGAGGACCAGTGAAAGTCTACAGCCGCTTCCCAGAGACTTCTATAGGAGGACGAGCATATACTTTAGACAGTTGGTTGAAAATCTTAGGATAGTTGACTTGGATAGTATATCTGCTGAACTGTTGAAAGGTGAATTGGAAAATGCTTCCAGCCTCTTTACGAGACTGTACAGGTTAAGGTTTGATAAGATTATTTCTAAAGTAGTTAAAAACCAGGAATTGGATAGGTCTAGTCTAACAGACGAAGAGGATATACTCGTAAGGTATTTAAAACGCTTCAAGGAAGAGAGCGATAAGGCTCTCGAGGACATTTTAAACGGTAGAGAGCCTAAAATATCTATTCAAGATTTGAAAAATAGAATCGTACTGGTTAGGTTTTTAAAGGAAAGCCCAGCTATAGTTGGGGTAGATTTAAAGACATATGGACCGTTTAAACCTGAGGATATAGCGTATATACCTGAAGAAAATGCTGAAATATTGGAGAAGAGGGGTTTAGCCACCAGAGTTAAAATAACGTGATGGTTTAACGGAGTTTTCTACGGCATCTACCGCATACTATTGAACCGCTCGGCGTTTTAGTGAGGTTTGTACTTCCACAGTATGGACAGTACATGAGGCCCGGTGCTTCTTCAGCTGGCTTACGTCTTGCAGCTCTTCTAGCCGCAGGTGCTCTAATACTTGGCATTGTGACTTTAGGCATTTTAAGCTGGGTTAATACGAAGCGTATATCTTCAAGCTTTCTCGTAAGCTCGTTAAGCCTAGTCTTCAGAGGCTCCGATGAAGTCTTATAATCTTCCTCAGACATTTCTCCTAGTTTATAAGCTATGTTGAGCTTTTCGATTTCTGTATTAAGTTTTTGAACTTCACTGTTGAGCTGTTCATACAACGGTTCAAGTTCCAATCCAAGCCGCTTTATAGCCTTATTGAGTCTATCGGCTTGAGCAGCATATTTAGCCTCGTACTCTGCTAAAAGCTCAGATGGGGTTGTAGCCTTAAGCTTCTCTATGGTCTTAAGCTTACTTGTAACTACGTGCAACTGCTCTCTTATGACTTTAACGTCTCTTAGAACGTCATCTACGGTTCTGACTCTGGTCACAGGCTGAACTCTGACTATGTCTAATCTTATACGTCTCTCCCTCCACGACGGATAGTTAAGCGTAGTCTTCTCAAGCTCATATATGAACTTGTGAAGGTCCATGGCATCAGAATATTCGGCTGGGAATTCCAAGATTGGATATATGGTATCTCCTCTTCTAACACCTCTGAGTACACATTCTGTGAGCACGTTTCTAAACTGGAATGTGAATTTGAAGTCGAATGTCCCATCTTGGTAGGCGTTTCCAGAGAGCTTTCTAACTTGGAAGGCACGTGTGAAGAAGTTGTCCTTTAAATATGTGTATAGTGCTTCACCGTCTAACGGTGTGGCTCTAACTGGAAGCACATACTCAGCCGTGTCGCCACGTCTACGCACGTCGGCACCTATGTTTCGTCTAGGGCTTCTACCAAGCAGGGTTAGCCCTTGAGCTTTAACGCATGGAATATAGCTTCCAAGTAGTGGGACACCTAATCCTACGAGCACTATTACTAAAATAGACGTCAGCTCAAAGCCTGAAGCCATTTTCATCTCAGTAAATATGTTGAATAATTCAGGGTACCAGTTACTTACCAACGGGGCGAGAACGCCAGACGTCAAGTAGAAGCCAGTGTAGAATAAATATCCTATCGCTGTAGATAGGAGTCCTGTTATGAGGGCTTCCATTAGAAACATATTTGTTATAGAACGTGGATTACCTCCTACAACAGCTAGAGTCCATATTTCCCTACGCCTCTCGTAGATTATAGAGTTCATGGTTAGAACTATTATTGAAGTCACTATGAGAATAGGTGGAATAATCGATGAAAAGCCGACTATGTTCAGAATGTAGAGTTCTTCAAATGTCTTACATACCCCATTTGAATACGCGAAGACTCTACATCCTGTAAGGTCTAGAAGTTCTCTAGCCTTTTCATAGACGTCCACGTGGAATTTTGGTTCTGGAACTATAAAAGCATGCTTAACTTTGAAAATATCTATATAATAGGGCTCACTTTGCGAAATCCCCAGCGAGAGCCTAGGTACTGTTATTCTCAACCTACGGGCGTCAATAGAGTCTGGAAGGAGAGACTCAGAGACTATTATCGTCCTATATGGATACTCTATCAGCGGAGAACCGTCTGGAAGTTTAACTTCTTCAACGGAGTCTGGATTGAAGAAGCCTTTAACTATGAAGTCGCCTAAGTCGTACTCGGCGACGTCTACCAAGTTATTGGCAATATTACTCACTATTACGAATCTAACACGGACTTTTTCAGAGAGCCTTAAAGAGTTGCTTAATGAAGAAGGCACTAGAATTGCACTTTCATTCCCAGAAATATAGCTACCTCTTACAATATTTAGAGAGAACTTGAAGTAGTCGTTTAGGAAAACAGGGTCCACACCAATTATGTCAAGCCTCTGATCTAGGAGTCCAGAGCTCGGGGAAACCAATCTTATAGCAGTGAACCCTGACAATGGACCTATTGTAATAGTATCATAGAGTGATTTAACGTAGTATGTTGTATTTACCCATTCCATGGATTTTATGAAGATTAAATCGTTTTTAACTATTATATTTTCCTGAGTTGACTGTAGACCTATTACGTCTGTTTTGAAGGACGTCTGAATTGTTTTCTCAGTTAAAATGTGACTGTAGGATATTTTGAATACTGCTAAGACTGATGCAATTATGAGAGAGAATGCTATGATTGTTAGGATTGATCTTGTCAGATGTCTTTTTACGTCTCTTATGCTTAGATCTAGGCTTAAACTTATGATTGGTGGAGAATATAGAGATATTAATGTTGGTATTAGAATACCTAGACTGCCGAGGGTTGAACCTATAACTAGGACTGTGAAATTGTCTAAATATTTAATATCTGTAAGTAGGAAGTTGGATGAAAGTATTGATAATGCTATTTTAAATTCATTATGGGATACAAGGAAGATGAAGAACAGCGTGAAATATAGTATGAATTTCAACAAGAATTTCTTCCTCGCGTCGTCCGTTATTAAAGTGGAAGTAAGTGATGAAAATGCGTATATGAATGCTATAACTATTACACATGATAACATTAAAGACGCATTGAGATTTGACAGATTGGATTGGAGATTTGATATCTTTTTAGCTAGGAATCTCAGTTGAGTTAACGCTGAATCGTAACTCCGATTTTCAATCAGCTGAAGTATGTTGGTGTTCTGATTGACTATTTTTGTAACAAGCCTTTCCTCATCTACCATTGGAAGTCCTAGGGTTTTCAGAGTATCTATCCTCTCTATCAGAGGTGATATTGTCTCGTTTATTCTGAAGTGTAAAACCGGACCCATAACGTTAACGTAGGATGTGTTTTCAGTAACGAATACTTTAACTGGATACGTTTCAGGTAAGAACCTGAACCTGAAGATTCTCACTCTGACTGTGACCGTGTAGTTTATTGGGAATAGGTATAGGCTTTCATATCTACTCAACTGTCTATTTACGGGTACGGCTGGTCTAGCGTCTAAAACCATTTTATCCCTTCTGAATTGCACTTCACCGTTTGGTAGAATTTCCATCGTTGAAACGTCTAAATCGCTTACATTGACGAATCTACTCTTCAACGTGTATATGTAGTAGTACAGTAGTATTTCCTTCTCTGCAGTCACTATTGTCGGCCTTACTTCTAAACCGCTGTAGGTTATTGTGTTTCTTGAGTATGTAACATCGTATCTTAAGTATTCCATCATGTAGTCTTGAATTTTTACGACTGTAAAATTACCATATACTGATAGACTATTCAATAGAATAACGTTGGCTAAATCTCTCGAAGCATTAAAAGAGGATTTTAAAGAGCCGAAGTCGTCAGTTAAACCTTTTACAGTATAACCGTTTAAAACCAAAGTGACGTTTAAACGTGGCTCTGGAGAGTTTGTTAAATAGTCCATGAAATATGTTATTAAAGTATATTTAACATATGGTGTTGACGTTGCAGATGTTTGTTGGGCTTTCACGGGTAGATTAAATCCGTAGACCTGTGTAAGAGTTAAAAGGAGAAGTAGAAAAATAGCGTTTTTCACCATTTTCAAGATGAACCACCTTCGAGAAGCTTATGTAACCTATCCTCATACTCTCTTTTAAGTTTTCCGTAGAGTGGGGCATCTACTTCACCACTACGGTAGAGTTCCTCGAGTTTAGACAGCATGCTCTTCAATTTTAAAACCTCAACCGAGAAGACTCTAATCCTCCTCCGCCAACTATACACCACGAATATCCAGAAGAAGACCGTCAACCCAGGCATGAATACAGCTGACATTCTTATAGATGTGTTTAAGACAAGCCTAGTAGACCTTCTAACGACTATATCTGAAGAACCTTCATACAGGCCGCTCAAGGCCCTAATAGTGCATGAAGAACCTTCAGGCAACAAAAGGGATATTGGCTTTTCAGGATCCTTGAAAACCCCGCTGAACGTCTGATATGTGTAAGGTGTTGGTCTAAACGATATAGTAACTTCCGATCCTATCAGAGGATTATTCCACGGATCGACAGGAATGACTTCTAGTCTACATATGCGACAGGGTGCTTCTAAAATTTGACCTTCAATAGGTACTTTAAAGTACTGATAGCCGACCACCACACCTGAGTATTCAACTCTAATACTGTAGTTTCCTCTAACCAACCCACCTAGAAGAGCATAGCCGTTCTCATCTGTCTCTACTGTCTTTATCTGAGTCATGTTCTCATCGAGTAGGTAAACAGATGCATTGAAAACCGGGGCTCTATCTGTATCTAAAACTCGGACTTTAACAACCCAAGCTTCAGCTACTACCCTATGGTATAACTCATCCTTCTGAATGGTTACAGTTGTATTTTCAATTAATTCGCCTTGCCATCCGAGTATTTTAAGATTGTAAGATCCATTTATGATGTCGCTGAACCGTATTAAGCCTGTTGAACCGGATAAACGGACGTATTCCTTTGTTGTATTCATAGTCAGAGATTTGAGAATCGCTAAAACACCTGCCAATGGACTACCATCGGTGCTTAAAACCACGACGTTGAAATCGTAAAGCCAAGTCCTCAGAGTTATATTCTCAGGTCTGAAAATCTCCACCACGCCTTTACCTATCGTCTGATTTCCATCGTATGCGTACCATTCATACCGACCCATTTGAATCTTAACCGACACGTTACCAGAGGAGCCTATAGGGAGATTTAGTGTTATACCAGCCGGGTTTACAAGCTTAAGCATGATATTTCTTTGGATGGATTCACCATCGTAATCTGAGACGAAGAACGTTACGTTGACGGACGGTGCTATAATAGGTAGAAATACTTTCATAGGGTATATTAGTGTGTATGTTTCATTCCATGTTGTTAGTGTGAATTCTATGTTGTATATGCCTTCAGCTTTAGCTCTGAATAGCCAGCGAGTAGTCCAAATACTATAGGCTGGTAGAGAGCTACGGTAGACAGCCTTAGAAAAACACTCCAAACCAGAACCATAAGAAGCATTCAAAAGCACATCGTTTAAATCCTTTAAACCAATAACGTCTAGGTCTATCGTGAAAAAGTTGCCTAGGAGCGTCTGACTCGGTCCTTGAGCTTTAATCAAAGCCATAGGGGTTTTAACTTTGACAATAGGGGGTGTTCTAAACCTCAGAAACTCATTCTCCAGCATTTTTAGATCAAAATGCTCATGAAGTAATGTAGCTCTACCTTTAAAGGCCAAAGTTTGGCCCTCAATGAGTTTCATACAGTCGGCGAGGTAAGTCATCATATAGTAGCCTGGTATATCGGTCTGCATTATGAGACGCGTTAAAATTTCTCTAGGTTCGATTGCTATCCATATTCCTCCATGTGATCCGGTAATTGCAGACCAATTTCCAGCTTTAAACGATCCGACGTAAGATGTCGAAGCCAACGGTAGGATAGAGCCGTCTGATAATAGCAGTATCTGGTATAGTTCTCTTCGGTACATTGTGTTGAATGGGCTTATGGCTGTGATCGTTGGGCTTCCTATGGGTGTGAATATTGTTTCAAAGTCGAAGAAGCGGCTTTTAGCGTAAAACCTGAAAACCCTCTCAACTAAAACACCAGGATAAGAGCCTTTTACACGGACTTCGACGCAAAGTGAGCCGTTGATTGAGATAGTCACGTTTGTCTTACTCATATCGGCCGGCGTGAGCCATGTGTTGTTTACCATTACACATGGCGATGCAAAGCTCCACGAGGGTGGAACTATAGATTCATTTAAGCCTGAGGAGAGGTCGTAGAGAGCGTAAAGACCGAGTGGAGAGCCTTCTATGAAGACAGCTTGAACGTAGCTGTTTTTAATGATTAAGTGCGTTTCATTTCCAACAACTACTTTGAACACTTTCAAGTCTGACTTTTCTGTATAATCTGGTGTGATTGTAGCTTGCGGTGTGTATTTGAGTGTGTAGCTTCTATTCATACTGCTTGAGACGTCTGTTAGGATTAGGATTTTAGCGTAGCTGTAGTATTGAGTGTTTGGATAGTATTGGGCTTCAAGTATCTGATATGGTATTTCAAAACCATTCTCATCCAAAACCCTCAGAGAGCCTAAACCAGCCTCACCATAGGAGAAATTAGCGGAAAAAACAACAGGCTCAGAAACATACTTGAGTTTTAAAGGCGTTTCAACATATACTCGTATTGGATTGGTTTCCGACCCGGCTAAAACCGAGCTGAGAATAGAAGCAGCAGGTAGAAGCGTCGACAGAAGTAAAATTCCTATTAAAATATTAACTGGTTTCTTCAACCTCCTCAGCTCCTATTACGCTTGTTAACTCGATTATCCGCTCATCTATTGCATCCAACCTACTCCTAAGTTCCGTTATACGTGAATTCATAGATGAAAGTTCTTCCTCTAGTCTAACCCTCTTAGCATCATATTCCCCCCTGTCATACTCGCCGACCATGAATCTAACCCACAGCTCTTTAAGCTGTTCCCTAAGATTGTTAGCATCCCTTTCAAGATCGGATAGCTCCGATTCTAAATCTGCCTTATCTACAAGCCAGCTTTCAATTATCGAGTCGACGAATCTACGGTATGCCAGCTTTTTCTCCTTTAAAGTACTTTGGTCTACATCTGGGCTTTTAAGGTGTTGGATGTACTGAGAAGCTATGAAGAGCCTGGCGTCCATATCTAGGCTTTCTAAGGCATCATCTATCCTTATCGTAAGTTCTTCAAGTCTTGATACTATCTCTGAAGAGCCCGTTGCACTAGCGTTGACCCTAGCCCTTTCCATTTCAACTATACACCTAACTCTTAAGTCTTCCAGCTCTGATCTAAGCTTGAAAAACTTGTCTAGAAGCCCTATGAGTTGAGATATGTAGTCTTTCCTTATGGATTCAGCTGTTTGAGAGCTGACTTGACCGCTTGAAATCAATTGATTGAGCTTTTCCAGTTTAATACGCATGTCTCTCAACATGTTAGAAGTTTCATTAAATTCTCGAATTGTTGTAGAGACGATTTCAGATATGCTAGGGGTACCCCGGTCCAATGGACTTACCAGAAAATTAGAAGTCTAAGAAATAATATAAATGTTACCTACATAGGTCACCACTATGACGTATTTAAGTGGTGTTAGATTAAGCCGAGTATATTTCCCCCATTTGAGAACTGTTTGATTTAAAAGAGATTCTTATCATGAGAGAGTGGTGGGGCCGGCCGGATTTGAACCGGCGATCACGTGGGCCCGAGCCACGTAGCCTAGACCAAACTAGCCGACGGCCCCATTTTCAATTTAAAGGTTTGAATGTGGACTATAAAAGAGTTTGTCTTTGCAGAAGTGTGGAATTAAACTTAAATGTAGTTGTAAATGCTTTCTTTAATTGGTTTGTCAATTGGTGGAGGATGCTCTCAAGAGTGAATTGGAAGAACTGTGTAGACTTGTCGATGCATCCGGGGTTTTGAGGGCTGGTCTAACAGTGGAAGTGAGAGAGATAATAGAGCATATAAACCGCAATTTTGAAAAAGTTAAATTGATGGTCGACTCGATTAGAGTTAAAGGCGATGCGTTATGCTGTGTGACTGATTTATGTGGAGTTGAGAAAATACTGTATTTGGCGAAGAACGGAGTAGAGCCTCCTACTGTTTTCAAGGATAATATTGTAGGTGAATTTTACGGTTACTTAGTATCTATAGTCGATTTTAATGTTGACAATTTGAGGAGGCTTTTGAGAGAAAGACCTGAATTTGGGCCGAAAAACCTGGGTAGAAAGCCTAGACTAGGATTGGGTGTTAGAATGTTGTTTACCCTTAATCACTTATTGAATACTTTGAAAAAAATTGGTGTTTCAGCGGATTTCCAATTGTCAGCGGGTAGAGAGTTTTCCCTTAAAGAGGTCGTAAATGCGCCACCTGGCTTGTATCCAGAGTGGCTTGGTCATACTGGGCTGGATGCTGAAACCCTATATAACACTATTGCTTTGGAGTGTTTTAAAGCTGGTTTCGACGATTACGGTACTGAGATAGACCATTTAATCATCGTTAGACAGCCTGGTAGAGCTCTAGCTAGGATAATATCACATGGAGAGCGGGTGGAGGGGGGCGAGACGGAGGGGTTGGAAGCCTCTATGGATTACAATAGAAGAGTGATCGATGAGGCTGTTAAAACGGGTTTTGTGAGAGGTATTACGATTGACGCTTCTGATCTTATCAGGTACGAGTTTGTAGATCCATCGAAGTGGCCTATTGAAAGAGTTGAAGAGAGGTTTCTGATGGAGTTTGGTGGAGAAGCCTTTGAAGTACTTCGTAATATTCGTCCAAACCATCGCTATGTATTGGATTCGGTTGAAATATCATTTACGGAGGAGGAAGTTATGAGGATCGCTTTAAAATACCGATTATGCCTACTTAAGTCTAGAGAATTGTATGAGTATTTCAAGCGTAAGGTTGATTGGGATTTCAGCTATGAGCTTTCACTTGATGAAACACCTGAGCTTACAGACCCTAAAGAGTTGTTCTACTGTCTCTCTGAGTGTAGGAGGATGGGTATGCCCGTCGACTTGGTAGCCCCCAATGTGGGTTTCAGTAAGAGGGAGGATTATGGGGGCTCTTTGGATGAACTTGAGGGTAGGGTTAGAGTGCTATCGTCTATAGCTGAGCATTTCAATGCGATTTTAGACTTCCACTCCGGTAGTGATAAGAGCGTCGAGGTGTATCGAACTATTTCAAAGGCATGTGGAGGTAGGTTAAAGCTTAAAATGTCTACGGTATATCAGCTTAAGTTTTTTGAAACGTTGTCTGAATTCCCTGAGGGGAGTGAGGAGAGAAGGGTTTTTGAGGAGATTTGGGATTATACTTTAAATTACGTTAGAAAGAGGGCTTCGGAAGGCGATAGAGTTGCTGAGAAGCAACTTAAGGATGTTGTTAAACGTATAAGTGAGAGTGGTTTCAGGAAAAGTCCTGGAGACGACTTCTTCAGATACTACTCCTTTATAGTTGTTAATGCTAAAAATCCTGAAGGTGGAAGAATATTCATGGATAGACTTTACAGGCTTGCAAGTAGAAGAGAAGTTTACGAGAAGTATGCTGCAAAGGTTTTCAACGTCACTAAGACTGTTGCAGATGCGTTAGACTTAATTAGAGCAAGCTTAGAATAGTCTAACGCTCCACGTACTATTTGAGCGTAAATTTAACTGCCTCACTCGGCTGGTGGTTAAAATGGTGGCTTATGAGGCCCCAAGTTGGGATGAGATTTACGAGATGTGTATAGATTTAGCGTCGATGATTAAAGCTTCAGGTTTTAAACCTGATTTAATCGTCGGCATAGCTAGAGGAGGATGGGTGCCAGCTAGGCTTCTATCCGATTTTTTAGATAATCCAAATATTACGAGTATAAAGGTTGAGTTTTACCTGGACATTGGGAAGACTAGAGATGAGCCTTCGATAACGCAGGATATACAGGTTTCCGTGGCTGGTAGGAAAGTCTTGTTAGTCGATGACGTGGCAGATACAGGTAAAAGTCTAATGCTTGTTAAAAACCATCTTAAAGATATGGGTGCTTCAGAGACTAGGATAGCGTGTCTGTATTTTAAGCCTTGGTCTATTGTGAAGCCCGACTATTACGTTAGGGAAACGGAGGCTTGGATAATATTTCCACATGAGATTAGAGAGTCTGCTACGAAGATCTGGTTGAAAGTTAAGGCTGAAGGGGGAAGTTTAAGGGACGTTAAGAGGATTCTTGTGGAGGCTGGTGTTAAACGGAAAATAGTCAATAGGATAGTGAAGGAGTTTCTCCATGATAGTGGAACTTAAAGGATATGGATTATACCTTGGGGTTTTAACTGTTAGAGGAGTCTATGTGGAAGATCCTGAGCTACTGATTGGAAAGGTCCGGGAAGATTTCGGCGGTTTGAATATCCAGGTTTTAGATGCTAAGAATGTAGCTGGCTTTAAACATATTCTTATCTCTGTTTTAACTGCTTTGGAGGCTTTCAACTGTAAACTGAATATAGCTAAGAGCCTATCCATGGAGATTTTGGTCAGAGCATCTACTCAGCGTCAGATAAACGAGGCACTCGATATCTTAGGCATTAAGAGAGGCTTATGCGACGTTGTTTTCATAGTTGTCTGTGAGGAGAGGGATAGAGTTGAAGAGGTATTGAATAATCTTATGGAACGCTACTGTAACCATGTGGACATGCACCTGCTTGAGGAAGACAGATCAGATAGGATTATGAAGATGTACGGGATTTCAGAGGAAACTGTTGAAAGCGAAGTTGATTATTCAAAGGGAAAGTGGGAGGCTGTTAAAAATCTAATTGCTGAAAAAGTTGCTCTAACATTAACACTTTAGTTTTCATATGGCATCTAACGACTACACGTTTAAGCCTACTAGGAGAGCCATTTAGATATGTGCTTCCTAATAAGTTTAAATTCCAGCTTTCAATCTTAAGACTGTTTTAGGAAAATTAGTCAAATCGCATGAGGAGTGAAAAATTGGAGAAGAAATCTCTGATAGACCTACTTGAAAAAGCACCACTTTCACGCTTTCACTATAGGCTACTTCTCCTAGGTAGTCTCATTTACTGCTTCACAGGTATGAATGTTATGCTTATAGCAGCTGTTCTAACACCGATAATTAAAGAGTTTAGATTGGAGACGCAACCTCTTACATCTGGTCTTCTCTTAAGTAGTGGCTACCTAGGGATGTTTATTGGCGCATTATCCTGCGGTATTCTTGCTGATAGTATAGGTAGAAAGAGGACTATTCTCTTCACCATATTAACTATGACTGTTTTTACAGCACTCAATTCCATTGCATCAGACCCTATAACAATGGCTCTCTTACGCTTTTTAGCGGGAATAGGGCTAGGAGGGGCTTTACCACAACCAGGAGTTTACGTTTCAGAATATGTGCCAGCAAAATATAGGGGGCGCTTCTTAGGTCTAATTGAAGCTTCTTGGGTATATGGAGCATTGCTCTCCCTAATCTTCCCCTATGTGCTATTTCCAAGTTTTGGATGGCGTCTGACGTTTCTAGTGGCGTTAATACCTTTATTTTTAGTACATCTAGTCGTATTTTTCGCACCAGAATCACTAAGGTATTTACAGCTTAAGGGGAGAGTCCGTGAAGCAGTAAGCCTGCTTAAGAAACATGGATTAATCCCAGAAGATTTCGTTGAAGAAAAACCATCGATCATCGGCTTCAGGAGGTACAGTATTATGGAGTCTATAAGAGAGCTTTGGTCTTCTCTCTATTGGAAGAGGACGCTTCTGCTTTGGATGCTTTGGGCTGTCTTGGTATATACCTACCATGGGATTTTCATATGGCTTCCCACATTCTACGTGAGAGAAATGGGGCTTACCGTGGTTAAATCCATTGAATGGACGATGATAGTTACTCTAGCACAAGTTCCAGGTTATTACAGTGCAGCGCTCTTGCTTGACCGCGTAGGTAGAAAGCCCATTGCAACTATTTACCTCGCTTTAGCCGGTGTGGGGAGTATTTTACTAAGTACGGCTTTAGACCCGACGTTTATCCTCCTTTGGAGCACTGTTATCTCATTCTTCAACTTAGGTGCTTGGTCGGCTCTATATACGTATACGCCAGAGTTATATCCGACTCGTATCAGGGGGACGGGGTCAGGCATAGCCGCAAGCATAGGTCGTCTTGCTGGAGTAGTTGCACCAACAGCTACACCACTTCTATATGCCTATGGAGGGCTGGCGGCAGCGTTTACAGTGTTTGCCGTAGCCCATTTACTAGGAGCTATTACAGTAGTCTTACTTGGTGTTGAAACAAAAGGGAGGATTCTTGAAGAAATAGCAAAATAACGTTTTAAGTATGAGAACTACACTATCGCATAATTTTTAAATCCTCAACATTGACAGATGCTTTACGTAGGTGGGAGAAGTGGGGTGTTTAAAGGGTTCTCTTCACGTAAATCTGAAGAACCCCCGCTATTTTACAGACGATGATGAACGTGCCATCTATCTGACTGGTTCTCACACGTGGAATAATCTACAGGATATGGGAATAACCGACCCACCTTCCCCATTCGACTTTTCCGCTTATCTAGATTTTCTCCAAAGATATAACCATAATTTCATCCGATTGTGGCGTTGGGAGATGCCGAAATACCGCTATAACTTAGCTAGACCGTTTTCATTCAGTCAACCACATCCTTGGAAACGTACTGGGCCTGGTCTTGCGAGAGATGGGAAGCCTAAATTCAACCTGCATGTGTTTGATGAATCGTATTTTCAGCGTCTACGCAGCAGGGTGGAAATGGCTGCTGAAAGAGGGATTTACGTATCTATTATGCTTTTTGAGGGACATTGCGCTCAATTCACCGTTCAAGGTTGGGAGTTTCATCCTTTTCATCCAGATAACAATGTGAATACTGTAGACGGTGGGCGGTTAGACTACTATACTCTCAAGAATAAGCGGGTGTTAACCTTACAGGAAGACTATGTCCGCAGGGTTATAGATACTGTGAACGAATTTGACAACGTCCTCTACGAAGTATGTAATGAAGCTGGCAACTATTCGACTGAGTGGCAGTACTACTTTATACGCTTTGTCAAATCTTATGAGGTTGAGATGCCTAAGCAACACCCAGTAGGAATGACTTTTCAATATGGTGGTGAACGGAGTGGAACTAATGCTGACCTTTTCAGCAGTCCAGCCGACTGGATATCTCCCAACCCGGAGTATGGATACCGTGAAGACCCTCCTGTGAATGACGGTAGGAAGGTTGTTTTAAACGACACAGACCACTTATGGGGTGAGGGGGGCAATCCACAGTGGGTTTGGAAGAGCTTTACTAGAGGACATAACCCCCTTTTCATGGACCGAATAGTCGGTTTAAACAATCAGACTGTTACATGGGCTGGTTTAACACCTGCGGATGATATCCCGTATGCTGAGGAGATACGTAGAGCTATGGGTAACACCCGTAGGATAGCGAGACGATTCAACCTAGTCGAGATGCTTCCTATGCCCGATCTAGCTTCAACAAAGTATTGTCTAGCAAAGCCTGGTTATGTTTACGTCGTCTATCTGCCTTCAGGTGGAGAGGTTGAGGTTGACTTGCGGAGTGTAGATGGTGAATTGAAGGTAGAGTGGATGCATCCAGTCGACGGTAGCATTATGTCGGCTGGTACAGTATTGGGAGGAGGATGGCGATCATTTAAAACGCCGTTTACAGGGGATTCTGTGCTCATACTGTATAGGTAGCTGTGGTCCAAAACCGTGGGAGAGCTCCTATAGATTTTCCCATGATACATATAGTATTTTATTCTCTGGCCTTGTACAACTGTGTAGGCATAGGGTTTTAAGTGCGGCTTTATGAAGTTACTTTTACATCTTTTCCTCAACTCCGACAATAGAATCAGCTTACGTCTTTATAGAGAAGCCAAGTTTATCTCTGCTCTTCAAAGTAATGTTAGGAACCCATATTAAGATGGGTTTAAGTCTTTTCCTTTCCATGGATGACATGAATGATTATCATCGAGCTTCTCTTACCGCATGCTCTATTCAAACTTGGTTAAAAACTGAGAAGAAGTTGTTCACGACTTTCCACCATTTACAAGGGGGGCCAATGGAATTGAGAAGGGAAAAAGCACCTAAGATTCATTCCATTTGCATGTTTCCGATCATACTTTACAGTTTCTAAATTATTTCTCTACCAATTTAAAAGCTTTATTCTACTTTTTAAGAACTTTCTAATTCTAAAAGACTATTCTTCAAGAAGGTTGAAGAATTAAACCTTAAATTCATAAATTTCCTATTAGTTACATCATTTCTATAAAGTCACTCTAGAGATTAGAGATTGTTATGTCAATGGTGGGATAGAGCTTTTAATCCCTGAGGCTATAGTTTTGATGCCTTAAATGTCCTATGGTATAAAAGGCTATTCTCATCAGATATTACAGAGGCTTTAGATGCTTTCTCCTTCGAACTATACTCTCTTAAGGGTGAGTATACGAAAAAGGCAGGATATAGAGAGAACTGGAGACAACATATAAGAACCGCATGACGATATATGAAGCATCCTACCATCTCTAGCGGTTCTTAAAACACTTACATGTATACGGTGGATCCATCTCTGCGAAGGACGCGAATCCAATTCTAATAATGACTAAGACGTTATAATTAATGGGCTAGAAAACCGCTCTTATCCAGTATTTTAACAATCTGCAATATTATGTCCAGAGGCTAGGATGGAAAAAAACTAGGAGAATAGAAGAATAGGCTGTTACTTGAACATTATTACTTTAGCGGATTTTAAACCGAAGGGTCTCAACACGTATTCGTCAGTCCAGTGTACAGCATCTCTGAATGTTTCCGGGCCTATAAATGGCGGATCACCACCTTTGTAGTGTAGTGGACCTAGAGCATTTCTCAGGCTTCCAACCAATACTATCTTTATCTCGTTTTCTCCGGGCTTCACTATGTCTGTAATCTCAACCGTGTATGGTGGTAGTATAACTTTTCCGGCTTCTTTACCGTTCACGTAGGCTACAGCTAGCGATGCGTTCAACCCTTCGAACTGCAAAGCAACCCTGGCTTTTTCTGGTATGTTAAGGTCTACTTTCGCAGTCAGCTCCATCTCACCTGTGTAGAATGGGTAGCCGATTTGACACAGGTCTCCGAGGTCTACCTGTGATGGCTCTCCAATTATCCTTGAGGTGCCTCTAGCGCCGACCCTAACCGCGAAGTCTCCGAGTAGATAGATGTTCTCCAGCTCTGGTTCTACGCCAACAGTCCCCTCTAGCTCAATGGTGTTTAAGCCTTTGCCAACGATGCCTGATATATCTATCATTGGAAAGTTCCAGTCTATCCAATATTTATCCGATTTAAAGCAGACTTCAACACCATTCACGTTGATCTTATAACGCTCCGGCTTTTCAACTACAAGATATACATTTCCATCTTTAAAGTCTATGTCAGATTCGAATTCAAACCTCACGGTAAATCTCGTGCCAAGCCCATTACGCACTATAGCGTCGTGTGCCCTCCAAACAGGCATGAGATCGCTCCAAGCTCCACTAACACGATACCTACAGTAGTCTAAAACGAGGGTGTTCAAGTTCAATCTTCTGATTTTCCAAGGACCGCCTATGGAGGATTCGCATATTTTAACTCTACATTCACACTGAGGCGTCGACTGTTTTTCTCCCGGCTTTAAGACGAAGAGAGCTGAGCCAATTGGCTCAAGCCTAACATTCCAGACGGTTTCTCCAAATTCGACTTCTGAAGGCCAATACGTCTTTTCTCCGCTTATAGCATCCCACATTTCGACATTATATAAGCCTTTGATAGATATCTTCAGGTTGTAGGCTTTTTCTCTACTGCTGTTAGCCAAGAATAGTATGAGGACGCCGCTCTCCTCCTGCCTTAAATGGTAGAGGACGTTTCCATCATCGCCCTTTACTTCTATCAGTTTCGGCAGGTCTTTAAGAGCCTCCGATAGAGATTTCTCGTCGATTTTACTGACGACGTAGGCTTTGTTCAACACTTCACTGATAGTTTCACTTCGTTTTCCATTTATGAGGAATGGCGTGGGCTGTATAGCTATGAGCTTGCCGCCGGAAGAGATGAAGTACTTCAGCAGTTTGACCGTAGTCTCCTCAAGGGTTACGCTTGGCGGTATTACAACGACATCGTAAGCCATTTTGCCTAACTGAAGTTTCCCATTCTTAACACAACCATATTTCGCCATTAAAGCCTCGTCTCCAAGGTCGAAGTCAACATGTATAGAGAGTAACGTTCTGAGGAGGCTCGTAAGATGCTTATCCAGCTCTCTAACTTTAGACGGGTTTAGGGGTGAAAACGTCGCCCATGCACTCTCAATGGGATGAATAACCAGCAGGTTAACTATGCGTTTACCTCTAGAGAGCATATAGCTCAGCCTTGCGAAATAATCCTCTATGATTCTATTGTATTTCCACCACGGTTGACTCCAGTGGAAGTTCAATCCATAATCTCTCTTCCTTCTACCCAGCATAGAATATGGAACTAAATGGTGATTCAGCAGATTAACACCCATAGCGTAAAGCCAATCTCCAATCCACTTTCTATCGGCGAAAGACGGATAATTCCCTGTGCAACCGTATGTTTCACATAAAACCCTCTCCTTCCCAAGCTGATTTGCAACGCTTGAGACCTGTTTGGCGGTTAATAGGCTACCCCAGACATGCATACCTAGATGGTCTATACCAGGCACATGTTGATACTCGTAGTGGGGCATTACCGCTCCAGCGCACGTCAACTGGCTTAGAAGAGAATCTTCAGCCAAGTAGTGGCCGGTGAATTTCAACCCATGCTTATCACACCAATCGTAAATCTGCTTGGAAAAAGCCTCTAAAAATAGGAGGGTTACCGTCTTCCAAAAGTCATATCTGGTTTTCATGTAATCTCCAACGTCGAAGAACAGCTCCGGCAGCCTATCCACTATACTATAGCCGTTCAACTCCTTAAACCGTTCGGCGAGGTTGTCAGTCCACGGTAAAGCCGACACAGGTATTCTCGAGCCTCTAGGCGGGACTGTATTTTGAAAGCCGAATAATCTAGGCCTGCTACTTTCAATGTTAGGCTCGTCTGTGAATACTCCGGGTATGCATTTTCCAATATCGTCCTTGAAGCGGCTGACGTACGGCGCATATGCAACCTCCAGAAACTTCTCGATGACTTCTGGATTAAGCAGGTCGACGTAACTAAAGCCGCTATACCATACCTCACCAGGCGGCGCAACATACACTATAAACGAGAGGTATAGATGGCCACCTTCTTCCTCACCCGGCTTCGCAAGCGTATAATCGCAGGGTATCTGCCTGTCATCCAGTTTACACTTAAAATTGGCTATCACTTCTTCACCGCCATAAGCCATTTCACCGGGAATCATTACAATAGCCTTAGCTCTATACTTTGCACTTAAAGCCGGAATAATCCCGCCTGCGAAGCCTGAGGGCCACCTAAGCTCATCGTATATCCACACATACATGCCGCGCTTCTTAGCCTCATCAACAGCGGCACTAAAGGCTCTAAACCATTCCTCACCGAGGAATGGTGTCACTAGCCCTTCCCTGGCGTGGAAGAAGACGCCTCCATATCCACCCTCGTCTAGAAGAGCTATTTGCCGCATAGTCTCTCTTGGATCTAACCTATCGTTTATCGACCAGAAGGGCACTCCCTTAAACTCCGAACTTGGCTTCTTGAAAAGCTTTTCATCAACCAAGTCTTTTCCCACCATATCAGGATTCTAGAGGTAGAATATTTATTAATTTTTGCAGTTGTAGAAAACTCGAAATAAACCCTACGTGTACGATAAAAACAACATCTAATAATTTCCTTCTTTATGCAAATACTATGTAGATCGCTTATGGACGCCCTTTGAATGATCACTTTTATACTCACCTCCCATCCTTCAAGTGAAGTTTCAGAGCTCCAAAGTCCTCCAATATCTACCGAGTATAACCGGGTAGACATGTTTATGGAAAGGAGGAGGCACAGCAAATGTGGAGCAGAGTTGAAAATCAAACCTTCAAGAAACATTAGAGCTAAATGGGAAGTCAAATGTCAGTATCAATGGAAAACGGAAAAGCTATGATACGACTTACTTTCCATTAAAAGATCTAGATTAATAATCTACATGAGTTTTACTTCAATGGAAAAACCCGTGGAAGTGGACCGGGCGGGATTTGAACCCGCGACCACCCGGGTGCAAACCGGGTATTCATACCAGGCTGAACTACCGGCCCACTGTTGCTGAAATGGTGTTTTTCTTACTGTTTTGGTTTGAATTGAGGCCTTGTTTACGGGAAGATTTCTGTAGACTCGTTTATTAAATTTTTAGGTCGGCTTTTGACTTAAATACGACGTTAACTTCTTCTCATGAAGCCGACTACCTTTTTCAGAAATATCCTGAGGGATAAATTGTGTAAATCGGTCTTATGTTAAATCCATAGATATGCAGGTGTTATTGAAGGAAGCCTTATAAATCACGTTGAAATCCTACGCAAGCTAGAAGAGAGAGCGACTATGAAGATCAATAATATAGTGAAGTATTTAATTGCCTTTGAATTTCACGTTTTAACGGTCAGCGGATTAACTGCTCCTATTTTCGCAATATTCGTCGCTAATAGTATTGTAGGTGGTTCAATAGGTGTTGTAGGGTTTGCCTCAGCAGTCTACATGGCTTCCTTCTCAATTGCAAGACTTGTTTCAGCCTACTACGTAGACAAAAAGTTTAGTGAGAGGCAGAGAATAACTCTTTCAGCAGTAGGGACGATTCTAATAGGCCTTTGTTACCTCCTATACGTCTTCGCTAGACTGCCATGGCATATCTACGTACTCCAGATTATAAATGCCGTCGGAGTGGCTTTTCGATACTCTCCCTTCATGAGCCTATTCACAAGATACATAGATAGAGGTCAAGAGTCCTTCGAATGGGGTATAAACGGCGCGGTGACGAGCTTAGGACAGGCGTTAACCGCCGCCGTGGGCGGAATAATGGTTGAAAAATACGGCTTTAAAACAGTCTTCATCATAGTAGGTGTCTTCGTTTTAATCGGCCTCATCTATCCCTACATGATCTACAGAGAAGCTGAAAAATCAAAGACCACATGAGATAGAGCATACGATAGTTGGCCTACCTCTTCCAAGCAGATAAAACCTCTAGGCTTTTGTAAAGTGTTCCCATCCTTTGGCTACGATTTTCTCACCATCAACTGTGTAAACCCCACTACCCTCTTCTACTATGCCCATCTTATAGAGTGTGCTACCTACGTTTTTCACGGTTTTTACTGCTTCAGTCCACATCTCTGGCTTGATGGCTAAAAGTAGCTCATATTCTTCACCCCCTCCGTATAAGACGAGTTGTTCAACGTCAAATCCATGCATCTTCGAAAACTCTTCAGCTTCAGAAGCTATTGGAATATCTTCTACAACTATCTTCACACTATTGAGCTCGGCTAACTGATTTAGGCTTACGGCTAAACCGTCGCTTATATCCATAGAGGCTGATACTGCTCCAGAGCCTGCTAAGGCCAAACCCTCTCTAAGCCTAGCCGTAGGCCTATACAGCGATTCAACAGCCTTATTCTTTAAATTTTCCGGGGCTTCAAACCCCTCTAAGAGTATTTTAAAGCCTACGGATGTAAGGCCCAGAGTCCCCGTCGTAGCGATTATATCGCCCGGCTTAGCTCCCCTCCGGGAGAGTAGCCTACCACGATGAGTTAAACCTACTATGAAACCCGCCAGTATGACTTCACTACTTTCGCTTAAATCCCCACCGAGCAAGTGGGTATTGTATTCCGCAACGGCATCTCCAAGACCTTTAACAAGCTCTTTAAACGATTCATAGGGAAAGTTTGACGGTAGACCTACACTAAACAGAATACCTAAAGGTCTAGCTCCTTTAGCAGCTATATCTGAAATATTAGCTATTACAGCCTTCCTACCAGCAGAATACCAGCTCATACCCGGCAGTAGATCAGCACGTTCAACCCATATATCCGTATGTACAACTAAGACGAGACCTTCGCCAATCTCCTTGGCGGCCGCATCGTCTAAACCTGCACCTAGAAGCTCCTCAGGGTCTGATTCAACAACCTTCCATATCTGCTCGATAAGCAGTCTTTCACCTAAATCGGAAACCTTCAAAACACGGCAACCTCCCAATAGCTATCCTAAGACACGCTTCATATAGAAGTCTAGGAAGGCGTCGCTATTCACGTCGATACATACCTCTGCATTAGGCGTCCCCTCCACCGGCACTGTAAAGCCTCTGGTGTATTCTCCTCGGGTCTCAACGGATATACGCATGGGCTTAACCGTGACGAAACCCTGTGTAAAGCATACGGCTACAGCTAGGGGATCGTGAAGTACAGGGTTCTTAAATTTTGTGGCGTCTGTCCAAGCATCCATCATTTTAGATACAAACCGGACCTCTGGAAGCTTCGAAGACTTAAACGCTTTAACCTGCTCATCGCTCATTACACACTTCAGCGTCACGTCCAGCCCGACCATCGTCAATGGAATACCGGATTCGAACACTATCCTAGCCGCCTCAGGATCCCTATGAATATTGTACTCAGCTACCTGCTTAGAGAAGCATCCACCCATCATGACAAGTCTAGCCTTATCTGCAATCCACGGGTTCGCCGCTAAAGCTAAAGCTATATTAGTTAGAGGACCTACGCTTATGATCACAATTTCACCTTTAGACTCTTCTATAAACGAGGCTATGAACTCTGCAATGCTCATCTTATAGCTACGCCACTTCTCCAATAGTCTACTCTCCCAGCCTTCAAGTGCAATAGCCTGGTTAGGCTTAACACCGGGCGGCCAACGTCCAAAGAGAGGATTGGAAGCACCAGGCTTTACAGGGATATCTTTAACACCCATCTCCTCCATTATCCTGAGCGCCAGCATAGACCTTGCCTCGACATCTCCAGTAACCGTCGAGACGGCCTTGACGTTAAGCTCTGGAGATTTCAGAAGCAGTAGAAGAGCCAGTGCATCGTCGATATCGTCACCTATATCCGTGTCTAAAATAACGTTGACCATATTACTTCAAAGATAGGGGCGGAAGGAATATAACTCTTACCTATCCTAGACCATGTAATTTAAACTAGGCATATTATCGGTTGATGTAAAGATCCAAAAATAGCTAAAACTCTATCATTATCGATGAGAAAGCGATGTAAAGATGTACAGAATTTAAGAAGGTTGGTGACTACCATACATAACATCTTATTACTCCATTATATGTAATAATCTTAGTATTATCATGATAACTCAGGATACAGATATAGTAACACTTCGTCCAATCCGTGCTGAACACCGCCAGTGCAGAGCCGCCAGTGTACCAATATCCGGTCACCTTTCCAGTATCAGCGTCTACGATACCTATGCCAAGTACTTGATCGCCCGGTGTCCAAGTCACCTCAACCTCTATCTGTACGCAAGAGCAGAACTTTCCGTAAAGATGGCCGTATCCTGGGGAAAGAGAGCCGCTTATGGGATACTCTATGATGATGAGCTTTGGCTCTACAACAGCAAAGGTTTTCGTAACTCCGGTATCTTTGTACTGACATATGACCTTCATGGCTTTAATTATTGGTTTTCCACTTTCACTTAGCTTAAGATACTCCTCATATGGCATCATTAAGAAGTCTGGAGTCCGAGGCTTAACATGAATCCCTGGGTCTTGTATGAAACTGAGTTTGAGTGTAGTTCCGTCGCTACGAATCCATCGTCCATCGACATAAACGATTGTTTCTGGCACATTCTCTGTTGAAAAGCCGATTGAAATTGTAAAAATTAGCATTACTATTAGAACTGAAAAACTGGAAAGAATGAGGCGTTTCATTATAAAAGTTCTAAGTCTTAGAAATTATTAAATTTTTCTTAGCGTAGAAGTTTTCTATGGAGTTTAGGGAGTTAAGTGATAGGGAATGGTAGCTCATAAGTTCCCTTCTTCCACTTAAGGCCGATACATGCTCGAAAAGGGAGCTTACAAGCATATGAAAGGGTGCGTTGAAAGGTTCTTCGCATGGCTAAAGGTAGGCTTTAGGAGGCTTTCCATGACGCATGAGAGGCTTGCAGCAACTTTCATAGGACTTATAGATCTAGCATGCATAGCCATACACCTAAAGGTTTTGAGATGAAGCTATCTGCTTATTGCGTTTTTGCCTTTTTAAATACTTAGCTTATTTCGCTGAACTATGATGATATTAAAGGAGATGGGTATTTATGAATTAGCGTCTTTAGTAAGGAGATACTTATAATTGAGAATAAGTTTAAGATGTTACCGATGTATCTAGTAGGGTTGGATGTCGGTACAACCGGATGTAAAGCCGTGTTATTCAACGATAGTGGACGTTTAATCGCTCAATCGTACAGGGAGTACCCTCTATATCATCCAAAGCCTAGCTGGTCTGAGGAGGAGCCTGGAGACGTCTGGCATGGGGTGGTTGAAACAGTAAAAGAGGTTATAGCTAAGGCTGGGATTCGTGCGGAGGAAGTAGAATCCCTAAGCGTTTCAGCCCAGGGAGAAGCTTTCACACCTTTAGATAAAGAGCTTAACCCATTATACCGCTGCATAACTACGTGGGACGATAGGGCTGTCAAACAGCACGATGAGTTTCTCAAGCTCATAGAGAGAGAGGAGCTCTTTAATATAACTGGACACCCATCTTCACCTGTCTACACGCTATTTAAACTCATGTGGTTTAAGCAGAATAAACCAGAGATATACGAGAAGACTTGGAAGTTTCTTCTATGGGAGGATTATATCAATATGGTTCTCTGTGGAGTCCCAGCCATAGATTACTCGCTGGCTTCTAGAACCATGCTTTTCGATATCAGACGATTTAACTGGAGTTACGAACTACTCGAACTCTCAGGTTTAGATATGGATAAGCTTCCAGAACCATATCCATCTGGTAAAGTCGTAGGAGAAGTATCTCGAAAGGCGTCAGAGGAAACTGGACTTGCCGAAGGTACACTAGTAGTCACAGGTGGACACGACCAGGCATGTGGAACACTAGGTGTAGGTGCTGTAAACCCGGGAGCCACATATGTTGCAACTGGTACAGTCGAAAGTATAGTTGCATCTCTGTATACGCCTCTGCTCCTTAGAGAGATGATACCGATGGGTTTTGCAAGCTACTGCCATGTAGCTCCAAATCGCTACCTAATACTCGGAGCAAACCCGACTGCTGGATTACTCTTAAGATGGTTTAGAGACAAGTTTGGAGAAAAATACGTTGAAGAGGCTTCAAAGAAGGGGGTTAGCGTTTATGACCTCATGATGGAAGATGCGTCTAAAGCCCCTGTAGGTTCAGGGGGTCTCCTAGTGGCTCCGTACTTTATGGGTGCTGGAACACCGAACTGGGATACGTATGCCAGAGGATTGATCATAGGCTTGACAGTAGCACATGGAAAGCCAGAGATAATAAGAGCTATCGTTGAAGGAGTAACGTATGAGCTTAGACTAAACATTGAAACACTGGAGAAGCTCGGCGTTGAAATAGAGGAGATTAGGACTGTTGGAGGCGGTGCAAGGTCAAGGTTTTGGCTTCAGCTTAAGGCAGATATAACGGGTAAGCGCGTCATAGTGCCAAATATAACGGAGGCCTCATCCGCTGGAGCCGCCATGCTTGCTGGATTGGGAGCCAAGCTGTATAAAGACGTCGACGACGCAGTATCTAAGTTCTACAGAGAGTCTAAAATCTACCAGCCGAATTTGAACGTTAAAAAGGCATACGATAGATTCTACAGCGTCTACGTTAAACTGTACCCTGCCGTTAAGAATACCTATAGAGAAGTCTTTCAAGTGTTGGAGGAAATTGGCGGAGAATAATAGGAGACAATTAAATCAGCTTTAAACGGACGTCGATAGCCAGACGTGTACGGCCTAGTCTACACTTTATATTGTCGTATAAGGACTTAATCTAGTGACTATGAAAATTCTACCTCTAAGCTCAGACTCAATGGGCACTAGAAGCATGGCTACTTTTGTGGAAACTAGGGATTTAAAGATTTTAATAGACCCAGGTGTCGCCCTAGGACCCTACAGGTATGGTCTGCCTCCGCATCCTCTAGAGTGGAGGAAGCTGGAGGAAGATTGGAAGACCATCGTCGACTACGCTCTTAAAGTAGACGTAATCATAGTTACACATTACCACTATGACCATCACAACCCCTGGGAAAACCTTGAGATTTACGAGGGGAAGACTGTAATCATTAAGAATCCTAGAGACAATATAAACTACAGCCAAAGAGAAAGAGCACGGTTTTTCCTAAAACAGATAGAAGGACTGCCCGAGAAGATAGAGATAGCTGAAGGGTTTAAAATGAAGGTTGGAGAGACTGGACTTGAATTTTCCAAGCCTGTATTCCACGGCACAAACTCCAAACTCGGGTATGTAGTTGAAGTCTATATACGTGAAGGCGATGAAAGCTTCCTATACACGAGCGATGTCGAAGGCCCGAGTTTAAACGACCAGGTTGAGTTCATACTTGAGAAGAGGCCTAAAGTAGTCATGATCGATGGACCTATGACGTACATGCTTGGCTATAGATACTCTGTGAACAGTTTGAAAGCGTCTATAGCCAATCTCCGCAGGGTTTTAGAGCCAGGCGTCGAGCAGATGATTCTAGACCATCATCTGCTCAGGGATTTAGAGTGGAGAGAAAGAGTATCTGAACTCCTCTTAGAAGCTGAAAGAAGAGGTGTGAAAATTTTAACCTCTGCAGAATACGCTGGGAAAGAGTTGAATATGCTTGAGGCTAGGAGGAAAGAACTCTACGAGCTGAACCCGGTAGACCGCTCTGAGGTCAAGCATTGGAAGAGCGAAGAATGAATAGATATGTCGAGCCCTAAGTAGGCTCAAGAGGTTTTTATAATGCTTTAAGGCTTAACTATTTGATAAAATATGCCTATTAAGCTTATAGTGAAGAACCAAGACAGATGTATGAACTGCGCTACATGTGTCTTTGTATGTTCTAGAGAATTGAGAAGTGTCTTATCGGTTAAGTATTCAGCTATAAGGATTTCAAGAAGCGGATTAGGGTTTAAAGTAACAGTATGCTCTGGATGCGAAGAGCCGGACTGCGCTTCAGCATGCCCATATGAGGTTTTAAAGCCGAGGAGTGGCGGAGGAGTAGAACTCCTAAACCCTGAAAAGTGTGAAAATTGTGAAGACAGACCGTGCCTAAATGCATGCTCTTTGAAAGCCCTACAGTGGGATGATGAGCGTAAGAGGCCGATAATATGCATAGAGTGTGGAGTGTGCGCAAAATTCTGTCCACACGAAGTCCTATACTACGGTGAGGAGGTCTAAATGAACGGAGATATACTCTTCATAAACTTGACAGATGGCTTAAGCTGGGTTGAAAATAGGAGAGAGCTTGTGGAGAGGTTTATAGGCGGCTCCGGACTGGCAATAAACCTACTGAATGAATATTGCCCAGACGGCGTAGACCCCTTTGCACCTGAAAACCCGATCGTATTAGCATCGGGGCCGTTCATAGGTCTTTACCCAGTATGCTCGAAGACTATCGCCATGTTCAAATCGCCGTTAACTGGAAACCTGGGTGAAAGCCATGCTGGTGGAAGACTCGGGGTAGCCATAAGACTGGCTGGATACGAGGCCATAGTCATCATAGGGGCTTCTTCAAAACCGGTGTGGCTTGATATTGGAGACAATGGAGAGGTTAAAATCAACAGTGCATCTTCTTTAAAAAAGATGAGTAGTTTAAGCACTATCATGGCTTTGGATGAACCAAGCCCATGCGGTATACGGTCGACTGCAGCCATAGGACCCGCTGGGGAAAACTTTGTCTACTATGCCAACGTTCTCGTAGACGGGTATAATTTCTTTGGAAGAACAGGCTTGGGTGCAGTAATGGGCGCCAAAAACCTTAAAGCCATACGTATCACAGGATGCGGTGAAATATCTGTTAAGAACCTAGATGCATATAAGAGGATGTTCGAGAAAATCTACGATGATGTTGTTAAAAGCGGTAAGATGCGTAAATACCACGACCTTGGAACACCTCAGAACGTTTTAACTTTAAATAAGATTAAAGCACTCCCAACGATGAACTTTAAACTTGGATATTTCGAATATGCTGATCAAATTTCAGGAGAATACTTCGCCGACAACCTCCTAATTAGGAAGAACACCTGCCCCCTATGTCCAATAGGGTGTAAACACGTAGCCATATTGAGAAGCTTCTTCGCAGATGAGCATGAAGTCGAGTCTTTAGAGGTAGGATATGACTACGAGCCGATATACGCGTTGGGTTCAAACCTAGGCGTTGGAAACTCCATGGATGTACTTAAGCTTAGAGCTGTCTGCGATAGATACGGGTTAGACGCTATGATGACTGGAACTATGCTTGCATGGGCTACTGAAGCATATGAAAAAGGATTGATAGGCCTAGATGAGACGATTGTTGAACCCAAGTGGGGGGACGTAGAGAAATACATTGAAATGATTAAGCATATTATAACTATGCCTAACGAATTCTACCTGTCTATGGCCCAAGGGAGGCCGTATAAAAACCTTGGCGAGGAATTCTTAGTTGCAATTGGAGGAAATGGTTTAGCAGGCTACCATACTGGACTGGCTTTCATAATAGGTACGGCTATAGGGGCGAGACATAGCCATCTGAGCAACGCCGGATACAGTTTAGATCAAAAACTGCTTGGTTTCACTATAGACCCTGTCAACGCCGTGGAGATCCTCTTAAAGGAAGAGGCGTGGAGATGTATATTGGAAAGCTGCGGTGTATGTCTATTCGCAAGAGACATATACGATAAGCATACAGTATTGGAGGCTTTAAACGTGATAGGTTTCAGCCACGATGTTGAAAGTCTTGAGAAAATCGGAAGGATAACCTACGGTTTAAAGTATAAGTTTAAGTTCAAAGAGGGTTTTAGATTTCAAAACCTTAAAATCCCCAAGAGAATCTTTGAAACAGCCACTGCAAACGGTGTGATAAGCCCTGAAGACGTTAAAAAGGCTTTAACCGTTGCAGAAGCCAAGATAAAGGAAATCGTTAACGAGGCTACCGTCCAATAAGATTATGTTTTCTGAGAAAATCTCCTATATCCTTCGAATTAAACGGGCCTATTAAAACCCTCCAGCCAGTTATATCTTCAATTTCTCCAGCCAGTTTAGCTGCTCTACCTGGGATCACAAGCGTTCTATGTGCCACCTTAGCTTCTAAATCCGTTTCTTCAATCATTTGCCTAACAGAGTCCGGCTTGAGCTTATTGCCAGCTACAGAGCAGGCTACCGAGAGACCTCCCGTATCAACCACAAGGAGATGACAGTCCACATTTTGATTTTCTAAGTCGTTTCTCAATATATGGAATGTTAAAGCGTAGTTTGTCGTTAATAGTACTGGACTGTTTTCACTAGGCTTACCTATCCTATATAGGCCTGACTTGATGGATATCGGAGCCCTCGGATCCATCATTATCGACTGCCTGAGAAGCATTACTGGACGTATAAGTGGCAATACTTCAGGTTTAACTACGATTATACTCGCATATCGAACCAGTAATGCTGAAACCGTTAGATGTTCTGGCACATTGGATTTAACATCGCTAGAGAAAACTATTGTGGGATATCCAAGTTTAGAGAATTTCTTGTCGATAGCGAGTCTACGTATAATCGTCAAATTCTCTACGAGTTGTTTAAGCGTATCGCCTGGAGGCTGTAAGACTATTTCCGAGAAGCCCAACCCCTTAAGCCTATCGATGCAGGATATAAGCTCCCTCCAGTCAGACGCTTTTATAGAAATTGGACAGTTGAACCTTTTAGCGAGCATAGCCATGATAGTGATATTTCTCAGAGACGCACCATGTAGGAGGGGGCGCTCGCCTTTGAGGATATCTAAAGTCCTATTAGCCAACGTGGGGTTTTCAGTGGAGATTATCAAC
Source organism: Bathyarchaeia archaeon (assembly GCA_038870975.1). Lineage (GTDB taxonomy): Archaea > Thermoproteota > CALKCG01 > B24 > B24 > DTBU01. Next base: position 827,225 of record JAVZJD010000001.1, on the reverse strand, counting down.
GGGTACCCCACAGCTTTAACGGCCTCTACCAGCCTTATGAAGGCATCATCCTCACTTGAGAGGTTTCTAAGGGCCAACATATTTATCTTTAAAGTTTGACCCATTCTCTCAACTTCATATTCTTTTAGCGTCTTCAAAGCCGTCTCAAGGGCATCTACATCTATAAGGTCGTTTAACTCTACGGCTATAGCTGGCTCATTGTAAAATTTATCTTCATGCCTGAAGGAAACGCGCTCTCCACCTAATTTGACTTCTCTACCCCCATGACCTATAGAGACTACGGCTACAGGGGGGGCTGTTAAACCCATTAGGGCACGTTTAGCTTCATCCGTGAGAAATGGACATTTATCGACTGTTACAGCTCCTTGGGCTAGTTTAAAGGCAAAAGCCATACATGTTGGCGACCCGCATTTTCCACAGTTCGTCTTAGGCAGAAGCCTATATATATCCATTGGACTAAGCTTTTTCTCTGAGATTTCAACCGCCTCCCCAGGGAAATTCTGTTAAAAACGACCTAACCATGTGTAGACTTTCTACGTAGAATAACGACACTAAGTCTGCTCCAGACATTAAACCTGCCACGGCGGCCACAGCCTCGTAGACTGAAGGGTTTAGAGGAGTTTCTTTAAACTCAGCTATGAAGACGTTTTCAGAGGCAAAGAATACCATGGGGCTTCCAGCCATTCTATCCCCTTGTAAAGCTCTAAGCCTAAGCCTCTCCATAGTGGAGAGGGTGTATTCAATTCCATAGCCTAATGCTCCAGTCGTAACATCTACGACGATACGGTCGGTTGAAAAGCCTTTAGCCGAGAGGAGCTCGTTTAACCTAATGGCTTGGTTAACATCCATATTTGACTTGGCCAGTAGATTATGACCATTTGTTAAAGCGGCTTCAGCAACAGCCTCATATGCTTCAGCTGTTACAGGACCTATGAGAAGCCTTTCGCCCTTGAAAGATTCAGCGGCTAGTTTTAAAAACTCACTATTTCTAGATATATCTTCCGTGTGAATCGGGTCCATTATACCTGTAACCATTAATGGGCGGCTGGTAGCCTGTAAAGCCTCTTCCAATAACCGTATAGCATGTTTAACACTCCTATTTAGAGATAAAGGAGAGATAGACCTAACATTTAAATTTATAACGTCTGGGTTGAACTTATCTATAACCCTAATCCACTCTACAGGATTCATCACTACGTCGCCGAAGGCCTCCATAACACCGACTGGAGGACTATCTAAATAGTCGTATACTTCAAGCGCTAGTACAGGCGGAGGGTTTAAACCCTCAAACGTATAGAATGGTAGTGTCCCAGCCCCACCGACGGTAGTGGAGTAACTTCTCGAGCCTCCTTCGGATTTCGTAGCTCCTATTTTCACTCTTGCAACAACACCTCTATAGGACTCTATTGGAAGGGGAAGAGACAGTGTAGAAGCCTCCTTGCTAGATTAACCCGACTTTACGACATATCTTTTTAACGGCTTCATAGGAAGGGGAATTATCAGGTATATTCAGAAGAGATAAACCCTTCACGCTGAAGTTTAATATTTCAGGGTCTGGAGGTACTACTCCAATAAGCTGTAGGTCGAATTCTCCGACTTTACTAGCGTAGCTTTCAAATTCCTCATACGGAATCTTATTGCCGATAACATAGAGCCTTCTTATTTCAACATGCACCTCCGGTATTAGCTCTTTAATCCTCCTAGCCGTCTCAAGGCTCATCCTAGAAGGATCTGTTATGACAAACATAATGTCTACGTCTCTGTCCGTCCTACGGCTTATATGCTCCAATCCAGCCTCCATATCCATTATAACGACGTCATAGTTACCAGCCAGTTTATCTAATATCGACGTTAAAACAGAGTTTACGTAGCAGTAACACCCCTCTCCTTCACCCCGACCCATGGCCAACAGGTCGAACCTAGGAGACTCCATCAGAACCTCCATAACCCATTTCTCAACAATCCTACTCTTGTCGACGGTAAGCTCCGTAGTATCTAAGACCGTTTTTCTAAACTCCTCTATTACTTCGCCAACCGTCTTCTTAACAGGCATACTTAGAACAACCGGAGCATTCGTAGACGGATCCGCGTCTACAAAGAGGATTGTCTTACTCGTCTCCTCGATCAGAGCTTTCAAGATTAAAACTGCTATAGTGGTTTTACCTGTCCCACCTTTACCTGCTACTGAAATTATCACTCTATCTTCCAGCCTCCCAGAGTCTCTTCCCATACCAGTTTTCACTCAAGAATTTAGGGATTTCTGAAGAGTCTAATGGTCCTACTAGAACCTTCCAACCAGTAGCCTCTTCGATTTCACCACTAAGCTTGGAAGCTCTACCTGGAATTATGAGGTATCTGTGTTTAACCTGATTTTCAATACCAGACTCTTTAATAGCCTCAGCAACTTTATCAGCCGTGAGTTTTCTTCCAGCTACAGCTGAGGTCACTGAAAGCCCCTCAGTATCGACAACTATGAGATACGCGTCTACTTTAGCCGCCTGTATGTCTGAAGAAACCGTATAGTATGTCAATGCGAAGTTCGATGTGAACATAACGGGGCTATTCTCATCCGGAGTACCTATCTTGTAAAGCCCAGGTTTAACTGAAACGGGCTTTCTAGGGTCTGTATATATGTTGTCTCTAAGTATTAGCAGCGGTAGAAGAACCCAACCGTCTAAACTGTGCATGATGAGAACATCTGCAAATCTAACTATGAGCATACCCGCCAGGTAGCACTCCTCCCACTTCCTATCTAAAGCTCTACCCTTTTCAAGCCAGACTGATATTGGAGCCCCTAGAAGAGGGAAACCCAAGAGGGAATCGTTCGCCCTGAAGACAGCCTTACGGAGCATAGTGAAGTTGACAATTGTATCGTAGAGGCCTTCTCCGCCCATACATCCAGGGTCTAAAACCAAGTCTTTCAAGCCACATTCGAGTAGAGTTTTAACTAGACTTTTAAGCGCGACGGGATTATTTGGAGCAGAGACGACGAGTGGGCAATCGTATGCCAAAGCCAGTTCAGCCATTCGACTCCAATTGTCTACGGTAGCAGCATATATGAGCGGCTTGTCACCAGGCATTTCAGAAAGACCAGCCTTTAAAACATCTGGGTTTAACGAGCAGAGCACAATGGGAAGGCTTGAATTATCCAATACCACTCTAACAGCTTTACGGAAACTCTCAGGATCACCCGTAACAGACCTAACGGCTATTAAGTCTAGCTTAAGCTCTTTACCGATATACGGGTAGGATAGCGATTCTATCTGTTTAACGCGGTCGATTATAGACTCAGGCGTCATACTGTCAGATATGTCTATAGCTATAGCCGTTGGACGTCTATAGGTGAACTCGTGACGATAGAGGACGTATTCTCCACCTATTCTAACGGCTTTCCCCCCTCTTGTTATCAAAACTTCCTTGACTGGAGGCTTCAAGAGGTCTTTGAGCTTAAAGTAGTTCTCCCGGTGTTTCACCTCTTCAACCAAGGGAGGACATTCTTCAATCTCAACTTCAAGGTTTACAAGCCTAGTTGCAAAACTTAGACAGTTAGCTTCACCACACTTCCCACAGTTTGTCTTAGGTAGGAGATTGTAGACCTCTAGTGGGCTTAAACTTCTAGCCAACTCATACACCTCCGCTATTAAATGTCCAACGACGCCCAGCTTAGATACCTAGACGAATCAAACATCCCTCCACTGGTAAACCTCTCAATCACACGCTTTGTCGTTTTAACAGCCAAAGGATGCATCATCATAAAGTAGTCTACACCAGCGAGCAGAAGCGTAAGAGCAGTTACAACCTCCCAGATTGGTCCTCTCAGCTCTCTAGGTCCCCATTTAGACTCGTCGAGCTTCATCCAAGCTTCTCTAGCAGCCCAAGCATTAGTCGTACCTGAAGATAGCGGATGTTGAAGTTCAACATCACCCATTAAAGCAGCCAGCCTCGTCCTCTCCATAACTGTAAAAGCATAATCTAACCCGTAGCCTAAGGCTGCAGTCGTAGTATCAATAACTATGCTTTCCCTAGGAAGCACTTCATACAGCTTCCTGTTGAGCTCTCTAGCCATATCCATATCCATAGATGTGAACGCTATGACAGCATGACCATGCTTCTTAACGACTTCTGCAAGCCTTTTATAATCCATGTCTAAAGTCACAGAGTTTATCAGTATTCTTTCACCTTCTGCAACTTCACACACTTTCTCAAAAACCTTCAAGTCTTTCAAAGGGTCGCCACAACCGCCGACGCATATAGGAACGTCAACAGCCTGTAATACATTTTCAACAGTTTTAGCGGCCTCGGTCGGCGGAGTATCGTTGAGGAGAGGATCTATACTTACAAGGTGTAAATTGACGATTTCCGCCTCAAACTTATGAACTGCCTTCTTAGCCCATTCAACAGGGTCGTTTAAAACATCTTCAACTTCTGTTTTAACGGCTTTAGCTAGAGGTATTCTAGCGTCGAATATGTCGATCGATACAACAGGAGGATGGGGGTTTAAACCGTCAAATACGTATAAAGCCGGAGCTACTTCACCGCCGATGGTGATGCTTTTGCCTCTAGAGCCGCCTTCACTCTTAGTGGCTCCTATTTTAACCTCTACCACGCGGCCGGGGTATTCGCTTATGGGAGGTGTGAATTCGGCTTCTAAAAGCTTCTCTGGAAGACGTTTAACAGTGGGTTTTTCAGCTATTTTAGCCGTAGGTATTTGAGCTAAAACCGTTCTAACGACAGGCTCTAATTCTATCTCATCCGCCTCAATGCTAACGTTCTGAAGCTCTATTTCCGCATCTTTAAGGTTCTGAAAAAGCTGAGATAGCGCTTCAAACACCATCGCCTCGAAAGTCTTCTTAGGGGCTTTAGTAGAGCCCATACCTACGCCTCCTAGCTTGTCGAACTGCTCCGTCTAATTATGACCTTGTCAATGTTTATCCTAGCACCTTTCAAAGTTATCTTAAATCCTCCAGACGTTATAGGAACACCAGGAATAGATACACCCTCTAAAACCATAGCTTGCGTCTGCTGAGGCAATGCTACTCCAGCAGTCTCTTCAACTTTAACTTCCGCTGGTTTAACCTCAGCCTCTACCAGCTTCCACCGACTGACTACTGGATGCCCCTTAGCCTTTAAAAACTCCTTAAGTTCATCTATAGTTTTAACATCTTCATCTGTCGCTACTTTATCCCTGACTTTCTCTGGCACAAAATCTTTAACCCTTTCATATACTGCTTTTGGAACCCAGACGACCCGCTCCCATCCACCATCCGCCACGAGAAACTTAGGAGAACGCATATATTCTATGGATATCCCGTGGAAGCCGTCTACCTGTCTACCTCCACCAGTCGTATCAGCCATAGTTGAAAACTTCAATCCATTTACAGCCGTACCTTTAAAATCTCTATGTACAATTCCAAATCCATCAACTTCCGGTATGTAGAAGGCTATTGCTTCAAAACACCCGCAACTGGTATGTGGATAGCCGAAGGCGGTGTATAGATGAACGCGTTTAATCGCCCCAAGGGATTTCTCCTGTACAATCTTATCGACCCCAGAATACTCTCCTCTTACCATATCTAAACATTCACCTTTAGGTATTCTAAATATCGGACCCTTAGGGTCTACTTTTGACGCAGCTCTACCGTCAAACCAACTTATGGCTCCACAGTTTGAATATCTTTGCGGAGTGATTACACATACATGTGTTGGAGCGAAAGATTGACAGAGAGTACACCCGTAAAACTCATCAACGTCTTCATCTTTAAGACCTCTAGCTTTCGCATCCCTAGCCTCATATATTCTAAGAGCTTCATAATACATTCGTTCAACTTCTTTGGGGTCTGTTATGAATGTCACCTGGATTTTCTCGATTATTGGGAAATCCGCCTTGTAGAGTCTAATTAAGACTTTCCCTAGGTAGATGAAGCTGTTAAACCCTTTCTTAAAAGCCTCCTTACTAAGCCTACACCATATGTCGTAACGTTGATTTAAATGCATAAAACCATGCACGTAATTTGTGAACTCGTGGATACGACGCTCTATAATGCCTTCAAGCTCTTCTTCAAGCTGGCTACCTGCAACTTCAACGAGTATACCAAACGGTACACTACTACCCTCCGGGATATCTTTAATATCTGGACCGACGATGATTATCTCGCCATCTTTAACCTCTTCAGGTCTTCTAACCCTTGCAAGTTCAAATTTAAATTTAATATCTGGTCCGCCGAATTCAACGTACATTTCAGCCCTTCTAATCCGCTCCCCTTCGTAGGCAATACCTACGTCAACTGGTATATCTTGAAACATAGACAATTCTTCTAACCTCCTTCTACGTGAGGATAAATGGTTTTTAGAAGAAGATAAAGTTTTATTGAAGATTGAAAATACTTGAGGTGTTTCTCATAAAAAGGTGAGCTTAGTGGTTAAAAAAGACCTCTACGTTAGATTAAAAGAAGCTACTACTACAATTGGAGTGCTACGAGATGTTGAAATATCCATCGACCGTATAATCTACGAAGAATTTGAAGAGCCCATGGGTCCAACACCGATGCCTTCGATAAGAGACCTCAGAAGTTGGGACCATATTCTCCTCAAACGCTATAGACCGTTTTACATGCCATTCTGCGAGCTATGCTGCCTATGCACTTTTGGAAAGTGTGACTTATCCATGGGTAAACGCGGGGCATGTGGCTTAGATATGGCTGCCCAACAGTCTAGGATAGTGCTACTCGCCTGTTGCATAGGGGCGTCAACCCACACGAGCCATGCCAAACACTTGGTTGAATATTTAATCGAAAGATATGGGAGGGATAGCCCGATAGACTTAGGCGAAGGGGTCGGCGTTGAAGCGCCTATAACTAGACTTGTTACAGGTATAAGGCCTAGAACTTTGAGAGACCTTGAAGACGTGCTCAGCTATGTGGATAACCAGCTGATACACTTACTTGCCTCTACGCATACTGGTCAAGAGGGTAATGCGCTAGATTTTGAATCTAAAGTCCTCCATACGGGTATGCTGGACCATCTAGCCATGGAAGTAGCAGATATAGCGCAAATATCCGTCATGGGTTTCCCGAAGTCAGACCCAGACGCCCCATTGGTCGACTTAGGATTCGGCACCGTTGATAAATCTAAACCAGTTATAATGGTCGTAGGGCATAATGTCCCATCTGCAGCAGGTATAATCGACTACCTTATTGAAAGTGGTTTATTGGGACAAGTTGAAGTTACAGGCCTATGCTGCACTGCACATGACGCTACAAGATACAATCCTAGAGCGAAGATAATCGGACCAATCTCCTGGCAGGTTCGCTATATAAGGTCGGGACTGCCTGATGTTGTCGTTGTCGATGAACAGTGTATAAAGACGAATTTAATAGATGAAGCTAGGAAAGTGAACGCTGTCTTCATAGCTACGAGTGAGAAGAACTGTCAAGGTTTGAGGGACCGTACGGAAGACCCTGTAGATGAAATCGTGAAAGACTTGGTTGAAGGAAGGGAGGATGGGGTTTTAATTTTCGACGCGGAGAAGGTTGGAGAAGTGGCTGTTAAAGCTGCTATTGCTTTAGCTCCGAAGAGAAAGCAGTATAAGGAGAAGCCCGTTTCCAGAGAAGCCATAGTAGAGTACGCTAAACGATGCATCAAATGTATGGAGTGTGTGAGGACGTGTCCAAACAACCTCCCCATAATGGATGCTATGACTGCCGCGGCTAAAGGAGACCTATCGATGCTGAGTAGTCTCTATGAACAATGTATTGGATGTGTAAAGTGTGAGGGCGTATGTAGGGCGAAGCTTCCAATACACAGTATGATAGTTTGGGCTGACGACGTGTTTGAGAGGGAGACTTATAAGATAAGAAGCGGAAGAGGGGCTATAAAAGATACTGAGATAAGAGCCGTAGGTGGACCAATTGTTTTTGGCGAAATACCGGGCGTTATAGCATTCGTGGGATGCGCAAACTACGCATACGGCGGGAGAGAAGTCTACGAAATGGCTGAAGAATTTGCCAAGAGACGCTACATAATACTCGCATCTGGATGTGCCGCTATGACACTAGGCATGTATAAGGACGAAGAGGGGAAGACGCTCTACGAGAGATTCCCAGGAGGCTTTGACGCAGGGGGGGTTGTAAACGTAGGCTCATGCATATCAAACGCGCACATAGCTGGTGCCGCCATTAAAATAGCGAACATATTCGCGAGAAGGCCATTGAGAGCGAATTACGAAGAAATTGCGGACTACGTACTTAATAGAGTTGGAGCCGTTGGAGTTGCTTGGGGCGCCATGAGCCAGAAGGCGGCATCAATAGCTTCAGGCTTTTGGAGGCTTGGAGTCCCGGTCATAGTTGGACCGCATGGTTCTAAGTATAGGAGGGCTCTACTAGGACGTGCCGATAGAGAGGAGGACTGGTTTGTCTACAACGCTAGAACAGGAGAGAGAGTCTACTGTGGACCAGCTCCTGAACACCTATTCTACATGGCTGAGAGGAAGGAGGAGGCCATTGTTATGATAGCGAAGCTGTGTATGAGGCCGAATGACACTACTAAGGGTAGAGCCATAAAGCTTTCACACTATGTAGACTTGTACAAGAAGTTCTACAATACACTTCCAGAAGATGTACACCTCTTCGTTAGAACCCCCGCCGACATACCCATAACGATGAAAGATGAGATACTAGCCCTTCTAAAGGAGAAGGGTTGGAAAGAGAAGACAATACCAGACCCGACTTTACTGCCCAGGCTCATCAGGAGGAGGGAATAGCTTTGTGGCGTAGCGAGCCTTGGATGAAGGCTGAAGTCCCAGGCACTAGGAGAGCAACAATAATTGAGAAGCCTGAGCTTGCAGCAGAACTCCTCAAACAGGGTGGGAGAATACTAATGGTATGTGGCGATGGAATTTCAACGGTCCTTTCTAAACGTTCTCTTCTAGACTATATAGTAGACGTAGCTGAAGCTGTAGATGCGCATATTGCCACTTCTTCTACGGTTTACGTTAAAATTAAGAGTAGACTGTTGAATACCGCTTGGATTTCGCCGGTAGAGGTAGCGAATAAAGCTTCAGACCCGGAGTGGATGGGTTTAGATGGAAAGGGAGCTTATAAAACATTAGTGGTTGTAGGCCTCCCATATTACATGGCGTGGCTGATATTGACGGGGCTTAAAAACTTCGCTCAATCCGTTAAAACTATAAGCCTAGACAGGTTCTACCAGCCGAATGCTTCTTGGAGCCTCAGAAACATGAATATTGATGAATGGGAGCGGTTCTTAGAAGACCTGGTAAATAAGCTTAAAGTCTAAGCCTAATTACTCCTTGGAAAGAGACGAAAGTCTACTGTAGATTTTTCTAACTGCTTCAAGGGCTTTAGAGTCTGCTTTATAATCTATAAGAGCCAACCCTTTTTCATCTGCTTCGACTACAGACTCATCGAAAGGTATAACACCCAATACTTCAAAGCCAATCTCCTCCAGTGTAGATATTGGGGCATCTGAGAGGTTGGTAACCCTATTGACGACAGCCATTATTCTACTAACGTTTAAACCCTTGGAAAGGCGGAAAATCCGCTTAGCAGTTTCCATAGATTTGAGAGACTGGTCTGTAACCACTACTATAGCATCTACGTGTTTTGCAACGCCTCTTCCAAAAGGTTCTGGACCAGCCTGCAGATCGACTAGAACAACCTCCCGCCTCCTAGCCATTATGTAGGCTAGGAGAGTCTTCAGAAAAGCGGTCTCAGGACAGAAGCATCCAGCACCGCCGTAGTCGATGGAGCCGACTACGAGAAGTTTAACACCGTCTGGGCCTCTTATCGAAAACCTATCAACTATGTCTCTAACGTCGGGGGCAATATTAAATATCACACTCCATCCAGAACCGGGGGCTACACCCGTCCGCTCCTCTATCAATCTTGAATCTCGCAGAAGAGGAGTTATTTTAAACGCATCTGAAGCAGGTATCCCCAGTGATAATGCTAAGTTTGGATTTGGGTCCGCATCAACGGCTAAAACATCAAAACCACCTCTAGCGAAAAGTCTAGCGAGTGTACCCGCGACAAATGTTTTACCTACGCCTCCCTTGCCAGCTATGCAGATCTTCATGAATATTCCCCCAACAAGCTAAATGGAGAAAGCCAGCATTTAACTTTAAATGTTTACTTCCACTTGCATCTATTGAACAGCAGATCCGACGATGCGAGTTTGAATGACGAGCAGTTACTTTTATCCTCTAAATGTCCGCTGTGAATATTTGATGTTTTCATAAATTCCTCACTGTATAGGTTATGCTTAAAAGGGGAATATTCCTATAAGATGCGTATTTCCTCCATCGAATTTCAATGAAATTTATATGTATTTTCGAGTAGACCCCTTCTAGCCTTACGTTTCTCCGATTTTTCCCTTTAGGGTTGAAGGCCTCCTCCGACTCTAAGATGACTTCATCTGATATGTTTATCTAGAAGATGGGTTGCCTAATTGTTCACACGCTTGTTGTTTAAGTTAATACTCAATATTCCTCGGTTGTTATATTCAGAAGAGTCGATACTTAGTGTAATAGTGGCATAAGCTACGTAGTTAAAAAGTCTTATCAATAGACTGGGGAGTTTAGAAGCCGTAAAAATCCCTCGGTTAAGCCGATAATTTAATGTACGTAAGGGTTGAATCAGGAGGATTCACTAGTGGCTAATATTTAACTTTATGTATGAGCCTTAAGTTGAAGAAGGAAGCTGGTTGAAGCAGTTCGATTGCGTGGAGGTGTTTAATAGGGGTTGGAAGTTAAAGCCGAGTGTATACCCTGTCTCGTAGACGTTAGATGCCGCGAAGTTATGAAGGTATTGAATGATAGTCCTGAGGCCTGCGAGATATGTCTAGAGGTCATTCAAAAGTTTTCCGAGCTTATTAAGGAGACTAAGCATACGACTAAGATAGCTACGGAGCTCTATAGGCTTGTACGTAAGAGGCTGGGCGTAGATCCGTACAGAGGTGAAAAGAGGGAGGCGAATAGATGGGCTTTGGAGATACTACCTAAAGCTTTGGAGATGGTCAATAAGTCCAATGATTCTTTTGAAAGATTTAACATCGCCGTGAGGTTCAGTCTGATCGGTAATGCTATAGATCTAGGGGTTTCGGGGTACACATTTAACTTAAACGGGTTAAACAACGCCTTTCAGAACATTAAACTTGATGTAGACGATGTTACTACCGCGTATGAGCTTGCCAGGAGAGCATCAACTGTACTCTACGTGTGCGATAACGCTGGAGAGATAGTTTTAGATAGGCTTTTGGTTAGGGAGTTTAAGAGGTTGGGTGCTAGAGTCGTAGTAGCTGTTAGAAGTGAACCATATCAGAATGATGCAACTATGGAGGAGGCTGAAGAATCTGGTATCATAAATGACGCTGATGAAGTAATTGCTATTGGAGATTGTACCTATCTAGCTCCAGAGGTTTTATCTAAAGAGGCTTTAGATATGTTCAAAAATACGGAGTTCGCCGTATTGAAGGGTATGGCGAACTATGAGAATTTGCAGAACCTGCGGAGAATAAGGGAAAAAGGATATTTCCTCCTTCTAAGGGCAAAGTGCAACCCAATCGCCAAAAGTCTTAAAATCGATAGGGGAGGGTATGTAGCTAAAGTCATATGTTGATAGAGGCTAGTTAGAATATTTAAATAAGGAATAATATTATTTCTTGGTTTGGCTAAAGAATTTAAAGACCTGTTCACCTCCATAGCTGGTCTTAGCATAGATGAAAAAATCAAGACTCTTAGAAGGACTTTAGGCTTAAGATTGGATGAGGCTCTTAAAATCGTCCAACAAGATAAGGTTAGGATGTACCTGTTTAAACCGAGCGGGAAAATTGTGTGGACTGTCGAAGGGAGGGAGGGTGTCTATGAAGTCATACCTGAAGCACCATACTGTAGTTGCGACGACTTCTACTTTAGAGTTTTAAACGGAAAAACATCGTTATGCTATCATCTAATAGCACAGGGTTTAGCTGAAGCGACGGGTAAGTATTTGACCGTAGAAAAAAACGATAGCGATTATAATGAGTTCATTAGTATTTTCAGGAGAATTAGAAGGCTTGGAAAGCCTAGGACCTACGTGAAGTATAGGGAAGATATCAGAAACTTTGTAGAATCCATACTTGCGGGCAGGTCTATGAGCATCAGAGAAGTACACCGTGAAGTATTAGCCGCTGGCTTCGAAGTGCCGAACCCGAAAAGTCTAGCTAATTTCTTAGCGAATGACCCTAAGAAGAGGTTTATCTGTGAAAAAGGACTGTGGAAACTCAAAATTTAGACGAACGCTCAGAAACATACTTGCGAGGCATTAAAAAAGACCTCCTCATGAAGCCCAGGATTTCTTCAAACGTTAGAAGTTCAATTCTCCTTCTATCGGCGTATGCGTAAGCTGAAGCGCTGAAGCCATTAGCTATGAGAAACGGTCTACTAAGCCCTACGTCTTCAGATGCCCTATCGAGCATTACTACGACGTTTACACCAACCGTTCTCTTCCAATTTCTAATCCAAACCCCCTTCAACTGGTTAAACTTGTCTTCAAGCAGTAGGTCGAACCTCCACTTCATATTCCACCTGCCTTGAAGCTCTACATTCCTCTTAACATCATAGCCTATAGCTTTGAAGTATTCCACGGCTAATTCAATTGAGCTCAATTTCCCACTTAGAAGAATATAGAGTGGAATTCGACTAAAGCATTGTTTAGGAGAAGTTAGAAACTCTTTAGGGATAACTAAAATACACTTGGATTTAGATTTTATTTACAACAACAGAGTTTACGAAAGTATGGCAAAAGTGGTTTAACTGATTCTTGAAATAGTACATGAGTGCCTGTAGGAGGTGTATTAGAAATCCTGTCTATAAGAGACAGGAGGGAAATTCTTTAAAACTATTAGAGGTTATATGTAGTAGGTGTCTATATGAGCCTTAACAACATTCTGAATAGCCTCCCCGAAGACTTGAAAAGTCAACTTTTCGAAAGACTTCTTGAGATTCTTCTTAAGTCCAAGAATGTAGATAAAGCCGACCCTACACATGTAGTGAGGTTTCTCTACTTGGCTAGAGAGGGGCTTTTAAAGAGTAGCGAGTGTTTGAAGTCTATGCTCTACATCGCCACGAGTATGGAGAAAGAGGAGACGTTGAGTATCCTATCGGAAAGAGTGGAGTTTAGCAAACTACGCGATGCAATATCTGGTTGAGGGGTGGTTGTATGGTTAAATTTGGGATAGAGTTTGTACCGAGAGAAGTATACTGGAGAACCGTATACTATACTGTAGAGTCTGAAAAGTCTGGATTCAACTACGTCTGGATAACTGACCACTACAATAATAGAAATGTCTATGTGATATTGACGTTGATAGCCAATTACACCAATAGTATAAAGCTTGGGACGGGTGTAACGAACCCATATGTATGCAACCCTGTTTTCACTGCGACGGCTATTGCCAGCTTAGCTGAAGTAGCACCAAATAGAGTTGTATGTGGAATAGGAGCTGGAGACTATGTAACTCTATCAACAATCGGTTTGAAATTTGAAAAGCCATTGGCTTACGTTAGGGAAGCCGTAGAAGTCATTAGGACTTTAACATCCGGCGGGACTGTAGATCTAGATGGTCAAGCGTTTAAGATTAAAGGTGCCAAGTTGAATTACAAGTCTCCGTCTAAAATCCCCGTCTACATAGGAGCTCAAGGTCCAGCGATGCTTAAACTCGCGGGTGAAATAGGCGACGGTGTTTTAATCAACGCATCACATCCCAAGGACTTGAAGGAAGCCGTCGCTAGAATAAGGGAAGGGGTTTCAAAGGCAAACAGAAAGATTGAAGATCTAGATGTGGCCGCGTACACGAGCTTCTCCATAGCGGAGGAGGAGGCTAAAGCCGTTGAAGCAGCCATACCTGTTGTCGCTTTTATAGTTGGTGGAAGTCCAAACATAGTTCTAGAGAGACACGAGATAGATCTTGAGAAGGCTCAGGCCATAAAAGACGCATTAGTACAGGGTAAGTTCGGTAGAGCGTTCAAAAACGTCACGAGCGAAATGGTTGAAGCCTTCTCAATAGCAGGTACCCCTAAACAGTGCATAGATAAAATAGAGCAGGTTTTAGCGACCGGTGTAACTCAGTTTGTAGTAGGTTCACCGATAGGCCCAGACGTCATAAAATCCATAAGAATGATAGGAGAGAGGATAATACCAGTATTTTAATTAATAAATTCCCCCTCCTTTTAGAGCATCGGAAATGGTAATTGTTAAATTAAACCCACTGGGATTAACTTCTGGTGTTCACTTTGAATGATTATATGTTAGCCGTTGTATGCCATGGTCCTGAAGATTATAGACTTGAGAGAGTACCTAAGCCTAAACCTCGTAAGGGTGAAGTCTTAGTAAGAGTTCTAGCCGCAGGGATATGTGCAAGCGATATTAAATGCTACAGAGGGTCTCCAAGGTATTGGGGTCCTCCAAAGCCGTACGTTAAAGCACCAGTAATACCAGGTCACGAGTTTATAGGTAGAGTGGTCGATGCCGATCCAGAAGTGGCGGAGAAATATGGATTTAAAGTGGGAGATAAGACGATTGCCGAGCAGATAATACCATGTTGGAAGTGTAGGTTTTGTCTTAGAGGAGAGTATTGGATGTGTGAGCAACAGATGGTTTTCGGTTTCCACGGTGGTTTAGATGACGGTGCTTGGGCCGAGTACATGATATATCCGAGTGGTTCCATAATACATAAGGTCCCAGAGCAAATTTCAGATAAATGGGCAGTTCTAATAGAGCCTCTTGCATGTGCAATACATGCTGTTGAGAGGGCCGATATAAAGCTTGGAGACTACGTAGTCATATCTGGAATGGGACCGCTTGGACTATGTATGCTTCAAGTGGCGAAGCTTAAAGGTCCAGGTAGACTGATAGCTTTAGATGTAAGAGACAGTAGAATTGAGAGAGCTCTTAAGCTCGGCGCCGATGAGGCTTTAAACCCGGCTAAAATAGACGTAACTGAGTATGTTAAACGTGAAACTGGAGGATATGGATGCGACGTATATATAGAGGCTGCTGGCCACCCAAGCTCGGTGGTTCAGGGCTTACGTATGATTAGAAAATTGGGTAGGTTTGTCGAATTCGGCGTATTCAGAGACCCTGTCACAGTAGACTGGAGCGATATAGGGGATGGAAAAGAACTCACGATTTACGGGTCTCACCTAGGCCCATACTGTTATCCACTGGCGATAGAGTACATTAGAACGAAGAAAGTCGACGCAGAAAGCATAGTTACACATGTTTTCAAACTTGAAAACTTTAAAGTAGCCATGGAGTATTCTGAGAAGTCTCTGGAGGACGCTGTAAAAGTCGTCTTGGCACCACCTGGAACAGAGCTTTGGAGTACAGCCATATGAAGATCTTAAAGGTTTCAGAGGTTGGATTTGAGAAAGCCGTAGAAGAAGCCGTAAGAACTCTCACAAACGGCGGAATCGTAGTCTATCCGACAGAAACCTGCTATGGATTAGCAGCGGCGATAGACGAAGTTGAAGCCGTTAGAAGAGTATACCTTGTGAAACGTAGGCCATTAAATAGACCCCTTACAATACTCGTAGCTAACGTAAGAATGTGGAGTATGTATGCCCATTTAACCCAGGAGGCGATGAAGCTTATAAGGCGGTTTCTACCTGGACCCTTAACCATAGTCCTATGGAAAAAACCAACGGTACCAGACGTTGTAAACCCAATTCGGATTGGAGCTAGAATCTCAAGCCACCCATTGGCTCAAGCAATAGTTGAAGCACTTGGAAAGCCAATAACAGCGACGAGCGCAAACATCCACGGCGAGACAGAGCCTTACAGCATTAAAGACGCTGTTAGCGATGTAGACCTGGTTTTAGATTTTGGAGAACTGCCTAGAAACCCACCTTCAACAATAGTTGACTTAACTGTTAAACCGCCTCTTATTCAAAGGGCACGCCCAAATGGACCATTCGCAGAAGAGGAAATATTGAAGGCGATTACAGAAGAATAGGTTTGGCTAATGTTTAAATCTTGAGGAGCGTAAAATTCTCAAGGTTGAATGAAGCGTTTACTATGCCTCGGCATAGAGGGCACCGCACATACGTTTGGAGTAGGCATAGTCTCCTCAGATGGAGAAGTCATTGCAGAGTCTAAGTCTTCTTACATACCACCGTCTGGTAAAGGAATTCACCCTAGGGAGGCGTCGCAACACCACAGTAGAGTTGCAGATGAGGTTTTAAGAGAAGCGTTCAATAAAAGCGGTGTAAAACCTAGGGAGATAGACTTAATAGCCTTCTCTCAAGGCCCCGGTCTTGGACCATGTCTAAGGACTGTTGCTACAGTAGCGAGAGCACTATCGGTTTACCTTGATAAACCACTCGTAGGGGTAAACCATTTAGTAGCTCATGTGGAAATTGGGAAGCTTATGAGTAAAACCAGAGACCCTTTAGTGGTTATTCTAAGCGGAGGGACGACTCAAATACTGGGCTATGAAGCTGGTAGATACAGGGTTTTCGGTGAAACTTTAGATATAACTCTGGCAAATTGCATAGATACTTTCGCCAGGGAAACTGGAATAGTTGACGCTGAAAACCCCTGGCCGGGCCCAGCTTTCGATAGAATTGCTAGAAGGGGTGGAAACTACATACCTCTACCGTATACGGTTAAGGGTATGGACTTACAGTTCTCAGGCCTTCTGACTGCAGCTCTCAAGATTTTCAGAGAGAAGACTGCATCTTTAGAAGACCTATGTTTCAGCCTTCAAGAGACTGCATTATCTATGGTAGTTGAAGTCGTCGAAAGAGCCCTAGCTCAAACAGGTAAGAGAGAAGTCCTCTTAACAGGTGGTTTTGCGAGAAATCAGCGGATTAAAGATATGTTCTCTGAAATGGTTAAACTCCACGGTGCTAGTTTCCATGTAGTTCCACCTGAGTACGCTACTGACAATGGTGTTATGATCGCTTGGACCGGCATTCTAGCCTACCAAAGCGGATTGAGGTTAAATGTGGAAGATAGCTTGGTGAAGCCTAAATGGAGAATAGAAGATGTTCAAATAGTTTGGATGAAGAATAGTTAAATTCTTTAACCGAGGATAGTACATTTAAAACACATGACTATGTCGGGCTTATTCAATGAGATTAGGGAGAAGCTGGCTGAAATAGCCGTGGTCGATATTCACACACATGTAAACCCTGAAAAACCGTGCGCAGATAGTGCTGAAAGAATCATCCTCTACCATTACATTGCGACAGAGCTTGCTACAGCAGGAGTCCCAAGAGACATTCTAGAGAAAGCAGATATGGCTAAGGTATTGAGAAATATGGAGATTATTAAGAACACCTCAACCTTCTGGTGTCTACTTAAGATTTTGAACGACCTATATGGATTGAGCGGAGAGAAGATTAAACCAGAGGATTGGGATGAGGTTAAAAGAACTATTGAATCCAATTCTAAAAGCCCCAGATGGTTTGAGAAAGTATTGCATGGAAAAGTTAAGGCAAGGAGGGTTTTCATAACCTTAGACTACGCGTCACCTATACCTAATTATGACCCGAAGATATTCGTAGGAGGCCTTAGAATAGACCCTTTGATAAGCCGTTTGTCAAAGGAAAGCTTAGATAGACTTGTGAAAACAACAGGTGTTCAGATAAATGCACTTAGAGACCTAGACGAGAGTTTAAATAGGATTTTCAAATTCTTCAGTAGACATATTAAGACTGTAACAGTCAGCCTACAGCCCGAAGATGAGTTTAAACTTGTAAACACCGAAGAGGCTGATGATTCTCTAAGGAGAATAATTGAAGGGCTTCCTCTAAAACGGGCGCAGTTAAGAAGTCTCTCATCGTATATTATTTACAGGGTTGCAAGCTTATGCGAGGAACACGATATCGTATTTCAGATAATGCTCGGTGTTAGACGCCCTGTGCCGGGCGCATCACCACCAGATTACGCAATAGTGGCTTTCAATCCAAACGCTCTGACAAACTACTGTAACGTCCTATTCAGCAGATTTAAGGATGTTAAATTCGACTTAATCCTAGCTAACAGTATTCAGTCACATGAAATAGCCGTTGTAGCTAAAAACTACCCCAATGTATATTTTTCAGGCTTCTGGTGGTACAGTTTCTACCCCCATATCATGCGAGCGGGGCTTCTCGAGAGGATTCAAATGCTTCCAAGGAATAAAGTTAATGCATTCTTTAGTGACGCATATGTAGCCGAGTGGATTTATGGAAAAGTTCGCCTCCTGAAGGAGCAGTTAGCCTATGCGCTGACGGATATGGTTGAACACGGGTACTACGATAAATCCTTTGCGTTAGAAATTGCTGAAGACCTTCTATGTAGAAACCCTATTGCAATATACGAACTTTAGACGCCCGCTTTTTCTCATAACCACACCTAATATGATTATTGTTTTCTTTCATACTCTGTATATCCACATCCTCCACATGACCATCTACTCATAGGGTTTAAATGGTGGGCCATAAACTTTCCACAGCGTGGACACTTCCTACCTTTAAAAGTTATACGCATATTTTTATAGTCGACTTCGTAAAGCTTCCATAGTTCTTTAGCCTCCTTACCCATTTCTACTTCTCCTCCTTAAGCTTCGCTCTCTCTTCAGGTGGAAGATTTTTTAGGAGAATATGTCTAGAAACGAGGTATTTAATGTTTTCCAAGTTGTCGTATATATGGCATATCCCCTCCGAAACATTCAACCCCGTCTTAGAAAAGAATCGGATAACTATAACCCTATCCAAGTCTACGTTAAACTTCTCTCTAAGAGCCTGTCTAACATTAAACCTCGCCGGAGTAGGCTGTCTAGGATGCTTCACGAGGAATTTGATCTCCCGCCGCTCTAACAGTGGGTTGTAAAATTCTTCCACGATCTCTATATCCATCCCCAGGCTTTAAAGAGAAAGAGAGGCAACTATTTTAACTTTTACCTTTATTCGTCGGATTATTGTTTTTTGCCATGCCCCCAAGTTACGAACATCACCCTTTTACTTAACTCCCTTGGAACGTACATTCTTCTAAACGGCATGCCAGCACATCTAGATGCAACTTCCCCGATGAGGTCTTCTAGAGACATCTCTTTAATATAGTCTTCCTTCAGAGTAGACTTATCCCTTATGACTACTGGAAGCTTACCCGTTTTAAGTTCTTTATCGCCTATAACGACAATAAATGGGACCCATCTTGTTTTCGCATCTCTAACTTTCCTAGCAACTGATAGTTCTCTATCATCTATACCAACACGTATATTTGATTTCTCCAGTATATCCGCTATCTCATTACAGCTCGCCAAGTGTCTCTCAGCGACTGGTATAAGTCTAACCTGCTCAGGTGAAAGCCATACTGGTAACATTGGAGGCCTTCCCTCTTCTTCCATTTTAGCTGCAACTTCGAGTAGGGCGTAGAGAGTACGCTCTATGCTTCCGAATGAAGAGGCGTGTATGATTATACATGGATGCCTCTTTCCGTCTTCACCTGTGTACATTATCTGGAATCTTTCACCGTTTTTAATATCGTATTGGACGGTTGCTATTTGCACATTAGCTTCATCAGCTCCAATAACCTGATACTCGTTCTTAATCGCGTAGTAATGGCTCATCTCGCGGCTGAGCTTAAAGAATGCAGGTACACCCATTTCAACAGTTAAACTTCTAAGCCACTCTTTATTCTCCTCGTAGAACCACTCTACGCCCTCCCACCCCATGACCCATGAATCTGGAGCTATCATATTCATGAGGTCTTTAAACATTATACATAGTTTTCTAAATTCACCTTTAGCCTGTTCTTCGTCACGACAGAAACAATGCTGGTCGGTCATCGTAAAACTTCTGAGCCTACGTAAGCCGACGACTTCACCGCTCTTTTCCCGACGGAAACACTGAACCTCCTCGTATATTTTAACAGGTAGATGTCTATAGCTGAAGACTGTTTTCTGCATAAATGGAAAAGCTCCAGGATCCGAAGCAAACCTTAAAACGAAATTCTCCCCACCATAACTCATTCTATAGTCTCTTTCATGGAACTCTCCCATAAGCTCACGGATCTCTTTAACACTCTCACGGTATATTAAGGGGTTCTGTATCTTCATAGCGCCCCATGGAAGAGCCACTTTAAAAAGCGCATAGTCTCTTATGAGGTCGGCTATTAAAACACCGTTGGAGTAGAACTTCATGTTTCCAACGTCGCTCTCAGGGCAATAGTCTACAAGCTCTAGACGCCGCATATACTCTATGTGTTTGGGCTTCTTCTTAGGCGGGTTTCCCTCGATCTCATTCCTGATGAAAGTCTCTAGAAGTCTGTAGATTTTCCCCTCTTTCTTGAATACGGAGCAGTTTCTCCACTCATCGACATTAACTTCATACGTTGACCCGTCGACATCCATTACTATAAACCTGTGAAATTCCCTCAGTTTAGACGGGGTGCCTTCAGCCTTCTCAGACTCTTCAGTTTCTACCGTAGTTGTTATCGACCTTGAAAGCTCAGCTAAGGGGTGGCCTTTACAACTGAGTTTGAAACTCTTATACCACCCGAATGGACTCCTGTAAACAGTAAAGCCCTCCTCCTTCAGAGATTCTTCAAACAATTTTAAGACTTTTAGAGCCTCATCCGGCTCCGCTAGGTTGCTACTTAAATGTGCATAGGGATATATCAGGACGGATTTAACGCCGATTTTATCAGCTACATCCTTCACGTTTGAAACAGCCGACTTTAGAATTTGAAGATTATCGTCTCCTTTTTCAATCGTCGTGAAGACTACTAGAAGCTCTTTGAACATCCCCTCCTTCATATGCTCTGATAGCGGTTCAGCCATATCTATTGCCTTACTAGTGACTTTATACTCAAAGCTGTCAGCATGTACTAGAAGCATCTTCAAATTTGCACTCCTCCTTTAGCGACGTAGCTACATATCATGTTCTCAACTTAAATATTACATTTACTAACGTCATGACCTACATATAGAATTTACCATCGCCGCATAATTAACATTTAACGTAAATCAACTTCGCAAATACAAGCTCATCAATAGACCACAATTAGTCCTATGAAGGAGTAGCATCGACTAAAATACCATGCAGAATTGAAAACATTAAGGCTATGGATAGTTGGAGTGAAATAGATAGGGTATAATCTATTAAACCTCCTCCATACCTACTACTACGTCGACCCTCTTCTCAATCCTATCTATTTTACCGTCACGTATCCATACTATTCTATCCGATACATCTATCATCTTTAAGTCGTGTGTAGCTGTGAAAATCGTCACACCCTTCTCAACATTAAGCTGCCTAAGCATGTTTATGATCTCCAATCCAGTGTGGAGGTCAAGGTTTCCAGTAGGCTCATCCGCCAAGACTATGACCGGGTCGTTAGCCAAGGCTCTTGCGATTGCAACTCTCTGCTGTTGCCCTCCAGAAAGCTCAGCAGGCTTATGGTGTAGCCTATCTCCCAAACCAACTCTGTTTAGAATTTCCACAGCTCTTCGCATTCTCTCTTCTCTAGGGACACCCGCGAATATCATAGGCAACGTAACGTTTTCAAGCGCCGTTAAAACTGGAATTAAGTTGAAGGTTTGGAATATGTAGCCTATCTTACGGCATCTAAGCCAAGCGAGTTCATATGCGTCAAGCTTAGATATGTCGACTTCATCTATGTAGACCCTTCCCCTCGTAGGCCTATCCAGACCACCGATCATGTTGAAAAGCGTGGTTTTACCGCTCCCCGAGGGACCCATGATAGATAAGTATTCGCCACGTCTGATCCTCAAATCGATACCGTCTAACGCTTTGACAACTACCTCTCCAAGCTGGTAATACTTAGCCAGGTCTTCCGTTTCAACTGTATATTCATACCGCAAGTTTCAGCCACCTTATTTTTATGACTAAAAATGTTAATAAAAGGTTTTCCTTTTTCAATAGGCTTCTTTTGAAATCTAAAGCTCGAATCTTAAAGCGTCAGCTGGGTCCATACTAGCAGCATGGTATGCTGGGTATATCGTAGCTCCAACGCTCAAAATCATGGCTATTAGAATCCCCTCAGCCATTCTCATGAAGTAGTTTACCAGAAGCGTAGAGGAGAATACTATATTCATATGCTCTCCGATGTATATGAGGACGCCGGCAAGCCAACCTATTATAGCTCCCAGTAAGCCTCCAATAATGCCTACCAGCATGGCTTCAAACATGAATATCATCAGTATGTGGCCATCCATTGCTCCAAGACACTTCATAGTACCGATCTCTTTAGTCCTCTCTGTAACGGCCATCAACATAGAATTTAATATTCCAACTGCACAGACGATTAAAGATATTATAGCCATCCAGAGTTGATAACTTTTAGCTGCTTCAGAAGACCCATATATAGCGATCATTATGTCTGACATAGTTCTAAGACCTACGTAGAAGGCTATGCCTAGGATTATCGACACCGCGGTTATTAGAGCTCTTACAAAACGCCTCTTTATACTTTCGATGCTAAACCTGAATGCTTCACTCGGTGGAAATTTAACCTCTCTCGACTCTACAGTACTTTTGCTCATGACGGGGTCAAGAATTATAAGCAATTGTAGTTTTTAAATTTTATGAGTGTGCTAATTAAAGTAATGTTAAAAAGGCTGGGAGAGGCGGAGATAAATGGTGGAGACGCTCCTGAAAAACGCGCCTACGATCACGTGGATACTAGTGATTCTAGTTGTGATAATGTATCTTGTGTTCCTCTTTTTATTTGAAGAGGAGGATTAGCAGACGAATGCCGTTTGAAGGGATAACAAATAGACTATTAGAGGCTCTCAAAGAGGTGGGTTTAGAAGAACCAACGGCGATACAGAAGAAGGCAATACCACTTATTCTATCTGGTAAGAATACTCTTATTATAGCGCCTACTGGCTACGGTAAAACCGAAGCGGCTTTAATACCTGTACTTGAAGCATATCTTAGACTTAGAGATAAACCTAAAGGTACAGTTATACTCTATGTAACCCCTCTAAGAGCTTTAAACAGAGACCTTTTAAGGAGAATCAAAACGCTGTGCGAGAAAATAGGTTTAGAAGTAGATGTTAGACACGGCGATACAGACGAGAAGACTAGGAGAAGACAGGCGTTAAAACCCCCTAAAATGTTGATAACAACACCTGAAACGCTTCAAGCTATTCTCCCAGGTAGAATTATGCGTGAACATTTCAGTAGCTTAAAGTGGGTCATTATCGATGAAGTCCATGAATTACTTGACAGTAAACGTGGAGTACAACTCGCCGTAGCGTTAGAGAGGCTTAAAGCCATTAAAAATGGGGAGTTTCAACTAATCGGAATATCAGCTACTCTAGCTGAGCCGAATATCGCAGCAGAGTTTATAGCCGGGTCGAAACCGATGAGCTTAGCCGTTGTTGAAGAGCCTAGAAACGCCGAAGTAGTCGTCGACAACCCTCATCATTCAAAAGAAGACCTTGAAAAATCTACGGAACTCGCTCTGCCAGCAGATGCAGTGGCTAGGATTAGAATTTTAAAGGAATATGCAAGAGATAAGTGCTCACTCATATTCACGAACACGCGGGAACATTCTGAAGTACTAGCTTCAAGGTTGAGGGTTTTAGCGTCTGACGTTAAAGTAGGAGTCCACCACGGCTCTCTATCTAGAGATGTTAGACAAGAAGCTGAAGAAGGGATTAAAGAAGGAGGTCTCAACGCTTTAATATGTACTAGCAGTATGGAGCTTGGCGTAGATATTGGAAGGCTTGATATGGTTATCCAGTATATGTCTCCTAGACAGGTCACCAGATTCACGCATAGACTCGGTAGAAGCGGACATTGTGTAGGCGGAGTGAGTAGAGGATTAATCGTAACAGTATCTCCTGAAGATTCCCTTGAAGCAGCAGTAATAGTCAGAAGAATGTTTGATGGACTTCTTGAGAGGAATAGGGTACATGAGCTGGCGCTCGATGTCTTGGCTCATCAAATAGCTGGCTTAACTCTCGATTTTAAACGTGTAAAAGCAGAGGAGGCTTACGGTATAATTAGACGAGCCTATCCGTATAGGATGCTTACGATGGACGAATTTCTCGAGGTTGTCAGCCTATTAAACAACATTGGAGTAGTTAGATTCTTCAATGGCGAGCTACGGGCCACACGTAAAACCTATAGTTACTACTTTGAAAATCTTTCAACTATTCCAGACGTTGAACAATACACCGTTAGAAACGCTTTAGATGGGAAAACCATAGGTGTCTTAGACCAAGAGTTCGTAGGTGGGACTGGTGAGACTGGCCTTATCTTCATAATGAAAGGCCAGACTTGGAGAATCTTAAGTATAGACCACGAGAAGAACGTAGTTAACGTTGAACCTGTGGGGGAATTAATCGGCGCCATACCTTCGTGGGAAGGGGAGCTTATCCCAGTATCAAGAGAAGTAGCATCTGAAGTTTATGAAACCTTCAGCAAGATCTATGATGAGATTAGACGCGGTGGAGACCCTTTGAAACACCTACAGGATTACCAGTTGACGGAGTCTGCAAAATCTAAGATTGTAGAATATGTGAAAGAGCAGAGTAAAGCAGGTTTTCCCACTCCCAACCCTAGAAGGATATTGGTTGAAGGTTTTAGAGAAACAGTAGTCGTACATATACCTTTTGGGGATTTAATAAACAGGACACTGGCTTTAGCGTTGACAGCTGTACTTAGTAATAGATCGGGCTATTCAGTCGGTTTTCAAGTAGACCCGTATAGGATTTGCCTCCTAGGCGTATTCAACTTGTCGGTTCAAAACGTTGCTGAAGAAATTAAAAGACTTAAACCGGGAGAACTCGGCCAATTGCTTGAAGCAGTTCTTCCTGAGACTAACCTATTCAAGTGGAGATTCTGGCACGTAGCGAAGAGAACTGGTATAGTCAGCAGAGATGCAGATTACAATTCTTCGAGAGTTAAAGCACTCATCGAAGTATATAGAGCCAGCCCGGTTTTCCGTGAAACCTTCAGAGAGATACTGGTGGATAAGCTGGATTTAAAAGGAGCGATGAATGTTTTAGAGGGTATTGCTAGAGGTGAAATAACCGTAGAAGTTTTACCTTTCAGTTTAAACCCATCACCAATGGCTATGCCTATACTTGAAAGAGCTCTACCGCAGGACGTCCTTAGACCAGCAAGCTCAGACGGTGAGACTCTGAGACTGCTTAAACTCAGACTTATGAATACACGTGTGAAACTTATATGCGTCTATAACAACGACTGGGAGACGATCGTTAAAGTTGCAGACCTACCTGAGAAAATCAGATGCCCACGGTGTAAATCGACGCTTATAGCCGTCACCAGACCAACCGACCAAGACTCTAGGAAAATAATCAAAAGCTGGCTTGAAAATAGAAAAATGAGTAGAGAAGTGAAAAATGCATGGATGGGGTTGTGGAGGAGCGCTAGTCTAGTCCAGAGCTTAGGTAAACTTGCAGTCATGGTCATGGCTGGGAGGGGGATAGGACCTACTACGGCTTCAAGGATACTGAGCAAACCGTATAAAAATGAGGAGCAACTCCTCAAAGAAATACAGAAAGCCGAAATCGAATATATCAGAACACGCCCATTCTGGGATTAAACTGAGCCGAGTAACTCTCCAACTCTAACTGGTGTCTTCCTCCTCCAAGATTCTACGGCGGCTAGGGTTACAGCTAAAGTCTTCAAACCCTCTTCTATGGGAACCTCTGTGTCTGTATCTTCAACTATACTCTTGAGAAACTTTCTATCTTCTTCAAGGTACGGATTTACGGAATGCCTTATCTCTGTGAGCTCCATGCCTTTATACATTCTCGCAGATTGAGAGCTTATCTCCAACTGAACGTTTTTAGCGACAATCTTCAATCCTACAGCCCCGCCTATAGGTTGAGCAGCAGACGTATTCGATATTACCCCTACTGCACCATTGGCAAATCGAAGCGTGAAGACCCCAACATCTTCTATGGTGAAGTTCGGTATGTCTGTATGTAGAATCGTATCCATTTCAGCGTAAACGGTTTCAACTTCACCACATAGGAATCTAGCCAAGTCGAATATGTGGGTGGTTTGCTCTACAACTTGGCCGCCGCTCATATCTCTTCTAATCCACCACCCTCCAATTGTCGATGGAATCCAACCCCACCAATACCCCTCAACTAGACCTATTCTACCGCCCTCCTTCATGAGGACTGTACGTACCCTCTGGATGCCATCATACTGTCTCCAGTGATAGCCAACCCAGCTTTTAATGCCGTACTTACGAACTGAGTCAACCATAGATTTAGCTGTAGCTATGTCAAGCGCTATGGGTTTTTCTATGAAAACGTTAACGTTTTTCTCAGCAGCTACTGTCACTTCGTCTTTATGAGCGAAGGGTGGGATACATATCCAAACCGCGTCTAAACGCTCTTTTTCAAACATGTCATGGTAATCTGTGTAGACAGAGCCTGCTCCAACTCTTTGAGCAAACGATGAAGCCCTAGCCCTATCTACATCGCAGAAGGCTACTGGCTTAACACCTAGGCTTACAAGCTGATTTAAATGGTGGAGGGCTATACCTCCACATCCTATGAAGCCTATCTTAAGGTCTGTTATGCTCAAAGTTAAACACCGTCGAACATAGACTTAATTCCGTTAAACGACTACCGGTTTAATTCCTAGGAATTTACACGCGTCTTTAATTTCAGCCGTATAATCTCCATGGATCATGCTCGCATGGTGTACAAATCCTTCCTCTACGAGAACCCTGTAGAGTCTATCTAAATCTTCAACTTCAACCCAACTATACGCACCCCTAGTATACGGCGGGGTTTCTACGATTTTACCACGTGTTATAAGCATTTTAAATTCACCTTTATGCTCTGTAAGCCTACCTATGGTTACGACGCCGGATTTAAGCTTGAACTCCGCAGTTCCATGAGACCTATCTATACCTACGTCTCTGAAGAGAATACTGTGATATCTGAGGTTTATGGGACATTCTGGACATGCGAGAGATACAGGTGCATTACCACAATGCCACATCAAAACGAGATTGTCTTTCTCTGGATGCCGTATAGTCCAATCTACGAAGTGTGGAGGAGTTGTTTCAAGCGAAGCCAAATACTGTATTAGCATTGTTAAAGCACCGTATATATCAGACTCACAGGCACATAGCATTCCAGTATCTGTTAGTCTTCCCAGAATATGGCAGACTGCTATACCGTAAATGTGTTGAAATTCAACCCAACATCTAACACCTGCCGCTGAAAGCTGCTTATCTCGGAATAGTCTTCTTAAGACTACTTCAACTTTAGCTATGACTTTGAGTTTTTCAGGCGGGACTTCTGATGTAGCAATATACTTCTCGATTTCTCTCACGGTTTTCACAACATCGGGGTCTTCGTCACCGAGAGAGTTAACGGCTAAAACTATTTGAGACAAGTCTATCGGTACAACCTTCTGACTGAAGTGTCTCAACATTTCAGCTTCGTTGAACGTACAGGTTTCAAACCGTTCAGGTCTAGGACCGATAAGTCCTATATTCGCCCACTTAAACCCACTTACAATAGCGCATGTTCTTGCAAATACTTCGACGCCCTTAACGAATAATTCATCCTCTGGAAACACCACTCCTAGAAAATTAAACGGCAATTCTCTACGGTACAGGGCCGACGTTAGAGACAACGTGCCGCAGAAACTGTCGGATTTCCTAAAACCTTCGGGGCTTATAGCAGGCTCCTTAGTTGCAAAAACCATCACTGGAACCCTCAGACTGTCAGCTATTCTAGCGCCTGCTACTTCGTCTCCAAAAGTCATAGTACCTAAAAGCAGGCCTTCAACATTTTCGGCTTTAAAAAGCCGTGTGACTTTATCTGCATCTTCATCGTTTCTAACGAGTCCATTTTTAGTTAAATTCTCAGACGGATATATGAGCGTTATATTCTCGACTTCGGAAAGAGCCTTTATGAATCGCTTTCTAAGCTCTACTGCCCAGTCTTCATCAAAAGGTTCTCTATGCAACGGGACGAAGCCTAATTTAACCTTCCTCAATGAATCACCTCCATCTCAACATAAAAACTCCCTCAAGAAACGAACACCGTTCGCTATTTCATATTCTAGTGTGAGGAAGTCTATAAGCTTATGCTTTACATACCTTGGCGAACAAACTTCATATGAAACATACCTATTGTATCCTATACTTTTCAAAGCCTCTACGAACGGCTTAACTATGTTTTTAAACACACCAGTCCCCATTGCGACTCTCTCAATCCTCGACGCTCTTAACACAGAGCCCCCTCCAGCTGGGACTACTATGAATTTACCAGTCCTTTCTACGGAGTCACCAACGTGTACATGGACAAGCAACCGTCCAACCCTCCCGTAGATTGTTTTAAGCTTCTCTGAAAAATTTTCATCGTAGGGGTTTACATCCCTAACCCATATTAGAAGCTCAGGGTCTATACACGCCTTCAACGCGTCTGAACCCACTTCCTCAATCATATCCAGTACGTCTTCATAGCTCTCCATTATCGGCGGGTGGTTTTGTAAAGCCAAAATTACACCATAATCTTCAGCAAATTTTGAGACTTCTTTAAAGGCTTCAACACATAGACGCCAGTGTTCATGGTACGGTATGGAAGGGTTTACATCCTCCATACCAGCTGCAAAAACACGTACAATATCTGTCTCAAGGTCTCTCGCTAGTTTCACCAACTCCTTCACGTATAGGATGTTAAGCTCCCTTTTAAATGCATCAGGACCTGAGAAGTCATTATAGCCAGCTATAGCGGCTATTTCAAGCCCGTTTGATGAGGCTAATTCTTTAAAGTTTCTCCTAGACTCTGCAGATAGATCGCAGGGGTTTGCATGTGGTCTCTTACCCATTAATTCAACCCCATCGAAACCATATTGTTTAACCTTCGTTACAAGTTCTTCAAGAGGAATTGGATTTCCTCTGTAGAAGAATCCGGATAGACTTACACTATGTAGAGATAGCTTCAAAAACCCGACCTCCCGATCGAGAATAATCCTCTGATAATGTTTAAGTTTAACCAGTCTTGTAGGCTATTACAGCTGATGCCTCTGGAGCCTTTTTAACGATAAAGCCGACTTTCCCAAGTCTACTTTTAACACCAGCCATTATATCCTTCCCTCTCCTGTGACCTGGCTGCCCGGTATAGTGTACAAGTATGCCTTTAGTTTTAAGAACTCTGTAGAGCTCACGGTAGAAATCCAACCCATATAGGTCTCCAGCCAACGACAGTCTAGGTGGATCATGCATAATCCTATCAAAGTATTCATCCTCTAGATTTTCAACAACTTTTAAAGCATCTTCAACTATTATGGTGATTCTATGGTCTTCGAGCCATCTACTCCACGGGTTGAAGCAGGCAATCTCAAGTACATTAACGTCCTTCTCTACAGTTAATACTTCACCAGCCCCCATTTTTAAAGCCCATATAGCAGTATAGCCCAATCCGGTGCAAGTATCTAAGACCCTGCAACCTCTTCTAACAGATAGTAGTTTAACTTTGACCTTTGAGTCTTCCCAAGGAGTGGTACTTAAAATACGATGCATATGAATACCGTCTATTTCTATCGTAGGAGCCGTATTTGGAGCCACTGGCTTAAGCTTATAGTAGTGTACTCCACAAGTTTTAGCAACTTTAACGAGGGAATTATTCAAAACGGCGTAGACAGCTTCATCCTCCAACGCTCTTCTAAACTCTTCAATGGTGATTTTCGAGTTGCGTATTGTAACGTAGTCTTTGCCTACGTAAACCTTCTCTTTGGAAAGCCCCATATCTAGGGATGTATTGATTTCCCCTGCTGGGGTGGAGTCTAAGATTTCTTTGACTATCCAAGGTGTTAAAACTGGAACATTCTTAAAATAGTAGTTAAATCTTTTGAAAGACCGAAGCAATATCTTCCAAATATATACTGGAAGAAGATTAGAGTTAAATAGTTTAATCCCCAGGAGAACCATACCTCTAAACGACGATAGCCCTGAAGATGCCTAGGGAGGGTAAGAGTTTAGAGAACTAAATCAGCGACGAATATCTAAGTTTATTTAAATTAGACCATAAATCTGAAGACAAACAATCTCTTAATAGAAGTATCGTGGTAACTGATGAAGATTTACATTATAACGGATATGGAGGGGGTTAGCGGTATTTGGCGTCCTGAGCAGGTTCAGAAGGGGCATTCAGAATATGAGAAAGCCCGCAGGTTACTTTGCGAAGACGTTAACTCAGCTATTGCAGGAGCCTTCGATGGTGGAGCTACAGATGTTGTTGTATTAGATGGACATGGTGGTGGTGATAATTTCATACTTGAGATGTTGGATGAACGAGCAATGTATGAAACTGTGAAAAATCCATTGGAAGTTATGCCAAGCCTCGATGAAACCTTCGATGGGTTGATGCAAGTTGGATGTCATGCAATGGCTGGAACTCTAAATGGATTTCTAGACCGCACTCAATCGTCGACTTCATGGTTAAACCTCTACATTAACGGGAGGAAATTCGGTGAAATTGGTCAAGCGGGAGCTTATGCTGGTGCTTTCGGCGTACCAGTCATCATGGTTACAGGAGATAAAGCCGCATGTGAAGAGGCCTGTAGCTTCTTCGGAAATATCGAATTAGTTGCTGTTAAAGAGGGACTTGGCAGAAATAGAGCTAAGTGTATTTCCCCCAAGCTCGCCAATAAGATGATACATGACGTTGCTATGAGGGCTGTTCAACGTATTAAAACTGAGGTGTTTAAACCCTTTATTCTCGAACCGCCGATTGAAGTTAGATTGGAGCTTTGTAGAAGCGATTACGCTGATGAGTACGCTATGAGGCCAGGGGTAGAACGCTTAGATGCGAGAACCGTACGTAAGATTATTAAAAACGCTAAAGAGATATACTATTGGTGACTTCTACGTAGATGGCATACGATATGAGGTACTGTGACGCCTTATTTTATGAGAATACTGCGGAAATTGTTGAGCCGGCTATTGAACAGCCTTTGATAAAAATTTGCCTTTTATCAAAGGAGGCATATTTTTTTCTAGAAGTAGAATGAATTTACCGCATCTTTAACACGCATTTTATGGTCCCCAGTAGTTTCTACTTTCTGTCTGTTCCCCGCATCTTCCTACTACTTCGACATGGTAGTTGCAGTTGCCGTAGTGTACGTTACCATTGTATATTATGGTGTATCCTAGGTTGGATAGTTCGTTTTTGAAAACCGCTTCCTTAGATAGAGCTGTTTGAGACTTAGGGGCGCTTAATCCAAACACCTGAAATTCTACTATTTCAATGGGTGCTTCTATCCACTTATACCAGATTGTGAGGAAGCCGTATTTATCTGAATCCTTCCTATACTCTTTCCTTCCTACTCTATAGGTGACCCGCCATTTCTCAGGGCTCCAAGTAGACTTTTCCTCTGTAACCTCCTCCTTCATACATCTACATATGAATAGCCTATTCTGCCAAGAAACTCTAAGCGAGAGTTCAGGGCCTATAAGCCATAAATCCCAAGGCTTAACTGTGTTAACCACTTCCTGCTCTAGCCTATCCTGCGCTTCAGAAGCCTCCAGCATAAGCCTTCTATCCTCAGTCTTTAAACGCTGTAGAAATTCCTCATACAGCCTTTTAGCTTCCTCTCTTCTCTTAACTAGGTTTATCTTCATTTGGAAATCCTTAAACTCCGCTATCCCGTAGACGGCGTGCCATACTTCGAAAAGCCTTCTATCGTAATATTCCAAGTCAAGAACTCTACGCATATCCTCCCTCGTTATGATAAGCCTTCCAAAGTATGGAGAAAATACAGACCTACGAGCATCTTCAAGAGAAAACTGTAGGAAGAACTCACCCATTTTATCGCTTAGACTTGGGTCTAAGCTTCTATTAAAAGTTGATCACCCACGCATCTTTACATGACTGCCGATATGAACCTTCCTATTCCCCAACATTTGGAAAATGGGTCTTTATATGTGTAAGACGCTGTTTAATATCCTTTGAAGTTTATCGCAGGAATAAGAGACTAACGTCTACTATTCTGTATCAGATAGAGAAGATGGAGTAGGCATGGATTCAAAATTACGGGTTTAATTCTTCCGACAAGGTCTTAGAAGCGGGCCCGGTGGGATTTGAACCCACGACCCCCGGCTTAGAGGGCCGATGCGCTGTCCTGCTTGCACACCCCGCTTATGTCTCACTTACTATAGGCGGAGTTCTGCGCCACGGGCCCACATCGTCTAGATAGTTTGTACTCCTCAAATATTAGCCTTTCTCAACTAGGGGAAAACTATAGTTTTACATTTAATCTCAATGGAGAATTTAGCGAATCGTGACCGTAGGGGCAGAAGACCTCCAGTTTCAACAGATTCGCTAAGCCTTTCCCTGTAACTCCATAGACTACTGGTTTAACACCGTAGACTTTGCATAAGTCGAGTAGCTCTGGGAGGGTCCCATTGACTGCTGCACTACCCGTAATATATGCTACATCTACTTTACGCAGTATATCCTGGTTTAATCTTCCATCCAATATTTCAATCCCAAATTTAACCTGACCTATGTTCGCTGGATCTAAATCTGTAACGTAGACTCCTTCGGAGCCTAGGAGCCTGGCTAAGGCTTTGACATGCCCAGGCTGGTAGCCGATATGAGCTATTTTAACTCGACCGAATTTCGACAGGATGTAGGAAACCAATTCTCTACCACAGATTTCAGGTTCAGACTCTCTACAGTGAATCGTTCCCTTAACCATGCCTAACTTATGGAGGACAGCATTGAGCGTAGCGAAAAAGACCGCCCTCTTCCAATCATCTCCATGAATAAACTCTAGCACGTCTCTGACAGTTCCATCAAACTCTCTGGGGAAGCTTGTGAAGGCCTGTCCAAAGCCTCCTTCAACTTCACAGTGTACTACAACCTCTTTACCACGCGCAGCAAGGTATTCTCCTGAAGGAAGTCTTAAAGCATCACCTCCTAAAATCACACACTTTACCCTAGCCGATAGAAGATTGTTAACTTCCACAATTTTGGAAAACTTCTCGTATAACTCCTCGTACATGTTGTTTTTACACCTCTTAAGTGCTGTGGTCTATCATTCTCATAGCTTTAAGCGGTAGTTTTATAAAGACTTCTTTTCCATTCGTTAGTTCGTGGGAAGCTTCTTTAGGCATAACCGAAGAGATCACTACACCGTTTTCAAGTTTTACCCTAACTTTCACCATCTGGCTTGGCATCTCTAACATGTCTATAACAATACCTTTGAAAACGTTAATACGAGAGCCTAAAATATCGGTTAGTTCAGTTGTAACAAATACATCTTTAGGGTCTATTGCTATCTTTCTTATTGAGTTACTATCGGTGAGCACAAAGATTGGAATGCCTTGGCAATAGCATATGGCTAGACCACCTGAATTACCTCTACATTCGCAAGTTAAAATGTTTAAATCTCCAATAAAGTCTGATACCTTTACATTTCTTGGCGAGAAAATGATTTCATCGAATGTTGAAACTTGTTGAAGCTCACCTTGATACAGTATTCCAACTCTATCGCTCATTTCTTCAGCTTCATTTATATCATGTGTGACGAAGATTGTCGTTATACCTAGCCTTCTTTGAAGACGTTTAATCTCAAGTCTAAGGTAACTTGCAGTATTTGGATCTAGGTTATTGAACGGTTCATCTAGTAGTAAAACCTTAGGTTCGTTTGCAAGCGCACGAGCAAGTGCTACACGTTGCTTTTCTCCTCCACTTAAGTCCTTGATATAACGATACTTTAAATGCGTTATACCCATCATTCTTAAAAGCTCATCTACTCTTTTCTCAATAAATGTTTTAGGTTTTTTCAATACTTTTAAACTATAACCGACATTATCTGCTACTTTTAGATGGGGGAATAAAAGTTGGTCTTGCGGTACATATCCTATTCCTCTATCTTCTGGAGGAACCATATCTATAGGTTTATCATCAAAGAAGACGCTTCCTTCATATTCAACAAGCCCGGCTATTACATTTAACAAAGTTGTTTTTCCAGAACCTGATGGCCCTAAGAGTGTGAACAATTCACCTTCCATTATCTCCAAGTTTATATTCCGCAGAATGAAGTTTGACACATTCTTAAGTTTAATATTCGGTATAATGGTCACCTCCACTTGGTAAATCTTTGCTCTAAGAAGAGGAAAATTCTTTCAAATAAGAGACACATTATAGCTAAAACCATTAAACACACCATAATGACGTCAACCATCAGGAGGTTTTCAGAGGCGATCATTAGAGCACCTATTCCACTGGGAATTGCTATCATCTCTGCGGCTATTATCACTCTCCAAGCCATCCCAGCTTCTAATCTCAACCCTGTGAAGATACTTGGCAGAGCAAGAGGAATCAGTATTGTCTTCAAAACCTCTATTCTAGATGCTCCTAAAGTCCTCGCGACTCTAACGTATTCTCTAGGTACTCCTCGGATACCTGTTGCAGTATTGTATGTTACAGGGAAAAAAGAGCATAAGAATATTACGGTTATTGGCAAGGCTTCGCCTATGCCAATCCATAATATGAGAAGTGGAAGCCAACCTAGGGCTGGAATGGGCATTAAAAGGCTAAGAACTGGCTGCAAAGTCCTGTTTAAAACGTCAGAACAGCCCATGAGAATACCTACTCCAAGACCTGCTAAAGATCCTAAGAGAAAACCTACTAAAACCCTAATCAAGCTACTGAAAAAGTGAGTCGTAAGAGTGCCTCTGATTATTAAGAGATAGGTTCTGACGACTACTTGTGAAAAGGATGGAAAAAGGTATTGAGGCATGATTCCGGATCTTGCCACCACCTCCCAGATTGCTAAGAGTATCAATATGGGTGTAAGCCAGAACAATTTTTCAAGTTTCTTCATGACCTCATCCCCAGAGGAAGCTTAGGTCTAAAATATCACTGGCGTTAAATTGTTCTACATATTCCAACTTAGCCATAAAATCTATACAATTTTGAACAACATTGATATCTATTTCATAGCTATACTCAAGGTTGTTCATAGACCTCTTTAAGAGGTCAGCTGTCACAAGTTCCATTTGACTACCTAGAATATCGAGGACCTCCTGCGATACGCCTAAGACTTTTGCCCCTTTCAACTCATCTGTGAGGACTGATGCTGCTAAATCCGGCTGATCGTGTATAAAGTTTGTCCCCCTTACTACAAGCGACACAAGCTTTTTCACAACTTCTGGGTGCTCCTTTATTAAATCCTCTTTAACCACTAAAACACTACCTTGCATGTTTGGCCATAGGTCTTGACTGCGTGCAACCATATGGAAGCCTTGAACCTCAGCTAATGTAGCGAAAAATTCAGGAATACAAGCGGCGTCAATTTTTCCAGCGATTAAAGCAGTTAAAGCCATTGGAGGATTCATACGCCGTATATCTACGTTTTTAAGATTATACTTGTCAACTGTAAAACGCAGGAGTAAATCTGCCTGCGAGCCTTCAGCGACAACACCTACTACTTTACCATCTAAGTCTGTTATACTTACTATCTCGGGTTTTGCCACAATAGCGAAACCGTAGAGATGCAAACCAGCAACGATCTTTATAGGGACACCACGTGAGTACAACAATAGAGCAGGTCCGAGACACATATAAGCCGCTTGAATATCTCCTCTCGCTACAGCAGATGCTAATGCCGTACCAGTTACGTAGGCTTCAAAGCATGTGAGGTTAAGCCCTTCATCTTCAAACCAACCATAGTGGTGCGCAATCCATGCACAGGTAGCATGGTTGTTAAATTCGACTGCCACACCTATATTAAATAACTGCCTACGCCGTAGCCGAGGTATTAAATAAAACCAAGAAAAGGTAAAACAGATGACCAGCGAAATTAATACCATTGCAATTATTAACTTTTTCATGTTTATCTCTTAAGAGATAAACATGAAAAAGATTTAAATTTTACTGCGTAATCTCCAAACAATCTTAAAAATGGTGAGAGGCATAGGACGCGTGATAAAACCTTGTAAACTACTCGGCTTATTGGTATACACATGAAGTATCTCTAGAATAGCAGAGCACCTGCATTATTGATATGTTGGAGTTACAAGACTCGCTAGAACTAAGGATTATGTAGATTTTCTAACTTGCTAAAATGATGAACATACATCACGAATGCGCATCGTAATAATGCTTCCATATGATGGTGGAGCTGGACTAATCAAAAAGCATCCTCTCATAAAACTATCTCAAGGTGTTCAAGACTGGTACGGTACTCCATGCTTCAAAGTAACGGTAGAAAGCGAAGCAGATCTAGAGGAAGTAGTTAAAGCCCTCAGAAGTGAGTTGAACGAGATAAAGAGACAGATAAGCGAGATACGTAGGGCGTTTGAAAAACTCATTAAATAGAAGCTATGGAGAGGATATTTTCCATAAAAGTCGAGTAACTTCATTTTTATAATCTGTTATTCTGCAATCTCCTAAAAGAGGAGGCTTTTCCATTAATCGCTCCTATCATTTCCTTTAAAAAAGCCCTATTCATATTAACGAAAAATGGTCATCGTTGATGAAGACTGTGTAGGTATTCATAGTATAGACTCTTAAAAGATTGTAGCAGTTAAATAATCTCATCGATGATGGATATATTTAAGATGGATATAGTTGAGGTTGTCAGTACATGCATCGATGTGGTTGATCGACTCAAAACTTGGATAAAGGTATGCGAGAAGAAAGAAAGCTTTGGATATGGTTTTTAACGTCTTAAAAGATGATGTTGAAAGATACATGAGTTTATCTGAGGAAATTTGCAAGGTGGTGAAGGAAATGTTGCCAGAACTTCATTCGATTGGTGTTAAAACTATGCATTTTACCCCCTTACAATTAGAAGACTGTTAACTCTTACGATCCTAGAAAACTTTTAGTACAATTCATCATACACTTACCCACGCCTCATAAATGGCCTATTACACCACGTCTTTTATTTATGGTTAAGCCTGTTAAGCGTGCAACTGTTTATCTTATGAGTTTAAACTATGCTATAGGTTTCCGTTGGAACAGGTTGAGCTCTTCAAGCTTTTCAACTGTGGGCTTACCTGTTTCTAAATCCCATCCTCTGAGCCGATAGTATTCGTCGAGCATAGTGTTGAGTTCTCCTCTAGATGTTACCATGCCTTGATTTGGATGTGAAAGTATTTTCTCAGGTAATGTGTCCCATTTGCGGGTTACACCTTCACGTATATTGAAAAGTCTTTCAAGGTTCGTTATACGCTCACCTATCGTCAATAGTTCTTTCTCAGTCAGAGCGATGCCAGTAACACAGTTATAGGCTTTGGCTATATCGAGTAGTTCGAATATCGGTAGAGCAAACTTACAAACTATGAGCGAGTCGAAAAGCGTGAATAGGTCTTCTCTCTCTTTGACAAGCTTACCCTTCCCCTCAATTTCTAAACGGTCAATAGCCCCTGTGAGCTCTGGCACTTGCGCTCTAGCTCTCAAGTGGCAGGCTCCTCTACTTGAAACAGCGTACTGAAGGGCTGTTCCTTTAAGTACACGAGCATCATATCCTGGGCACTCTAATCCCTTAACATGAACGGCTAAAGCTTCAGCTCCTAGCTTTTCAGAGGCCCTTTTAGAACCTTCAGCTAAAAGGTTACCTATACCCTTCCTATAGGCTATAAGCTCTAAAAGCCTCATGAGAGCCTCTGGGTCTCCAAATCTAAGTTTAAACCCTAAATCTTCCTCCGATAGTATCCCTCTTTCGAAACATTCCATAGCAAAAGCCACTGTACAACCTCCAGTAATTGTATCTATGCCCAACTTATCGCAGAGTTCGTTAGCCTTAATCACGGCCTTTAAATCATCTATAAAGCAGTTGGGGCCTAAGGCATAGGTACTCTGGTATTCGGGCCCCACTATGGCTGTTCCTTTGAACGGTCCATCTCTAACAACGTTGTATTTTCCACATTTTATAGGACATCTGTTTAAGCAACCAACATCTCTGACGAACGTATTTCTAAGCATGTACTCAGCATCTACGTCTTCAGCTTTTTCGAAGAAGCCATATGTCCAGTTCCTAGTTGGAAGTGCTTCCTGCGCATTAGCTATTTCAAGGGTTCCCAATGTGCCGTAAACTCTATGGTGTTCAATTCTAGCACTTTTAGATTTTTCAACGATCCCTTTAGCGACTTCTAAGACACCGTCTGGGTTAGCAACTTCAATTCTGCTTGAACCGTGAACAGCTATGGCTTTCAGCTTCTTCGCACCCATAACAGCTCCAAGTCCACATCTACCAGCCTGTCTATAACGGTCACTCGTTATGCAGGCGAATTTAACAAGGTTTTCTCCAGCAGGTCCTATGCTTAGAATGCCTAGTCTCTTCTCACCTAAATCGCTTCGCAGAATGTTTTCAGCATCCCAGCACGTAGCTCCCCAAATGCTACTTGCATCACAAAGTTTAATGTCATCATCAAATATTTTGAGAAAAACCGGTTTTTCAGATTTTCCTTCGATTATTAAGACGTCGTATCCGGCTTTTTTAAGATACTCGCTAAAGAAGCCGCTAGAGTAGGATTCACCTAGAATCCCAGTCAAAGGTGATTTAGCAAATACTCCAAATTTAACGGCTATTGGTATTGGTGTTCCACAGAGGGGGCCTGTAGCGAATATAAGTTTATTCTCAATGCCTAACGGGTCTATTTTTGGAGGAACTTCATCATAGAGTATTCTTACACCGAATCCATTTCCACCTATGTAAGACTTGACCATTTGATCGGATAAAGGCTCAATTTTAAAAGAACCACTACTAAGATCTACTCGTAAGATCTTACCAGCGTAACCTAACATGTGAAATTATCCTCCACAAACTGTGTGTGGAAAAAGCACAACAGATTCTCCGCCCTTAAACTTTAAAAACCTAAAGTTTCTACGTAAGGGGACCTTATTCACTAAGACTACAACCCTAGGACTTAAGTCCCCCGTAGATTCATCTA
Organism: Bathyarchaeia archaeon; assembly: GCA_038870975.1. GTDB lineage: Archaea > Thermoproteota > CALKCG01 > B24 > B24 > DTBU01. Next base: position 788,295 of record JAVZJD010000001.1, on the reverse strand, counting down.
CGAACTCTCTTTTAAACGGCCAACCAAACTTCTTTTCAAGTTCTTCAAGAAGCTCCAGTAGGCCAGCATCCTCTGGAAGGGTAACTACAAGTTTACCTATTCCAAGCCGTCTCTTAGCCTCCCCTCTAAATTCCACGTTAATCGTTATCCCCTTCTGAGGTGCACTAGTTGGTAAAGCTTGTCTCTCACGATCGTCTTCGCTTATGAAGGGTATCACCTCCAGACGGGTGTAACCCCTATAATCTTTCTAAGAAAGACTAAAACGCTTATAGCTATCCCGAGTAGGATGAATATTATGGCTACGGTTCTCTCCACATCCGCAGAAGCCAAGCTTAGGAATATTGCAATAGGCATTGTTTCAGTTCTCATTCTTGTAGCACCAGCAAGGGTAACGGAAGCTCCAAATTCGCCTACAGCTCTAGCCCAGGATATGACCGTCGCAGCTAATATGTTTTTCTTAGCAAGTGGAAGTGTGACTTTTAGGAAGGCTTCAGCCTTCGTGCAACCTAATGTTCTAGCAACTAATTCATACCTAGGGTTTACACTATCAAAAGCAGCTTTCAACATCCTTATACACACAGCAACTACAACTGTGAATTGTGCTAATATTAAGCCAGCAGGTTCAAAAACGAATCTAACGAAGTGGGTTTGTATAATTCTTCCAAGAGGAGTTGAGAAGAATATTAAGAGTGCGGCACCTAGGGATATAGGAGGCATTATCATCGGTATATCTAATAATGCATCTATTAGGGATTTGCCTGGAAAGTCTGTACGTGATAGCATGTACGCCGATGGAATTGCTACAGCAAGTGCAAAGCCTGTGGATACCGTCGCTGTCACAATACTGAGTCTTACCGAGAATGAGATTTCTTCCGATAAAAGGGTTTTCAGAAAAGTCTCCGGCTTCGTGTACCAGCTCATAGACACTAAGGTTGTAAGGAGGAAGAGCGTAAGCACTGCTAGCGAGCCTACTGCTAGTAATGTGAAGCTTCTATCTATAAACTTAGGCTTCAGCATACTCATGTTATCACCTATGGATCTTTTATAGGTGGCACTGTAGCATTAGGGGCGTAGTTTTTAGCCTCTTCAACCGTTGCAAAATAATGATACATTCGGAATATTTCTTTAGATTCTTCTGACGCCAGAAACTCTAAAAACTTCCTTGCCGCATACTCATCTTCAACGTATACGGTTAAAGCCGCAGCAATAAAGGCTATTTTAGGTACTTTCTCTGGCTTGATCCAGATTATATCTGTTGCGTTAGGATTCCAGTAGTGGAAGACGTGCCAACCTATTACGGCATCTACAGACTTTGTAACAGGCAAGTTAGCACATGCTGAGCAGCTTTCAACATAGACAATTACATTAGGTTTAACCTTCTCCCACAAACCATTGTATTTCAGTAAATCTACAGCGTACTCTCCGACACATACTGTTTCAGGATCTGCAAGCCCAATACGTACTCCAGGTTTTGCCAAATCCTCTAAACACGTTATATTTTTAGGGTTTCCTTTTGGAACTATAATTGCCGGGATCATATAAGTTATTATCGTGATCGTATCTTTTTTAATAATTCCTTTTCTTATTGCTTTTTCCATGTAATCCTGTGAACCTGGAACATACAAGTCTCCAGCTTTGGCTATTTCTATCGATGAAAGAAGAGAGCCAGAGCCTCCAAAGGTGGCTATTACGGTTATGTGGGGATATTTCCTCTGAAAAAGCTCCACAATCTCTTGCTCAGGTATCGTTATATCAAGTTTAGAAGTGGTTGTACCACTTGAAGATCATTTTAAAGTAGATGAGCATGTATGTGTCTTCTTAAGACCTGATGACATAACAGTTCACTTTGAAAAACTTGAGGGAGTCAACGTGTTTAAAGGTCTAATTGAAGACCTATTTTTAACTGGAAGTTTTATCCGTGCAAAAGTCTCCGTGGGAGAATACTATTTCATAGTAGATATACCGAGAGATGTAGCCTCTGAAAGAGAGGTTAATGTAGGTAAGACTATCTATATAAGCTTTAAACCAAATGTAGTAGTATGCTTGAGAAGACCCTTCTGCGGATGCCCACTTAGCGCTTCGGTATGACCCAGCCCCATTTCTCATAAGTGCTTCTAGCGTCCTTAGTTCTCAGAAAATCTATGAACATACGTGCCAACTTTTCATCCTTGGTCGATTTCAATATAGCAACATTTGTACTTCTATAGACTTGAAGATCTCTAGGAAGCTCTATGACGTCACAATCGTTCGGCCAAATAACTCCATATACGTTCCATACTATAGCCGCATCTATACGTCCCTCACTTCTACGCCACCTTTGGTACGTATCCAGACAGCCTGTTCCGTACTCAACTATCTTCCTACGAATTTCATCCGCCAACATAGCTTTACTGGATACATCATCCCAAAGACCTCGTTGACAGGCCCCACGGCAAACTAGAATCTTAACGTCTTCTCTTTCGGCTAAATCTTCAATTTTCTTTATGTTTTTAGGATTGCCCTTCCTTACAATTATTACAGATCGTCTATAACCGACTGATGTTCTAGTATCGGGTATTATCAAGCCATGTTCCTCCTGCAGATCATCCATCATATATTCAGCACCCACGGAAACAATATCGCCTTCTCCAGCTAAAACATCAGGAAGCCACTGCTCGACTGGTCCTGCAACTACTTCAAAACTGACTCCATGTCTTTTCTCGTAAATGCTAATGGCTCCTCTGAGAGGTATGGCTGGAAGCCCTGTTGAAAATACTTTTAGGCTCATCCAGTTAATACTGAGATAATATATAGAATATAAGTTTAACTATAATAAGTAAATGAATTAAAGCCGTTACTGAGGTTTCATTGAACTTACAATGGGAGATATTTAAAAGACGCAATTGAAAAATACTAGGAAGAAATACTTCTACTATTGGTGTCCATATGAAGAAGTACGGTTTAGGCGTAGATATTGGAGCTACAAACCTAAGGGTTGCTATTGGAGATGAAACGGGGAGAATATTATCAAAGCTGATAGAGGAAACGGATAGAAGTCAAGATCCTACTGCTATAAGCCGTCAGATAGCTCGTATGATTAAGAGCCTATGCAAGAGCCTAAATTTAAACTTTGAAGAAGTAGTGGGCATAGGCATAGGATCCATAGGTCCTCTCAACCTTAAACGTGGCGGCATTGAACAACCCGCCAATATTCCCGGAGTCGGTTTCGTACCAATAGTTGAGCCTCTTAAGGAAGAATTCAAATTACCTGTTGTTCTACTTAACGACTGTGTAGCCGCGGTGATGGGTGAAAAGTTTTACGGGGATGGGGGAAGCGTAGAAAACCTTGTCTACATAACGATAAGCACGGGTATAGGCGCTGGAGTTTACGTTAACGGTAATCTGCTTCTAGGTAAAGATGGGAATGCCCACGAAATCGGACACATAGTCATAGACTTTGATGGAAGGCTTGTCTGTGGATGTGGTAGACGTGGACACTGGGAGGCCTATTGCTCCGGTAGAAACATACCAAACTATGTTAAATATCTAGTTGAGAACAATTTGATATTTGGATTTGAAAAAAGCCTTCTATATAAGCTTACTAGAGGAGAACTCTCTAGAATCTCGGCCAGAATGATCTATGAATCTGCTAAACAAGCCGACCGATTCAGCTTAGAAGTTGTTAGGAGAATAGGTGTTTTAAATGCCATAGGTTTTGCTTCAGTAATCAACGTTTACGACCCAGAGCTTATAACAGTCGGAGGCTCCGTTATGTTACATAATAGTGAGTTAATTCTACCCTTCATCTTACAACATGTGGGGGAGTATTCGATAAACCGCATTCCAGAGATGAAACTCACAATACTTAAAGATGAAATAGTCCTCTATGGAGCTATAGCATCCGCTTTCAACCCGCCTGAAGTCTACCAGCGTATAGCAGGAGTCTAAGTACTGCTTTTCCAAAGTTTTATGGGGATTAGTTCACCGCAGCCTGGACATCTACCATCAGCCCTAAGTTTAACTTCAACTCTGAACAGGCCAAACCTCCTTATCAAGATACGGTTGCAATTCGGACAGTAAGTATTCTCATACTTATGTCCTGGGACATTACCTATATATGGGTATTTAACGCCGAAGCTTTTGGCAACTCTATAGGCTTCTTCAAGCTTTTCAACAGGCGTGGGTGGTGCTTTAAACTCATACGCCGGATAATACGCTGTGAAATGTATTGGAACTTCTACGCCTAAGCGTTTAACGTGATTTTCAATAATCTCTCGCAACGTAGCTTCATCGTCATTAACACCTGGAATTATTAGGTTAACTATTTCAACATGTACACCCATCTTTTTCGCGAGTTCGGCGTTCCTCCACACTATGGAGACGTCGGCCCCGCAAAATCTTTTAACCGTTTCTAAACCCCCTTTAACATCTATTTTTATTGACTGGAGACCCGAGTCGCGGAGCATTTTTAAAGCTTCAACTGTCATATAGCCATTACTCACAAAATTCGTGTACAGTCCTGCGTTTAGCGCCAGAGGAAAGACGTCAAGCGAATACTCGAATAGTAGAGTAGGCTCTGTAAAAGATACTGAAAGACCCTGACATCCACTTTTAATGGCTAAATCGATCATCTCTCTAGGACTTATGTAATTCGCCTTAGATGGGTCTGGTTTAGACTTTGAGAGTACCCAGTTTTGACACCATGGACATGTAAAATTACAACTCCAAGTGGAGAAAGTAAGGGCTTTGGTCCCTGGATAGAAGTGATATAGCGGCTTTCTAGAGGGCTACCCAACGGTTGGGTAACCTTTCTCTATGGGGTTTACAGATATCGCGTTTATATCTCCGTAGACAATTGTGTAGAGAAACCCACCCATGTTGATTCTCGTACCACAGAAGCCCGTAGCCCCTTCAGATATTAAACAGCGTCTTTCGCATAGAAGGCATCTAACAAGACCCCCTCTGACACTTTCATACAACAGTGCTTTACGTACAGTGGGATTATCCACTCACACCCCACCCTCAACTTTAACCATTATTATTCCCCTTATCACCTCACGTTCAACTGGTTTAAAACCAATAGAACCCAACATACCATCTACATAAGAGGCTAAGAGTTCAGTCTCTTCCATGGAAAGCTGTGGGGCTACACACCTAATCGAAATAGTATTACCATTCTTATCAACGTAAACTTCATTTAAATCCCATATATTCACGTATAGAATCTGCCGAAGCCTTTCTACCAGGTTTTCACTGCCTATTCTCGCCAGTATGTATTTGCCAAACCATGCGCCAGTGTCGTAGAATATCTGCATCAGCTCTTCTCTATTCGAATTATAGACTTTGGATATTAAGTACTTGACTACATCCCTAGGTATTGTTAGATTTCCACCTTCCCTGCTGATCCTAGTGAGCATGTATAAATCTATAACCTCAGTTAACGTGAGCTTCATATCGTAAACTCGAATCGACTGTTCTAAAACCTCGTTAACATATGTTGTTATGGTTTTACCTTCTCTATTTGCTATTCGGCTTATATGGGAGAGTATATCTGCTCTAACCCAAACAAGCTTTTTATCCTTCGACTGTTTAGGTAAAACCATTATATCTCACTTTTCCCCACTAAACTATTGATTAATCTCACTCTTAAGGTTTAGAAAGATCACACCTCTAGTCACATAGCGTTTAGTCGTTTTAAAGCCTATTGAGAACGCGAAGCCCTCAATCATACTGGCTAAAACCAACGTATAAGACTCTGAAAACCTCGGACCTATACATCTAACAGTGATTTCACCACCGTTTTCAACAATCGAGACTTCCGAAGCTGTCCAAGCAATTTCACTGATAACAGTCCTCAAGAGCTCCATCGGTTTAAAATCTGGAAGTTGCGCGGCTAAAACTCTACCATACCACTCACCGAGTTTAAAAAATGAGTCAGCTATACTCTTACTTTTAATAATACCATCTAGAGCCCTATAGGCGAAGTCTTCAGGAAGGGGGATGAAACCCAAGTTTTTAAGGTTCTTTATAACCATGTAGGAGTTCGCAACGTCTTCAATCTTAATGTCCATTTTGTGGAGTCTCAAAGCCTGTTCAAGAATGTTGTTTAAAAACCCGTAGACAGTCTGATTTCTGGCTTTGGCCATCCTAGATAATTCATCAACCAAATCAGCCCTAGCGGCCAGAAGTTTCCTAGGCAAAATACCACCTGAGTACAGATGTATACAGTTGTTCTTTGTATATATGCATTTATTAATATTCTTTTACAAATCCGTTGAAAAAGAAGCGTTTTTAACCTTCAGAAGTGACTTCTTTAAGTCTATTGAGAACCCAATTCTTATCCAACATTGCAAGATACGGAGCAATTCTAGGGCCACTAGTCCTACCGAAGAATACCGTATAGAGAGCTTTAAATAGCATTTGAGATTCACTTTTTGAAACAGTAGAGGTAAAACGCATCATAGTCTTTTTAATGGATTCTTCATTCCATTCAATCGGCTTAAAAAGCTCCATGAGGTTTTTAAGTAAATCCTTGTCTCTACTACTTAGAGAAGATTTAAGTTGAGGGGGCAGACTTTCCAGAAGTCTAACATGAAATTCATCGGGAGCATAGAGTTTAAGCCAATTAAACGCCTTCTTTAACCTAGAGTCTATTCTTGAAACAGACAGTGGATCTGGGTCTTTCAGTAGAACCCCCGTAGACTTTAACCGTCTTATAGCGTTTTCAAGTAAACCTTCTTCTGGAAGAGTCTGCACAAGTATAACTGCGTGAAGGTACTTCAATTGAAAAGGCATTTCCCTAGGGATGGGTTTCAACTGAGAAAGCTCAAAACTCCTCTTCATAAGAGCCGCTTCCCAAGCCTCTTTATCAGGTTTTTCAATACCATAGTATACGCGCTCAGCAAAGTCGTATAATTCAACATAGTGGTATACTTGGTCTAAACTCAAAGTCAGCCTCTTCATATTATCGCTAATAATGTAGTAGTATCTGAGAACCTCAGGCTCAGCTACTTTAACCCAATCTTCAGGAGTAAAACCTATAAAATCACTACTCCCCATGTCACCAAGGTCTTTTCCACCAACTACATATCCAACCCATTCATATGCTACACCAATAGGCGGCTTAAAATTCAACGCGTTAATTGCAAGGTCCACACAACTATCCCTGGACCCGCCAGGTGTAGCGTGATCTTTACCGTATGGTTCAAACATAACTTTTAAGGCTTTCCAAATCGCAGTCCATTCAAGCCTCCAATTAAGCTTACCATCTTCCATACTACACCAGTCGCCGTAGCCACAATTTCTACAGACATACTTAACTTTGTACGATTCTAAGTCTACTTCTAACGGTTCAGCTGAGTCTATCCTACGGCAGTTTCCACAAAGTGGGTCATAGGGTATCCAATTTTCAGGGTATGGTTTCCTACCCCTGTATTTGTTTATGATAGCCCTAACATCCTCCTTCTTTAAGAGGATTTCACGTACGACTTCCTTCATAGAGTCCATCTTATAAAGTTGAGTCGTTGTGTAAACTTCCACGGATTTAGCGAATTCGTGAAGATGATCTCCGAAGCTTTCCCAATAGTGCTCAACCCAATTTCTATGGCAGTCCTTCGGGTCTGGAACGTCTATTAAACGCCAACCTTTATACTTTGACGCTTCTTCTGCGTTTTTAAATGCTTTAAGTTGAGCATCTTTACCTTTCCAATTATCTTGCGTGTATAAGACTAGGAGGTGACGGACTATTCTACCATTTTCTTCAAGTATTCTTCTAACAGCATCTATGAGGACTATCTCTCCTCTTAAACGGCCTACGTGTTGCAGTCCTGAAACAGATAAACCACCATTACATATGATTTCTCTGCTAGACTCCCAGTACCTCTCAATGTCAGCTGCCACTTTATCTATCCAATGAATAGGTGAAGTCAAAATTTTCAGCCCTCCTTGAATAAGAGCAGGGCTATAATGGATAACACAGTTAACACTAGAGCTATATATGATAAAACTGTGACCACGATATTTCCCGGGATTGTGGAAATCCAAAGAAAGATAACTGAGTAAAGCGTAGAAGTCGCGAGAATTAGAGGCTTGAAGAATTTATCAAATTTCATATGTAGAATCGATGAAGAAACACCCACAATTCCCAATATTAGTACGTGAGGGATTATACTTGGATATGCTCCTAAAATCACCATGATTAGACCTAGACATAAAGGTATAGTGAGAAGCCTCTTATAGAGCATAGCAATCATAACAGGCTATGCTCTAGTCGCGTAGAGCATATAAAGCTTATCTTAGTTGAATTATCCAAGCAGGATCATTCATTGCATGCCTCCTCTAATTGTTTGAGTGCAACAACGTTACCATTTTACGCAAACAGCTATCGTAGGAGATTCTCCATTATGACTAATAACATTTTTAGTCTGTTGTCTCTAACATTAATGCTAGGGTGTTTTTCTCCAGGAACTTCTAAGCTTAGCAACCCATCGTAGCCGATGCCTCTAAAGCTATCAATTACGCTTTTCCAATCTATGCTACCTCTCAAAGGGGCTAGATGCTGATCTCCAGATCCATCGTTGTCATTTATATGTGTAGCGTATAGGAGGACCCCACACTTCCTTACAGCATCAGCTACATTCAACCCTTGATAATTAGCATGACCAGTATCAAGGCAGATGCCCACCACATCTGGATCCGTGGCTTCACATAGAGTTCTGATTTCATCAATCGTAGAGCCGTAGTTAACTGGATACTTTAGGAAACGGATGTCTTTGAGTTTTTCAGGTTTAGAGTCAAAAATGTTTTCAACAGCTATTTTTATACACCTATCTTCCGCAAATTTAGCAATGGATCTGAAGCTTTCAATATTAAGTTTCTCCAGAGTTTTTAACTCATCAAATGTTTTCACCTGCATTGAACCTGGATGCTCAACAAGAACTGGTACATCTAGCTTATAGCAGTACTCTATCCATTTACAGGTTCTCTCAACGCATATTTTTCTAATAGTCTCATCTTTACAAACTATGCTGTATGTTTCAGTCCAATCTAAACTCGGACCGTGCATTTGAAGAGCTTTGATACCTAGGCTATTAGCAACTTCCTTGAGTTTTTTAAAAATAGATCCTTCATAGTAATCTCTCTCAATTGCTAAAATGTGTTCGAAACTGTATTCTACGTATTTAAAACCATGTTCACTTAATTTCGACAATGCTGTTTCTACATCTAAGTCTCCGTATAAGTCTGTCCAAATTCCATATTTCATGCTACCACCTAATAAGTAGAATTTATATTCTAACCAAAGAAATAGCTTTCTAAGCTCAATGGGCAGAGAATGTAAGTTTTTATTGCAAATCTACACTCTATGAACAAGTGATATTGTTAGATGTACGGAGGACCGAGTCTATGAGCTATGAAGAACTCTACACTTCTAAGACATTGAAGTTTCTAGAAGTTGAAAATGTATGCAGGCCAAAGTATGCTATTTTGGGAGCACCATACGATGGCACCTCTACCTTCAGACCTGGGTCAAGATTTGCACCCAATGCCATTAGAGAAGCATCGGTGAATATTGAGACTTATAGTTTGAGGGCTGAACTAGATGCTTCAAAACTCGCGATTAAAGACATGGGAAATCTCAACATAGCTCAAGACTTATCTGAAACTCTTAGAAGGCTAAGCCTCGTAGTAGAAGAACAGTTGTCTAAAGACTTAAAAACCATAATATTTGGAGGAGAACATACGTTGACTCTAGGAGCAGTGGAAGCAGCAAGTAGAAGTGGAGACTTAGCTGTATTATGCTTTGACGCACATATGGATTTTAGAGATGAATATTTAGGCTCGAAAGTAAATCATGCAACAGTCATGCGGAGGATTTCCGAGAGATTGGGAGTAGATAGAGTTATGGAGATAGGAGTTAGAGCATTTTCAGAAGAAGAATTGAATTATGCTAAACAATCGGGACTCGTATTTTTAACAAGTTTGGATGTGCATAGAAGATTAAACGACGTTTTAGAAGAAATTGAAAAATGGACTCGAAACGCTAGAAGACTCTACATATCCATAGATTTAGATGTTCTAGATCCATCTCAAGCACCTGGAGTTGCAAACCCAGAACCGGAGGGATTAACTGTGACCCAACTGCTTGACATTCTATGGAAAAGCTGTAGCACCAAAGTGGTTGCTGTTGACATAGTTGAATTTACACCTCCCTATGATAATGGAATAACAGCTATTCAAGCGGCTAAAATTGCCACCGAAATTATTTGCTTCATTGAAGCTAAAATCCTACGATTCTGAGGACCTTTAAAAGCTGCTTCCCATCCTCTGTCAGCTTGTAAAGACGTTTACCATTTATGTTAAAACTTTCAACATAACCTCTTTTCTCTAAATCTTGAAGATGTTGATAAACGGCTTGTGGACTGATTATACCACCTAGAGATTTCCAAATAGAATATCCATGCCTCTCGCCTTTAGAGAGAGAGGAAAGGATGCGGAATTTCATACTTGTTTCAAAGCCAACCTCAAACATTCGCTTTCTATAGCCCATGGATTCAAATATGCTAGGTACTTTTAAGCCACTCCCTGTTAGAATACACACGGTTATCTCATCTGGGTTTAAAATCCCCTCTTTCGAAAGCCTCATTAAAGCCGCGACGGTCGAGGAGCTTGACGGTTCAACAAATAACCCCTCAAGTCTAGCCAGCATTCTCTCTGCTTTAAATATTTCATCGTCTCTGACAGAGATCGCCATACCACTCTGCCTTAGAATCTCAAGGACTTTAGCGCCATAAGTTGGTCTTCTAACCAATATTGCGCTGGCTCTGGTTTTAGGATTGAGCGGCTCTATGATTTCAGAATTCTTTCTAAAAGCTTCAACAATGGGAGCACAGCCCTCAGATTGAACGGCTAAAAACCTGGGAACTTTATTTGTAAAGCCCAACTTCTTAAGCTCCATAAAACCCTTCCAGATTGAGAAGAGAAGGCCACCACTTCCAACTGGAACAACTACAACATCCGGCGTTTCACCCAATTGTTCCCAAATCTCATAGCTGATTGTCTTCTGAGCCTCTATACTCAACGGGTTTAATTCTGGAGTTGCCTGATAGGCGTTCTGTTCTTCAGCGAGCTTAATAGTTCTATCTATTGCTTCATCTAAGTACTTGCCGTATTCACTAAGCTCAGACCCATAGATTAGAAGCTGAAGAATTTTACCCTCATCAACGTTTTTAGGAATGATGACTTTACAGTTTAAACGGGTTTTAGCGGCGTATGCAGCCAGACTAACACCCATATTGCCATCTGAAGCCGCTATGAGTGTTTTAAAATCAGTCTTATACGCCCATGTAACCATTAGAGAAGCCGCCCTATCTCTAAAAGAGCCAGTTGGATTTCTCGATTCATCTTTGAGATATAGTTTTCTCAATTTAAAGTTGTTTCCAAGGTTTTCCGCTTTGATTAAAGGTGTATGTCCCTCCATTAATGATATTGGGTCCCAATCGTCAGGTATTGGAAGAATAGACCTATATCTCCACATTGAATTGATGTTCTTGAAGCTGATTTCTCCGACGTTTAAATCATCGAATAAGGTAAATTCAAGCGTACCTCCACATTTCAGACAACCAGTCCAAGGCTTGTTTGGAAAATGTAGAGAGCCACATTTTACACATACAAGTTCCATCCTCTTAAGATAAGCTAACTTTGACCACCTCCAGTTTTCTCTTCAATCTTTCTACGGATAACTTCCATTAGAAGTTGTGGGTCTACTCTACCTCTTAACTTACCCATTAGAAAGCCCATAATAGAATCTAAAGCTTTAACGCCCATCTTTTCAACAAGGTCGGATTTTGCTTCTATGGCATCGTCGACTACTTCTTCCAACTCTTCTCTTGTTAGTAGACGTATGTTTAGAGCTTTTAATGCGTCTTCAACACCCATATTTACATTCAAGCAGAGCCATTTTAAAACATCGGGTACGTTTTCTTTAACCATAAACCCCCTATCAACACATTTGAAAACATCCATTAACGTTAAGTCCGGTAGAACACTTACATCAAAGCCTTCTCTTTCGAGACTCTTAAGAGTTTCTGTAAGGGTTGCCGCTACAAACTTAGCTGGAATCTTTACCACGGACATTATAGATTTAAAGACGTTCAAATACTCTGAATCAATAAGCTGCTCAGCCAGCTTTCTATTCAACCCATATACCTCTACAAGATTGTTTAACACTATACTCGGATGCTCTGGAAGACTTCGTTTAACTTTCAAAAGTAGATCTTCAGTTATTCTTAAAGGCGGGATGTCGGTTTCAGGGTACATTCTAGCCGCTCCAGGTCTAGGCCTCATGTATCTAGTCGTACCATCTGGATTCGGACCTCTTGTTTCATCTGGAACACCCTTTAAAGCCTCTAAAGCTCTCTCTTGGATCGCCTTTAAAGCCATTTCAGCTTTAGAGTATTTATCGGCTACGAATACGACAGCATCTAGGTCGTCCGCCCCAGATAGGCTTTTAACTTTAGCAACTTCTTCAGCAGTTATACCGTAAGCTGGAAGTTCATCTGTATGGAAGATTCCACCTACACCGCCCCAGAAGCTGGCTCTTGTCGCGAACTCTCCTCCGAATCTTAAGCCTGGTTGAAGTTCACGGGCTAGGAGACCCCCAAATCCTTTGAGAACAATCCCTAAAACCCTACCTCCAGACTTAATAGCATTACGTATGATACGGCTTGACGTGCTACTGAAGACTTCTGTCAGGTCTACAATAGGACTATTCATAATGTCGATGGGCTTACAGCCTCTGGCTTGAAGCTCATCTCGAATCGCTAATAGGTTTTTCTGACGCATAACTTCATACTCAACAACCTTCTCAATAAGGTCGAGTTTTTGAACACCTTTAACCTCTATCAAACCGCCTCCCTCTACAGATATGTTTACATCTTGTCTTATGGAGCCCAAGCCTCTTCTGACACGACCAGTAGCCCTGAGTATACGACCTATAGAGTAGGCAACTGTCAATGCTTCCTTAGGAGACTCTATGACTGGGGCTGTTGCAATTTCTATCAGAGGAATCCCAAGCCTGTCAAGTCGATAGTAAATGGCTTCACCTTCTTGTTTAATAAGCCTAGCAGCATCTTCTTCAATACATATTGTTTGTATTGGAACTCGTTTATTCTCAACATCTACGTAGCCTCCAGATGCTATTAAGGCTGTTCTCTGAAAACCAGCAGTATTTGAACCATCTATTACTATTTTACGCATAACATGGATTTCGTCTACTGGTGAAGCATTAAGCATTAGGGCAACTGTTAAAGCTATTTCAACGGCCTCCTCATTGAGAGGATGCGGGGGTTCTTCGTCCATCTCTACGAGGCACGAAGATGCATCGTCAACCTCGTATACGATATATCTTCCCTTTTTAAACTCGAAAAGAGCAGCCGGATCTACTTCGCCAAGCTCACTCTGAGTTGGCCTAAGCCTACGTATGAACTTGTACTCGGTTTCTGTAACACCTAGAGATGCTTGACAGCCGCAGAAAAGCTTGTAGTTTGTAGCCAATTGTTGATGAAGTTCTAAGCCAACTTTCACTTTCAAGCCGACCACCTGTAGGATGTCCTGTAGGAAAATTCACCTGCTATGTTTGTAAGCATAAGTCTTTTAACCTCTTCAAGGTTATCCGTTTGAGCTAAAACCCACATCAATTTTACTACAGCTGTTTCAGCCAACATATCTTCAAGCGGTGTAACGCCAGCCCTCTGCAGGTCTCTACCGGTATAATAGACGTTCATATTTACACGTCCCCATATGCACTGCGAAGTCATCCCTACGAAAACGCCCATATCCCGTGCACGCTCAATCGCCTTAATACACATAGAGCCCACATGGCCTAAACCAGTACCTTCTAATATGATCCCGCGATAGCCCATGTCTAGAAGCTTTTCTATGATCTCTGGGTTGAAACCAGGATGGTATTTTAAGAGCACGACTTTCTCTTCAAATACTGGTTTAACCTTAAGACTTTTAGATGGACTTTTAGGTTTAAAGTGGCTTGAAATTTGGTAGTAGGTTCTATCTTTAACTACGCCTAATGGATTTGTATTAACCGATTTAAACGCGTCTCTACGGCTTGTGTGACACTTTCTAACGCGTGTACCTCTATGGATTAAAACTTCATCGTCTGAGAGGTCTTTATGCATAGCCACGGCGACTTCTCCAAATGGCGCATGTAGCGTTGCGATCACAGCACTAATCAAGTTTAAAGCCGCGTCGCTACTCGGTCTATCTGAAGACCTTTGAGCTCCCACCAATATTATGGGAGCTGGAAGATCTTGTAATGCAAAACTCAAAGCCGCAGCCGTATAACCCATTGTATCTGTACCGTGGGCTACTACAATCCCCTGAATACCATTGTCGAACTGAAAGGCTATTTCCTCAGCTATTCTAGTCCAATGTTTTGGAGTCATATCCTCGCTGAATACGTTGAATAGGACTTTAGTCTCTATGTTGGCGATTTCCCCGAGCTCTGGAACCATACTGTAAAGATCACTGACAGTGAATACTGGCGTAACAGCTCCAGTACGATAGTCAACCCTACTAGCTATTGTTCCACCTGTCCCTATTATTGATACTCTTGGAAGACTTGAAATGGTCCTAGGTATAGGCTGAGCCTTATATGTAGGTTTGCTTCCCTCTCCTAATTTCTCCACGACATCGGTATTGCTTATCTTCAACCCGATGTTGTATCCGTTTTTAAGTTTTAGAACTATGCATTCTGGGTCTCCATATTCAAATCTTGGAACCAATATTCCATCGTAAACTACACCATTACTCTTCTTAATCCTTATAATGTCTCCGATTTCAGCACCTACCTCCATTAAAGCCTTTAATGCTAAACCTTTATATCCCTCTAAACCATGAGGCAATAGATTTCCCTCAGGAAATGAAGGTAAACGGTGAACTTTAAGTTTTAACCTTAAAATCGGTAGAACCTTGAAGATATTTTTAACATTGCGTTTGCATAGAAGGAGTAGAGGGGGGCTGGTTTTTCAGCTTTAAGATAGACATCTTTATTTCTCTATTGAATCTACTTAACATAGTGGAGGAAAGAATGAGTCTAAAGAACACTTTAGAAGAGCTAGAAGTTGAATTTCTTAATAGAGATGTAAAAATTAAGATTTTAAAAAGCCTAGAGGGTGCTACGGTTTTAGGAGGAGGCATAAAGCCATATGAGCCAGACTCTGAAGTTAAACTGAAACGTTGGATAGCTCTTAAACTTGTTGAAAAGGGGGTTGCTACGTTTAAACAGGGTGAAGAATTAACGAGCGAAGAGCTCACAAATATCCATTGGAGGGAGGGGCTTCAGCCGAGCACGCGTCTAAGCGAAATCCCAGGGGATTTCTACCAGAAGCTTAGATTATACCTTAGAAAAGTTAAACATGAAGCTGAATTCCGCGGTAACAGTCAACTCTTAGAGAAGTATAAAAGACTAGCAAGAGATATTGTAGATAGCCGAACTAGGAAAATAGTTAACATGGCGGCTAGTTTAAATGTCCCACAAGAGCTTCTTCAACTTCTAACAGTCGAGGAAAAAGCACTGTATGAGGAGATTAAGCAGATCATAGAATTTTGGCGTAGCTACATTTTAGACTCTTGAGGAGGGATAATACTGGAAGTTAGCGTTGAAGAGAGGTTTCAAGAAGTACTTTCAAGTGAAAAATATAGGGCTAGACTCAACCAAATGTCTATATCTGGCGGTAAGTCTTTGACTGTAGATTTTACGGATGTCATAACGTATGATTCTGAACTTGCGAAAAAGCTTGTTACAAACCCTGATGATTATCTACCAGCTTTAGAAAGGGCGGCTTTAGCACAACTGAAAATAGAAGACCCTCATTACGCGGAAGAATTAGAAGGAGAGGGGGTTAGGGTTAGACTTCAAAAGCTACCTGAAGACCTTACAGTTTCACTTAGAAAGCTTGGAGCTAAACATATCAACAAGCTCGTCAGAGTTGAAGGCATAATTGTCAGGGCTAGCCCTGTAAAACCGTTGGTTGTAAAGGCCGCCTTTAAATGTAAAAGCTGCGAACATGTTCAATACATTCTTCAAACGGGCATGACCATGAAAACACCCACCATTTGTGAAGCATGTAAGAGAAAAGGACCGTTTGAATTTCTACAATCAGAGTCTTCATTCATAGACTATCAGGAGCTTAGAGTTCAAGAAAAACCTGAAGATTTACCACCCGGTCAATTGCCGAGATGGATAGATATACGGGTGTACGAAGAGCTTGTAGATACAGCTAGACCCGGCGATGCCGTCATTATAACGGGAGTTGTTAGAGCGATTCAAGAAGTTCTTCCAACATCTGGAAGGATGAGAGTTTTCAATATAACGCTCGAAGTTAATAACCTTGAAATTTACGGTAAAGACCCTGAAACTGTTGAGATCTCTCCTGAAGAGGAGAAGCTTATTCTCGAGCTTGCTAAACAGAAGGATGTACATGAGAAGATCAAACAGTCTATAGCTCCATCTATCTACGGATATGATGAAATTAAAGAAGCTATAATGTATCTTCTATTCGGAGGTGTTACTAAGGTTTTACAGGATGGGACTAGAATTAGAGGCGATATAAACCTCCTGTTAGTAGGAGACCCAGGTACTGGTAAAAGTCAGCTTCTACGTTATGT
Source organism: Bathyarchaeia archaeon (assembly GCA_038870975.1). Classification (GTDB taxonomy): domain Archaea; phylum Thermoproteota; class CALKCG01; order B24; family B24; genus DTBU01. Next base: position 771,636 of record JAVZJD010000001.1, on the reverse strand, counting down.
GCAAAGAATAGCTCCTAGAGGGCTTTATACACACGGTAGGGGAACAACAGCAGCGGGTTTAACGGCTGCCGTTGTTAGAGAGAGGAGTGGAGGCATGGTTTTAGAGGCGGGCGCACTCGTTTTAGCAGACAGAGGAGTCTGCGCTATTGATGAAATAGATAAGATGAGGAACGAAGATCGCGTGGCTATGCATGAAGCTATGGAGCAACAGTCGATATCTGTAGCAAAGGGGGGTATAGTGGCCACTTTAAACGCTAGAACCTCAATACTGGCCGCCGCAAACCCAGCACTTGGACGCTACGATCCGAATAGAACTGTAGCTGAAAACATAAACCTGCCGATTACCCTTCTCTCAAGATTCGACCTTATATTCATTTTGAAGGATCAACCCAGTAGAGAGCACGATAGTAAACTGACAGAGCATATACTTAAACTTCATAGTGGGTTGAGAGATGTCGATAGAGCATTGATAGATCCAAACTTTCTAAGGAAGTACATAAGCTATAGTAAGCGTATTAAACCTAGGATTACTCAAGAAGCTATGGAGGCCATAAAGGACTTCTACCTTAAGATGCGTAGTGCTAGTGAACTCACTGAATCTCCAATAGCTATAACAGCTAGACAACTTGAATCGATAGTTAGACTTGCTGAGGCTAGAGCTAGAGTAGCTCTAAGAGAAGATGTTACGGTAGATGATGCTAAGAGAGCTATAGCTCTTATGAGTAAGAGTCTCGAGCAGGTAGGCATGGATATATCGACTGGTAAAATAGACATAGATATAATTATGACGGGTAAGCCCAAGAGCCTTCGAGACAAACTTCAAGCAGTTATAAGTGTCGTCACAAACCTATCTAAGCAGACAGGCATGGCTGAAGAGGAGGCTGTGTATAAGATTTTAGAGGAAGAATACGGTATAAGTCGAAGCGAGACGGCGAACCTCATACAGCAACTCAGAAAAGACGGAACCATATATGCACCTAAGGATGGTTTTCTAAAGAAGACATAATTCTAATCTAGGGATGCCCATGAGGATAGACGAACTACCAATACATGAATCTGTTAAGAAGATTCTTCTCGAGGACGGTATCTGTGAACTATATCCTCCGCAGGAGGAGGCTTTTAGGAAAACCAAGGTTTTAAACGGTGGAAATCTTTTATTAGCTAGCCCTACGGCTAGCGGTAAAACCCTCGTAGCAGAATTATGTGCTCTTAAACATATTCTCGAACTAAATGGAAAGGTTCTGTATACAACACCTTTAAAGGCTTTAGCGTCAGAGAAGTATGAAAGATTCAAACAATATGAGAAACTATCGAAATTTAATGGAGAACATGTTCGAGTCGCCGTTTCTACGGGAGACTATGACAGTAGTGACCCTTGGCTCGGCAAATACGACTTCATAGTTACAACATATGAAAAATTTGACAGCCTTCTACGGCATGGAGCACAGTGGGTTAAAGAACTAAGTCTCCTTATCGTCGACGAAATCCATTACATTGGGCAGGGTGATAGGGGGCCAACGTTGGAGGTGGTTTTAACAAGGTTTAGAAAGCTTAACCATAAGGGTCAAATATTGGCTTTAAGTGCAACGGTTAGAAACGTTGAAGAGATCGCTGAATGGCTTAATGCGGAGTACATTACTACAGATTGGAGGCCAGTAAAGCTGAGGGAGGGGGTGTACGTTGATGGTAGAGTTGAATTTAATGACGGAACGGTTCTAGAGATAGAGGAGCATGGCAGTCCGATTGAAAGTATAACCTACGATACTATTAAAAATGGCGGACAAATTTTGATATTCACAGATACTAGAAGAAATGCGGTGACACTCGCTAAGAGACTTACTAAAACCGTTAAACTGTTTTTAAACAAACAAACCGAGAGAAGTCTGAAAAGGATAGCAAATAGTATACTGAGTAGTGAGGCTGTGACAAATCTTGATGAGTCTTTAGCTTTATCTATCGAAAACGGTGTTGCATTTCATCATGCTGGTTTAAAACACGACCGAAGAACGGTAATTGAAGACGCCTTTAGAAAAGGATACATTAAAGCTCTAACAGCTACACCTACACTCGCAGCTGGCGTCAACTTACCAGCTAGACGGGTTACTTTAACTAGCTATGAAAGATATGAACCTGGATACGGGAGAAGTCCAATAAGCGTTATGGAGTATAAGCAAATGGTTGGAAGAGCTGGTAGACCCAACTATGACCCAATAGGAGAGTCGATACTGATAGCTAGAAATAGGGATGAGGCAGATTTCATAATGGAACACTACATATATGCTAGACCAGAACGCATATGGTCAAATTTAGGAGCCGAGCCATATCTTAGGTCTCATGTTTTATCCGTTATTGCTACTGATGCAGCATGCAACAAGAGAAGGATCTTGGAATTTTTCTCCAAGACCCTGTATGCACATCAAATGGGTATAGAGCCGATGGTGAAGCCTATAAGCGAAGTGTTAAATATCCTCGAAGAGAACGGATTTATAAGAACTATAAGGGATAGAATCGAAGCCACTTCTTTGGGTAAGAGAGTGTCAGAACTCTACATAGACCCTATTTCGGCTGCGATAATGGTAGACGGCTTTGAAAGCAGAAAGTCAGATGAAATAACGGATTTCGCCCTTTTACAGCTCGTGGTTCATACCCCCGACGCTACGCCGAGACTTTACCCGAGACGGGGAGAGATGGAGAGACTTACAGCGGCATTAGAACTCCATAGGGATGAGCTTCTGATAGATGTAGCAGATATGTATTCAGATGCTATTGAATTTGAAGCATTGCTAGGGGAAGTCAAAATGGCTATTGTTTTATACGACTGGATAAATGAACAACCTGAAAATACTATACTTGAAAAGTATGATGTCGAGCCGGGTGATCTTTACAGGATTGTTTCAAGTGCAGAATGGCTTCTCTACGCGGCGCAAGAGCTTTCAAAACTCATGAAGCTTGAAAAATTATCTTCAAGAATACGTGTCTTGAGGGAGAGAGTTAAATTCGGTGTTAAAGAGGAGCTACTACCATTGATATCTCTTGAGGGCATTGGTAGAGTTAGAGCTAGAGCCCTCTATAACGCAGGCTATAAAACAATTGAAGACCTTAAGAGGGCTTCAATAGAGGAGCTTAAACACATTCCAACCATAGGTGGGAAAATCTCTAAGAAGATTAAAGAACAGGTTGGAGGTTTAATATCGGAAAAGTCTTTGAGAGCTACCGAAGAAGCAGGCTCTCAGAAGATGCTTACTGACTACTCTCAACACTAGAGACTTCAGACTTCATTTTAATAAGGCTTGTAATGTATCCTGCCAATAGATTTCTAAGTTTTTTCGAAGAGACGTTTACAAGTTCCTCCACTAGCTTCTTATTTGTCTCGTAGTCGGAGGTAAATTTTCCACCGTACTTTTCCAATAGAATTTTCGCAGTTCTCTTTATACTGGCGTGTCTAATTTTGCCCATGCAATGGGCAGAATATAAGTTAAAGCCTCTTAAAATATTTTACTTTCCCAAGAAAGTCAAGTGTATTAATTTCGACGTTTTTAGAGTTTAAAAGCCAAAAAAGTTAAATAGCAACGATTTATTTTAAAATCTGGGTGATCTAGACGACTGATTCCGATTTACAACTCGCTCCTATGCATCGTTTACTTAAGAAGGCGGGTGCAGAAAGAGTTAGCGAAACAGCAGCTGAAGAGCTTAGAAGAACACTAGAAGAAGTTGCATTGAGGATCGGTAGAGAGGCTTGTATTTTAGCCGGACATGCTGGCCGTAAGACTGTAAGAGCTGAAGATATCAGATTGGCTACGAAGAGAGTGGTGACAAGTTAGAGAGAGATTATCTTGAAGATTTTAGTTAAAGAAGGCTTAAACGCTTCTCTATGAGAGAAAAGTTTTTGAGACACTTTTTCTATTTGAAAAAACGCTTAGAAAATTCGTCTATCGAGAGGTGAAGACATTATGAGTAAGGTAACAACTATGCCAGTTTTAATTCTCAAAGAAGGAACGACTAGACAGAGGGGTAGAGAAGCACAGAGACAAAATATAGCCGCAGCTAAGATAATAGCAGAGGTAGTTAAAGCAACGCTAGGGCCTAGGGGTATGGATAAGATGCTTGTGGACACCATAGGAGATATAACGATAACTAATGACGGTGCTAAGATACTAGATGAAATAGATATTCAACATCCTGCTGGGAAGGTTCTAGTAAACGTAGCTAAAACTCAGGATAAAGAGGTTGGCGATGGCACAACATCTGTAGTTGTCTTAGCAGGTACATTGCTTAAAAAGGCTGAAGAACTTATGGCTAAAAACATTCACCCAGCCACCATAACATCAGGTTATAAGAAGGCTTTGGAAAAGGCTATAGAAGTGTTAGATAAAGTGGCTGTTCCAGTAGATATAGAGGATGAGGCGTTTCTAAGAGATGTAGCTTCAACATCTATGCGGAGCAAAACCATTAAATTCTTCAGAGATTACCTGTCAGATTTAGCAGTTAAGGCCGTAAAAAGCATAGTCGAAGAAAGGGATGGAAAACTTATAGCAGACGTTGACAATATCCAAGTTATAAAGAAGCCTGGAAAAAGCATAGGTGAAACTCAACTCATAAAAGGACTCATAATAGACAAGGAAGTCGTACATCCAGGCATGCCTAAGAGAGTGAAAGACGCTAGAATAGCTCTACTTGCATGCCCACTTGAAATAGAGAAGACTGAGATAAGCGCCGAAATTAGGATAAGAGACCCTGAGCAGATGAAGGCGTTTATGGAAGAAGAGACAAACATGCTTAGAGACATGGTTAAGAAGGTCAAAGACGCTGGAGCCAATGTTGTATTCTGCCAAAAGGGCATAGATGACACTGCTCAGTTCTTCTTAGCGAAAGAAGGTATGCTTGCTGTAAGAAGAGTTAAGAAGTCAGATATGGAGAAGCTTGAAAGGGCCACTGGTGCTAGAATAGTTACAAATCTTGAAGATATAAGACCTGAGGATATTGGATATGCGGAGCTTGTTGAAGAGAGGAAGATAGGTGAAGATAGAATGGTTTTCGTCGAAGGCTGCAAGAATCCAAGAAGCGTAGCTATCCTGATCAGAGGTGGACTGGAGAGAGTCGTCGATGAAGTTGAGAGAGGTCTTCATGATGCACTATGCGTTGTAGCAGATGTCATTAGAGAGCCGAAGATAGTCTACGGTGGCGGTGCTATTGAGGCGGAAGTAGCTAAAGAAGTACGTAGGTATGCTGCTCAAATTGGTGGTAGAGAGCAACTGGCTATAGAAGCTTTCGCTGAGGCGCTGGAAGTGATTCCACAAACGCTAGCGGAAAATGGAGGGCATGACCCAGTGGATCTACTCGTCTCTTTGAGAGCTGCCCACGATAAGCCTGATGGTCTATCATATGGTGTTAACGTTTTCACAGGTAAGATAGATGACATGAAGATCCACAGGGTTTTTGAGCCAATTCTAGTTAAGAGGCACTGCATAGCATCGGCTGTTGAAGCAGCTATCACAATACTCAGAATAGATGACGTTGTAGTTGCAGCTAAACCTCCGCCCTCTAAGAAGGAAGAAAAAGGCTACGGCGAAGAGTACTAGTGCCTTTAATCCGAAATTTTTATTTTTGACCATTTTAATCTCCACCCTTCTATATTTTTATGAGTTATTGATGTATGCCTTTTGCCATACGATTTAATTCGGGTGTTTATTAATAGAAATAGGGGTAAAATTTATTTATCTATTAGCTTATGCTTTGAATTGTAGATTTCCCTTCTTTAACGCTCCGGTGGTGTAGCCAGGTCAAGCATAGGAGGCTCTCACCCTCCCGACGCGGGTTCAAATCCCGCCCGGAGCACCTACAACTCGGGTTCAATTCTCTTCCCTCCACTTTTAAGCCTACGCGACAATCCATTTCCGATGGAGAAATGGATGAAATATACAACTTTGACGTTGCGATAGGACGTTATAGAAGGGTAATTGCGGGGCTGAAACATGGCGCATTGGCGTTGTCCTTCCTCGACCATATAGTGTCTTTCAGCCCCTCCAAGGCATCCTTGGCCAAATATGCACGCTTTCAAGCCATTTAATAAAATCAGTATTAATTTTTTTATTTTTTATGTACATTTTTATACAAAAAAGTTTAAATATGCACTAACACGTTCTTTTTTGTCCCGTGGAGGGGGTCTCAATATGCGCCAATGGTGTTAGCCGAAAAACAAGTCTTACAGAAAGTTATTGAAAAATTGACGGTAAGAGAGAACCTAGAGCGTGAGGAAATTTTTAAAGTTTTGGAGGAAATAAAGGCTGGAAATGCGACGAGCGCGCAGATCGGCGGTTTTCTTGTTGGTTTGGTCATGAAGGGTGTGAGTGTGGATGAACTTTCTGCTATAGCAGAATGGATGAGACAAAACGCTGTCATAGTTAGACCAAAAGTCAAAGGACAAATCATTGATACTTGTGGAACTGGTGGTGGAGTTTTGACATTTAATGTAAGTACAGCCAATGCCATTATAGCCGCTGCCGCTGGGATCCCTGTAGCTAAACATGGAAGCCGCTCAATTTCCCATAAATCCGGAAGTGCAGACGTGCTTGAAGCGTTAGGGATAAACATTAACTTAACAAAAGAACTGGCTGAAAGCCTCATTGAAAAAGTGGGTTTCGCATTTCTTTATGCGCCGCACTTTCACCCCGTTATGGGCAAGGTCTTGGGACCTGAAAGTGAGCTTGGAATAAAAACGGTTTTCTACACCGTTGTGGGTCCATTAATAAATCCAGCCCATGTCAAAGCGCACCTTTTAGGCGTATACAGAAAGGAGCTCGTTGAACCCGTAGCTCAGGTTCTTGCAAAACTAGGATACATCAGAGCCTTAGTTGTTCATGGCTTAGATGGTTTAGACGAGATCTCAAACGTAGGTCTAACCTTGGTGGCAGAAGTTCGAGACGAACGAATTTCAGACATTTACAACATTTCGCCCGAAGAACTTGGTGTTCAGAAAACAAAAGTAGAGAGGCTTCAACCCGAGGTTGACGATCCAAAGTGCAATGCCGAAATTATTAAGAGGTTGTTTAAAGGAGAAAAACTTGAGGGCAAACGGGATTTCCTGCTCATAAACGCTGCCGGGGCTCTATATGTTGGCGGTGCTGTAAGAGAACTTAAAGAAGGCGTTGAGGTGGCCAGAAATATTTTAGATGAAAGGCAAGCTTACAGAAAACTTGAGGAGATCGCTAAAGCCTCTCACATGGTGTAACGTGTATGGGCAGTCTTAGATCTAAAATCTTTGAGGATATGCGTAAGCACATAGCCTACGATAAGCAAAGAGTTGACGTTAAACGGCTTGAAAAGCTAGCAGAAGAAACTGTGAGAAATAGGAAGCCACCAAATATTTTGAAAACCCTCAAATCAGTTAGAGATAGAGTTCCTCTAATCGCCGAGTTTAAGCCCTCCTCGCCTACGAGGATTTACCATTACTATTACGAGCCGGTTGAGGCCGTTTCCAAGATGCTTGAGGGTGGAGCTGCGGCAATCTCTGTTTTGACGGAACCCATTTATTATAGAGGAAGTCTCTATTACCTTTTCAAGGTTTCAAAAACATTTAATGTTCCAACATTGAGGAAGGATCTCATACTTGAAGAATTCCAGATCTATGAGGCTGTAGCCGCGGGCGCCAGCTCATATCTACTGATAGCTGACCAGTTTAAGGATGCGAAAAGGCTTGAAGACTTGATTCAAATTGGAAGAAGCTTTGGCCTTGAACCCTTGGTTGAAGTAAACAGCGTTGAAGATGCGAGGGTTGTGGGAAAAACTTCGGCGAAATTTGTGGGAATCAATAATGGTGAAGGCGTGGAAAGGAACCTTAGAAAAACAAAGGATTTATCCGTGGAAGTTAGCGCGGACTTCCTTGTCAGCGAGACTGGTATAAGAAACGCAGAGGATGTTAAATTCGTAATGCAGTACGCTCATGGAATTCTTGTTGGAACGGCCATAAGCGAGGCTAAGGATATTAGGGCTAAGGTTGAGGAGTTATGCAGGGCAACCTCAGAGAAGCGCTAAAAAGTAAAGTGCTTGTAGCCTATTTAACGGCTGGAGACCCCTACGTAAACAGTGAAATTGTGGATGTTCTATCCGAATGCGGAGTCGACATTTTCGAGTTTGGCATCCCAACTGTTAAGCCGAAATATGATGGCCTAACCATAAGAGCGAGTTATAAAAGAGCCTTAAGGAATGGAGCAACGGTTGAGAAAAGCTTCTCACTAATAAAAAATTTCCAACTGGTGCATAAAGTCGTCTTTACATATTTTGAACTCGCAAAAGCCGTGGGCTTGGAAAATTTTATGGAGTATGTTTCGAACGCTGGCGCTGAAGGCATACTCTTTCCAGACTTATTAATAGAGTACATGGAGGAGTTAGAGACGTATCTCAGGCTTTGCATGAAACATGATTTTGACCCTATGTTTTTTATCACCAGCACTTTCCCACACAAGATGGTTTCAAAACTAGCTCAACTAAACCCCGCCTTCATCTATTTGGGGTTGATGGCGTCCACAGGAACTTTCTTGCCGATCACTGTGACTAAAGCCATCAAGATAATGAAGGGACTTGCCGGCGATACACCTTTGCTTGTGGGTTTCGCCATTAATGAACCGTCTCAAGTTTCAGATTACGTAAAAGCTGGAGCCGACGGTGTCGTCGTAGGAAGCGCGATACTTAAGTTAATAAATAACGGGCAGAATATGCGACTGAAAAAGGAGAAACTGGCAAAATTTGTTCGAAGTTTGAAGGAGGCGTTAGAAGCATGAGTTTAGGTAGCGTTCCGAACTTCTGGTATAACATTGTTCCGGATCTGCCTCGACCGTTACCTCCTCCAAGAGACCCAGAGGATGATGACCGTTTTTCTAGAATTGAGCTACTTCCGAAACTTTTCCCATCAGCTCTGCTGGATCAAGAGTTTTCCGCTGAAAATAGTATTCCAATACCTTCCGAGGTTTTAGAGGCTTACAGGAAAGTTGGTCGGCCAACCCCCATAGTTAGAGCCAGAAACCTCGAAAAGGTTTTGGACACGCCCGCGAAAATCTATTTTAAGCGTGAAGACTTGAGTCCCACGGGAAGCCACAAGGTTAACACTGCTCTAGCTCAAGCCTACTATTCTAAAATGGAGAACGTTGACACACTTGTCACCGAAACTAGCGCCGGACAATGGGGTTCAGCTTTAGCGTTTGCATGCGCAATGTTCAACATTAAATGTTTAGTTTTCATGACTAGAAGCAGCTACCTTCAAAAACCCTACAGAAAGACGTTAATGAACCTCTACGGCGCAGAGGTTGTTCCAAGCCCGAGCAATCGTACAGAGGTTGGGCGGAAACTTTTAAGAGAAAATCCCGAACATCCAGGATCGCTTGGTATAGCCATATCTGAAGCCGTAGAAACAGCAATAAAAAATGAGAACGTCAAGTACTCGGTCGGCAGCGTAATGAATTTTGTGCTTCTACACCAAACAGTCATAGGCTTAGAGACGAAAGAGCAGCTTGAGGAACTGCAAGAAACTCCAGACGTTATTATAGGATGTGTTGGTGGGGGCAGCAACTTTGCAGGTTTAAGCTTCCCCTTCATAGGAGACAAGCTAACAAAGGGGGAACTGAAAAACACAAGATTTATCGCGGTGGAGTCTAAAGCCTCGCCAAAAATCACAGAGGGAAACTATGTTTACGAACATGCGGATACGGCTGGGTATCTCCCAATGCTTAAAATGTTCACTGTTGGAAGAAATTACATCCCGTCGCCAATACACGCAGCCGGATTGAGATATCATGCCGCCGCACCAACCCTATCTATCCTCATCAAGGAGGGCATTGTAGAGAAGGCAGCATACACTCAAGAAGAAGTTTTAGAGAGTGCAAAAATTTTCGCAAAAACAGAGGGGATAGTTCCAGCTCCCGAGACAGCGCACGCAATCAAACAAGTAATGGTTGAGGCATTAAAATGTAAACGGAGAAACCAACAAAAAACAATCGTCTTCTGTTTCAGTGGACACGGCCTCTTGGATTTGTCGGCATACAGTCCTGAATAGTATTGCTAGGGCTGAGTTGCTAGCAATAAAAAGCTTCGCTTCACTGATCTCCCATTAAGCGCGCTGTAACCACGCTCCCTAATCGTTTAGCGTATGACCCGCTACCTTGACGACTAGAATTGAAAGATTCTTAATCGTATGAGCCTTCTAGTGATTTCATACGAGAGGAGTGTTATTGGAATGAGTTGTAATGTGGCGTAGATTGGCAAGGATACTAAGTATGCTATGATGGATAAGCCTAGTACTATGACGACCACAACATAAACTAATGGCACATCTAGAAGAGTACAGATAAGACTTAGCACTATAATTCTTGCACCGAGTCCAGCATGTTGATAGAACTTTTCAATGCCAATTAATGTAAGGCTTATTGCCACTGCAAATATAAGGTTTATCATCGGCCACAGTAACAATCAAATTTCTAATGGACTTTCTAACCCATATCTTCAGACTGTTTCCGGCATCTTCAAGTACAACTATCAGTGAGAACGACCATTGAGGGGTTAGGCGGGGAGAAGAGATTTGGACCCGAAGTGACAGTGCCCGCTCGGAGCACTCTTCTGCTAATAAATTCTGTATTGATATTGTTTATCGCTCTTACGATGAGTAAAGATGGACATGGAGGGGAAAACTGAATTATGTTTTTGGTTAAAGATTATACTGTATTACTTAAGCTAATGCTCAAAAGAGACAAATAGCAATTTTCTTTGTCAATAAGTATCCTATATTCTGCCAGAAATAAGATAGAAAACGATGTAGTAAAGACTGGAAAACATTTTTAGATAAATACTCAGAAGAAGTGTAGAGTTGGAAGTCTAAAATTCAAGGTTCTCAAATAGGTTCTTAGTAGTTGATATGATTATAAAAATTTTCTTATCTAAAATTTAGACAAGAAAATTTGTCTAAAAGTTTAAAAAATAGGTATGGAACACCACAAGTGGGTGATGACTCATGAGTAAGAAAATTTACCCTTCAGGTTTCCTCTACACATCCTCCCTCATGTGGGTAACGATTACTGATGAACAAACTGTTAGAATTGGATTAACTCAACAAATATGTGATTGTTTTAAAGAATTGAGCAAAAATGGAGCATATGATGTTTGTTGTGAGCTGAAGCCGATTGGAGCTGAGGTTAAACGGATGGAGCCCTTAGGGGCAGTGAAAATGAAGGGGGTCACTTTTGAATTAACTTCACCAGTTTCTGGCAGAATTAAAAAGATTAATGATGAAGCTTTAAACAACATATCAGCTTTAAATAACGACCCAGAAAAAGAGTGGGTTGCTGAAGTTGAGCCAACAAATCTTGAAGAAGACATCCAATATCTATTTACTCCACAACAGTATGAAGAGTTCTGCAAGCATCTATGGTACTTCTTAAGAGCGCAACTATAAGCGTAGTAGGTGAGCCCCAGAGAACAACAGAGCAATGGAGGCGAGGATTTGCAACAGCAAGTATCTAGAGATGTTGATGTAGCATTTATTGAGGAAGTTATAAACAATGTTATTGAAAGTAATGGTAGATCTAGAAAAACCCTCATTCTGATCCTCCAGAAAATTCAGAATAGATTAGGTTATCTTCCAAAGTGGAGCTTAGAACTTGTTTCAAACAATTTAAAAGTACCACTAAGTAGCATCTATGGAGTCGCCACGTTTTACCATCAATTCAATATGGAGCCGCCCGGTGAGAATATAATACAAATATGTATGGGCACAGCGTGCCATATTAAAGGCAACTCTGAAAACTACAACTTCCTACTGAATTTACTTAATATTAATCCTGGCGAAAATACTTCTAAGGATAGGCTCTTCACTGTATTTAAAGTTAGATGCCTAGGATGCTGCAGTCTAGCCCCAGTTATCAAAGTGAATGATGAAATATATGGTGAAGTTGATTTTAAGAAGCTCCGTAGGATAATTTCCAAGTATCGAACTAAAACTAAAGGAGAATCATATGGCGAAATATAGAGGTGAACATTTTTGAATTATAAATCTACGGCGAAAGGAATTATTCCCATATATAGGTAGTATACTTATGTTTTAATTAAAGTACTCTTATAATTCCTTCAACTTCCCATAGAGGTGAATGCCATTGGATGTCCATAATGGATTGAGTTTAATGGATGCCTGTTGTAGTCAATGCAACCATAAGATTGAGAGACCCTGCAAGGACTATATAACATGTAGAGTTAATGGCCCATTATGCCATAAAGACGTGGAATGTAAAGAAAGAAGGTTACGGAGAATTTCAGAGATAAGAAATGGTAAGGGTGGAGTAAAAATAACTGTGGGCATGGGAAGCTGCGGTTTAGCTGTTGGAGCTGGGGAAGTTTATCACGCTATCAAGAAAGAAGTTAAGCAAAGAGGATTAGAAGTTTCTATCGTCCCCGTTGGCTGTATGGGTTTATGTTATGCTGAACCTTTAGTCGAAATACGTAAGGATGGATTACCTCATGCCATTTATAGTAAAGTGACTCCTGAAAATGTCGGAAAAATTCTAGATGAATATTTAAATAATGGTGATGTTAGCAACGCCTTTGCTCTCAGAAGTAGAACGGGTAATGCTAGAGGTGAAAATAAGGTTCCTCTCTTAGAGGAGATAGACTTCTACAAGTATCAAGTGAAGTGGGTTACCAGAAATTGTGGCATCATAAACCCCGAGTCAATTGAAGAGTACATTGCTCACGGTGGCTACCTTGGCCTCAATAGAACATTAAAATTATCACCTGGAGAGGTTATAGAAGAAGTTAAGAGGTCTGGTCTAAGAGGAAGAGGAGGAGCTGGTTTTCCAACATGGTTAAAATGGGATATATGTAGAAAGGCTCAGGGGGAACCTAAATACGTTATATGCAATGCTGATGAAGGAGATCCTGGAGCTTTCATGAATAGGATGCTTGCTGAAGCAGATCCTCATAGAGTTTTAGAAGGCTTAATAATAGCTGCATACGCCATAGGTGCTACATATGGATATATTTTTGTTAGAGCGGAGAAAGCCCTGATGGCTGAAAGGTTGGAAAAGGCAGTTGATGAAGCTAGGCGATACGGTTTCTTAGGAAAAAACATATTCAATTCAGGGTTTAACTTCAACGTAGAAGTTGTACGGAGCGCAGGAGCATTTGTCTGTGGAGAGGAAACAGCGATGTTAGCAGCCATAGAGGGGAGGCGAGCTATGCCAAGACAGCGTCCACCATATCCAGCTACACATGGCTTATTTGGTAAACCGACGACCATCAATAACGTTGAAACGCTAGCTCATGTAGCTACAATAATGGCCGAAGGGTGGGAAAAGTTTGCCAGGTATGGAACTGAGAGAAGTAAAGGGACAAAGGTCTTCTGTATTACTGGATGTGCTAAGAGGACAGGGGCTGCTGAAGTCCCAATAGGAACAACAATAAGAGAACTCATATTTAAGATAGCAGGAGGCATTAGAGAAGGGAGAAAATTTAAAGCCGTTCAGATTGGTGGACCCTCTGGAGGATGCTTACCTGAAAGTGCACTTGATTTACCGATAGACTATGAAAGTTTAACCTCTGCAGGTGCTATAATGGGGTCTGGTGGATTAGTCGTTATTGATGATAGCAACTGTATAGTAGACGTAGCGAGGTTTTTCACAACATTTACTATGGCTGAGGCCTGTGGTAAATGTCTACCATGTAGAGCAGGGTCAAAGATACTTTATGATACCCTTAGCAGAATAATAGATGGAGGTGGTTTGGAAGAAGACTTGGAAGTCTTAGAAAACGTAAGTAAATTCATGAAAGATGCAAGCTTATGTGCGTTAGGCCAAACGGCTCCAAATCCAGTTTTAACAACACTCAAATACTTTAGGGAGGAATATGAGGCCCATATTAACGAGAAGAGGTGCCCCGCAAAAGTATGTAAAAAGCTGTTAAACTATACAATCGATAAGGATGTTTGTATAGGATGTGGACTCTGTGCGAAGAATTGTCCCGTTGAAGCAATATTTAAGGATATTGATGGCAAATACTATATAGATGCTGAAAGGTGCATAAGATGCGGACAATGCTCCATGGTATGCCCAAGAGGGGCCGTAGTAAAGAGGTGATATGAGCATGGTAAGGGTAATCATAGATGGGAAAGAGGCTACTGTTGAAGATGGTACTACAGTACTTGAGGCTGCGAAAAAACTCGGTATAGAAATACCTACCCTTTGTTATTTCCCCAATGTGTTTGAAGAAGCTACATGTAGAATATGTGTGGTAGAGGATAAGAAAACTGGTAAGATGATTCCTTCATGTGCATTCCCCGTATCTGAAGGATTAAACGTGGAAACAAATAATGAAAGAGTTAGAAGCGACCGTAAATTGGCTTTGGAGGTTATTTTAGCTATTCATAAGATTAAGTGTCAATCATGCCCAAGAAAGGGAGGTAAATGTGAATTACTAGTTTTATGTAAGGAATATGGTGTTGAAGGTATACCTGTGTGCGCAGAGTGCCCCTTGCATGAAGAAGACTGTCTATTGGCTAACGGTGAAGTATGCCTTGGACCTCTAACAGTCGCTGGATGTGATGGCATATGTATGCACAGTAATAGAAGCTGTGAAGGATGCCGTGGACCGATAATGCGTACTGATGTAATTAAAGAGGCTGTGAAGCTCTATAGCAGTCATGGAATAACTCTGGAGAATATCCTTGTGAAACTGGGTAGATATTATTCTAGCAGTCCATACTATGATAGCGTTGTTAAAGTGATAGCACAGTTCTTCAATAAGAATAATAAAAATGAATGGTTTGATGAAGGTGATGAGTAGATGAAAATCGCCATATACAAGTTTGGAAGTTGTTCGGGTTGTACTATTGAGATGTTAAATTTAAGTGAAGACTTGCTGAAAATGGTCTACAATAAAGAAGTTGAGGTTGTATTCTCCACGCTTTTGGGAGCAGATGAAAAATGTGAAAACTATGACATTTCTCTAATTGAGGGTGCTATAGTCTCGGAGGGAGATGTTGCGACGATTAAAGACATCAGAAGAAGATCTAAGATATTAATAGCAATGGGATCATGTGCAGTTTTAGGCGGTGTGCCAGGCTTAAGAAGATTTACAAATGAAGATGAAGTAAAAAGTGTGTATGTTGAAGATTACTCTGAACATAAATACTTTAGCGAGGCGATGCCAGTTAGCAGATTCGTCAATGTCGATTATTACGTTAGAGGATGCCCGATGAATAGATATGAATTGTTAAGTCTTTTAGAGAAGATTCTCCAAAACGTGTGGTTTAAACAAGAGGAGCGAAGATTTCCATTTATTCGTGAGAAAACACTGGATATCGAGGGAACTGCATTATCATTAGACGGGGAGAAATGTATTACATGTGGCCGATGCGTTAAAGTATGTCAAGAAATTGTTTCTGCGATAGACTATATAAACAGAAGCATTGAGACAACAGTATCCACACCATTTAAAGTTAAGCTAGATGAGTCATCTTGCATAAGTTGCGGTCAATGTACGTTATACTGCCCGGTAGGTGCTTTAAAGGAGAGAAGCTCCGTAAGTGAGGTTCAGAGGCTTCTTAAATCTGGAACTCGCTTAACAGCCTATGTTGAACCAGAGGTTTTAGCAGCTCTTGGTGAAGAACTGAATTTTGATAAACGAATTAGCGGAATCGCAGTAGCAGCACTTAAAAAATTAGGATTTGAAAAAGTTATCCTCTGGAGGCCTCAGGTTGCAGTGAGAGTGCAAGATAATCTAACGATAATTCCAAGCAGTGAGGCTGAAGCAATCTATATACAGCGATTTCATCCAGAACTTTCTAAGTATATGATTGAGCCTCCTAAAATCGATAGCTCTTCTGTTGTATGGATTACTTCGTGTTTAGCTAGGAAACTTAGTAGAGGGCTTATTCTTACTACGAGAGAACTTATCAGATTACTAAGTACTTTAGACTTCGGTATATTGACTGAAAAGTCATTTGATGAGGTTAAATTAAATGAGTTAAACTTTAAAACAAATAAAGCTGTAGGAATTCAAGAGATGGAGAGAATATTAATGAGCGTAAATGATGGAAGATTACGAGAAGGAGCGATAGAACTCTACATATGTAATAGAGGATGTCTTTATGGAGGGGGTCAACCATATTTGAGACCAGAAATAACTATGAAGAGAGAAGGACTTCTAGCGCAAATTTTAAGTAGTACTGAAGAAGAAAAACGAGGCTCGTTGGGTATTATGGAAGCATTATTTTAAACCCACGTAATATTGGGATATCAATATAAATACCACTTAATTTGCATATCTCTTAACTTGATCTTCACTTATCTTTTGAATTAGTCGGTTAATAACAGGATTGTATTTTTGAATAAAGATAGAGGATTGAAAAGTGATGAATCATTTAAAAAGCTTCTAAAAACAGTCGGCAAGAATTGTTGAACTATAAGAGCACGTTTATAAGTTAATTGACCAATCGCTAATAAATTATGAACCTTCAGATAAGAAGTGGAGGCTCATTAGACTCGTAAAAATATGGTATGCAAAACTCACACTAGTGGATGGTTTTAGACGAGTTCTTTATATGCGAAAAGTATAATTGCACCGTCTTTTTTAGTACTTGCTAGATTATGTTCGATGTTTTAACCCATCCTATAAGAGAAAGCATAATCAGGGTTTTAGGAGAACTGGGTCCCCTAACCTATTCTGAGCTTATGGAAAAGGTGGGGGTTAAAGAAACTGGTAAATTTAATTATCATTTGAGTAAGATTTCACCCTTTATAGAGAAGAGGGGAAAACTTTATTCTTTAAATGAAGAAGGTTACGAACTTTACAATTTCTTAAGACTTAAAGAGGGGTTGGGAGTTAGGCGTACTGGTGTTGCTGAGCCTATACGTGTTTCTAGAATTGGTATAATATTTTGTGAATGTCATGGTGAAGTTTCTAAGGTTATAAATTTAGAAGAGTTATCATCAAAGCTATCTGAAATGGAAAATATTGTAGCCGTTGACGTATTTAAAAACGTATGTAGCCCTGGGAATTTTCAGAGGATAAAAAAGTGGATAGAGAGAAACCTTTTAGATGGAATTGTTATAGTAGGTTGCTCTCCGGAGATTCATAATGGATTACGTGAACTTCTTTCAACCATAGATATTCCTTACGAAGCTGTAAATATCCTTGAAGGATGCATAAGGGTTAACCGAAGTTCTCCAAAGGAAGCTTTCGAGAAGATTATGTGTACAATTAATGGAGCTGTTCGAGCGATAAATTTTAAACCTAAGCCCTTCAAGAGGACTGTCCGTATTCCTAAGTCTGTAGCGATTATAGGAGGAGGAATAAGCGGTTTAATTGTTGCCAGATACATGACTTTAATGGGGTTTGAAACATACTTGATAGAGAGGGAGCATACATTAGGCGGTAGGGTAATGAATTGGAGTAGTGTGTATGGCGAAAGTGACTGTGCTAGCTGTATGATGTCTGAAATAATCTCAAGCGTTCTGGAGTTTAAAAATCTTAAAATACTCACAAACTCCGAAGTTATCCAAATTTCTGGGAAGATTGGGGATTTCCAACTTATAGTTAAGACTAATCCTACGTATGTGGATGCTGAACGGTGTTCTCTCTGTGGCCGCTGTATTGAAGTTTGCCCCGTAGAAAAGCCAGACGAACGTTATCTAGGCTTTACTGTCAGAAAACAGATCTTCCTCCCATTATCGACGGTTTATCCTAAAGCAGCAATCGTGGATAAAAATGACAACCAACGTTGCTTTTCATGTCGCAAATGCGAAGAGAACTGTCCATCAAGAGCTATAAATTTCGATTCAAAAGGCATGGAGAATATATACAGAGTGGGAGCCATAGTTATCGCAACGGGTTGCGATAACTACAATGGCGAACTATTGAAAAAGTTTAAACATAGATTGACTACTGGCGTCATAACGAACGTCGAATTAGAGAGCTTACTCACCCCAGAAGCTCCAATCGAAGAAGTTTTACTAAGATTTGGTAAATCCCATCCCAAAAAGGTAGCTATCATTCAATGTATAAATGAAGTAGGTTGCTCAAAATACTGTTGCATTCTTGCTCGCAAGTATTTTGAAACTTTGAAGAAGATGGACTCTAGTATGGATATAAGAATAATTTTTGAAGAGGATAGGATTCCTGCAAATGCGCCTTTGGGTAATTTGAAAGACCTACCCATTCATATTGTTAAGAACTTACGTATTGAGGAAGGCCCTAAGGTTTTAGGGGATGAATTTGAATGGGACTGCGATTTAGTCATCTTAAACTTGGGAGAAGACCCCAGAAAGCGTATAATGGAGCTTAAAAAACTTTTAGATATCTCTACAACAGATAGGGGGTTTTTAAACCCTGATACGTTACCCTTTGGTATTTTCGCATGCGGTTCCATAACTGGTCCTAAAACGTACAGAGAACTTGTCTACGATGCTCAATCTACAGCATTAAAAGTGGCTTCCCTTCTCACGAAAGGTGAAGTTACAGTGGAGGAAGAGGGGATTTTATTAGACGAAAAAAGCTGTGGAACCTGCGGTCTTTGTGCTACAGTGTGTCCATTTAACGCAATAAAATTTTCTGCGGACAAAATGACCGTAGATCAGTTCAAGTGCAAGGCTTGTGGTCTTTGTACGGCGGTATGTCCTACAGATGCGCTACGCTTATCCTCAATTAATGAAGAGGAGTTATTAGCATTTATGGATGAATTTTCAAAGGCATACTTTAAACCGAAGGTTTTAGTGCTAGCCTGTGCTAACTGCGGCTATCCTGCATTCATAGATGCTGGTGTTAAAAGTCTGGAATATACCGCTAAAGCGTTTACATTGAAAGTTACGTGTGCTGGACTAATAGATTCAGAGCTTATAGCCCACGCTTTAGAGAAGGGGTTCGATGGCGTATTAGTAGTTGGATGTAGGAAAGAGTCATGCCGCTATGGTTTAGGAGCTGAACTTGCTGAGAAAAGAATAGAAAACATCCAGTTATTTGAAAATATGTTTAAAAATAAAGTTAAAATCCTTCAGTTGTCTGCCGTTGAGGGGAGGGTTTTCGCAAAAGCTTTGGACGATTTTATGCGCAACCTAGGAGGTTCTTAGCAATGGGGCTAAAAGCCTCTAAAATAGGTTTCCTCCAATTTATTGGATGCAGCGGCTGTTTAACATCAGTAATAGATTCAAGTGTCTTTAGAGAACTATGGAATAAGGGTTACGTGGCTTTTTTCCCAATGATAAAGGATGGGGGAGATGTAGATGATTGTGATGTGCTACTTATAGAGGGCTCAGCTTTGAAAGAAGATGAAAAATTGCTTAAAAAAGTACGTGCAAAGGCTAGAAGAGTAATTTCCATAGGGTCTTGTGCATGCTTTGGAGGTATCTCGAGCAATGTTAAAGAGCTAGAGCTTAAACCCATACATAGTATAATAAAAGTGGACCTGGAGCTCCCAGGTTGCCCCCCTCCTGAAAACCTGATGTCGATGCTACTTTACGCCTTAATCGGTGGTAGAGAATTCAAACATAAGACAGTTAACGTATGCTCAGAGTGCCCATTCCATCCTTGTAGGGCAAAATATCCAATAATCATTAGAGAAATTTTTCCAAAGCGGAAAACCGAGCAGTGCCTATTAGAGGAGGGGATTCTATGCCTTGGACCTATAACTAGAGCTGGATGTGAGGCAAAATGTATTGTTCAAGGTGGGAGTTGCTATGGATGTATGGGTACACTTAAGGATAATTCGTTAACATCTCTAATTGATTTCTTAGCTTTACTTACCATTCCTAAGGAGTTGAAGTATGATGTTATAGATATCCTAAACCTATATGGGAAGAGGGAGTATGTCTTTTAAACAAGTACATCCGCTTACGAGAGTTGAAGGCGCTTCAGAAGTCATCGTTAAAATACATAAACGGAAGGTTCAAGAATTGGAGCTTAATCTTCCGGTTTTAAGGAAGTTTGAAACCCTTCTACGCGGAAAAAGAGCCCACATTATTCCATCGTTAGTGACAAAAGTATGTGGCGTCTGCCCGTTTTCTCACCAAATAGCCGCCTCTATAGCATTAGAGAAGGCTTTGAATGTAGAAGCACCTCCATTAGCATCAAGTGTTAGACGGCTGATTCTGAGCTTAGAACATATTAGAAGTCATTCCTATAATCTTTTTTTAATGGGACTTCAAGATGCCACTAGACTTCTTGGAATGGATGAAAAGCTATTGGATTATAGACTACTCCGTAGTGGTTTAAACGTTATAAGGTTTGCCGATCGACTACTATCATCAATAGCGGGAGGACCCATATCACCTGGGATATCGACAGTAGGAGGTCTTCTAAATATGCCGATCGTAGGGTCTTCAATAAACGATCTTGAGAGAGAGGTTAAAAAGGTCTTGGAAGACATGAACTGGGCTCTGAACATTTCCAAGAATCTTAGTAAGTCTAAATACTATGAGATGTTTAATTTGGAGAGAACACCTGCTCTTATTACAAGCTTCGGTAGAGATATGGATCCGATAAACGGTACGCTTAAGGTATACGAGGGCACAAGCTGGAGAGAGTTAGAAGTTCTGGAAGAACTTAAAGACCTGTTAACTAGAGACATTCTTACAGGGCCTTTGGCTCGACAAACTCTCATTAGCTTACATTATAGTCTAGAAGAGGGTCTCCCAATTTATAATCTACTTAATCTTTACATGCTTAGGATTTTAGAGATTATAAATGCTCTATCGTATTCTATGAATTTATTGAGAACTTTAAAGGACTTAGAAGGATTGTACAGGAAAACTCCACAGAAGAAGAGCGGCTTCGGAAGATGTTTCGTTGAAGCTCCTAGGGGTACATTGATTTACGAGTGTGAAGTTGAAGAAGAAGTAGTAAAGAGCATTAAAATAATAACTCCAACGGAGTTAAATCTACCCTTTCTTAAGGCGTTTTCTAGAAATATCGTTGAAAGGGCTCTTGAAAAAGGTCTACCAGTAAAAGAGGCTGTGGAAAATCTTAAAACCGCTATAAGGGCATTCGACCCCTGTATATCCTGTGCAACTCACATAACAGTAGTTAATGAAGATTAACTAGATAATATGCTTCCTACGTAAGATGGAGCGCTGAGGGGTTTAAAATTAACTTTTTTCCTCCACCAGATCTTTTAGCGTCTGATTCATTCCGTTTTTAACAATTTCCTCTATTTTATAAGGAATAGTAGTTTTTTCAATCCCTTTGGCTATAAGACTTGTTATGAAATCATTGATCTTGGTTTTAACTTTGCCTGGTATTTTTCTAATTTTTGCGATTTTTTCCTTAGCTCTCCTTCTTTTCCAAGCATTCATTGTATCTATATAACCTAATCTTGTTTTAGCTTTATTCAATTCAAGATCTCTCTTAAGCTCAAGTTTTCTTATCTGATTTTGAAGCTTTAAATTTTTTAGATAGTTGTTTTTCCCTTTCTCTGAACGATTATTCTTAAGCGAATTCCTTAAATTAATAATTTCATTTTCAATAGCCAGAGCCTCAGCGAGATGAGGGTTTATAGTTGATAGCAATTTATACTCTGGAGTGCTTCTTACATCGTGGTTACATTTACCAGATTTAATAAGGTCATTTAACTTGTAGTAATACTCATAGCCATAATAAATATCATGTTTTCTCCATTTTTCAATCATGTTCAAATAATTCTTTTCCTCAATATTTTTAAAGTTTTAGACAAGAAAATTTGTCTAAAATTTAGATAAGGAAAATTTTATAGATATAGCATAGCTAATCCCATGGCACTAAGGAAACTCAGGAGTTGAATGACCATTAAATAGTATTAGGAACATTAGACATCTTTTTAAAAATTCCGGGTAAATAAGATAATAATCTACAGCGAAGCGTAGCATCAATATTATTGATGTTACCTGTGAAAACAAATGGATTGAAGGCAGTTCAGTCTAGTAAAGTTAATATATGTATACGGAAAATTCCAATAGGTCTTACTTGACAGTAGAAGAATACAGAAGAGAGGCTATAACTTCCAAAATGGTTTTAGCAATTGTTACATCATCCCATGCCATGCAACATCTATTCGTAGGTTTATCCATACTATTCCCTATAATGATAGTCGATCTCAATCTGAGCTATTCCTCTTTCGGACTTATCATAGGTATGGCATCCTTTATTGGGGGTATATTGCAGGTGGCTTTCAGTATGTCGAGTAGGGCTGTTGCGAGACATATTCTACTGGGGATAGGCGATTTCCTCATATTTTTAGGTGGTGCTTTAACCAGTCTAGCCAAGGGTTTTATAGACTTTCTCATAGCTAGAAATATTTTCTCAATTGGAGTTGCACCGCAACATCCAATGGGTGCCGCAATACTGGCCGAGGAATATGACGAGAAGACTCTTGGAAGAGCTATAGGATTCTTCTTCGGATTTGCCTACATAGGCAATATAGTCGGACCTGTCGTAGCGACTCTACTTTCCCAGTACCTAGGATGGAGGGGGACTTTTCTTATTTTCTCTCTTCCACCGCTTGCGATAGGGATTCTACTACTGCTGTGTTTGAGAGGAAGAAAGCCTGTTGTTAGTAGCGGTGTAAAATCGTCTATAAAATCAGATGTAAGAACATTGCTTAACGAAAAGTCTATAATCCTTGTACTAGTTGCTTTAGCCATAAACTCTGGGGGAACAGATTTAACGATTATGACGACGTATATACCTATTTTCCTAGCAAATGGTGTTGGCGCAGATGTATATGAAAGGGGGATTATCTATACGATGGGACTATTGGGGGGTGTGATTGGCCCAGTACTACTCGGGAAATATTCAGCTAAAATTGGTTATCTTAAGGGGGCTGTTATATCGACATCTACTTCAGCCATCTTAACGTGTTTCTTAACAATCTACAAGAGCCCAGACTTTACAATAGGAATCCACCTTTTCATTCTATTTTTCATGAGCTTTTCTATAGCCACACTTACACAGTCGTACTTGTTGAGTATAACTAAAGGATATGCAAAAGACCTAGCAGTAGGTGTCTACTTTACTACGAACTTCATATTTGCCTCCATATGGACGAGTATTATGGGTTTTCTTTTAGATTATTTCGCTTCTTTCACACCAGCACTATTATTCATGGGAGCGCTTGGATTAGTATCCTCAGGTATTTTAGCGCTTTCTAGGAGACTTAGCCTTAAACGATGATTAATGTACATTTTTGTTCAACAAAGTTTAAAAGAAACCTTTTAAGCTTCATTTCTCTCATGAATCAAGAGTATAAGGTCTATTTAAACGAAGAAGATATACCCAGAGAATGGTATAACATACTACCAGATCTACCTGAGCCACTGCCTCCGCCTATAAATCCGGCGACTAGAGAACCAGTTAAACCTGAAGAGCTTGAAGTGATATTTGCTAAGGAACTTATAAGGCAGGAGATATCCCAAGACCGTTGGATACCGATACCTGAAGAAGTTAGAGACGTTTATAGGCTCTGGAGGCCGACGCCGCTATATAGAGCCTATAGGCTTGAAAAACTGCTTAAAACGCCTGCTAAAATCTATTTTAAATACGAGGGTGTAAGTCCCCCGGGAAGCCATAAACCCAATACGGCTGTAGCTCAGGCATACTACAACCTCAAGGAGGGCATTGAGAGACTTACAACGGAAACTGGAGCTGGACAATGGGGTTCGGCTTTAGCATTCGCATGTATGACGTTTGGAATGAAGTCGACTGTATACATGGTTAGAGTTAGCTACGATCAGAAACCGTATAGGAGAATTTTGATGGAGGTGTGGGGTGCTGAGGTTTTACCGAGCCCAAGCAGTCGAACAGAATTCGGTAGGAAGCTACTTGAGGAGAACCCGGATAATCCAGGTAGTTTAGGTATAGCTATAAGTGAGGCTATAGAGGATGCTGTGAAAAACCCAAGAACCAAGTATACTCTTGGAAGCGTTCTAACACATGTTTTAATACATCAAACGGTAATAGGCTTAGAGGCAAAGAAACAACTTGAACTAATCGACGACTATCCAGATGTTATAATAGGATGTATAGGCGGTGGAAGTAGCTTTTCAGGGCTACTATGGCCGTTTTACTACGATAAGGTTTCAGGGAAAGCTCCAAAAGATACGGAGTACATAGCAGTTGAACCTACGGCATGTCCTTCTATAACTCAAGGATACTATACATACGATCACGGAGATACGGCAAGACTTACACCTCTAATAAAAATGTACACATTGGGTCATAGTTTTATACCTCCACCAATACACGCAGGAGGATTAAGATACCACGGTAAAGCCCCCACATTATGCTTATTAGCAAAAAATGGCTTAGTGAAAACCAAAGCCTACGACCAAGTGAAAGTATTCGAAGCAGCTACTATGTTTACAAGGTCTGAAGGAATCATACCAGCACCTGAGCCTAGTCATGCTATTAGAGCGGTAGTAGATGAAGCATTGAAATGCAGAGAAACTGGTGAGGAGAAAACCATACTGTTCCTATTGTGCGGTCATGGCCTTTTGGACCTGAAAGCCTTCGACGACTATCTAAGGGGTAAACTTAGCCCATACTATTATCCAAGAGAGAAAGTCGTAGAGGCTTTAAGAGAACTTAAAGCACTGTATCCATGGATTAATGGGGAATTAGATAGAGCAATTGGAGGAAACTAGATAACCTATTTTTTCAACCCGTTTTCCCCAATTTTTCTAAAGTCTTTACTATTTTCATGGCAAGAATCCTAGCTATTTTCTTCTGCGCCTCTACTGTTGAACCACCTATGTGTGGTGTTAGTATTGTGTTTTCCATTTTTCTTAGTGGGTGTTCCCTCGGTAGTGGCTCCTCAGAGTATACGTCTAATGCTGCACCTGCAATCCAATTCTCCCTTAAAGCCTTCACCAAGGCATTCTCATCTACAATAGCACCTCTAGCAGTATTCACGAGGAAGGCAGTAGGCTTCATAAGCCTAAGCTCACGCTCACCAATCAAACC
Source organism: Bathyarchaeia archaeon (assembly GCA_038870975.1). Classification (GTDB taxonomy): domain Archaea; phylum Thermoproteota; class CALKCG01; order B24; family B24; genus DTBU01. Next base: position 746,679 of record JAVZJD010000001.1, on the reverse strand, counting down.
CCTAGTCTCAGAAGTCAAAGAAGCATGAATAGAAACAAAATCAGACTCCACGAGAAGATCGTCCAAGTTTTTCTTAAGTTCGACTTTAAGTTTCTTGGCTTTCACTGGAGAAATATATGGGTCATACGCTATTACGCGCATTCTAAACGCTCTGGCAAGCTTAGCTACTTGACTACCTATTCTTCCGAGCCCAATTATTCCTAAGGTTTTACCTGCAAGTTCAACTCCAAATGTAGAGTTTTTACACCATTCTCCATCCTGCATAAATCTGTTAAATGCGGTCATCCGCCTCGCCAATGCTATTATAAAGCCCATAGTAAGTTCAGCTACAGCTCTGGTAGAAGCATCAGGTGTAGATATGACTGTTATACCTTGTCTAATTGCGTAATCTACATCTATGTTGTCCAATCCGACGCCGGCTCTGGCTATTATCTTAAGGTTTTTAGCGTTGTCGATTACTGCTTTATCTATCTTATGGCTACTACGTGTAACTATGACAGAGACATCCCTTACGAGTTCTATTAGATTTTGATGACAGTTGTATGCTTTGATTATTACAGCCTTATCGTTTAGAATATTGAAAAATTCATCGTCTAAAGGATCTATTACGAGTATTTTGATGTCGTTGGTCATCGTCGAATTCCTCCACGGGGCTTGGAAGACAAGCTAGGGAAATCTATACTAATGAAGACGTTTTAAATATTGCTGAATGAATATGTACATTATAGCAATTATTTGTACAAAAGCTTTCACGCGATTATCAGTAAGTTAAGGCAAATTTAGATAAGTAAAGTTTAACTTATCCCTTTAGGATTCATATTGGGATAGTGCCTATGGCTAGAGTTTTCAAATGTCCACAATGTGGCTATAGATTTAGTCTATCGTACGCACGGGTGACTGCATGTTCAGGATGCCGATATAGTGTTTTAGGAGAATGCGGTTATGTAAAATGTCCAAAATGTGGATATGAATTTCAAGTTGGAGAGAGACAGTATTCGGCGTCTATACATTAGATAGGGCAATTATAGCTATACTGTTATAAGCTTCAGGTTTTAATAAGTTTAAGGATAGTATGCATGAGTGGGCTTTAGCTGAGGCTATAGTGGAAACAGTATACAGTTTTCTTTCCGAGAGAAAGACCAGGAAGATAGTTTCTTTAAACGTTGTCATTGGAAAACTTCAGTCTGCTGATAGAGAGATTTTAAGATTCGCATTAACCGAACTTTTTAAGAGCAGGGGTATTGAAGTTGGAGAACTTAGATTAGATGAGGAGGAGGCTCTTCTTAGATGTAGGTCGTGTTCGAAAACTTGGAGACTTAGAGATTTAGATTTATCTGATGATGTGAAAGAAGCTATTCATTTTATTCCAGAGGTTATTCATGTGTATGTGAAGTGCCCAAACTGTAGCTCTCAAGACTTAGAGATAGTCAGCGGGAGGGGAATTTATATCGCATCAATGGAGCTACGATCATGAATCTAAAGAATTCGGCAATAATAAAAAGGCTTGAAGATATCGAGAGAATAATAGCCATAGTGAGTGGGAAGGGAGGTGTTGGTAAGACACTCATAGCGTCGACCATGGCTTTAACCATGACTAAAATCGGTTTTCCATCTGGATTATTAGATATGGATTTCACGAATTCATCATGCCACCTCATATTAGGAGTAGATGTTCTAAAGGAGAAGCCTGTAGAAGATATGGGGATCCATCCGGTAAAAGTTCACGGTGTAGAGTTTATGAGCGTGGCTTTCTACTCACGCGGAGAGGCGTTACCACTTAGGGGAATAGAGGTCGATAGCGTGTTTAGAGAGCTTTTAATGATCACGAAATGGGGTAGATTAAAGGCACTTGTTGTAGACACACCGCCGGGTTTCGGAGATGTCATCTTGAATATCGCTAGTTACCTACCTAGGGCTGAGTTCATAGCCGTGACTACTCCAAACCTTTTAAGTTTAGAGGCTTTAAGGAGGCTTGCTGGAACCTATATGAAGAGGAGGATTTTAGGCGTAATTGTAAACATGTCATATAAGTCAATACGTTCATCGGTTGAAGGGATGGGTTTTAAAGTTTTAGTGGAAATACCCCGCTACGACGATCTTGAAGAGTATATAGGGAATGTTGACAAGCTTATGGAGACAGGGTTTGCAGGAAAGATTAAAGAGGCTGTTTTGAAAGTTTTAGATTAAAGTTTTAAAGCCAGCTATAATGGCTTGACCTAGGGATATCCCTCCATCGCCGGGTGGTACTTGAACATTAACATAGGCTTTAAGCCCCTCGTTTTCAACGACTTCCCTTATGGATTCAAATATTATTGTGTTGACCGCTGCCCCCCCGGAAACTAAGACTCTATACGTATTCCTACCCTTTGAAGCTGCAACTGCTAATTCGCCGAGGGATAAGCCTAATGCTCTTTGAATGCTGTAGGCTAGTTGTTCACGAGGTCTGTCAATCTTAGAAATGAGTTCTTCGAAAATCTTATGTGTTTCTACCACTGGCTTAGAATGGGAGGTTTTAGGTGTAAGTAGTTCTACGGGGGCTTGCAATTTTGAAAACGCTTCAAGCTTCATAGCGGGTTCACCTTCATATGTCCTTTTAAGGCAAATACCTAGTAATGATGAGGCGGCGTCTAAAACTCTTCCTATGCTTGATGTTATGGGAGGGTTACTCTTCTCCAAGAGTAACAGGGTTGCTTCAACTTCTTCAACTCCATAGGGGAGACCATTATGTAAGCCTCTACAGATGATGAATTGGTTAATTTCGTCGTCATTCATAAACCTCGATAGGATGGATATTAGCATTCTAACGGGGTATTCTACGGCTTTATCTCCACCAGGCATCGGTATCTGCTCTAAGTGGCCAAATCTAGTGAAAGAGCCATATTTAACTGTTAGAACTTCGCCACCCCATAATGTCCCATCATTTCCATACCCGACACCATCAATAGTTACAGCAATTTCTTCAGAGTCAAGATCGGCTTTAAGTTCAGCCATTAATGATGCCGCGTGAGCGTGATGATGTTGTACTTCCAAGAGCTCACAACCATATTTTTTAATCCATTTTTCAGCCAGTATTCTATTCAAGTATCTGGGGTGCATATCTACAGCCAGCAGAGCCTTAGAGGGATCTATACCATACGTTTTAATGAGAAAAGTTAGTGCTTTCTCCAATTCAAGTAATGATGAGATATTTTCCATGTCTCCGACGAATTGAGTAGGTATGGCTATATTTTTAAACGCTAAACAGCCTGTGTTCTGGTAGTGAGCCCCGAGGGCAATTACAGGCCTTGAAGTGCTGAATGGTAGTTTAACCCACATTGGTGCGTAACCCCTGCTTCTACGTATGATTGTGTAGAATTTTCCTGTTTTCCTTACAACGCTGTCGTCGACTCTATTGACTATCCTTCGATTATGCATTAGAAAGTAGTCTACAATACCGTTAAGTCTAGATTTTGCTTCATCGTTTTCTGTGCACATGGGTTCTCCGCTTTCATTACCGCTTGTCATTATTAGGAATCCGTCTTTAACGTTAGATAACAACAGATAGTGTAGAGCAGTGTATGGAAGCATCACGCCTTGCATGGATAAACCAGGTGCTACGTATTTTGACACGGGGCTATTTTCCTTCTCAGGTAGGAGGAGGATTGGTCTTCTAAGTGATTCTAAGAGCAACGCATCTTCATCTGAAAAATCGACTATTTTCGATGCTATGTCTAGGTTTAAAGCCATGATAGCCAGTGGCTTTTCGTATCTACGCTTCCTCCTTCTAAGCTTTAGAACCACTTCATCGTTTGAAGCTAAGCATGCTATGTGAAAGCCACCCAATCCTTTAACCGCCACTATAAAGCCTTCATCTATGAGTTTGGAGGCTTCAAGAATAGGGTTTTTAACATTTATAGGTTTGTTTTTATCTTCAAGCCAAACCTTTGGACCACAAACTGGGCAACAGTTCCCCTGAGCATGGAAACGTCTTACAACTTCAGGGTTTTCATACTCCTCCAAACACTCTGAGCACATTGGGAAGTCTCGCATGGTAGTATTCTCCCTATCGTAGGGTATTTTCTCGATCATTGAGAATCTAGGTCCACACCAGGCGCAGCTGTTAAAGGGGTACATAAATCTCCTATTTCCTAAGCTTAAAACTTCAGATAAACAGGCGGAGCATATTCCTATGTCTGGCGGGATCATCGAATATTCTTCACATTGTCTTCCGCTCTTCTCTATGGAGAAGTCTTTGAAACCTCTAGGTTTAGCTTCATCTATTTTTAAATCGTAGATGTCCGCCGGAGGAGGCTTATCGGTTTTAAGTCTTCCGATGAACTCTTCAATTAAATTAGGTGGACCTTCGAGGAGTATTTCAACTTCGCTTCCACCAAGGTTTCTAACGTATCCTTTTAGGTTGAGTTGTTTGGCTAATCTGTAGATAAATGGTCTAAAGCCAACACCTTGAACAATTCCCGTGACTGTTATTCTAACGCTTCTCATGTTTAACATATCCTTGGAACTATTTCACCAGTGGGTGGTTCTAGCACTCTCAACCCACCTATTTCGCTCTGGATTAGGACTAAACCTTGAAACTTTTCATCCTTTTTAACCTCTCCTATGATGGCGGCATCGTTAAAGCCTAGGCTTCTCACAAATTCCAAGACTTCTTCAGCGACTTCTCCATCCACAGCTAAAACAGCCACGCCCTCAGAAGCCAGATGCAATGGGTCAACTCCGAGCATTTCAGAGTACTTCCTAACAGAGTCGCATATTGGAATTTTAGATTCATCGACGTATATCAAATTGCCACTAGATTTAGCCCAGTTGTTAAGAAGCATAGATAATCCACCTCTCGTAGGGTCGCCAGCAGCCTTCACAACATTTGCGAAGCGTCTCATTAGAGGTTTAAAGAGACCTGTGAGCGGTTTAACGTCGCTTCGAAGCACATCTACATTTAATCCATGCTGTAGAGCCATTATCGTTGCACCGTGTTCCCCTAGACAACCAGATACGATTATTCGATTGCCAGGTTGAATGTTTAAATCAACTATGGGATTTTCAGATATTCCTATTCCAGTTGTCGATATGACTATTTTATCTATGTGACCTCTAGGCATGACTTTAAAATCTCCACCTATTAGTGCAACGTTTTCAGCAGTAAGCGTTTCAACCATAGAGTTGATTATACGTTTTAACATGTCTATGGGGAAGCCTTCTTCGACGATTATAGTATCTAGCATCGCTATTGGAAGCCCGCCCATAACTAGTACGTCGTTTATAGAGCCGCATATCGCAAGCTTACCTATGTCCCCCCCTGGGAAGAATATGGGCGAAACCGTGTATGAATCTGTTGAAACAACTAGGAATTTTCCATCTCCAATAGGGATTAAAGCGCTATCATCTGGATGATCTATTCCAAGGCCTCCTTTGACTTTTTTAAGCCTATCCTCAACCCTACTGAAAATTATACTTTCTAGAAGGTCAGCAGTCTCTTTTCCACCAGCTCCATGAGCTAGGGTAATCTTACTCATAGCCAATATCACCAAACACCTCGGACTTTAACGCTTTGTAGTACTGTTTGACTTCTTCCTCGTTTAAACCATCTTCTCTAGCCTGTTGAACCGCCATATCCATATATGCTTCTAAAACCTTTAATGCTTCCTCTCGGTCAACCTTGGAAATCACTATTCCGGCGTGTACAATTACATAATCGCCGTCTTTCAAATCGCTCACAGCGACTAAAACTTCTCTTTTGACGCCTCCTCCGAAATCTACGTATGCTTTAAAACCTTCTACTTTTAAAACTTTAGCTGGAACACCCCAACACATATTCAACCACCTAACTTTTTAAACTGAGATATCCTCCAAATCTAGCCCATATGGAGCAGGTTCCCTCGGATGATACCATACATGGACCCAATGGCTTAGATGGATTGCATACCTTTAAGAAGAACCTGCATTCTATAGGTTTAGCTAGCCCTAGAATGACTTCAGTACACTTGCATCCGCTGAGGCTATCATCGCTCCAAGAGGTTCTGTTAGGCTTGTCTAGACTGAAGGCTTTGAATGCATCGTAATTAGAATATGTATCTTTAACCTCTAAACCGCTTTTATCTATAAACCCTATTCCCCTCCATGGAGAGTCTACAACTTCAAAGCAAGTGTTAATAGCGTTTAAAGATTCGACGTTTCCATTCCAAGAGACTACTCTGCGATATTCAACTTTTACACCGACCTCGTTCTTCAAGATCATCTTTAGAAGCTCTAATATTGAGAGGAGTAGATCCAATGGTTCAAACCCAGAGATCACAGTCGGTATTTCAAGTTTTCTAGAAAGTTCATCCCAAGGTTTGGCTCCTGTTATAGCAGATACGTGCCCTGGAGCGATTATACCATTAATTGAAGACATCGACCTCTTCTTAGCCTCCATTATAGCATACTCCGCAGCCGGAGGGGTAAGTCTCAATGCTGGTAGGAGATACATGTTCCTAGGGATGAGGCTGTTGATCATAGGTATGGCATAGCCTGGGGCTGTTGTTTCAAAACCTATAGCTAGGAAGACTGAATCCTTTAGGTAATCGTTGGATTCCTTTAAGGCGTCTAGGAAGCTATAGACGACCGCGACGTTTCCCCCGGATGCTTTAGCTTCTGCTAGACTCTTAGCCCCCTCCACAGGTTTAACCGACGGAAGCCTAAAAGCATCTCCAAAAGTATAAACTCTAACGTCTTCAAACGATAGTTTAATCGCATGTTCTACTAGGAAGGATGGGGTTATACACACCGGGCATCCTGGGCCAGCTACGAGTTCGATGTTTTCTGGTAGAAGACTTCTAATGCCATAGTGGACGGTTGTCCACTCGTGAGTGCCACAGAAGTTCATGAACTTGAATTTGAAGTCCTTTCCGTGGATTTTTACGAGTCTTTCTACGTATTTGTGTATTAGTGTTCTGATTTCTCCGGCGAATCTTCTATTGCGTCTGTAGAGGTTTTCAATACTCATGTCAAACTTTTTTTGAACATTGGAGTTATCTGGAGGCTTATTAGTTCCCATTGTTAGCCTAGATTTTAAGTAGAAATCTGCCATATAATAGTTATCTTCACTCCGACTCGGATTGAATTTAAGCCTGTGGTGAATGGTTATTTTGTTCTATTTTCACCGACGTTTTGTTTAAAATTAGGAGAAAATTTTAACAGTATATTTCTGTGAAATATTACGTTGTAGTTAGGTATCTTTAACTTAGGTGTTTTAATTGGTCTTAGCTGGTAAGATCTTCAGGCTGGTAGAAGATACTCCGTTGGATAAGATAGCTGAGAAGCTTAAAGGCTATAGAGTTGAAGAAGACTTTGAAGAGGAAGATTACAAGATTAAGTTGGTCAATGAGGTTATGGATTTAGCTATGGGTTTTAACAGTTTGAGGGGTGTTTTAGCGTGGGATACCCTACGTTTTACGTACCACCGTGGGAAGAGAATACCTGTACCTAAGACGTTATACTTGACTTTTGCCTTCTTCAAGAGACCTAGTGCAACGTTCCTACTGGTTATTGAGAGGAAGAATATGGCTAACAGGGCTGCAAACCTCTTTAGTCAGCTTCTGTTCATCTCGAGGGGGTATATTTTAAACGTCTCAATAAGTCCTGAGAAGATGAGAGAGTATCATGAGAGGAATCCTGAGAATACGAAGGTCATATTCTTCGACAGTCTACCAATACCGAATATAGATAAACTTTCTCTTTACGGTCCTGATTTGACGCAGACAGATCTTTATAGTAGCTATCTTAAAATGGGGAGTATTTGGTATTTAGTCACAGTTTCCAACAGCTATGGAGCTACCGTTGGACTTACTAGAGATGGAGTCGTAGTGGTGTTCGGCAAAATGGAGAAGACAGACTTCATAAACATGGTGAACAGCGAAATAATTCCACTCATAAGCTAGATCTTTAAAAGCCTCGGAATTTGGCGAAAAAGCTTGGAAGTCTGAGGTTTTTAAAGATCACATTCCACGGTTTCAGATATTAGAAGGAATGCTGGAGTATCATAAGACTAAAGACGTAATCCATGTGAGGAGCCCCTCGGTCGTAAAAACATAGAAAATATAATGCGCTACATAGCGATTGAAAATGCACTATTCCAACAACCTCACGATGAATTCTACGCTAAAATAGCGAAAACAGATGAAGAGGCTGTTAAACTCGTAGAGACTGGTTTCGAATACGTCTGTAAGCTAGAAACTGGATGGCTATTCAGAAAGAGAAGATAACCGCTAATATTAAAAATTAAACCCTTAAAAATATTAGAGGCTAGGTTTAATAGGAGGCTTACTATAGCGGATGAGGGATGCCTAAGGCTATTGAAGTTAAAGAGTTACGCTATAGGTATGAGGGGATGGATAGAGACGTTCTGCTAGATGTTAATCTGGAGGTTGAAAAGGGTGAGTTTGTCCTACTCACTGGGGCTAGTGGATGTGGGAAAACCACTCTGTGTAGGTGTTTCAACGGTTTAATACCTCATTTCTACGGTGGAGATTTGAGGGGGGATATACGCGTAGCGGGGTTTGATGTTAGGGAGACCCCTATCCATAGAATGGCGCTTAAAGTCGGCTTCATATTTCAAAACCCCGATAGCCAGCTATTCTCACTTACGGTTGAGAGGGATGTAGCGTTTGGTTTAGAGAACTTAGGTATAGATAGAGAGGAGATTAAGCGTAGAGTAGATTGGGCTCTGGAAGTCGTCGGGATGAGGGAGTACAGGTATTCAGCGCCCTACGAGCTTTCAGGGGGACAGAAGCAGAGGATTGCAATAGCCTCAGTATTAGCTATGAACCCTGAGTTAATAGTCCTCGATGAGCCGACTGCATACTTAGACCCCAAAACGGCTTTAAGGATCTTCCAACTTTTAGACGAGCTCAATCGGAAGCTAGGCTTAACAGTCGTCCTGGTTGAGCATAGGCTGGATTTGGCTTCAAGATATGCTTCTAGACTCATAGTTATGAATCAGGGACGTATAGTGCTTGACGGCGACCCAGCTACGTTATTCCATCATAGGCTTGAAGAATATGGCGTAAGCACACCAAGACTCATACGGTTTTTCAGACAACTTGAAGGGGAGGGATATAGCTTCGAAAGGCTTCCATTAACTACTGAAGACGCGTCGGCTGTTCTCAGGAGGATTATTTCTTGATAGAGGTTTTAGACGTCTATTACACATATCCAAACGGATTTACAGCGCTTAAAGACGTAAACCTAACTATCGATAGAGGCGAGTGCGTAGCCATAATGGGTGAAAACGGCGCTGGAAAAACAACATTGATTAAACACTTCAACGGACTACTTAAACCCACCAAGGGAACCGTAATAGTAGACGGAAACAACACGAAGGATCTATCTGTAGCTCAACTCTCTAGAAAAGTCGGACTGGTTTTTCAAAACCCAGACCATCAGTTTTTCAGTGAAACAGTTGAAGAAGAAGTTGCCTTTGCGCTTAAAAACTTCGGCTTTCAAGAAGATGAAATCAAACGGAGGGTTGATCAAGCCCTTGAGAGGATGGGGCTTACACAGTATAGGCAAAATTCACCATTCAACTTAAGCGGAGGGGAGAAGAAGAGGCTTGCAATAGCATCGGTAGTCGTATTCAACCCGGACTATCTAATCCTCGACGAACCAACCATAGGTCAAGACTACCTGCAGAAGCTTGAAATCATCGATATCATAAGGTCCTTCCTCAAAGAGGGGAAGACCGTTGTGATCGTTACACACGATTTAGAGTTCGTCGTAGATTTAAGGCCAAGAACCATACTGATGAGTCAGGGAAGGATCATACTGGACGACACCGCCGACAAAGCTCTGTCGAATTTAAAGCTTCTAGATGAGGCTTCACTACTTCCTCCGCAGATAACTGAGCTCGCCTATAGGCTTTTCAATTCTCCAAGTTTAGAGGGGATTTTAGATGAAAAGGACCTTATGGAGATCGTTAAACCATTGATTATAAGGAGGATGAAACAGTAGTGATGCGTGTATTTGAAGGATTAAGATTTAGAAGGATTGAAAGTCCTATACATAGCTTAGACCCTAGGTCTAAAGCTGTGTTTCTACTGGTTTTAAGTGCTCTATCGATCTTATACTCAGACCCTTTAACACTCACCGTTTTACTAATCATACAGATACCTTTAGTCTGCATAGCAAGAGTGGTCAAGTTTTGGCTGAACTCTCTCAGGGGGTCAGCCGTTTTAATGGTGTTCATATTCGGTGTAAACTTTTTAACAAGCTATTTCTACGTGGGAGGTTTCACATTGGAAGGTTTAACTATGGCAGCTGCCATGACTATTAGATTTGTAACACTCATAGGAGCATTCTCCCTATTCTTCCTCACAACAACACCGGAGGACTTAAGCCTAGCCTTGGAAAAGCTTAAAATCCCATACGATATATGCTTTGCTTTCACAGCCGCTATGAGGTTTGTACCAGACATAGCATTGGAAGCACAGTCCATAATGGATGCGCAGAAGTCTAGAGGATTGGAGCTTGAGAAGGGGAAGATTATACAGAGGATCCGCAATACTTTGCCAATACTTGTACCATTATTCATAAGAAGCTTCCAGAGGAGCCTAGAGCTTGCTGAAGCCATGGAGTCTAGAGCCTACGGTGCAATAAAGAAGAGAACAAGTCTATACGAGTTGAAAATGTCTAAGAATGACTACGCTTTAATAACTTTCTCAATCATATTCATTTTGATAGTTGTAATAATTAAAAGTTTCTAAATATTGACTTGAAATCGTTATGAAAAGTTTTTAAGAGACCATAAAGCACTTAAAAGTACAGTAAAGAATTTAAATGAGTTTTAAGTAATCTTTTACGGTCTTTTTTAGAGGTGATATACGCATGAATGGAAAAAGTAAAGCAATATCCACATCCATAGCCCTAATTGCCATAGTAGTCATCGCTATAATAGCTGGTGCGGCAGGCTACTACGCAGGACAGGCAGCCACTTCAGAGGCTTATCAAAGAGGTTACAATGAGGGGCGGCAAGCCGGGCTAGCTGAGGGGCGACAGCAAGCCCTTCAAGAAGTTTCTCCAGTCCTGCCTAGGGAGATTAAAATAGGATGTATAATGTCTTTAACGGGTCTTCTAGGCCCTATGGGTGCTAATATAGTTAAAGGTGTTCAACTAGCCGTGGATGAGGTCAATTCAAGAGGTGGAATAGCCGGCAGGAGAATAGTTCTCATAGTTGAAGACGACGCCACTGATGCAACAAGAGGCTTAGAAGCTTTGAAAAAACTCGTCGAGGTGGATGGATGTCAAATCGTTATAGGACCTATGGCCAGCGGTGTTCTAAGAGCCATGGGCAGCTATGCCAATGAGCATAAGGTTGTCTTAATATCTCCAACTGCCACAGCACCCTATATAACCACGGAGTTTCCAGACGATTACATCTTCAGAACTGTTGGAAGCGATACATTACAGGGTAAGGCATTAGGAGAGCTTCTAGTAGAGAAGGGAGCCTCTAGAATAGTAGTATTAGTTATGAATAATCCATACGGTGTTGGAGTAATGCAGGAGGCAGGAAAGGTACTGGGAACGAGGGTGATTAAGACAATAACGTATGATCCTGCTAAGTTAGATTTTACAACCGAACTACAGATGGTTAAGGATTTGAAGCCAGATGGAGTTCTATACGTCGGCTACTATGAGGATGGAAAAATAATGTTTAGACAGGCATTGGAAATGGGTTTAGACAATATACTTTGGGTTTGCGCCGAAGGGATCTACGGTGATCCAATGTTTGAAGACCCAGCGGCAGCAGAGTTCATGAGCAGGGCATGTATAGGCACTAGGCCGTCGGCTCCAGTTGGACTTGAAAGTTTTGAGGTCTTCAAGAGCAAATTCAAAGAGAAATTTGGGGAAGATCCCTCTATGTATGCTGATACGGCGTACGACGCTACCATGATGGCTATATTGGCTATAGCGAAAGCCGGAGAATATGACGGTGCTAAAATACGTGATGCTCTTAAAGATGTAAGCCAAACGTTCATGGGGGCGAGCGGCTACAAGCTTTTCGATGAAAACGGTGACCAGCTATATCAAGTGTACGAGATATGGGATGTGGTTAAAAGAGACGGGGAATACAAGTTTGAAGCCATAGGCTACTGGCCTTAAGCGTCCTCCTTTATTTTTTGGTGGTGATGATGATAAATTGGCTTCAGGTTTTGATGAACTCCATTATATGGGGTTGTATGTACATGTTGGCTACGGTAGGTTTATCTCTATCATATGGTTTATCTCGTTTCCCGAATTTTGCACATGCTGAGTATATCACTTTTGGAGCATATATGGCCTTTCTATTCCTAATCATATTTCACCTGGACATTTATTTGGCTGTATGCTTAGCCGTAGTCTTATCTGCCCTTATGGGAGGTTTAAGCTACCTTCTACTATTTAAACCTCTGAAGTCTAGAGGAGCTTCACTAGTCCATCTAATGGTGTCATCAATAGGGTTGGGTTTCCTAATAAGACACTTTCTCATGCAGGTTTTTGGGGGTGGAATACAATCTTTTAAAATAGTGTGGCCTACCATAACCATAGGCCCCATTGTAACTACGCCTCTACTTTTAGCCATTTTAATAGTTGCACTGGTCGTAGCTTTTATGCTTCACATGATGCTTACAAAGACTAAGTTGGGTAAGGCTATTAGAGCCGTTGCTGACAATCCCGAGCTTGCGGCGGCATCCGGAATAGACCTGGATAAAGTCAGTTTATTCACTTGGTGTCTAGGTGCAGCCTTGGCAGGCTTTTCGGGAATATTCTTAGCGATGAGAAGTAGCCTGGTTCCTCTGTTAGGCTGGAAGGTTCTTCTTCAAACATTTGCTATAACACTTCTAGGTGGAGTGGGGAGTTTCTACGGCGTTTTAATAGCATCGTTTATCTTAGGACTCTCTGAAAACGTTGGAGTTGTGATTTTAACCTGGCTTGGGCTTTCAGCAGATTATAGGTCGGCTGTAGCTTTTATAGTACTTGTTGCCACGCTCATTTTAAAGCCTGAAGGGCTTATAGCTGTCGCTAGGAGGAGGGCATAGCATGGCCGATCCACTCATGTATCTACTGGATGCAGTCGCATATGCGGGTATATTTGGAATAGTATCTATAAGCTTAAACCTAGAATACGGCTATACTAATTTAGCCAACTTTGGAAAAGTGGCCTTCTTCATGGTAGGTGCTTATGTAACAGCTATTATGAGTGGGCTGAAATATCCGTTTATAGTTAACAGCTTACTAGCCATATTGACCGCCAGCGTAATAGGTGTTTTAACGTCTCTTCCCGCTTTAAGGCTTAAGGAGGATTTCCTAGCCATAACCATGATAACTTTGGGCGAGGTTATGAAGCTTATAGTTAAGAATGAAGAGTGGCTCACTGGAGGTGTCTGGGGCATTTCCGGAATACCTCCAGCAGTAGTAATCCCAGGTATAACGTTTAGAGAGAGACTTATCGTCCAGATAGTCTTGATATACACTGTTCTCACACTATGCTATCTACTGTGTGAGCTTATTGTTAAATCGCCATATGGTAGAGTATTGAAAACCATAAGGGAGGATGAGCTCATAGCATCCACGTATGGGAAGAACGTCTTCAAGTACAAAGTGCAGGTTTTCGCACTAGGATCAGCTATATCTGGGTTAGCCGGGAGCCTTTTCGCCCAGTATATCGGCACAGTAAGCCCATACATGTTTGAGCCGACAGTGACGTTTTCAATATGGATGATGGTGATCCTGGGAGGTCCAGCTAACAATCTAGGAGCTATTTTAGGCGCATTCATGGTTGAGGGGTTTCAGAGGTCTTCTAGGCTAATTAAAGACTATTTAAACCTCCCTCTAGACCCGGTGAACCTACAGGTTATGCTTACAGCTATTCTAGTCATAACAGTTGTATTCTATAGGCCTCAAGGGTTACTGAGGGAGAAGATTAAGCCTGATCGAAAGCCATTATGTAAAATGGTAAAGTCTAAGTTTATAGAGGTGGAAAATTGGATACGCCGCTCTTAACCACCGACAATTTGGTTAAACATTTTGGAGGTTTAATAGCTGTCAATGGCGTTACTCTAATCATTGAAAAGGGGGGTATGGTTGGTCTCATAGGTCCTAATGGAAGTGGAAAAACAACTCTATTCAACATTTTAACTGGCGTGTATAAACCTGACTCTGGTAAAGTTATTTTTAATGGTGAGCGTATAGACGGCTTACAGCCACATCAAATATACCATAGGGGACTTGTAAGGACTTTTCAAATACCTAGGATACTTCAAAAAATGACTGTACTAGACAACCTACTCATAAGCGTTAAAAATCCCGGAGAAGGTTTTCTTCCAGCGCTGTTTAAACGTAGAAATTGGTTGAAATTTGAGAAAGACATTAAAGATAGGGCTTTAGAAATATTGGGGTTCCTAGGGTTGGAAGAACACTGTTATACACCTGCTATTGAACTTTCCGGAGGTCAAATGAAGCTTCTCGAAATAGCGAGAGCACTTATGTCGCAACCTAGTATGATACTTCTAGACGAGCCTACTGCAGGCGTCAATCCGGTACTTGCCAACGACATCTACATGAAACTTAGAGAGATTAAGAGAAAAATCGGCGTCACATTTTTCATAGTAGAGCATAGAATAGAACTTCTAATGGAGCATGTTGACAAAGTACATGTTATGCACCAGGGGAAAATAATAGCCGAGGGAAAACCCGCCGACGTTATAAACAATGAGGACGTGATCAAGGTTTACCTGGGATCTATATGAGGGTTTTAGAAGTTTCAAATCTAACAGCAGGATACTGGAGGATGCCTATCGTAGAAGATATATGCATAGAAGTAGATAGAGGAACTGTAGCCGCTCTACTCGGACCAAATGGAAGTGGGAAGTCTACTGTTCTCAAAAGTATAATGGGGTTTACAAGAGTCTTTAAAGGAAGCATAGTCTACAATGGAGTCGACATAACAGGAGCCTCTGCAACTAAACTAGCGAGGATGGGTATAGGCTATGTGCCTCAAGTCAACAATGTCTTTAGAAGTTTAACTGTAAAGGAGAACCTTGAGATCGGTGCTTATAACCGGAAAAACAACTTAAATAAGCATATTAACGAGGTTTTGGAGGTTTTCCCCGAGTTTAAAGCCCTATTGAATAGGAAGGCGGATAGTTTAAGCGGAGGAGAGAGGCAACTTTTAGCGATTGCTAGAGCTCTCATGGGCACTCCTAAGCTTTTATTGCTAGACGAACCTACAGCCAGTCTCTCCCCTAAAAACGTCGCGATTGTCTTATCTAAAATACGCGAGATAAAGAACATGGGAATACCCGTTTTAATAGCCGAACAGAATGTTCTAAAGGCCTTAGAGATATCTGATAAAGCCTATGTGCTTGTCTCCGGTAGATGTATAGCCTCTGGACGTTCAGAAGAAATAATTAAAAATGAAGATTTAGGAAGACTCTACCTTGGATTAAATACTAAAAATAGAGTAGAAAGGTCATAAACCTAAAAGATATCAGACTACAATAATAGTATAACGATGATGAGGATAATTGTCGACGAGAGGGAGAGGGATTCAGGAGTTCCATCGATATTAAAGGATAAAGGTGTTAGAATAGTATATGAGCTTTTGGAAGTCGGAGACTACGTACTTTCGAGTAGAGTAGCCTTTGAACGTAAGACTCTGCCAGACTTTATAGCATCTATATTCGACGGGCGGCTTTTCAAACAGGTTAAATTACTCAAGGAACACTATGAAAAACCAGTTCTACTGCTAGAGGGGGACGTGGCTAAAATAAGCGAGTTTACGACGAAGACTAAAGCCGTATTAGGAGCCATGTCAGCAATATCCCTAGGCTTTGAAGTGCCAATTCTATACGCATATGATAAAACGCAGAGTGCTGAGCACATATACATTGTGGCATTGAGACTGCTTAGAAGAGGAGAGTCAAAACAGCCAATAACAGTTCCAAAGGCTGGCGGAAGAATAGATGAAAGGATTAAAGTTTTAACATCACTACCTGGCATGGGACCGATATTAGCTGAGAGAGCATTGGAGAAGTTTGGAAACCTCAGGAGAGTTTTTAACGCATCAGTAGCAGAGCTGATGAAGATTAAAGGATTAAATCAGACAAAAGCTGAAGCCATATACCGACTTATAAATAGCAATTATATGCGAAGTATTGAAGAAGGAAGGCAAACGAAGCTAGATTCTAACGCGGGAAACCTGATGAACCATAACTCTTAAAAATTAATAAACCCCTCTAGTAATTTTTGAGTTTTTAGAGGCTGTGCGGCTGTGGTCTAGTCTGGTTAGGATTGGGGCCCCCCAAGCCCCAGATCGCGGGTTCAAATCCCGCCAGCCGCACTTATTAAAAGTCCGTTTGCTAGGTAGAATTTTTACGTCTCCTATACCATCAACCTAACTTAATTCTTTAAGAAATAACGGGGATTATCTAAACGGTTTTTGTCCATTTTAACTTAGTAGTCTACCTGTCGGATGATTTTCTCTATCTGTCTTTTACATAGGTATAAGTCTACAGGCCCATAACCAGAGTATATTTCTATAACCATTGGGATGCCGTATTTTTTAACGAGCCTTACGAAGGGATCAAACTTTAGATCGCCTAGCCCTACTATGAGGTTTTTAAACTTAAGGTCTCTTGTCACATCGTTTATATGGATTATGTCAATATGATCTATAAAACGCGACACGTAAGAAACGATGTTGAAGTCTATGGTAGCGGCTGCTGCAACGTCTACACAAACACCCAGAATCGGCGAATCCACTCTCTCGATTACGTAGCTAATGTCTTCGGGCTTCCTGAGGATTTTAATCGAGCCTACTTCACCGTTTTCGAGTACGAGTTTAACGTTGTAACTTTCACATTCATCTATTAAAACTCTACAACCCTTGACGATATCTTCTCTTGAGACAACCTCTTTAAACGATGAAGGGGTAACAGTAACCATCGAGCATTTAAAGGACAATGCTGCAGAAATGACTTCACGAATTCTGGCAATGGATTTTCTAAGCCTTTTATCATCGTCTACAAAAAGCGCCCCTGCTTCGAATGAAACAACTCTCAACATGCTACTTTCAACCCAGTTTTTAAGTTCTTGTACCGCATCGCTTTCTATCGATTTTAGCCTACTTATGCTGTCTCCAATAGTATATGGCTCATCAACGATTTTGAAAAATTCAACGTCAATGTAACGAAACCCTAGAGAATGTATGTCTCGAAGCCAATTAGCATAGGGCTTTTTAATGTTATGGGTTGAAGCAGCTATTATTGTTTCCTTCATATCTGGAATCGACCTCACCAATATTCTATCAGCTCTAACCTAGAATAGATGTCATTAAAGATCTTTATAACAGTAGTCTTTGCGTATGAAAACGATAAAGTTGTATTTCTCTAAACTTGATGTTGGATTTTGGAGACCTAAACCTATGAAATTATAATTAAACCCTTTGTATAACATAGCTTTATGCATCACCAAAAAAGAAAGGGGATCGTTAATTTAAGAGGCCTTTAACATAATGCAGTATCTTAGCCTGATCGCCAGTATCTCGGACTTTCTCAAATTCATCTTTTAAATTGTAAATGGTTAAAGCTTTCTTATAGAAGTTCGCGAAGAACTCCTTGGAAAGCCTTAGAGCTTCAACAGGATCCATTCTGTACGAGAATTGGTCAAGCACCATCCAGCCTTTATATCCAATATCTATAGAGGCGTAGAGGAAGTCTATAAACGTCCAAAAGTCTCCCGTGCCTACGACGCGGTCTTCATCATTACTGTGTGTTTTAGCGGTGTTTATATGGAAAGCTGCCAGTGGTACTTCAAACTTCTTTGCCGCATAAACTGTAAAGGCTGGTTCTACGGCGTACATCAATTCGTGACCATAATCTATAGTTATACCCATCGCTTTGCAACAAAGTTTTTCGTTTATACTCTTTGCTAAGAGGAGTGCAAATTGAGAAGTAGGAATTATCATATTTCCCTCTTTAGGCTCTTTAACCTTAGCCTCTATTGAAAAAGTCAAACCAAGCCGTTTAGCTTGTTCAGCTACTGTCAAGCATCCTTCATAAAGCCAATCAAGCCTTTTACCATAATTAACTTCTAGACTGTAATCCCAACCATCCTGACCAGGCCATAGAGAAGCGACATCTGTTTTCAACTGTTTCGCTATTTCCAAGCTTTCAAGGATTATATTCAACGCATCCTCCCTAAGCCGTGCATCTGGGTTTGTTAAGGTCCCAAGTTTCCACTTTGGAAAGCCAGATAAATCTAACGCTAAACCAGCAGGCTTCAACTCGAATTCGCTTAGATATTCCTCGGTCTCATTCACGAGATCCCAGTCGATTGAATAATCGGGTTTTACGAATTGGGAATTTATTAATGCTACGCCTTCTATACCAGCTTCACGGATACGTTTGAGCTTGGATTTCAAATCGGATGGAATTTCTGGAAAATAGCCGGTTCTATTGAATCTATCTGAGAAATCTCCTGCAGCCCAAACACCAGCGCCGAATTTAATGTCGAATTCTCTGAAAAACTCGTCGACCTGAGGACCTGTTATAAAGCCTTTAAACTTAGAAAGTTTTTCGGAAAAATCTCTCATAAAGGTCATGAATAGCTTTCTAGGCAAGTAAATATAAATTAGACGGTTTTAAGTTTAGAGTTAATAGCATGGGCGTTGAAATGGTGGATATAACTGGTAAAAAAGAGGTCTATAGAGAGGCTGAGGCACGGGGGCTGATCATGCTTAGACCCGAAACCATAGCAGCTATTAAAGATGGGAAGATACCGAAGGGAGATGTGATAACAGTTGCTCAACTCGCAGCCATCAACGCTGTTAAGAAGACGCCAGATTTAATATTGTTAGCTCACCAAATAGCTCCAATAACGTCGATAGACGTTAAACTAAACATAGTTGAGGGAGGAGTTGAAGCGTCAGTAACCGTTAAAGCTATAGCTAAAACTGGGGTTGAACTTGAGGCACTCGTAGGTGTTACAACAGCACTACTCACTGTTTTCGACATGTGTAAACAGTTTGAGAAAGATGAACATGGACAATATCCTTCCACAAGGATAGTAGACATAAAAGTTGTGAGGAAAATAAAGGTCGAAGAAGAGAGCAATAGAGAGTTATGATATGAGGCAGGACTACTGAGGCTTAACCAAAACCTTTATTGTATTCGGTATTTCGCGTTTAAGGGCCTTCTCAAGGTCTCTCAGGCTTATTATGTGGCTTATCAAGGGTTTAACGTTCACAGCGCCTGATGCCAATAGGTTTAACGCAGCTTCCATTTCATATGGGTTGATGAAGCTCCCTACGATTGTAAGCTCAAACTTATAGATTTCATATGGCTTGATAGGCCATATGTCGTCTTCAGAAGCTACGCCGAAGACCAGTAAACGCCCACCAGGTTCTAAACATTTCAAAGCTAATGTAAGTGGCGTAGAGCCACCAGCAGCATCTATAGCTGCTTCAACAGCTTTACCCCTAAGAAAGCCGTTGACGGCTTTTACAACGTCCTCTTTAGACGGATTTACCGTTAAATCAGCTCCAAGTTTTCCCGCAAGTTTAAGCCTCATATCGTTAACTTCAACAACTATTACGCTCCTAGCTCCAGCTCTCTTAGCCAATTGAAGATGTATGAGACCTATTGGGCCTGCTCCAACTATTAAAACGTCTTCACCTGGTTTAATTGATAGTCTCGAAATACCATGTAAGCAACAGGCCACAGGTTCTGTAAAAGCAGCTTCATCTAGACTTAATCCACTCGGAATTTTGTACAATTGCGATACTGGAGCTACTACATACTCGGCAAAGCCGCCGTCTCTAGTAACTCCTATAGACTCAACCTTAGAACATAGGTTTCGTCTACCACTCCTACAATAGCGACATAAACCACACGTAATATTTGGATCTACTGCAACAACGTCGCCGATGGATATAATATCTACGTTTTCACCAACATCTACGACAACACCGGAAAACTCATGACCTGGAATTAATGGAAGCCTAGCCCAAGGCATAACACCTTCATAAATGTGAATATCCGTACCGCAGACACCACATGCATGAACCTTTACGATGGCTTCTCTAGGCTTGACCGACGGAATATCCCTATCTACAATATTTAAACTACGTGGCTTATCTATAAAAGCGGCTTTCAATAGGGATCATCAATAGATAATTAACAGAGCCTATTTATATGTTGCATTTATGCTTCATCGAATCTATTGAAGGGGAGGACACAATGCTCAATGGCAAAAGAAAACGTTGAAATTTTCAAAGATTTATATACTTAAGAAGTGCACCATCCTACGAAGATACGAAGACAGGCTGATAGCGCGTGAAAGCGTGATTTTACGATAATGGTTACTGCGTTATATACGTTAAAACCTCTATATGTAAAAGGCATGGCCACGCTTCGAAATCTCTCCATGAAATGGTGAGAGGGAAGGTTAATGGAGGAAATCACGTATGCTTACTCAACTCAATATCTTAACGCTCTTCTGTTTTTAATTCGATACCTAGAGACCTCTTCAAATATTCATGTATTGTAACCACTTCTTTCTCTATCGGCTCACCTACACCAGGTATGGTTATTATAATCGGGTATTTCCGTCCTCTCTTAAGGCTGAATATCGTTTGTTGCATTTGTTGAGCTAAATTCTTTGTAATAACTACTGCTTTAAAACCTTTTTCCATAAGCATTTTTAAAGCTTTTTCGGCTTCATCAGGAGAGTTAGCGGTTAAGCTGAACTTCAACCCTGCAAGTTTAAAGAGAGAGGCAGTATCCTTATCTGCAATAACAGCTATACTGCTCAACTAGGCTGATAGAGATATTAAGCTAGATTATAAAGTTTCCGTCGTTAAAAACATCATAAAAATCTAGATAGAGTTTTAGAAGAGCACCCGTCAACAAGGCACTTTACAATTCAATAAAATTTCTAACCAAATAATAAATCCATGAGCCTCGAGTGCTGTTAGAAGTAGTCATCATAACAGTAGAACCCGTAATTAAAAGGACGTGGAGAAAGAAATTTATATAAGCAACGACTTGAAAAATTATTCACTATGACATCCCTGGCTAAGAAAACGGTTTTAGCAATTGCAGTACTCATAATGGTGATTCTACCAGTTGCAACTATGGGAGCTGAGACAAATGACTCTACAATTGGCGATGTACTTGACAAGGTATTTAGCGAAAGAAATGTGGCTTTTCTTGTCATAAGTATAATGGTCGCCGTAGTGCTTAGTCTTGTCGCAATGGCCCTCTCACGTGCAGCATCAGCAGCCATAGGTGCCGTGGCAGAAAAACCAGAAATAGCCTCTTCTACACTTATCTACATCGTATTCATAGAAGCTATTGCCATATACGCCTTAATAATAGCCCTCATGATGCTTACGATGCTGTAACAGCCGAGCGAACTTTCCTTTTTCTCTGTAAAATCCTTATTCTTATAGCGTCTTCCCTAGCCCTCTCTTCTAAAATAGATTCTATATACCGTATCATTCTATCTATACTGGGTATGATCCTATACTGTATGATGTTAATTCTCCTCTTAGTAATCCCCATGGCTTGTGCTATTGCATCAAGAGTCGCTTCGGCTTCAATAACTCTGACAATGATTCTAAGAGATTCTCTTACTTGATTTACCATATCCTCCACCACAGCAGACGTATCTAATAGATTGTAATTTAGTAGAGCTGTTGGTTTCTCTACAGACTCTACAGACGGTATTAAAACATTGAGAAGACGAACTCCAACCATCCTTTTTTCCCTCACCTTAATTTTTAACACATCTTCTTCTACATTTGTTAAGGCCAATAGCCTTACTCTTCTAGCACCTAAAACCATTTCAGCCTCAGCATAACGCCTATAGGTTTCACGTAGGTTTTCGTACAACCTCCATCTGGCAGCTTCCACTTCTTTGATTAAACGAAAGAACTCCTTCACCAAAACTTCTAAATCTCTATTCAATAAATCCAATACAGCTAATGCTAAACTCTTTCTCCTATGAAGCGTTAAAAGCCCTTCCCTAGTTATTGGAACAGATGCTAGTTCAACAGACGTTTTAACTCCTCCTGTACTTTGGATGATACTCCTTTATAATGGACGGGTCTATTCTAACGAGCTCCGATTCAGGAAATATTGAAAGAAGCTCCCAACCAATATCCAACGTCTTCTCAATGTCTCTGTCTTCGTAAACACCTTGGTTTATAAACTTCCTTTCAAACTCCTCTGCGAAAGTGTAGTATAGTTTATCTCTTTCAGATAAACCAGCTTCACCTGAAATCATGGCGGCCTCTCTCATAGCTCTACCTTCGGCGTAACAGTAGTAAAGTTGATCTGAGAGCTGCTTGTGGTCTTTTCTAGTCTTACCTGAACCTATGCCCGCGTCCATAAGTCTCGAGAGGGATGGAAGAGGATTTACTGGTGGATATATTCCACGCCGGTACATGTCTCTATCCATGATTAACTGCCCTTCAGTAATATAACCTGTTAAGTCTGGTACTGGATGTGTTATATCGTCTTCCGGCATCGTTAAAACGGGTATCTGAGTTACAGAGCCCTTACGACCTCGGATTCTACCAGCTCTTTCATATATGGATGCCAGATCCGTATACATGTATCCGGGATACCCTCTTCTACCTGGAACTTCTTCCCTAGCTGCTGAAACTTCTCTCAACGCCTCAGCGTAGTATGTCATATCGCTAAGCACAACCAGCACATGCATATCATGTTCGAAAGCAAAATACTCAGCTGCTGTAAGAGCAAGCCTAGGCGTTAAGAGCCTTTCAATAGCTGGGTCTTCAGCTAGGTTTATGAACATTATGGTTCGATCCATAACACCCATATTTTCAAAATCTTCCCTAAACCATCTAGCTTCATCAGCCGTCACACCCATGGCTCCAAAGACCACTATAAACTCTTCTTCTTCACCCCGAACCTTGGCTTGTCTTACTATCTGAGAAACCAAGAGCATGTGAGGAAGGCCAGCACCCGAAAATATTGGAAGCTTCTGGCCTCTGACGAGCGTGTTCATACCATCTATAACAGATATTCCTGTCTGAATGAATTCAGATGGATGGGCTCTTGAAAATGGATTTATTGGTATACCATGAACATCTAATTCATACTCAGGTATAGGATTGGGTCCACCGTCTATGGCTTCACCTCTACCGTTGAAAATCCTACCCAATAAGTCCATTGAAACACCAAGTTTAATCGGTTCACCTGTGAATCTAGTTTTTGTCTTCCGAATTTCTAGGTCGGATGTTCCTTCGAAGACTTGAATAATAGCTATATTTTCTGCTACTTCGATTACTTGACCAAGCCTCTCTTCACCAGTATGAGTTGTAATTTCTACAAGCTCACCGTAACTCACGTTCTTGGCTTCGACGAATAGAAGTGGACCTTTAATTTCCTTAACTGTTGAAAGAATTAACCCACTATGGACAAATTTGAAAGCCAATTAAGAACCCCCGCCTTTTGCGGATTTTTCAATAAGCTTATCTATTTGTTCATCTATACTTCGGTTTATAGTTGGAATTGTTTTCCTAAACTCTTCATAGTCGACTATTTTCATCCTTGAAATAATCTCCACAACGGGTAACGATAGCAGTTCTGCCAAGGGAATACCCTTATTAATTGCATCTCTCATTTTATCTCTCAACTTAAATATTAAGTTAAGCATTTGATATGTTTTATCTAATGGGCAGTATACATCTATCGGGTGAAAGGCACTCTGTCTAAGGAAGCTTTCCTTAATTATTCTAGCAATCTCAAGCGTTAAACGCTGAGTTTCCGTTAAAACTTCCGGACCTAGTAAGGCGACAAGTTCTCTAAGCTCTTCCTCTTCCCTTAAGAGGTTCATAGCCTCGGTACGGATAAGAGACCAGTCTTGAGCTACATTTTTCTCATACCAGTCTCTCATCGAATCAAAATACATAGAATAGCTTGTTAACCAATTTATAGCAGGGAAATGTCTTCTATGCGCCAAGTTAAAATCTAAAGCCCAAAAAACCTTAGTAAGTCTAAGTGTGCTCTGAGTTACAGGCTCTGAGAAATCCGCTCCTGGAGGTGACACCGCTCCAACTACTGCTACAGACCCTTCTTCTTCGGTTAAAGTCACTACTCTACCAGCTCTAGAGTAGAACTCGGCAAGCCTCGTAGTTAAGTAGGCAGGATACCCTTCTTCACCGGGCATCTCTTCAAGCCTACCGCATATTTCTCTTAAAGCTTCAGCCCATCTGGAGGTGGAGTCGGCCATCAGTATTACATCATACCCCATATCTCTATAATACTCAGCTATCGTTATTCCAGTGTAAATACTTGCTTCTCTAGCGGCAATAGGCATGTTAGATGTGTTAACTATCAGTATCGTTCTGTCCAATAGTGGGTAGTCCGTCCCAGGAATCTTCAATTTAGATATTTCATCGATAAGCCCAGCCATTTCATTTCCTCTTTCACCACAGCCGACGAATATAGCTATGTCGGCATCGGCATACTTAGCTAGAGTGTGTTGTAACACGGTTTTCCCAGTTCCGAAACCTCCTGGAACTGCAGCGGTTCCACCTTTAGCCATAGGGAAGAAAGCGTCTATAACTCTTTGCCCAGTTGTTAAAGGTATGTTGGGAGGAAGTTTGGACTTATATGGTCTAGGTTTTCTCACTGGCCATGTATGCATAAGCTTTAAACCTATTTTCTCTCCCCCGGCTCTGACCTCAGCTATAGTATCTTCAACTGTATACTCGCCTTCAGAAGCTATATATTCTATAGTGCCTTCAATACTCGGTGGTGCGAGGACCTTATGTTTACAAGCAGGGGTTTCATCTATTAACCCGAGTATACTCTCTGGAATCTTGGACCCAACCTTGGCAACGGGTTGGAAAAACCACTTTCTGCTTCTATCAAGTGCATTAGGAGTTAATCCCCTTCTTATGAAGAAGCCTACCATGTCTTGGATGACGTGTAGAGGCCTTTGAATACCATCGAATATATGTCCAATTAAACCTGGGCCTAGTTCTACGGAGAGCGGTTTCCCCGTTCCCTCGACTGGCTCCCCCGGTCTTAAGCCAATAGTCTCTTCATAAACCTGTATAAACGCATTGTTTCCACTGAGTCCTATGACTTCACCTATGACCCCTTCCTCTCCAACTCTTACAAGCTCGTACATATGTAATCCTGTAGTATTTTTAGCCATAACGAAAGGCCCGACTATTCTAGATATCGTGCCTCTTACTGGCATACCATCACGTCAGCGTAAATATGAGTGACTAGTCGTATATAGGCTTAACTTCACGCTGATGCAACAAATGTTCAAATCTGTACATGAAAAGATGGCGAAAACGTAAGGACGGCTACTAAAATAACTTCTACACAATGCAACTTTAAACTCACAGAATCCAATAGAGAGACGTTACTGCGGAATGACTTTAAAAGTCGAAAGACCGAACAAAAACTTTAAAAGATTTTTAAGAAAAATAAATCGGTTGACCATAAGTGGATGAGGAATTTGACATTATACGGAAGGCTGAAGAGGAGGCGGAAAGAATTGTTGAGGATGCAAAGAAGAAAGCTCAGCTTGTGATTGCTGAAGCTTCTCTAAGAGCTGATAAGGAGGCTGATGCTCTTCGAAAAAGTATCCTAGAGGAGGCTGAAAGGAAAGCAAGGGAAATATTGGCAATGGCTGAGAAAGAGGCTGAAAGAATTATGAGGGGGACTGTTGAAGAGGAAGCTGAGAAGCTGAGGAAGACCGCTAGAGCGAAAACCCAGGAAGCAGTAAGCTTTATAGTTAAGAGAGTTTTGGAGGTTGAATAGTTTTATGGAGACTATACATGAAGATACTATACTTGAAGACTTCATAAAAAGAATACGGATGCGGAGAGAGGAAGAGGCGCAGGAAATCCTTAAAAAAGCGGAAGAAGAGGCTATGAAAATAATTGAAGCTGCAAAAGAAGAGGCCCGTATAAAAGCATTAAAGGAAGCTGAAAGAATTGTTCAAGAAGCTGAAAGCAAAAGTATTATGATGAAACGTATAGCTGAAACTAAAGCTCGTCTTACGTATAGGTTAAGGATTCTTCAAGAGAAGAATAAACTGATTGAAGCTGTTTTTGAAAATGTAATGGAGTTTTTGAAGGAAAAGGTGGTACCTTCAGCAGAGTATGAGAAAATCTTGGAAAAATTGATTTTAGAGGCGGCCGTAGCCATTGGAGGGGGGGAATTAAAGGTGATTTTGTCAAAGCCATGTCAACTTGACTTTGAAAATCTAGCGAAAGTGGTAGAGGAGAAGACTGGAGTTAAGACGAAGTTTGAGACTATTCTAAAACCTATGAGTTTTATAGGAGGAGCCTTGGTTACGAATAAAGATGAATCAGTTATTTTTGACAATACCTTTGAGGGGAGAATTAAAAGGATGAAGAAAGACCTTATAAGAGAGGTATCGCGTATTCTCTTCCAAGATAGAGAAAGGCCTTCCCCCAAAGGTGGATAGTATGCTCCTACCGACGAAGATGGTTGCTGTAAGAGTATACGTTTATGGCGATAAACTGAATGAACTTCTTTATGAATTGGGGAGGCTTAAATGCTTTCATTTTTCAGACGCCCGTAAAACACTTAAGGACGTACAATACGTTGAAACAAAAGATACATTATTTAGAATAAACAATTTAATTTCACGACTAAACTCCATCATAACATTTCTGAAAATAAAGGTAAAAGATGAAGATGTTAGTATTCCCACTGGAGATTTAAATGCGTATTTAAATGAGGTAGAGAAGGAAGTGGAGAGAATAGAAAGTTACATAATGCATATTCGAGGTGAGAGAACAGAGTTAGAACGTAAAGACTATGAAAGAGAGTTTGCCAAGATAGCCGAAGAAAAGGAGAAAATTCTATCTTCCATGTTTAACACATTGACCACGGTTAAAACCATGGAGGAAGCGAAGGGATCTATGGCTAAAATAAAAACCGTATATGTGTTTGAAGGATATGTACCAGAGGAAAAGGTAAAAGAAGTTTCTGCCTGTATTGAGAGACACATGGGATACATTAAAATCCTCCCCGAAACTGGAGAAAGTATACCAGCTGTTGCGACTTACCCAAAAGCTTTAGAGGCTTTTCACAAGCTGATAAGTGCTTATAAACCGTTAAATGGCAGGGAAATCGACCCTACGATAATTTTTGCATTTACCTTCCCCCTAATCTTTGGTATGATGTTTGGAGATGTCGGCCACGGTCTCCTTATACTTCTATTCGGTATCCTCTTCAGCTGGATAAGACGCCGAATGCCTAAAGAACCTGGTGGAATTGTAGGATATGTTTTAAAAGGAGCTCCTCTATTAATCGCATGTGCAATTACATCGATAATCTTTGGTTTCTTATATGGGGAACTTTTTGGGTCCCATGAATGGTTTGCTACCCTCACCGGACTACACGAACCACTGTGGTTTTCACCTTTAGAACACCCAATGATGATGATTAAATACGCTATTTTAATCGGGACGTTTCATATAAGCTTAGGATTGATTATAAACCTCGTTAATAAACTCTTAAACAGAGAGTACAAGGAGGCTTTAAGCCCCCTGTTATGGATCTGGTTGTACTGGAGCGGTAGTTACCTAGTATTTACATATGGTTGGGGGGTTTTCAAAATGATTCTAAATCTTGAAATCATCATCCCCTTTGTCTTCTTACCGCTTGGAGCCATGGCTGTTTCCAACATCGTGCTTCATGGTACGGAGGGTGTAGCAGAATCCATGGAGCAATTCCTATCGTCAATATCCCATACGGTGTCCTATTTGCGGATTGTTGCCTTAAATATGGCTCATGGACTTCTTAGCAAACTCATCCTACCAGCTAGTCCAGTTGGTTTTATAGCATTCGTACTTGGGACGTTATTCCTCATACTTGGTCTTGAGCAATTTCTTGCATTTCTCCATACATTAAGGCTACACTGGGTAGAGTGGTTTTCAAAGTTCTATACAGGTACGGATGTAGAGTATAAACCCTTTTCACTAGGAATTTCTAGAGGGTGAAGTTTATTCGCGAAAAACTCTACCGTGTTTACATTTCAGTAATACTTTTTATTCCTATACCGGCGTTGATAGGCTTTTATATAGGTTGGATGATAAGAAATGAATTCGATGAGCCGCTTCGAAGACTGCTACCATTTATCGGAGGAACACTGGGTTTTATCCTAGGCAGCTTAATTATACTCTGGATGACTAAAAATATTATTCTAACAAAGCCAACGAAAAAATAAGTTAAATGGTCAACTCATCTTATCAACTTGAATCCCCCTTGATGAAACCTACTTACATGTCGAGCAACTGAGCCTTCTTCAAAAATATCCTTGAAGAATTATCTCGTAATCTATTCTCTTACCAGAATTACTAAAAAGTAGCAAAATAGATAAGGTAGAATATATTAAGTTTTTATCGGTATGAGAGAGACTGGCCGTTATGCTTCAGCCGTGGCACTTACGGGCGCTCTAAAATCGTTCATTTTAACACCGTCTCAATATGAGACAATACTGAGAATAAGAGACCCTCATAAAGTCTTAACGATGCTTGAGGAGACTGTTTACAAACAGGCGGTATCTGAGGTGCTTGATAAAACGCTTAATATTGAGAATATAGAGAGAGCTCTTCTTATTCACTACTATGACACATTTCGCAAAATTTTAACAGCAACACCTTCTTATGTTAAGCCTCTTTTAAATGCAATACTTGAGAGGCATGAGGTGACTTGTTTAAAAACACTTATTAGACTTTTAGCGCAAAATGTGGGTCCTGAAGAGGCATTTAAAATAATTGTTCCAGTTGGCAGATATAATGCAGACGTTTGTAAAATAATTTTAGACACGAGAGATCTATCAAAAATAGTAGATTTCTTAGATGATAGATTAAAAGAATCCATATTCCCATACTTTTACACGACTTTTTCCAAAAAAATCGGTTCAACCATACCATTAGAGATGAGCATGGATAGATATGTTATGAGCCGTATATGGAATGAGATAGAGAAGTTAAAAGGATATGATAGAAAAATAGCAGAACATCTAATAGGAGTGGAAACAGATGCTATGAATATTATGACTGTTTTAAGAATTAAAAACATTGGAGTAGATATTAGAAATATAGGAGAACTTATAATTCCTGCATATTACAAGATAACGAATGATACACTTATTAAAATGTATGTTGCACCGTCTATTTCTAAAGCCGTGGATATTTTAATGGAAAGCTATTATGGAAAAGTCATTTTGCTAAGTAGGGAGAAAACATTATTTGAGGTAGAAGTATCACTTAAACGACATATAGCAAAAGAAAGTGCTAAAGTTTTTCAAGGAGATAGATTCCATGTAGGAATTTTAATCGGTTTCTTAAATCTCAAATTCTATGAAGTCAATGATTTAATAACAATCATAAACGGAAAAATTAGAGAGATACCTGAAGAAGATATAAGAAAGGCCCTCATATTATACTAGTAGTATAAGAAGCAATAGAATTATCATAGCTAAAAGTATGGCTAGAACATTGTAGGATAGCATTCCAGTCTGAAGCTTTCTCACTTGCTGGGAAAGATGAAACGCACTTCTCGCAAGTAGATAGTTGAGAGCATCAATAGACGTTTCGATGTTATTGAAAATCCAGTTTGCAGACTTAAGTAGGTTATTCGCGGTCAGATAGTTGAGAGCATCAATAGACGTTTCGATGTTATTGAAAATCCAATGCGCAGCCTTTAACAACCCATTCACAAAAATACCGAGGTAGAGCCATTCGAGAGATAACGTATCTAACAGCGTAGTTGAAATCCCAGTAAGCCAGCCTAATTGAAGCCTATGCTTGTAAGCTGTTAGATAGACGGATAGAAAGCCGCAGACTGAAGCCATAATGGTCATCAAGAGGGGGATGGATTCTATTGTAACATGCTCTACTTTTAAAAGGTGCGTTAATACATCCATGTAAGTTAATGGTGTAACTGCTAGAGCGGCGAGTAGTATCACTGGTACGGTCATAGTGAGAGGAGGTCTTCCGATTTCACCGTCAGATTTCACCCCAGTAAAAACGTAAAAAATCCATCTTAAGTTGTAAGCTACTGATAGAAAAGCTACAATAAACATAAGAATTGTAACAGGATATCCGAGTTCTAGTGAGAAGCCTAGGAGCATGTCTTTGCTCCAGAATCCAATAGCTGGTGGAAGACCCATGAGCCCCAATGCACCTATTATAGCGGATATGAGTATTAGATGATGATGCCTAAAGTTACCTCTCAACTCTTTAACGTTGGCTGTCCCAAAGATTTGAAGCATGAATCCTGCACAGAAGAATAGGATGCTTTTACTTATCGTATGGTTTACCATGTGCAATAGAGCCCCTGAAAAGCCATGTCCATGAGTTGAAAGCGCAGAGAAACCGAAGAGTATATAGCCCATGTGACTCATACTTGAAAATGCCAAGATTTCTCTTAGTTCGTCTCTTTTTAAAGCCATAATTCCACCATATAAAGCGGTGATTAAAGCTAAGGATGTTAGAATACTTTGAATTTCTAAAGATTCAAATCCGTGGAAGATTTGCAGGACTCTAATCACACCATAGACTCCTAGTTTGCTCATAACCCCGCTTAGCAATACGGTTACAGGTATTGGTGCATCTACGTATGTTGACGGAAGCCAACCATGGAATGGCCAAATCGCCATTTTAACGGAGAATCCCAAAATCATTAGGAGAATTATTAGAGTGGCGATTCCTGGTTTCAAATCATGGCTAATACCTGCTAGAACGTGCATATTCGATGATCCTAAGGATATGTAGGCCAGGATTAGCCCGACTAAAAGAAGCACCCCGCCAAGTCTAGAGAATAGGAAGAATCGAATGGCCGTAGTTAAGCTTCCTTCGTAACCCCATTTTGCTATTAAGAAGACTGGAATGGTAACTGTAAGCTCCCAGAAGAGGAATAGCATGATTAAATCGCTTGTGAAGACTACTATCGTCATCGTAAGTGATAAGAAAGAGATGAGGCTGAAGTAAATTTCATGAGCACCCTTGCCCTTTATCCATTGAATTGAGTATATGGAAGAGAGGGTTGAAATAAAGCTTATGATTAAGGCTAAAGTTAAACTCAACCCGTCAATCCTAAAACTAAATCCTAGAGGAACAACCGATAGAAAAGTATATTCTTCGTAAATCTCAGATTCTAAGACTTCAGGTATAAGTTTGAGAAGGATTAACGTGGTTATTATTAACCCTGAAGCTGTTATAAAACCAGTGTACTCCTTCAATTTGCGGCCAACTATGTAGGATGCGATTGTCGTAACCAAGAGGATATCAATGATTCGGCTCGCATTTGCGACGGGTAACATATGTAACCCCCAGTATTATTCATGGAGAATTCATAATCCAACACCAGTAGTAGACGATATTAGGCCCATAAGGGGTGATGGATATACGCCTAAAACTATGGCTAATATTGCTAAGATAAACAGCGGCATTAACATTAACATAGATGGCTCATGCGATTTCTCAACGGCTTTACTTGGTTTTCCAGCAAAAACTCTACGTATAATCCATAGTCCATAACCAGCTGTCAGAATAGCTGAGATTATTGCAACAACCGTCAGTACAAGCCTAGTAATATCCAGGGTAGGGGAGCCTTTTAAAGCCGTGTAGATGGAGCCAGTGAATATGTAAAGTTCAGCCCAAAATCCTACAAGTGGTGGAACACCAGCCAGCCCGAGAAAACTGATTACAGCAGCCACCGTAGTATAGGGCATTTTAGAAGCTACACCGCTGAGTTCTCTTATACGTCTAGTTCCAACTTCATGGCTGAATACACCTGAAACCATGAAGAGGACGGCTTTACATAAACCGTGATTTATGTAAATAAGGATTGCCCCTAAAACCCCGGTTGTTGAAAGGCTTGATATCCCGAAAAACATATAACCCATCTGACTTATGCTAGAGAACGCTAGAAACCTCTTAATATCATCTTGGACGTATACCATTAAACTTCCATAAATGAGTGTAATTAAAGCGAGAACCGTCAGAGTCGTTGTGAACCACCACAGGTTTAAGATTGACGGAAAACACGTGTAGAGCACTCTTATAGACGCATAGCCGCCCAATCCTATCATCGCTGGCGATAAGAGCGCACTTATAGGTGTTGGGGCCTCAGCATGGGCGTCTGGAAGCCAAGTATGTAATGGGAATAAAGCCATTTTGACGAAAAAGCCGAGAAGCATAGCGGAAGCTATTGGAACGAGTACATACGGAGAGAGAGTAGCAGTAGCATTCGCTATTTCGAATATATCGAAAGTCCCAGATAAGATTTTAGTTGAGGCTATTCCTCCAAGTAAGGATAGAGCCCCTGCTTCTGTAAATATGAAGTATTTAAGGGCTATTCTTTCCTTAGCTCCAGTACCCCAAATGGCAATCAACGCCCAAGATGGGAGAAGCATAAGCTCATAGAATAAGAAGAAGAAGACTAGATTTGCTACGAAAACTGTACCTATCATGCCGGCTTCGTAGATAAGAAGCAGGGTAAAGTATGCCCCTATTTTTTCTTCATGCTTCATATAGCTTATTGAATATACAGCTATAACCGTACAGAGTAGGGAGATGGTAATAGCTATAGGTATGCTAATGCCGTCGGCTACAAGCTTAAAATCTCCAATAGTAGGCGTCCATGGATAAACCTCTACGCATCCCCCCTCAAGAGCAACATTTAATATCAATATGGTTGAGGAAAGGGATGCTATGAACGCTATCCAGCCTACCTTCTCTTTAAAATGTTCATCCAATACTAAAGTAAATATGGATGCGATCATGGGTATTATAATCGATTGTAAGACTATCATATATCCACCTCTTGGAGCCCAGTTGACATTCACTTTATTTACCACGAAAGATATTTAAGATTATTGTTAAAGTCAAGCCAGTAATTGATGGCTGGTCGTGTACTCCGACCAAAACCACCACGAGTTAGCTGGTCTTTTAACTACTTTAGTCAATATATTGGTTAACATCGATTATCCACCCATTAGTAGGGCTAAAGTTGCCTTCTCAATTATGGGAATTAGCCATGGAAGTAGTACGGTTAGGCAAATGCATACGGTTGAGAGTATTACGACCGGCATCACCATGTTAGTAGGTGCTTCATGGACTTTTTCAACCACTGTAGATGGCTTATTTAACATTATTCTCTGTACCAACCACACATAATAGCCAGCTGCGTAGACACTATTCAAAACTATGATTACTGTTGACCCGACGAGAAAGGTGTCTTCGAGGAACCCTAAACCACCCCATACTATGAGAAACTTACTCCAAAAACCTGCGAGTGGAGGGATCCCAGCTAAGTGGAATAAACCAATGGATGACGATATACCTGTTATGGGCATTTTACGACCTATGCCTTCTATCTTAGAGATATCTCTCGTTTTAGCTTCATGAACAATACAGCCTGAATAGAGGAAGAGGAGGCTCTTACCAATTGCATGATTCAAAATATGCATAATTGCTCCAGAGGCTGCTGTGGCTGCTAACTTGAAGGCATGATACTGCCCGGGATAATGGTAGAGTAAATAGGCAGCTATACCGAAACCAAATGCAATATACCCCATGTTTACTATGCTAGAGAACGCTAGAAATCTTTTGAGATCCTTCTGTTGAATAACCATAATATTGGCAATCGTTATCGTTAAAACCCCAAGTACGATAAGTACAAGCCCATAGTCGATAATGGGAACTGGATGGGTACTGGAGGCGCTTCCAATTGGTACTAAGCTAAACGATGTGAAAAGTATACGGCTCATCGCGTAAATACCAGTCTTTATAACGACGCCAGATAACATTGCGCTTATAGATGCTGGAGCGGCTGGATGTGCATCTGGAAGCCACGTATGAAAAGGTACAAGAGCAGCTGTAACGGCGAAACCACATATTATGAAGACCACGGCTAAGTGTAGAGGCAATACGTTGGATCGTTCAAACATGTTTTGAGCATATGAAAGCCTTAACGCTATATCACGCATATTTAACGTTTTAAAACATCCGTAGATTAATGATATCCCATAAAGAGAAATTAAAGAGCCTATAGTACTCATGGTTAGGTATTTAAAGCCAGCTTCCACAGCCTCCCAGCGGTATTTCCTAAATGAGACTAGAGAGTAGGAGCTTATACACATGAGCTCCCAGAACACGTACAGGTTAAAGAGATCCCCGGCAAAGGCTACACCGATCATACCACTAGTAAGCGTTAGGAGTAGGCCATAGTACTTGTCGAGCCCAGTATCAACCTCCATGTAACGGTAGGAGAATATAGCGGCTAATAACCCTATTCCACAGAAAATTATAGCCATATATATGCTGAGCTCGTCAACGTAAAGTTGCACTCCAAAAGGAAGGCTAAAACCAGGTAAATAGGATTCAAGATGTCCTTCTCTTAAAACCTGCTCATGCAACGTTAAGAGGAGGATTAAGCATAGTGCTAGGGAAAACGTTGCCAACATTTCCTTTAGCCGCTTAAACTTAAGCTTTTCTTCTAGAATCTTTACTATAGGCATTGAGGCGGCTGAAGCTAGGAGGACAATAACTGGGTACATGACTAGTTGAACCACTTTTACCACCTCAATCTTCTAAGCTTTCTAACATCCGTCGTACGGTAGTGGCGGAAAACATCAACTACAAGGACTAATGCGACGGCGGCTATACAGGCACCTATACCCATTGAAATGACCACCATAGATTGCGCTAAAACATCAACCCCAGAGTCACCTAAACCCATAATTATGATGTTCAGGTTTACAGCAGAAGTTAGTATTTCTATCCCGATGACTATTTTGAGAAGCTCTCTTTTAGAAATTATGCAGTACAACCCTATGGCAATCAGTACAATTACAGCAGTCATGTAGATCGATTGAATTTGAGATACATTCTGCATCGTTTAACCCTCCTCTCCAACTTCAACTGCCGGTTCCTCTTCTACACCGGGTCCTTCGTCTTCTCTCAAGAGCGCTACAACTCCCAATGCTGTTGCTAAGAGCGTAAATACTTGGGCTAACATGTCTAAACCTCTATATGTCCATATGAAGGAGGGAAACTTCTCAAGCGTTAGTGAAGGTCTGTACCCTATAGAGGAGAAAAATTCCGCCAAATTCATTGAAAAGAACACCAGTATGAACACTAATAAAACAACTGCAAGGGCTGTAAACACCTCAAAAAATCTAGCTTCTTGAAAATTCACAATTTCATCCTCCTCATCGTATGTAAAGCTGTTATGAATAGGACAACTATTGCTCCTGCATATATGGCAAGTTGGAATACAGAGACGTAAGGAGCACCTAGCATGTAGAAGGCTATGCTTAGCGAGAGGCTCAATAACACAAAACCTATAAGCGCTCTCAGGATATCTTTAGCTTCAACTGCTATTAGAGCAACTATTACTGCGACTACAACTACTAACACGTGTACCGCAACTGGCTCAACTAAAGGCTCCATAACTTATAATCACCACCCAACAATTCTTCCACTTACTATATAGCACATACTAGACAGCCACCCTCACGAGTAGAAACTGTAAAACGGATAGAGGAATTACATACTTCCAAAGAAAGTTAACTGCTTCATCTATTCTAAGCCTTGCAAAGATCGACCTCAATGTCGATAAGAAGAACAATATTATGAGCGATTTAACGATAAAATAAGCCGGGTAAAGCAACGATTCTAAGCCATGAATCACAGGCCCTAAGGGGCCTCCTAAGAAGAGCGAAGACGCTAAACCAGACAAGTAGAAGAGCTCCACGTTTTTTGTCAAGCGAAGCAACGCTAGCTTACGCCCTGAAAACTCCGTTAACCATCCAGCTACAATTTCGGTCTCAGCTTCAGGTATATCAAATGGTATACGCTCAAGTTCGGCTTGAGCTGCTAAGAGGAAAATTATGAAACTTAGCACGTTGGGTCCCATTATTAGCCATCTATCTTTCTGAGCTTCTACGACTCCAAATATACTCAGTGAACCAGTGGAAACGGCTACACTCGTCATCGAAAACATGAAGGGTATTTCATAGCTTAGAAGCTGTAACATAGACCTTTCAGCACCAAGTATGGAAAAACGGCTGGATGATGAAAGCCCGGCGTAGAAGAATACTATGGACAACAGCGTCATCAACGTTATTGCGATTATCAAATCACCCTCGAATGATAATAGGCCCATTAAATTAGAAATGGGTAGGAATAGGCTACATGTGAATACCAAAGCAAGTGCGAATACTGGCACGGCACGGAAAATAAGAGCATCTGCTCCCTCAGGTATTATATCCTCCTTGGTTAAGAGTTTTATGAAGTCTGCGATTGGTTGGAGCAGACCCGATGGACCAGTAACCCATGGTCCGACTCTATTTTGAAAAGCGGCGTACAGTTTACGGTCTATCCACTCGCATATGAAGGCAATAAGGATTATGAATAGAAAGCCTGGAAATATAAAAACGCTTAATAGGTATTCAAACAACATGTGAAACACCCTATCTCAATGGCTATTCCTAGTTCTAAGGTACAGGCGTCGACCGAAGTCACTGCTACGACCCTTTTCACACAAATCACCTTCTTATTATGGTAATTAAAGCTATTAACGTTACAATGCCATAGGCTAGAATCAACTCTCTCACCGGGCTCGCAAGGGGAGACCCCATGCTTAAGATGAGCAAATACGCTACTATGTCGATTACTAAGAAAGCCGTTGCAAACTTAAAAAGCCATATGACAACTGGGGTTCTTTCGGCTGGAACATCCTGACCACACGCATACGGTTTAGACTTGTTTAAACTACGCTTAGATTTAACAGCTACCGAACCGCCTATGGTGTACAAAATCCAAGCTACTATAAGTGAAAGCATGAATATTATTACTGGGCTGGTCACGAGTTCATTGATAGACATGACAAATATAGAAAAAATGTTTCTTAATTTAAGATTTTTCCTCTCTCTAAATGGGGGTGTCTTAATCTTTAAATCTTTACTCTCTTGATTTAAAGATGTGACTCTTCCAACTGAAACTAAGACGCTTAAAGTATTTAGTCAACTCGTTAAAGAAGTGATTAAACAAGAGGAGTGTATATTCTGTGGCGCTTGTATGTCTGTTTGCCCGGTTAAAGCGATAAGTGTAAAAGATGGATGGCCGGCACTTACTGGTAGATGCATATTATGTCAACTATGTTACTATCAATGTCCTAAAATCAGACCGACTTTAAAAGAGCTTGAAAAAGAGTTCTACAGAAATGAGGGGGATATTGTAAATCCAGTAGGTTTCTATAAAGCCATATATACGGTTAAAGCTACCGATGAAAAGATACAATCTAAAGCTGCAAACGGAGGGGTTGTTACCACTCTACTTAAAATAGCCTTAGAAGAAAAGTGGGTTGATTGCGCTACAGTAGCTATGGCAGATAGGTTAAAGGGTTGGATGCCTGAAGCTAGAGTGGCTTTTACTTTCCAAGAAGTGTTGGAGGCAGCTGGATCGAAGTATACGTATTGTCCTATGGTTATGGCTTTAGCTTCAGCATTTTATGAATACATGCGGAATAGGATAGCTTTTGTAGGGACACCGTGTCAAGTTTTAAGTGTGAGGAAGATGCAGTTGACGAGCATGGGACATCGAAAACTTGGAGAGGCTGCTAAGCTCATAATAGGTTTATTTTGTATGGAGAATTTCAATTACAACCTCATATCGGAGTTTCTGCTTAGTAGAGGGATTAAACCAGAGGCTGTTTTTAAGTTCGATATATCTGGTGGAAAGTTTAATGCTTATGGTGAAAACGGTGAAAATCTCATCTCGGTTAGTGTTAAAGAGCTAGATAAGTACAGTAGAAAGGGATGTGCAAGTTGCTTAGATTTAACAGCCAGACTGGCGGATGTATCGGTTGGCGGTATAGGGTCTAAACCTGGATTCTCAACTGTTATAATTAGAACGGACACTGGTGAGAAGATCTTTAGAAGGGCCTTAGAATTAAAGGCCATACAAGCTGAGGAAATCAGTGAACAAGGCTTAAAAAGTCTGATTAGAGTAGCTAAAGTGAAATGGGATAGAGCTGAGAAAACTAGAGAAAAAGCTTAAAAACGTTTTTATCTGCTTTCTCTAAGTTTCTTGAGAGGTCGGGGAGAAGTATTATTGAGTTTCCAATTGCATCCATCAATACCGAAGCTATTTGACAGCTATACTGCTGTTCAGAATCAGAGTATACCGTTAATCTTACGTGGTGAAAACCTTCTCATAGTAGCACCTACGGGTTCTGGTAAAACGGAGGCTGCTTTTCTACCAGTTTTAAGTATGTATTTAAAGCTGAGAGAGAGCGACGTTTCTAGTGGGATATACATAATCTATATTACTCCGCTGAGGGCACTTAATAGAGATATTTACAAGAGACTTATAAGGCTCTGCCGTGAAGTCGAAGTTTCAGTTGACGTCAGACATGGAGATACTCCAAGGAGTATTAGACGGATTCAAGGTAAAGAACCGCCTGAAGTACTTATAACGACGCCTGAAACGCTACAAGCAATTCTCGTATCTTCCGGGATGAGAAGATGGTTGAGCAGGGTACGTTGGATTATAGTGGATGAAGTTCATAACCTTCTAGAGAGTAAACGGGGTGTTCAGCTTACAGTAGGTCTTGAAAGATTGAAGAATATTGCATATAACCTGCAGATTATAGGACTTTCTGCGACTGTTCAGAATCCTAAGCTCGTAGCTAAGTTTCTCGCGGGTTCAAGTAGACAGATGAAAGTAGTAATCGATGAAACGCCTAAATCCTACGAATTCAAAGTTGAAGCACCTAAACCTAAGTCTGAAGATTTTGAGCTAGCCATGAAGCTTCAAACGAAGCCTGAAACAGCCGCTAGAATTAGGCTTATGGCTAAGCTTATAGAAAAATACAAACCAACCTTGGTCTTTACAAACTGCCGAGAGTATGCTGAATATTTGAGTAGTAGATTTAGACTTATGGGGCTTGAAACTTCAACACATCACAGTTCACTTTCTAAAACTGTTAGAGAACATGCTGAGGCGTTGCTTAAACAGGGGTTAATACCAGCCGTGGTATGTACGAGTAGCTTAGAATTGGGAATAGACGTAGGATACGTAAATCTAACTATTCAATATCTCTCTCCTAGGCAGGTGACATCTTTCCTACAGAGGACTGGTAGGAGTGGTCATAGTTTAGAGAGAACTTCTAAAGGCATCATAATTTCAGCTGGTTTAGACGATCTGTTGGAAAGCTTAGCGATCCAAATGCTTGCAGTTAGGCGGCGGCTTGAAGAAGTTAAAATTCATAGTGGGGCTTTAGATGTTTTGGCGCATCAAGTAGCAGGCATAGTGTTAGAAAATGGAGGTAGAATTAAGCAAGATGAAGCATTGGCAATCATAAGGCGAAGCTACCCATATAGAGGTTTAAGCAAGCAGTTGTTCGAAAAACTTTTAACATATATGGATAGACTGGGATTGTTAAAGCTTCAGAATGATTGCGTAGTCTCAAGTAGGAGAACTAAAGCCTACTACTATAGACATTTGTCCACAATACCTGAGGAGCTTAAGTTTCCAGTTTACAACCTGGAGAATGGAGAGGAAATTGCTTATCTAGGGGAAGACTTCTTCTCAGAGTATGGAAAACCAGGCGTTAAAGTCATCCTTAGGGGGAGACCGTGGATAATTAAGGCGATAGAAGGGGATAGGGTTTATGTTAAACCTACGGACGATTTCATAGCAGCCATACCTGGATGGGAAGGTGAGGTCCTACCTACAAGTCATCAAGTCGCGTTAACAGTTGGCATACTTAGAAGACGTATCGCTGAGTTGCTCAGCGTAAGTACGATTGAAGAAATAGCAACTAAGCTTGCCGAGGAATTCAACGTAGAAAAAGCGCCCATTTTAGATGTTTTAAAGGTTTTTGAAGAACAACTTAGGGTTGCCATAGTACCATCTGATAGCACTCTCTTGGTAGAGGGGTTTGACCGTTATGTAGTAGTTCATTCGTGTTTTGGCCATGGAGTTAACAAGATTTTAGCAAAGGTTTTAACGGAAAAAATCAAACAGAAGTTTAAAGAGGAATGTATAACAAGATGCGATGCGTATAGAATTTTGTTTATTCTCTCCAGCCCAATAGATCCATCGTCGATCGCTGACATGCTTAAACAATTAAGTTTTAATGAGTCTTTAAAAATACTTAAAGAACATACAGACCCTTATGTAATTAGACACGTAGCCGTTAAATTCGACGCAATCCCTAAGAACCTCTATTACAAGTCAGCAAGTTTCTTAATGACTCTTTCAGAGCTATTTAAAGATACACCTGTACATGAAGAGGCCTTTAGATTTCAATTATCTACACACTACGATGTAAAACATTTTTCCAAGCTTTTAAACAAGCTTAAAAACGGGGCCGTTAAAATATCGATCTATAGAGGCGAAAAACCTACACCGATGGCTATGCCTATAGTAGAAGTTGGAGAAGTACCGGTTACAGAAAGCCTAGACTATTTTGAAGATAGAGTTATGAATAGGATGATAACGCTTCTATGCCTCGATTGTTTAAATACACGTAGAGCCACTATCAAAGAACTACCAGAGTATGTAAATTGCAATAAGTGTAACTCGAGAAGAATAACAATAGTAAAGTGGCGTATAGATGAAGTCTTAAAGGCCATTAGAAAGTTGAAGCAAGGATTGGGTTTAACCGAGGAGGAGGAAGATTTAATTGCTCGCGCCGAGATGAGTTCAAACCTATTATCGATATATGGAAAAAAGGCAGCCATAGCCTTAGCCGTCAAGGGAATTGGGCCTCTAACGGCCCATCAAATACTAGCTAAACCCCATAAGGACCATAAAAGTTTCATGCAGAGCCTTCAAGAAGCTATGAAAGAATATCTTGAAACGAGGGATTACTGGTGAAAAATTTAAAAGATTGAGTGAGATTTATGGGAAAGCTACCGTTTAAGTACGGCTTTGCCTTATATTTTCCACGTAGCCTTAGAAATTTTTAATAGCTGGACTGCTTATATTTATTGTAATTGGAACGTAAATTGAAGCAGTTAGAGGAGGCTGTTCAACCGAGGGGTGTTAAAGACTCGCTGAAAGACCTTATAAATCTTTCAAGTCTAATGTTGGATTTAGCTTATGCCTCAATAATGTATGATGATGAAGAGGTCGCAAAGCAAGTTCTAGATTTAGAACAGAGTGTAAACGACTTGAAAAAGGCGATCATTATCCATATGAGCCTTGCTGTTAGAAGCCTTGCCAGTGCTGAAAAAGCAATATCGGTTTTTAAGATTACGGATGTAGCCACTATGGTAGCTTATGAGGCCATTGAAATAGCTAAGATAGTTCTGGAGAAGATGAGGATCCACCATAAGATTAAAGAAGGATTTATGAAGGCTGATGAGAGCGTCAGCGTAATTCAAATTATGAAGGGAAGTCGTCTTGAGGGATTGACCATTGAGAACGCTTTGATAGCAAGCGGTGTGGGGTTTGACGTCATAGGTGTCAAGAGGAATAACAGATGGGTGATAAATCCAAGTAGTAAATTCGAGTTGAAGTCAGGCGATATATTAGTTGTTAGAGGTACAACGGATGCTTTAGCCTGTTTAAAAACTTATGCTGGAGGAATATAGTTGTCCATATACCAGGAGGTAAGTGAGAAACTTAGAGAGATTAAAGATAAAAGCGAGATCGCATTGTACTTAGCATACTCTAGTATTCTATACGAGTCAAAGTCTTTAGCTAAAGGTGTTTTAAAGTTTGAGGAGGAAATCGATAAGCTTAGAGTTGAACTTCAAAGGCTTCTGATTGAGCAGGCAGAGAAAATTGGAGCTGAAACAGCTATGGCGGTTATGCTTCTCGTAGAATCTATGGAAAGGATCAGTGATTTTGCTAAAGATTTAGCGTTCACTGTTTTAAGAGGGGAAGAGACGCATCCAGTTTTAGAGCTTGCCGGAGAAGAAACGAACGAACAAGTCTTAATCGTAAAAGTAGATGAGGATTCTGTATTTTTAGGGAAACGTATAGGCGACTTATCGTTTGACGATAGAATAGGCGTTAGGGTTTTAGCCGTCAGACATAGGGATGTTTGGATTTACGACCCCAATGAGGATGTTCAATTGGAAAAAGGCGATTTATTGCTTTTATCGGGCTATAGAGAAGGTATAGAAATACTGGAAGAGGCTGAAGAAGAGGCTGAGGATATTGAATAATTTAAATGATCCCTAGGAAAAAGCTTAGGAGGACTGTACCTAAAAAATCACTAAGTGTTGTTTCAAACGGTATTACAAAGTTATCTGGATCTAAATTCCTTTTGAAGACCCCAACAGCAGATAATCTACAAATAAACAAGATTGCTGGAGAAGATAATATGAAACACAGCATTATCGCATGAAAGCCTTGAAAGCCATTTACGAAAGCTATACAGGCATAAACCATGAAGTATACTAGAGCTGAAAGCCACATTTGAATCGTCTCGTAAAATTCTAAGAGGCTTAGAGAGAGCCTGGGACTAATGGATCCTTCAGAAAGTCTTGTTGTAAAAATGGAGCCCATAGATGCGCCGAAGTCGCCGAGTGTATCTATAATCGCCGGATAGATAATCATAATACTGGGATACATTTCTAACTTGGATTTAATATTCGATAACGCTAAACCCGAAAGCCAACCGAAGGACAAACTGATGAGTAGAGAGGCGAGTGGTTGTTTTATAGACTCTATGAATTCTTTCTCCCTTTTACATTTCTTTAAGAAGAAGAAAATTACTAATAAGTATAGTGTACATATAGATGACAGTGTAATTAGTCCGGTTAAACTTTTTACCATGATGATGACAATGATGTAGGCGGAGGACTCTACGATATCTGTAACAGTAGACATCATCGGATAGATGACGACGTCTGGGTCTATATTGCGTTTAAAGCTTGCAAAGCCCATGATACACGTGATTGGGATGGAAATAGACATTGAAATCGTCTGAACACTTATAGCGGTTAAAAGTATAACTCCTAAGAGCCACGGTTTAAATCCCACGATGAACACTTGCGCGAAGAACACCATCAATCCCGAGAAGAAGCTTAAGAGAAGAGAAACAGAGTTAATAGCTGAAAAAAGTATCACGAAGAGTGGAGTATTTCTTCTGAAGGATGGTCTAATTGTACCCAAGTTTAAACTTGTAGACAATCTGGCTGAAAAAACCCCGCCTACGTTTCCTCTAAGCGTCATCATAATGGGGTATAGCATTACAATCCAAGGTTCGCTTAGAAAGGATTCTAACTGGAGAAAAATTATCAGTCCAGCTATGAGTCCACCTAAGTCTGTCGAATAAGCTAGGAATGATTCTTTAAATCTTTTGAACCCTTCCTCTTTGACAAGGTTCGTTAAATTCCTCAGTACTTTCCAAAGCCTTAACTCCCCATGTAGATGCGCCTCTAACTTTAGAACCTACAGGTTTTTAAGGGTTTTCATATATTTTATGGAAAATTGTTATTAGCTTTTCCTCCTAAGAAGCTTGGTAAGTACTAGATTCGTTTGGAGACATATTAAAGATAGTGGAGAACTTAAGAGCAAAATACGTGAATAGCGGCGAGAGTTTAGTATTGAAATTTGCAAACCAATTAAGTCAGGAATCCCTAATAGATATGAAGAAGCCATCTGTCAAAGATAAGGTGCTATTTTTAGTCAAACAATAGATAAGCGATTTTGTAATATATGAAGATAATCTTTAATTATTACGAAAGGCAAATTTTTAAATGCCGATGACGAAAGTCACCTAAGAACGACCTGGTTAAATGGATGAGTTTAACCTGGGGTATCTGAGGCATTTCCCATGGATGAAGTACGTGATCTTAACAAACAG
This sequence comes from Bathyarchaeia archaeon, assembly GCA_038870975.1. Lineage (GTDB taxonomy): Archaea > Thermoproteota > CALKCG01 > B24 > B24 > DTBU01. Next base: position 702,796 of record JAVZJD010000001.1, on the reverse strand, counting down.
AGCCGTGTAAGAATTAGAGGAGCCTCTGGCTTTCTAAGAATAATACTTGTGGTGGGATTTTCAACAGCCTCCGTTTTGCTGACGACTGGACTTACAATTCAAACTCCTAGAAGGTTTTCCAATCCTCCGAGTGGCCCAAGCATAGATTTCTGGAATTTAACAAGAGCCTTTGAAGAGCCTTTAAACATAGAATTCAAAGGAATTGTGCATAGAGTTGAAGATAACTATAGTGTCAGTATTCGATGGTTGGAATATACGAGTGAGCACTACGGTTGTTGGAATGTCAGGATAAACGGGTTTATAGCTCAACCAGTAAATCAAACTAAGCCTCTACCAGCAATTTTAATGCTTCATGGAACTAACGGTTCTTCTAGAGACTTTTTAAGTATCGCCGTCTACATTGCTTCAAAAGGCTATATCGTCATGGGTATTGACGCACCTGGATGCGGTGAATCTTCTAGAGAACCTGCGTGTAAAGCCAGTAACATAGTTAACATATCCGGTGGACCTGGGGGTGCTTATTACTATCATGCGGCATGGTCTGCCATAAGAGCTGTGACATTTCTAACATCTATTGAAGATGTAGATAAGGAGCGCATCGCAGTAGCTGGTGCTTCTATGGGAGGGGTGGAGACGTACATTGTTGCAGCTGTAGATCCAAGGGTTAAAGCAGCCATACCTATAGTAGCGTCTGGAAACTATAGAGATTTAATAATGTCCGGTAGTTTGGCAAACCATATGGTTCCGAAGACCTTTAACATAAAGTCTGAACTTGCCGACCTTATGATTAAGTATTTCGACGTGTACTTCTATGCTTCTAAGATAGATAAACCGATACTTGTACTGGTATCTACAAACGATGAATTCTTCACATTACACTCTATAAACGATACCTTCACAGCAATACCTTATCGAGATAAAGTCATGAATTTAGCTCCAAATTGGACCCATTCAAAAGCATATCCAAGTTGGATAACTACAGCGATTCTATGGTTAAATGGTGTGTTTAAGGATGGACCTAGTATTTCAAGTCCTAAAGTAGACTATAGGATTAAACTATGGACTGTAGAAGTTGAAAGTGAATCTATTGAAGGCTATAGTCTGTCTATTGTTTGGAGGAGTAGCATCCCAGGTAGCCTCTGGATTAGGAAAACCATGAAGTTTATGGGTAACAGGTGGATTGCTGAAATAGAGCCTGTAATACCTTGCAAAGTATTCTTCTATGTTGCTTTAGAATCTAATGGAGTACAACTGTCTACAAGCCCGGTATATGAAGTAGGACTAAATCCACCGTATCTGCCGGTTTTATTAATAGCAACGGTTGTTTGCTCGAGTTTAATCTACCGACAACAGATTAAAAGAATTTCTACGAAGGTCTTTTTAGGCAGAGCTATAGCTGGAGTTGGATGGGTTTTGACGTTTTTAGGGTTTCTAAGTCCACACATCGTGATTATTGGAAGAACTGAACTTACAATGTGGGATCTGCTGGAAAGATATGGTTTGCTCGTTGGATTAAATCCATGGATGACGGTGGTGACATTGATAGTCTTGGTCTTTCAGTTATCCACTGTTTTCATAAAACCTAGATTATGCTGGATAACTGCTCTTATAAATTGTCTGATAGTTCTAGCAATCTTTAACTTAGCAAAAAACAGTGTCTTTAAAGCGTTTGATGTCGCTATGGGTTATGGCATGTACATACTCATAGCTTCTTTGATTGCTCATTTAATTTACGCATATTCAAATTTGCTAGTTAAAAACTTAGAGCAAGTTAGCGAATAATAGATGCGGCTGATGCAGATGCATAATTCATAACACTAGCATATGTCCTTCTACTTTGAATTAGCTATGGTTATAAAATTGTGATATATCATAAACCGTTAAGACGACGTACGGACTGAGCAATAAAATGGGAGTGAAAACTCTGGTGGTTAAAAGTTATTGGCCGAAAAAGGACGAAGAAAAATAATGGAAAATTACGTCAGTCTTATGACGGGGTGTAGAGAATCACCATAAAATGATGAAGAGAGTATAATAGATTGAAAAGATATAAAAAGTCTAGTTAAGATTTTTAGAAAGCGAAAGTGGAAAAATGTTCTATTTATTAAGGGTTTGTACGCCCGTTAGAGATTGGAATAAAATTTCCGACCTATTAAATAGTATTGAAAACGGTCAGATTGTTAAGCACAATATTGATAGGCTCTTCCCTAATCGGCCGGATTTAGACGCAGTAGAGCTTATCATGATACTAGATTGCAGTCCAGATTACGTAAAAATGCTTAGGAGGGAGTTGGCAACTAGATTAAGCGGTACAATAGGTTTCTTTGCAGTTTATAGGATTAAAAATGTAGAGGCTCTTAACGTTTAAATTTTCACAGGTTTTCCTTCAGCGGCTGATTTTAAAGCGGCTTCAATTATCTTCGTCACGGCCAAACCATCTTCACCTGTAGATAACGGCGTTTTGTCTTCAATAAGACATTCGACGAAGTGCCAAACCGTTCTCACGTTGAAGCCAGTTAAGTGTCCATGTATTTCAAGTGGGCCGCCGAATAAATCTGGATTTTCAGCCTTCGCGGAGGTAAATACTCTCATAGCCTGACTATGGTGAGTGTCTACGTAGACACAGCCCTTGGTGAAGACAAACTTACTTGCAAAATCCACCACTGATGGAAGTGTCTCTGGGAGAACCCAGCTGTTTTCAAACAGTGCTACAGCGCCATCTTGAAATTCAACTATGTAGTGAAGGAAGTCTTCAGTCTCTATGTTCATACTTTTTAAGATGTAACCCCTCTTCACGCAGTAGACCTTCTCAGCCTCTCTCTCAAAAATCCACCTTACAAGGTCTACCACGTGACTTCCCAAGAACCAGATGACAGATGTCTTAGAAGACCAGCTTATCATCTTTGTTGGAACGTATATAGTGTCGCAGAGACGTGTATATGCATATACAGGGGCGCCTAATTCACCTGAAATTACTCTAGACTTTAGAATAGCATATGGAGGACTCCATCTATTGTGAAAAGCGACCATAAGTTTAACACCACTATTTCTTGCTGCTTTAACCATTTCCTCGGCATCAGATGTTGAAGTAGCTAAGGGTTTCTCACATAGAATGTCTTTGCCAGCTTTCGCAAAGGTAATCACGGGTTCTTTATGTGAAAAATCTGGAGTAGTTATAGAGACTGCTTCAAGTTCGGGATCTTCAGACATAGCTCTAAAATCTGTATAGAACCTTGGAATTGAAAATTCTCTGGCAAAGGATTCAGCCTTGGCTTCATCTATATCGCATACTGCTATTACTTCCACATTCGGATGACTTTTGTATGCCTTTGTGTGCACTCTACCCATTATACCTAAACCTACGATTCCAACTTTAATCCTTCTCATAGAGGTCAAAGGAATTATGGTTGTTCTGAGTGATAAGACTTTTCTAATGGTACTTCGAAAGATCGTAGAAATTCTACGAAAGCGTAAAGTTAGGGATTAAAGGGAGCACAGATGATAGTTTTTTAGATGAGAACTGGAGAATTGACGTTTGTAGGTTTCGGTTTAGGAGAAGACGGATTAACTCTTAGAGGGCTTGAAGTAGTCAAAAGTGCTGATGAAGTATACATCGAAACATACACCAATTATACCCCTGAAGAAGTAGTGAAAAAACTTGAAAGTATTTCAGGGAGAAACTTTAGAAGAGTCTCTAGAGAAGACCTCGAAAACTTGAACGGAAAGTCTATCTTAGACAGAGCTATTAAATCTAAAGTAGTTTTGTTAACCCCTGGCGATCCATTCGCCGCTACGACGCATATAGCTTTAAGACTTGAAGCCGAAAAACGTGGAATAAAAACTAGAGTTGTAGGCTCATCCTCTATTATTACAAGTGCAGCTGGAGCCATTGGATTACAAATCTACAAGTTTGGTGAAACAGCAACTATTTGCTTTCCAAATGGAGGTGCGATTTCAACTAAGCCTTATGAGACAACATTCTACAATCTCGCACGTGGATTGCATACCCTCCTTCTGTTGGACTACAGAGCTTTTGAGAATAGAGCTATGACTGTTAACGAGGGGTTGAAGCTACTTAGAGAAATTGAAGAAGAGAAACAAATGGGTGTTTTTACAGAAGATAGACTTGTAATTGGACTGGCTAGATTGGGCTATGAAAACTATAAGGTTAAAGGTGGAAAACTAGGTGAGTTAATTCGTGAGGAATTCGGTGAACCGCCTCACTGCATAATTGTCCCAGGAGCTTTACACTTTCTTGAGGCTGAATCACTTATGTATCTGGCTGGTGTTAGTAGAAGTCTTGTTGAGAGCATTCCACGCTTTAGAGGCTTTGTAGAAGTCGACATACTGGATAAGTACATATTTGGTGTTAAAAACGTTTTTAGGGAGATGAAAATTCTAGGAGAAACTAGAGAAATGCTTAGTGAAAAACTCAATCTGGCATTGGAATGGGCTAGAAACTATTATAACGATTCAATAGCCTTTAGATGTAAAGGTGATTTAGTTAGCAGTCTCGTAGCAATTGCCTACTGTGAAGGCATACTTGAAGGATTGCGTCTTCTAAAGCTTGTAGATTTTAAATGGGAGGGGGAGTATTAATGGGTAAAACAGTCCTCGTTGGAGGCGTCTTCGACGTAATCCACCCAGGGCATATAGAGCTCCTTAAACGTGCAAAATCATTAGCTGGCGAAGGGGGTAGACTTGTTGTTTTAGTAGCTAGAGATTCGACAGTAGAAGAGTCTAGGGGAAGGCCGCCTATAATTCCAGAGGAGGCTAGGAGATTTATAGTTGAAAACCTTAAGCCTGTAGATGAAGCCATACTGGGTTTTCAACCTCCATCTATTGAAGGGGTTTTAGCTACGGTTAAACCGGATATCGTCGTTTTAGGCTATGATCAAGACTACTTGAGAGAGACGTTGGAGAAGGCTATTAAACGAATTGGAATTAGAGTGGAAATTGTTAAAATGGGTAAATTTGAAGGCTATATGCCCAATAGTTCTTCGCTTATAAAACAACGTATAGTTGAGTATTTTATGGAGAGAGGGGTTTGAGGGGAGAGAAAATTTTCTGGAGGAATGTTCCAATCATTTTGAAACTTATAGAGCTTGGTGCCTGGAAGGATTGGATATATGTGTCTACCATAGACCTAGCTTCAGATGTTGGACTGCCTCAGCAGACTATTTCAAGAGTTTTAAACGAGTTAAACAGTAATGCATTTATTGAGAAGAAGCGAGCTGGTAGAAAAACTGCTGTTAGATTGACAGATAATTGTCTGAGTATTTTAAGGTCTACTTATGAGAAGCTCATACCCATCTTCGAAGAACATAAAACGTTTAGGTTTTCAGGAGTAGTATTAAGTGGATTTGGAGATGGAGAACACTACGTGAGAGTATATATGGACAAGTTTGAAGACACTCTAAAGTTTAAGCCATACCCTGGCACTTTAAACCTTAAAATCGTCGATTTAAACGATTTGAAAGCAATCTCCATTGTGAGAGGACTACCTGGCTTAAAAATAGAGAAATTCAGTAAAAACGGAAGACCCTACGGTGCTGTAAGGTGTTACCCAGCTTTAATAGGTGGTGAAGTAAACGGCGCTATAGTAGTACCCGAGAGGACGCACTATGGACCTGATATAGTTGAACTTATAGCTCCTGAAAACCTCAGAAAAAGGTTCAACCTTAAGAATGGGGATAGAATTTCAGTTGAAGTTAAGGTGAATATTTAATGCTCAATGTCGATGGGGATTTTATTTCAAGGCTTAGAAGAGTACAGGAGTACATAGCGTCGAAGGCAGCCATAGAAGATCGTTTTGAAAAACCTATTAATAGGGTTGCTGGTGTAGATGTTGCCTATGAGGATTTAAACGCATATGTTGCTATCGTTGTGATGGAACTTTCAGATTTTAGGATGGTTGAAAAGACTATCTACAAAGGCAGGGTGATTATGCCCTATATACCAAGCCTACTCTGCTTCAGAGAGGGGCCATTAATACTCAGGGCTTTAAAAAACGTTAAAGAAGACTTTCAAGTGCTCATAGTGGGAGGACATGGTATAGCGCATCCCTTTAAATGTGGATTGGCCACATACGTTGGAGTACTGTCTAACAGACCTTCTATCGGGGTTTCAAGTAAATTATTGTCAGGTTGCATATGTGACATGCCTAAAGACCCTTTAGAGTATAAGCCTATAGTGTTAAATGGACAAGTTGTAGGCTATTGTATCAGACCCAGTAATCGAGCTAATCCAATATATGTCTCACCTGGAAGTTTCATATCTTTAGAGACGACGTTGGAAGTTTCCATTAGATCCCTCGGATACTACCGAATGCCTGAGCCCATTAGATTAGCACATTTAGCAGCCAATGAGGCTAAGAGGCTTCATGCCTCCTAATAACATCTTCTAGATTTCTTAAAGCCTGCTCTAGTTTACTCCTTCTGATTTCAAATATAAGGTCTCCCCTTGTGGTTTCTATTATCTTTCTAGCTATGTCGAGTTTACGTCTCAATCCAACAGAGAGAGCGTAGGGAGAGTCTATCTTCATAGATTCATAGTAAATGTCATCCATGGTTTTCAAAAACCGTTCAGCTGCGTCTATATCACCCCGTTGAATACAGTCTAAAGTTAAACGTCTAAGCTCACCAACCATATCTAACAAGCCTAGAAGATACGATATTGGTGGGGAGCGAAGCTCCTCCCAGTTGGGTATCCTACTTTCAGAAAGATAAGTCAGAAGGACTCTAGCTTCACAGTACTCTTGATAGGCATCAGCTATCAAATTTGAAAAATAGAACTCCTCATGGAGAGACCTGAGCTTTTCTAAATTTACAAGAAGACTTGAAAACTTATCAGCTTCCAACTTTGCTTCTTCGAGAAGCCCTCTATGGATCAGCCCCAACACTGTTTTAGAAAGCCTTATAATGCTTCGAGCAGTTTCCTGGATAGAGTCGCGAACAGAATCTTTCTCAGACAATGTATGTTCAAGCTTTGCGAAAATCTCCTCAAGTTTACTCACAAATTTACACCATGTAGGTACTCTCATAAGGTGCAATATGAACTTATAGCTTCTTACCGCAAGAATTTTAAAATGTATCTACAAAAAATCGATAAGTTTATATTTAGCTTTTCTAAAGCTACCCAGAAGTCTGGGAAAAACCTTGACAGTAATACTGTATACAGCATTATTTGCGGTAAGTCTGCTATTCCTTTACATAGGATCTGAGAAAATAGTACAAGCAGCGTCTAAACTAGCAGCTAGTTTAAACTTTCATAGAGTTGTTGTGGGAACTGTTTTCGTAGCATCTATAACATCAATGCCAGAATTGCTAAGTTCTACAATTGCCATGCTTTACGGAACATCTAAGATGGCTTTAGGAAACATTATAGGTTCAAACATATACAACATCCCTTTAATCGTAGGGATATGCGGCTTAGTAAGGAGATTAAAGATTAAAGAAAATTCGATCAACGACGAATGCCTCTTTATGGTCGGTTTAAGTGTTACACTTATGCTTATAGCTATTACAATTGGGGGGATAACGTGGTGGGTTGGCTTAATTTTTCTATTGCTATATCCCGTGTTCATTTACAACTCTATCCGTAAAGGAAATGGAGGTAGTAACCCTACAGATAGAAAACCAAGTGATAGCTTAGCAAAGCTGATGATAATCATGCTTCTTAGTGGTCTGGTATTACTATGTGGAGCCTTCCTCCTAGTATATAGCGCTGTATTCATCTGTGAAATGTTTAATTTGAACGAGTTCTACGTTGGATTTACGATGGTGGCAATTGGCTGTGTAATCCCAGAGGTGGCTGTGTCGATAGTTGCAGCCTTACATGGTGAACAAGAGATATCGATAGGGAATGTGATCGGCGACAATATAATAACCATGACTCTTGTTCTTGGGATCGTTGGGCTTTTCAGACCTTTCAACGTGTCTCTACTTGAGGTTTTATCAACTGTACCCTTCATGATTCTTATGACGCTTATGCTATACGTAATGAACAGGCGGAGTGGTAAAATCACGAAAACTTGGAGTCTACTTATGCTTACACTCGCTTTAGCTGTATTCATTTTAGAAACTCTTAATTCTACAATTTGAAAAAGAACTCTCCAACGTTTCCCATTATGAAAACTAAATCCATTGCAAAAACACAAACCGTAAAGTTACTTTCATATGTTGAAGTAACTTTATTTTGTTGAAAATACCGATAATGATTTGATGACAAGCCTAGAAAATACCTTAGAATCCTTTAAGAGAAATCTTTTAAAGCAAGGCTATAGAATCGTTGGAAGCCACAGTGGTGTTAAAATATGCGAATGGACTAAGAAAAGCCTCACGCAGGGAAGATATTGTTATAAGCAGAAGTGGTATGGAATTGAAAGCCATAGATGTCTCCAGTGTAGTTTAGCGTTATTCTGGTGTCTTAATAGATGTCTCTACTGTTGGAGGAGCTTCAAAATATTTCTTGGAGCTGAGATGGACGTAAAACCCGATGAGCCTGAATGGCTACTAAACGGTTTAGTGGAAGCACAGCGGATTCTTCTGACAGGCTACAAGGGAAATATTAAAGTTGAGCGGAGAAAATGGGAAGAAGCGCAAAATCCTACGAATATCGCTATTAGCCTTATTGGTGAAAGTGTTCTATATCCGTATTTACCGGAGTTCATAGAAGTAGCTAGAAAACGGGGGATGAAGACTTTCCTCGTTACGAAGGGCACATATCCAGAAGGACTTGAAAAACTATGGGTTGAACCGACAAACCTGTACATAAGCGTATGCGCACCAGATGAAGAAACCTTCAACAGACTTGAAGTGCCCATTAAACAAAACGGGTGGGAGGCACAGATGAAGAGCCTGGAGCTTATGAGAAGCTTCAACTGCCGTAAAGTGGTGAGGATAACCTTGGTTAAAGGATACAATATGCACAATGTAGATGGGTATGCTAAACTCATAGAGAGAGCCGAGCCAGACTACATAGAGCCCAAAGCTTATATGAGGGTAGGAGAATCAATAAAAAGACTCCCAGAAACGGCTATGCCAAGTTATGAAGACGTTTTAGAATTTGCCGAGAAATTAGCTGATAAAACAGGATATGCTATTAAAGATTTCTTTAGATCTAGTAGGGTAGCCTTACTCTCAAAGAAAAATTAGAAGAAAATGTATGCGTTTTTAACTCCTCCACGGCTTTTCAACTTCGACTTCTCTGCCTAAGTTTGCAGACTTGTATATTGCGTCTAAGATTGCCTGAACAATTATACCCTCATCAGCCGGTGAGAATAAAGGCTTCCCAAGTTTTATAGACTCTACGAAGTTTGCTATGCGCATATAGTATATGTCCACATTTGGAAAGTGATCAATAGGTTTAGCTGCTAAATTAAGAGGACCATATGCTCTCTTCTTCAATTCTTCAAGCTCTAAACCCCTGTAGATCTCAGGCGGGTCCATTTGAGCCCCTCCTTCATCGCCCAGAAGTACTACATTAAAGACCCCCGAGCTACTTATATAGCTAGCCCAACTGGTCTCTACGATCATAGAAAGCCCGTTTTCAAATCTGATAAAGCCTATAGCCATATCTTCAACTTGGAAATCCTCAGGCTTCCACTTGGAACCCCAGCAGCCCATTTCAGCATACTTCTTATTCTTACCGAATTTAGCATATGTAACACCTGTCACTGTTTTAGGCTCTGGGAAACCTAATACGTACATGGCGGTATCTACTGCGTAACATCCTATGTCGAGTAGAGCCCCTCCTCCAGATAACTTTGCGTCTATAAAAGTAGGGCTTGGCGGAATACCCCAACGTCTTAAATGTAGAGACCTAGCGTAGTATACAGAACCTAATTCACCAGATGCAACGATATCCTTAAGCATTACTATGGACGGGCTGAACCTCGTTTGAAAACCGACTATGAGTATTCGATTTGTCTTTTTAGAGGTCTCCCACATTTCGACGGCATCCTTCAGTGAGGCAGCCATAGGCTTTTCAACAAGTACATGCGCTCCGGCTTTCATAGCCGCTATAGAAGGTCCTTTATGTGCTACATTAGGTGTACACACACTTACGGCATCTAGGCTTTCCTTATCAAGCATGTCTCTGTAATCTCCATAGAAAGCCGGAATGTTGAACTTTTTCGCGAAATCTCTTGCTCTAGATACATCGATGTCAGCACATGCAACCACGGATACATCCGGCAGTTTAAGATAATTTGGAACATGTGTACTTGAAGCAATACCACCGCATCCTATTATACCGACTTTAATCTTATCCATAAAGGTCAAAAGTATTTTGAAAGCAGATATTAGATTTAACTGTTTCCCCAATAGTTGGCGACTTCCCCCGCAAAATCCCCTATTTTTTCTTTTCAAGCTTCTTTAGAAGCTATCTATTTTGAAGTTTTACTTCCATTGTATGTTTTGATAGGATACATGACGTTTAGAAGGTATTTGAAGGATGGGCTTAGGGAGAGGCTTAAACGCATAGAGGGGCTACTGACAGAGCTTAAATGCAACTACCCTTGACTGAAACATTCACGATCTTCTCTGGATGAGACGTGGCTTAGATCGATATAAGAGTTGAAAATCATGTGAACAGCCTCGGCTAGACTTCTCAATTCGATGAAAACAGCCTCCGACATGTCACAGTACGACAACTTGAAAAAAGAGGCGAAAAGCATATATATATACAGCATAAATTCAGATTCGGTGGGAAAACGGCTAGTGGATATGAAGAACTAAGAATAACCGCGCTGTCAATAACGTTGGCTGTTATTATAACAGCTATTCTAACGGTTCTGGGGAACTTGTTCATCTTCTTCCTGCCGTTTCCATTCTCATGCAATATGAATGCAGGGACTTTGATATCGACTTTTGGAGTTGATTTGCTAGGTATGCCATTTGTAATGTCTCTGATAATTGCTTTGCTTATGCGCATATCCTCTGTCAGGAAACATCTGACGTCAGGAATGCTTATCCTTTTATACACTACTGCTTTATCAGCATCAGCATTTGCAAGTACGAATTCACCTTGGAGAGAAATATATGCTTTGATGACAGCACGTTTGGGCACAGCGGAATCTATCATGGCATATGTACCTGAGTTTGTATCACCTCCGAAGGAAGCGGCGGAAGTGCTAATTAGAGGTGCTGGAAATGCGACCGCCATACCTTGGGGTCAGTTTATTCCAGTTATGGTATGGTGGTTTTTTATGTTTGCCTTCTTCGCTGGTATAAGCGTAGGTTTAGCCAGCATTTTTAGGCGCCAATGGATGGATGTTGAAATGCTACCGTATCCTCATATAACGGTAGCATATAGTGCAATCATAGGAGCGGGAGAAGTTGGTAATCCCAAGTGGGCTGGAAGATGGGCCTTCATCTTAGGCTTCATAGCTGGGCTTGGCTTAGAGCTTATCAGAGCTGGCATTTTATTCTTCCCATGGTTCCCAGACGTGTACTCAATACGTATAAACACTTGCGGTGGTTCAGTTACTCACTGGATAACAATCCCGGGTACAACATGGAACTATGGACTTTCAAAGCTCACACCATTATATGCACTACTACTCCTAGCACCATTACACTCACTGTTCAGCGTAGTTTTCTGGGGTATAATTTTTCAAGTTGCAACAGCGATCGCTTGTACTTTAGGATATTATACTGGATATATTGACTTGGGCTTCTGTGGAAAGAGCTGGTGCGGAGAGAATACCCCGTTTACAGGGCCTCCGATTTCAGCTTTTACTCTTGTCAGTGGTTCTATGCTGGGAATATTTGTCATGGCGATTTTCTACGAAAGACACCACATAGTCATGACGTTGAAGATGGCTTTGGGAACTGTTAAAGATCCGAAGATTGAAGCTGAAGAACCTATGTCCTATAGATCAGCTTGGATGATATTTACCGTGTCATTTATCCTTATGGTAGTTCACTTTACACTAACTGGTATAAGTCCTTGGACATCGTTTGTTCTTACACTTACTGGCGTTGTAGTCTGGTATACAATTATTCAACCATGGGCCCGGGTGGGAGCTACAATTGGAGGCTCTGGTACCATGGGCCCATTCGTTGCAAAGGCGCTTCTCTGGCCAACAGAATATATGCTACCAGCCACGTCTGCAGATACAAGTCTAGCCCTATTCTTCATATATGAGCCGGTTTCGCATCTTCTTAGTAGCCCTTGGGGTAGTAGCGTCTATGCAACTGTTGGATCATACAAGATGGCTAAATTAATGAATGTACACCCTAAAAACGTAATTAAGATAACTTTCACATCCTTAATTACCGCTATATTCGTTGCATGTATAATGATGATTCTACTTCCAGGCGTATATGGAAAAGGCGTAACTGGTTGCATTTGGGTAGGTAATATTGAGTCTAGAATTAACGATATGTGGAATAAACCTGCACCAGGCCCTATTATTGAACTCACTCCGTGGATAGGTAGTGGTTTCATTCTCATGGTCATTGTAAGCCTCGTACGTGCTAGATTCCTGTGGATACCAGATCCGTATGTGTTTATAATCTCTTGGGCTTGGGAAGCTAGTATCGGGGGAATGTGGATGGCGGCTCTCATCTGTAGCATTATAAAATGGCTTATATTAAGAATCGGAGGAAGCAAACTCTACGAGGAGAAGACTGTACCATTTGCTGGCGGATTCATGCTCGGAACAGCATTAAACACGTTAATAGCTGGTTTTGGAGCATTCATAGCATATCCACGCTAAACTTTTTTCTAAAAGTTTTTCATCTATACTCCTAAGGAGTAAGTTTAAAGTCTCAAGGAGTATTTTGAAACCATTAGGCAGTGTTCTAATTCATTCTAGCCTTCGCTCTATTTTCGTCTTTTCCCCTCCAATATATAAATTTTTTGGTTGTATTTCTAAGGAGATTTTTTTAGAATTACGGAAAGAGCAAGAGCACTTTTTCGCCAAGTTCTATCTCCAGCTATAATACCCCATAAATCGACTTGACGGACAGTTGTGTTTTCCATGCTTCTACCGTATAATGTATTTGGATCATAACCACCTTCAAACTCATCCATTGATGCCCACAAAAACACTTTCTCACAACCTGGAACGGATAATATGCGTGGAAACAGATCCTTCATCCATTCAGCACGAAAACTATCTTCTCGATTAACTATTGGATGTTCAAGAATCTCCCTTCCAGTATAGAAGGGCTTAAGTTCAACGTGAGAAATTGGGTCCTCCTTATAGAATTCATAGATACTGCCTGTGATTGAGGCGGTACCCCACCATCCTATTTCTGTTATCCAAAAATTCTTATCTTCTTCACCATACTTCACCATCAGTTCTCGGAATCTTTTGGCTTCTTCAATTTCTTTATCTGCAATAGATTGTTTTCGGAATTTTCCCCAGTCTACGTATATGTGGATGTTTTGAATGTCATAGTATCCTCTTGCAACATTCCAAAAGTCTTCTTTGTTGCCAATAGCCGGTAAATGTCGATAAGAGCATGGCAGAACCTTTGACTTGGAATCTATAGATTTAATGATATTATAGCTTGGCTTCAAGATTTTCTCTATATATTCCATCACTGTTAAGCCCTTATGAAAACTTGCTGGTTCGTTAAAAACTTCCCAATGATGGATATACTTTCTATATCGTTGAGCCAAGGACTCAACAAAGCCTTCTAATGCCTTCGGATTAACTCTAACAACTTCTGCAAGAGAATTCCCTGCCCATGTTGGAACCGAAGGATTATCGAAATGACCGCCTATTGTAGCCAATATATTAATTCCTTCTTTTCTGCATACGTCAACGATTTGATCATATGGTGTCCAATTATATTCCCCTTTCTTCGGTTGTATTAAAACCCAAGAGAAGGCAAGTCTATTCCACTTAACTCCTAATTGTTTAAATTGAGACACAAGAAAAACTCCGCTATTTATAAAGTCATGATTTCCCGGACGGTTAACATCAGGTCTAATAAAATTAAGTCCAATGCGTTCTCTCAAATTCGTTATGCTTTGAAATTTCGATTTCTCCATACTTCTTTCCTCTATAGTAAAGCCTCATCAGAAAGCTTTCTCAATTCCATAAGAGAACTAACTAAAAAATTTAAAATAGTTTTCAGACGTCTTTAATTCTGCATAAGGCTAATCCTATTCTCTCGGTAGCATCTTTCCATCCATCTCTAGCGTTGTAATAAAGGTATAGCTTGTCTTCAACCCTTTTAACGTCACATTGATAGACAAATGCACTCTTCCACCCGTAGCCTTCTGGCTTTAAAATGGGGTTATATGGAGAGTCCATCCAATTTACCCCGTCAAACGATGCTAATAGGTGTAAAGCCGAATGTGTATGTCCATCTAAGCCTATGTATATACCATTTTCAAATCCCAGTAGTAGATTAAGCCTATAGTCATAATACACCTTCATAGCTCCTGCTCCGAGATTCCTCCACGGGTCTAAAAAGTCCGGTTTAACTATTGGCTCGGGATTTTTAATATAAGGACCAGTTATTCCTTCCGTCGATACGGCCAACCCTATGAATAACGGTTCATCGTAACCAGTATCTGGTAGAAGCGTATAACTCGCACTGTAGTAGAGCAGGTATTTATCGAATAGTTTTAGAATGCATGGATTTCTAACATATGGTTCACCTTTAAGTCCCATCTCCCATAGTAAATCCCCTCTGAGTATAATGCTGAAGTCGCTCCAATTTTTTAAGTCTTCCGATTTACGGCATACTATGTAAGTCTCATTTTTAGACCCCTTCTGGTAAAATAGGTAGTATTTGTTGTCTTCTACGAAGACATAAGGTGAGTAACCTAAGTCTAGGATCTCCAAGAAACTCCATTCTAATCCATCAGTAGATCTGTAATGTTTCAAGCCTAAGCCTCCACAGCAAAACATATGCCAATATCCGTCTGGGCTCTGCTCTGGAGTTATTATTGTTGGATCTGCAACCCAATCTTTGGCTTCTGTGACCTCTAATATCGGATTTTTCTGATGGTCCTCCCACGTATATAAATGCTTGACCTTAGTCAGAACTTCTATGTTAAAATTTAGGGGAAAGAAAAGCCTCATGGAATCACTATTAATATTTATTCAGGTGACCTTTTTAACTTTTGCCCGTCGAATCAATTACGTGGTATGTTATACAGGTTATTTCCACCAATTTTCAAGGTCATTCCTCCAATCACCTATAACCACTACTAATCTTCTTGAGAAGTAGAGGGAGCTTAAGGAAGCCAATATCAACCAACCGTGATGCTCAAGGAGTTGAAGGAGCTAGGTGGACTGCTCGAGCTGATAAATCATCACGTATTTCATTGATTATCCACTCTAACGTCAGCAAATTTAATGGGCATGCCCCTCTCTAGAATGTATTCTAGATTCTCCTCTAAATAAAATTATTGGCATATCACTGGTGCTCCCGTGGATTTATTCTATTTTTCTTCACAATTTCATTAGGCTTGACATTTTCATTAAAAATCACAGTAGCCTCATTTCAGCCTCTAATTCTCTCACTCTTTTCAACATATTGTATAATTCTCTCACCGACTCCCAGTTCAATATTCTGATTACGTGTTTTATCTCATGAAACGACCCCTCGACTAGTTTTAAGGCTCTATCCACGTACTCCTCAGTCGTAACTAGGAAAGGTGTAGCGTTCCAAAGGTCCCAAGCGTGCTTGAGTTTTGTAAGTGCTTCAAAGAAATTTCCACCTATTTGAACTTCAAATACTGCGTATGGATTGGCTTTCTCTATCTTCTTCCATACAATGTCAATCCTCATGCTATCTATTGGATACTCTTTCAACGCTAACTTACCCTTCAACTCTCCAATCTCGTAGAGCATATCCCTAATAGCGTTGTGGTCCGGGCTCTCAGATGGCGTTGTAACGGCTTCTAAAAGTGTTACCTTAAGCTCACTAGGTGAAGTCCACTCAAGCTCCACCTTTAAGCCTTCTTTAAGACGGGTTTCAGAGATTTTTGATCTTCCAAGCCATAAGCGGGCATACCTATCGACCCGTACGTCGCCGAGTCTAACTTCTCCAACAACCACGGATACTCTGGTTGGAAGGGTCCTGGGCCTAGCCTCCCTTGGTAGAAGAATAAAACCGTACTTCGCCTCAGACTTGCTGACGACTTTAACAACCATACTCAATTTAGAGTAATTTGAAGTCATATTTAACAGTTCATATTAATGAACCATGCTCTATTTTCCGTGTTATGATGTTATGAGTTAGACGTTGTTCATTCAATTTAGAAGGACTTGAAGATTTCATCCATGTTAAACACTCCATCTGTTAAAGTCATATTGTTCCTCTACGATAGAGGCGAGGCTAGGTATGCAGACTTATTGAAACTCATCCCAAGCAGAGGCACACTATCCATAATATTAAAAGAATTGGATGAAGAGGGCTTAATCAAACGCAGGGTTGTGGCATCAAAACCCATACGGACATATTATTCGCTCAGCGAGAAGGGAAGACTTGTAGCGGGGCTGTTAAAAGAAGCGAAGCAAATCGTACGCAACGTCCATTAATTAAACGTCCGCATATACGCCTCCATTCCAACATAATGTAAGCTCAACTTACTTATGTTCATGGGTTCAAAGCGATCATTACTATCAGCGATATATCATGAAAAACTAAGGAAGGGGCTAGCCTAGAACAGGCCTTCGAACCCATCATAGAAAATGATTTAGAAACCTTGTTCAAATTATATACTTTTATTAGCAAAAATATACTATTAGCCCTCTTTCTGTTCGTTTCTTTTTTGAAGATGCCTTTCTCTCCGAAAATGCATGAAATTTTCAACCATTCTTCTCCTCAACGCCATTTCGAACTCTTCGGGCGTTTTGAACTCTTCCTTAATTTTTATGCTTTTAAGTAGCTTTGAACCTAAGAGAAGGGGCCTATCCCCCTCATCCCCTACAATTGCTCGCACAAACGTCTCTTCAACCTTGGACTTCAGAACTTCAAAGTCAAGGAGTTCAGGCTTAATTTTTTTCGTCATTTTAAACTTTATGAACTCTTTGACAAGGCGTAGATAGGGCTCTAAATCCACGTTCTCAGCACCCCATCCAAAAAGATAACTTTTAACCCTCTCTTCTCCTTCTGGCTCTATTAAAGGCTCAACGGGCCCTTTATAGCCTTCGTGGATGTAAACGATGTTGTCCCCCAAGAGTAGCTGTGCGAGGTCCGCGACTGTCATCATCTCTTTCGCGAGAATGTCAATGAAGAGCAAAAAAGTGAAGAAGTCGAGCTTTTTGAAGCGTTTGAGGACTTGAACGGGATTTTCTGCCCAGTTGGGCGAAGTTGCTCTTAAGAAGTCGTAAAGATAAAGAAGACCTCTTTCTGCGAAAAGGGGGCTTGGAAAGTCTTGATGTTTTTCTGTCACCTTCTCAACGATGTTGGAAATAATTTTCGAAATCGCCTCTATGTTAACATAGAAAATTCTCATCCGTCTTCCCTCACTTTCTCCTTCTTTCCATATTACCAAGCCTTTTTCCGCTAAACTCTCCATAACGGGATAGATTTTCATTGGGTGCCATAGGCTCTTAATCCTAAACTGTGCCTCCTTAAAGTCCTTCGCAATCGCATATGGATAGTTTGGCTTTAGGAATAGGTAGATCAGGAGCGAGACCTCTGGCTCTGAAAGCTCAGGAATCGAAGACATATATTCTCTATGTAAGAAAAACCAGAATATATACTTATCTTAAAAGATAAGGAAAGAAAAGCATGGAAAAATTACGGAAGAAAATATATACCAAATAAAGTTTATATATAGTCATGCATCCTCAAAAAAGGTGAGAACATGCGATTGCAACCTCTAGAAGAAAAGAGAAGGGCTATTATAGACGCCATCAAGGCCGCTGGCGTCCGAGGATTGAGCCTAAAGGAAGTGGCCGAAAAAACGAGGGTTCAGCCGATAACGGCAAAGAAGCATTTAATGAGGCTCGTGAAGGAAGGTGTTGTGGAAGAGGCTAGGTATGGATACGTGCGTGTTTTTAGAATGAAGGGGGCATAATTCGTAGAAAGAGTAGGGGGCGCTTAAAATGAATGAAAGTAGTAAGGCTAATTTAAGTATTTCTCAAGGGAGTGAAATAATCCAATGTCCCAAATGCTATGCGATTAATCCTTCTGAAGCCCTACATTGTTTAAAATGCGGCTCTATTCTAAAAATTGAAACTGAAGTGAAAATTGGAGAGAAAGTGAAAAACATCGAAGCCGTTAATTATATTCACAACGCAGCCCTTTATGAAAGTGTAATCGATAAAAGTGGAGCTTCAGCATTTCTGACGTATGATGGAAAGTTTCAACTCGTTAAAGAAATAATGGAAGAAGATGAGAGTGGAAGGACCGTAAGGATCATCCCTATTAATCCAAAATCTCTACCATACATCCAATACGGACTCTCTGAGAAGTGGGATGGGGATGTGAATCCTGCGGGGCTTTATAGGAGCGTCAAAGACTTCATAGCTAAGAGGGTCGTGGTGGAGCCTGAAGCCTTAACACTATTAGCAATCGATGTGTTCCTCGGATATCTCCAAGACTTAATGGAGACACTCCACTATGTGTTCCTCATAGGAGACACGAACTCAGGCAAGTCTAAGGCCCTCCGTGTTCTTAATCTTATCGCCTTTAGACCACTGTGGACCGTCGACCTTCCGGCCGCAGATCTATACGAATACTTGGGTAGTGAAGAAAAGCCAACTAAAGGCGTCATATTGGAGGATGAGGCGGATGACTTGATTAGTAAGGAGGATAAGCGTAGGATATGGAAGGTTGGGTTTCAAAGAGGGGCGAAAGTTTCACGAATCATTATCAGTGAAAAGACGGGTAAAAGGAGGCAGGTCCACTATAACGCGTTCTGCTTTAAAATGGCTGCTTCCGAGAAACTTCCCATGGGTTCTAAAGCGAAAGGGCTTCTAGAGCGGTTCATCATAATTCCAATGGTATACGGTATCCCTGAAAGGCAGGACCTAGATGATAGCGACCGTATGGAGGCTTCAAAAATAAGGCTGTCGCTTTTAAAGCTAAGGTTGAAGCTGTTCAAGGAAGGTCTCAGCGATGTAGAGCCATATGTCCTCATCAGCGAAAACGGTTCAGAGTATAAGTATCCCCTGATAGGTAGAGAACGGGAATTGTGGTATCCGTTTTTGAAGGCAGCCAATGTTCTAGGTTGCATCGAAGAAGCCAGGAGATGTGCAGGATACTTCATTCAAGCGCAGAGGAAGGCTAGACTGGAAACACTTGAAGCCTACATCGCCAAGTCCCTTCATGAGCTGATGGAGGAAGAGAAGGACGGAGTATCTGGTGATTCTATGGAATTCACGCTTGATGAAATCTTTGAGAAGTTGACTAGCGTGGTGAACGGTGAAGTCAGCAACGACGGTAAAATCATCTCAGATGTTCTCGATGAAGATGTTTCTAGGCAGAAACTTGGTAGAAGGCTGAAGGAAGCTTTTAAAGGAGAACGGGGGTTAAAACGGGAAGGCAGTGAAGTGAAGCGTTCATGGAAGTTTAAAAACGCCGTTATAGAGAAAATGTATAACAAGTATTTCTTCAACTTAGCGGCTTCTCCATTTGTAACCTCTGTAACCGATGTAACATTTAGTAGAAAAGGAGAGGAGAAAATTTCTCCATTAAGTTCCATTGAAGAAGTATGGAAAACTTCAACTGAAACACCTCAAAAAATCGGTTACAATGTTACATCGGTTACAAAATCCCCTATTTCCGGTTACATGGAAAATTCTAAGAAACTGAGCGAAATAGTGGAGAAGCTTAAACCCTATGGGGAAGCCTACAGTTTAGCGTTGTTTAAAATTTTGAAGGAGAAGTCCGTGAGTGGAAGGGAGCTGTCATTCAATGCAGATGAGGTTTACGAGTGGGCCTCTAAGATTTTAACTAATAAAGCCCTTATGGAAGAAGTGAAGAAGGACTATGATTTTCTGCTGAAGTCCTCCAAACCGTTGGGTAGGATGAAGGCTCTATTCGACAAAGATGGAAGGTTAAGGTTGAGGTTTGAGTTGGACTTCGAAGTGGTTTCAGAAGCATACATGACGCTTTCATCCTTACGTCCGAGTGAAGACTTCAGAATACTTGCATTTGTGAAGGATAAGACTGAGTGTGAAGTATGTGGAAATGAAGCGATTCCGTACAATAAGGTGAATATGGATGGAAAAATAGTTTTAATGTGTGAAAATTGCTATGCGAAGATTAAAAAGGAAATGGAGAAAAAGAAGAACGATGGTTTTTCTCTTACAATGGAAGAGAGGATTAAAATGGCGAAGAAAATTTACGATGAATTGAAGCTAGACGACGGCTTCTGTGAAAAACAGCCGTTCATGAAGACATTATCCAAGGCTTTGAACGGTCCAGCTGACGAGTTCTTCACCCTCCTAGTGAAACGGGGCTTCATAATAGAACCAAGGGAGGGATGGATAAGATGGATAGACCGATGAAGTTTTGGAGTGAATGGTTTGGAGGATTCAGCGGAAGGGAGGTTTTGGTCTTCTCCCCATTCAAGGACAGGCGCTTCATTAAATTTGACGAACTGCCTCCCATCATTGAAGAACACGAAGAGAACGGACTTCCAGTTTTTCTAAGCGTTCAACCGTTTAAAGGGCGCGATACACCATCCCACTTGGAAAAGCTATTTTTCGACTTTGACGACCCAACAAATCCATCTAGAGCGGTGGAGGAGGGGTTGAGGTTTGCAAGAACCCTTAAGAAGTTCTATTCCGTAGAGCCCTTTCTAACTCTGAGCGGTTCCAAGGGATGCCACGTCTACGTCTTCTTCAGTGAGCCCGTTTCAATTAATGGACTTGAAAATTACGCCAAGGAAGCGATGAGGATCCTCCAGTCAAAGCTCTTAATGGGTCTGAATTTGAAGACCGTTGATCGGAATCCATTAGGCGACGTAAAGCGGATATCACGCCTTCCTTATACAATACATGAAGAGACACAAAGACCCTGCCAGCCAATCGACGAGAGGGGGGAGGCATTAAGTCCAGAAGACGTGGACTTGAGTTTTCATAAAAAGAACGGATTGAATCCATCACTTTTGAAACCCATTATAGAGGAAATCTTCAGAGAAGAAGAGAGGCGAAGGCAAACTCACACTTCATTTAAGCCAACAAAAGGTATTAGGAAAGAGGTGCAGCTCCTCATAGAGCGGGCTAAAAAGGGGATAGAGCTATCACATGAGGAAAGGCTTGCCATACTATTCGAAATGCTTAACGCTGGCTATGGAGATGACGATATACATGCGGTCTTCATGAACCAGCCGGATTACAACGTGGGGAAGACCCAATACTACATAGATCACGCAAGAAAAAGACGCTATAAGCCTTTCTCAAAACCACGGCTCAATGCACTTCTCGAAGGGAGGGGGAAGCTATGAGTCGCGTCCTAGGGCCCAAGACTCACGACCTATATGAAGGTTGTGAGGTCTTCCCATCCAAGAAGATAGTGAAAGCCAAGACCTCTATGGTGGGAGACCCTAGGATGAGTGGATTTCCACCCCCTCCCCCCTCTACTATGTCATCAGAAAAGTTAGCAGAAAGGTAACAAGGTGATCATCTATGCCTCAGAAGCAGGTTGGATGGAGGTTCGACCCATACCTCTTGGAAAAGTTCAAGGAAACCTGTAGAAGCCATAGTTTTAAACCATCTAAAGCGATAGAATACTTTATGAAGTCCGTGGTTGAGATCGGAGACCCTAGTTTAGCGCTCTCAAGGCTCGATAAAGGCTCGGAGGCTGAGAGGAAAGCCCTTGAGACGCAGGCTAGGATTCTGCTTGCCATGCTTAGGAACGATGAGTATTGGATCCACACTAGTGATGGTAGTAGAGGTGTAATCGCCTCCCTTTTCGACATTATTCCTAAGCTCGAGAATGAGGAGCTGATCCGTGAAATAGAGTTGGAGCTTTCCAAGAAGAGAAAGTGATATGCTTGTCATCTTCTACGGAACCTCAGGAGGACTATAGAGATGATTTAAACGATTGCTCAGCCTCGGTCCAGGGCAAACCCTATGGCTCTAATGGACCTGAGGTTCAATGCCCATTATGTGGCTCGAAACGTTTATTCAAAGACGGCTTCCGTAAGCTTGTAGACGGCTCTAAAATCCAACGCTACTTATGCAGGGACTGCGGGTATAGATTTACAATTTCATCTTCGAGACGTGGGAAAACCCATGAGACCTCAGATTTAAATAGGCCCAACGGTTATGTTAAAGATGAAGGACATGAGGACCTAAGCCGGTCTGATATGGGATGCGTGGCTCTGATGGAAAAGCCCCCTCAAACAGTAAAAAAGCCTGCGGGGGGCACAGTAAGCCAAGATGTCCTAACTGGCTTCGCTCTATGGCTTTTGAAGAACGGGAGAAGAGAGGAAACGGTTAAAAAGAATGTGGAAGTCGTAAGAATGCTTATTAGAAAAGGTGCGAACATATATGATCCTGAAGCGGTCAAAGAGTTCATCAACAAACTGAATATATCTGAAGACACAAAAATGAACTATGCAAATCTATATGGCAATTTCGTAAGATTCTACAGTGGCTCTTGGGAGAAGCCGAAATATGGGAAGACTGAGAAGATCCCATTCATTCCGACTGAAGAAGAGTTAGACATGCTGATAGCTAGATGTGGAAGGAAGACCGCTGCATTCCTTCAATTTCTAAAAGAGACAGGAGTAAGGGTTGGAGAGGCTTTAATGGTGAAGTGGGCAGATGTGGACTTCGAGCGTAAAATTGTCAATATAACGCCGGAGAAGAGGAGCAAGGGGCGGATCTTACCGATAAGCGATAGACTCGTCGAAATTCTGAAAAGCCTTCCAAGAGACAGCGAAAGGGTTTTTTCGATGACGCGTGAATCCATTGAATCCAGCTTTATGCGTCAGAGGAATTCACTCGCTCTAAAACTTAAGAATCCGAGGTTGAAGAGGATAACGCTCCACACCTTTAGACATTGGAAGGCAACGATGGAGTATCATAAGACGAAAGACATAGTTTACGTCAAGGAGCTGCTCGGTCATAAAAGTATTCAGAACACGATGATCTACATAAACATAGAAAGAGCGTTATTCCAAACCCCTAAAGACGAGTTCTACTGTAAAACGGCTTCAACCATAGATGAGGCCTCAAAGCTCATCGAAGCAGGCTTTGAATACGTCACAACCTTCAACGGTATAATGCTCTTCAGAAAGCGGAAGTAATAAGATTCAGTAAAAAATAAAGAGATTTAACTGTTTCTTTTTACAAGTTTAGCTATAAAAAACCCGTTACAGTTATGTTTATACGGATATAACCTTTTACAGTCTTTAAAACCTCTTAAACCTGGATCTCCAATTGAACAGTTCACTTTTTCCAGTTCAAAGTCGGAATTTAGATTAAGAAACCTCTCAATAACCATTTCATTTTCTTCGACCATTATGCTACACGTAGTATATATAATGTGCCCATTTGGTTTAACATGGTCTACAGAAGAGAGAAGCATGGATAATTGAAGCTCAGAAAATCTTCTAATTTGCTCAGGTGATGTCTTCCATTTTAATGACGGATCTCTATGGAAAGCCCCAGTATTTGAACAAGGTGGATCTATTAGGACGACGTCTGCCTCAAGCTTCAGCGGATAGGTTTTAGAGGCGTCTGCTAAAACCATTTGTGCAATTGAAACACCCATTCTGGAGACCTCTTTAAACCATGTTTTAACACGGCTTCTTGAAAGCTCGATTGAAATTATACGGCCTCTATTTTCCATTAGTTGAGCAAGATGAGTAGTTTTAGAGCCAGGGGCAGCACATACGTCTAATACTGTAAAGCCAGGTCTAGGCTCAGACACTTCTACTGCCAAACAGCTTGATAAATCCTGGATGTATATCCAGCCCTCCTTATAGGCTTTAGATGCAACTATAGGTTTTTCAGACTCAATAACCTTGAAAACATAATTTAAACATTCAACTTTCTCGAATTCAAAACCTTCATCAGAAAGTAGATTTAGAATATCGTCTTCAGATGCTTTAAGAGTATTAACTCTGAAATACGTTGGAGGGGATGAAGTTAAACTTTTTAAAAGATTTAAACCATTCAAAAGGCCGAAATTTCTAATGGAATACTTTACGAGCCACTTCGGACTTGAGTATGAAAGCGACAGGTATTTTAATGGATCCTCCACCTTGAGGATTTCATTTAAAGATACCCCTTCAAGCCAATGGAAAAGACGTATGCATGAAGCATACTCCTCCCTTTTAAGGATTTTCTTCAAAGCTCTTAAGAAGGCGTCGATTCTTATGGACGGGGTATCATTTATCTTAAATTCATAGGTTAAAATTTGCGAAGCATATTTAGCAGACTCTGAAAGCTTTTTTAAAGACTCACCGTAGAATTCGCCAAGAATATAATCGATGAGCAGTCTATACTTTATAGTTTCAAATGCTAAACGATGTGCTAACCCTAAAATCTGGCGGTCTCCTTCGGATAGAAGGGCCCTAGCTCTACTAGCGGCAGACTTTAACCCTATATTCTCCCTTTCTTCAAGTTGGAAGACTTTAAAAGCGAGTTTAAGAGCCCTTTCAACAATCATAAACAGCAGTCAACTTGAAATCATTTATTTTAAACCTGCTTAAAAATATTGATTTAGCAATACAACCGACCCCTTTATATTAACGGTTCTGCGAAGAATAATACAAATATCTGAGGTCGTTTATAGTTTCTATTGAGAAGAAGATGCCTTCTAAAACCTACACCCTTATGGACTTTCTAGCTAAGAAAACAGATGCGGAGAAAAGAACAATAGACGAAGCCCCCACTGAAGAGGAACAAATGTTGAAAATCAAACCCGTTGTAAGCGAGGAGGCAAAGGATATACCTCCTAGCTATTTAGTATCAGCAACCTATGACGGTGAGAGGGGGGCTGTATGCTTAAAAATGTATAATGAGAGAGAGCAGAAAATATACTTATGGTATGATAATACGGGTTACAAACCCTATTGCTTAAGCGATTTACCACCTGAAAAAGTGAAAGAAGTCCCGGGAATTGTGACCCACCCTGGATTTCAACAGTTAGAAATAGTTGAAAAATACGATCCATTAAACTACGAGAGAAAACTCATGACTAAGATCATTGCTAAAGATCCACTTTCAATAGGTGGAAGGGTGGGAAATTCCATAAGAGATATTCTTCCCAAGGCTTGGGAGGCAGATATAAAGTTCCATGAAAATTACATCTTCGATAGAAGGCTGAAAGTTGGTATGCTGTATAAAGTTGAAGATGGCAAACTCATTCAAGTTGAACATGAACTACCGAAGGAAAAGCTGGAGACTATTAAGACAGTCTTTAAAGATGAGCCAGAGGAGTACATGGAGTATATTCTCAGATGGCTTAGCATGCTAGAGTTGAGAGTCCCAAAGATATCTAGATTGGCAATAGACATAGAAGTCGCGGGCGAGGTGGCTACAAGAGTACCTAATCCTAAGGAGGCGAAAGATCCAATTGTCGCTGTCTCCTTAATAGGATCTGATGGATTACGTAAAGTCATGTTGCTGAAGAGAGAGGGAGTAGAAGAAGGAGTAGCAGATGTCGATGCGGAAATTGAGTATTTCGATAGTGAAAAAGAGCTTGTATTAAAGGTTTTCGATTATATTGAGAAGTATCCTTTCATTTTAACTTTTAACGGTGACGATTTTGACCTGCCATATCTCTACTATAGGGCGAAGAAGCTCGGTATAGAGGCTGATAAAATACCTATAGAAAGAGGCAGAGATTCCACACTGATTAAAAATGGAATACACATAGACCTTTACAAGTTTTTCTTCAACAAGTCTATCCAGGTATACGCCTTTGGTCAGAAATACCGTGAAAATACACTTGATGAAATAGGTGACGCTTTACTTGGAATGGGAAAAGTGGAGATCGACGTGCCAATTAGCGAACTTACGTACATGGAGCTTGCCAAATACTGCCTTAGGGATTCACAAATAGTCTACGGATTAACCTCTATGAATAATGATTTAGTAATGAACCTCATAATGGTTCTTGCAAGAATAACCTCGACTCCAGTTGAAGACCTAACTAGACAAGGCATATCGAACTGGATAAGGAACATGATGCTTTACGAACACCGTGTACGAGGATGGCTGATCCCTAGAAAGGAAGACCTCCTAGCAGTTAAAGGTAAAATAACAACGAAAGCCATCATAGAGGGAAAGAAGTATAGAGGTGGAGAAGTCATAACGCCTAAACCAGGTGTCCACTTTAACGTTGCTGTTTTAGACTTTCAATCCATGTATCCTTCTATAGTTCGACAGTATAATATAAGTTATGAAACGTTGAATTGCAACCACCCAGAA
This sequence comes from Bathyarchaeia archaeon, assembly GCA_038870975.1. GTDB lineage: Archaea > Thermoproteota > CALKCG01 > B24 > B24 > DTBU01. Next base: position 676,473 of record JAVZJD010000001.1, on the reverse strand, counting down.
TGTAGAACCAAGACGGTCCCGGGAACAACCCACTGGATTTGTATAAAAGAGAGAGGAATGACAAGTCTACTCATAGGGTCCCTTAAAGACGTTAGAGTTAAATGGTATAAACCTAGGTCTAAAGATAAAAACCTTCCCCCTGAAGTTAGAGAATGGTATAATGTTGTGCAAAGCAGTTTAAAGGTTATCTTAAATGCATCTTACGGGGTGTTCGGGGCTGAAAACTTCGCACTTTATTGTCCTACAGTTGCCGAAGCAATAACATCCATAGGGAGGTATGTCATAATGAAGACTGTTGAAAAAGCAGAGTCGTTGGGAGTTGAAGTAATATACGGAGATACAGATTCACTATTCTTAAAGTCTCCGACGAAGAATCAGATTGAAGAACTTATTAGCTGGGCTGAAAAGGAACTCGGTATGGAACTTGACATAGATAGAGTCTACAGATATGTCGTATTAAGTTCTAGGAAAAAGAACTACCTTGGCGTTTACCAAGATGGTACGGTAGACGTAAAAGGATTGACTGGCAAGAAACGCCATATTCCGGAGTTCATTAAAGATGCATTCATGGAAATGATGAAAATCCTCGGCTCGGTTAACAGTCCTGAAGACTTCGAAAAAGCTAAGGAGAACATAATAGAACTCTACAAAGATAGCTATAATAAGATAAAACGCGGAAATGTGCCAATAGATAAACTTGCATTCAAAATCATGCTCAGTAGACCTCCTGAAGGATATGTGAAGACGACCCCCCAGCATGTTAAAGCTGCACTACTTTTAAAACAAAGAGGGGTTGATGTGCGGGCAGGGGATATAATATCTTTTGTTAAAGTAGTGACAGATCCAGGTGTTAAGCCAATCCAACTTATAAGAAGCCCGAGTGAGATAGATTCAGACAAATACATTGAATACCTTGAGAGTACATTTGAACAGGTTCTCGACGCTTTAGACATAGACCTTATGAGTATGGCTGGCAGCAGGTCACTATGGAGCTTCATGCCATTCAAAAAGCAGTAGGCATAGAGTGGGTAAGAGCACTCTGCCGAATTTAAAAATCGTTTCTCAACTTCAGAATGTTCGCAATATTTGCATTTGAGTCTATTAAAGGCTTTATTTTACCTTCGCTTGAAGTCATTATTGTGGTTACTCCAGGTCCATGTCCTGCTAGTACGCAATCTGTGTGGACAACAATACCTATGGAGATAGCCCCACTGAGGTAGATCCGTCCATACGTATGGTCTGCATTCATTATTGCCACAAGATCTCCTAGTCTAAGATCCTCCAAGTGGTATTCATTTACAATAGCTCTATCGAAGAGCTGAATATCATAATCACCACTGTACACCTGTATATCTCCTAAGCCTGAACCCATTATCGATGCTGGTACTAAATGGGTGACTGGAACCGTTAAACAGCCATCTTCAAACTTCAAATTCAATAGATTCAATACTTTAGGATCCAGATTCATAATTCTAACACTTGGAATATTCAGTATTTTTAAGCCGACACCATAAGCTTTAATCAAGACGTTGTCACCTATGTTGAGCTTATCTAGAATTTCAGGTGGAAAGTCGACGATGATGTGTTCAATTCCCCCATGTTTGCCGATAACCGTGCCTTTAGAACCTTTAGCATCACCTGAAACCACCACGGCCTCATTCCCTATACATGATAGGGTATTTAAAGCCCTATTGGCATCACTATTTGCATTTTTAATGCTTACACCTGGTTCAACGTGATCCGCCATCCACCCAGTTGCATAGTCTCCAACACGTAAATTATATCGAATCCCTCCTACACTTGGTAAAACCATTGGCTCGCCGAAGGCAGATATTTGATACGGATAATGTATGGTAGGGCTTGAAATGGCTCCGGTAACTGAAACTTTAATAAGCCTATCTTCATTGGTCTCCAAAATACGAGACATGAAATACTATAGTACTAAACACGCTATTTAAATTGAACTACGTGGGCAGATGTTGATCAATGGTTAATATAGAATGGCGTTCAATGTACTAAGCGAAGAAGTTGCGTAAAACGTATCTTCTAACGTTGAAATACCAAGATTTGTCGACCTCCTGAAACCACCATTAGGATTATAGCAGCTGTAGATAAAGTTAATATGCATATCTGAAAATGCCGGTTTAATGTTCAGCAAATCCATCGCTTGGAGGCCATAGTAAGTATATTCTAGAGAATATGAAAGCGGGATATCTGGTTTAATTTTAAAACCTCCTGAGCGATTCTCACATTCATATATCCACTTTATAGTATTCTGTAAATCTAGATCGTTAAGAGAGCTCTTTAAGTTTATTAAAATAGATAGCGCGTGAAAAGTTTCGTCGATACATGAAGTATTTAATCCAAAACCGCCATCTTTATTTTTAAACTTTAAAACAAGTCTGACTATATTTTCTCTTTCTAATTCATTTAGCTGGTAGCCTAATAGATTAAAAGCGGATGTAACCATATTTATATTGCATAACATGGTAGGCATTTCTACAATGTATAGATTATGTAAATCCACAGATTCCAATGAACTTTCTTCAACTTTTCTACTTACATAGCTTTTTCTTTCAAAATCCATCGACTGTTTAAATGAATCAACCTCTTCAATTAACATCAGTCTTAAAGAATTTTTAAGATACGATATAGCTCCATTTACATCTCTGGGTTTTTCATGTAGAGAAGTTAAAGCTTTAATGGCGAAAAAAGGCTACACGAAGGCTATGGTAGCTACCATCCGCCAATTGGACTTCCTTAAGAAACCTTACGGTCTTGAATACATTAGGAGGCTTTACTCCTAGAAATTTGAGCACGCTGAGAGCGTAGTACGTATCTTCTACGCTGGATTCAAAAAGACCCATATACTGGTAGCTTAGATAGCCACCATCTATTCCCTGTTTACTTATCACGTATTTTACCGTGTCACGAAAACTCATTGCTCTACACATTTTAGAAGGCCTCGTTAGTAGTGGTTAAACTAAGTGTCTTTAAAATATACGATAAGTCTTCATCCCCGAGAACATATACACAGCTAACTGTGTCTTGGGATTGGGAGACTATTGACCCAAGACCAAAATGGCCTTTAGTATATTTTAGAATTCCTTGAATTGAAACCTCTATTATGGATACGATGCCAGTATATATCTCAGTTGTATAAACCGGGTGTCTTATTGTAATGGTGTCTTTCATCAGATTTCTTGGACTGACAACAGTTATACGTCGACCTTTATCGAAGTCTAGCGAAAAACTTCGATAGCAGGGAAAAACCACGTTATCTGTTCTATAATACATAATCCATGCTTCTCCTCTAGCAGATAGTACACCTGGCGGCATCCCTTGAAATTGCTTCTCTTTTATAAATTTCATACAGGGTATCTGTATCCATTCTATAGACTCCCTAGGGATGTTTCTAAAGTGATAACTGAGTTTCTTAGATAGATCGTTGAAAGCTAAACGTTCATGTTCTCTCACTATTCCCTCGCAACATCCAATGTTTACTCTACCGTTTCTCATAACTTCTATGTAAATTACATTAGGGCGAACATTCAAAGGCGAAGAGTATATTCCCCCTTCCCTAGGAAGGATCCGTGAATCTGTAAGTGCGGATGAAAAAGCATTGATATGTTCGCTTTCCAATAGTTTCAACTTGCTCCATATCAAAATGTAACAGTGGTTACATTTAAAGATTTTGATCTCTTTAAACCAGACAGAAAGAAAAATGCATAAATAGAAATTCTACTGGAATATTTTAACAGAAATGTCAAACGTTGACAAGCCAAATAGATTCTTCATACTTCTCTATGAGGCCCCTGAAAAGCCATCACGTTTGAAAGTTAAAGTGTGGAGGAGGCTTAAAATGCTTGGAGGCATCTATCCCAAGCTTTCACTATGTATAATACCTGTTAATGAAACTTTGAACAAGGAAATTTTAAAAGCCCTAGAAGAACTAAAAGAGGTGGGGTTTACAGTTTTCATATCAAAACCATTAAGAGACGAAGATTTGAAAAACATTCTTCAAAAATTTAGAGAGAGTAGAGAAAGAGAATATATGGAGATAGTTGAAGAGTGTAAAGAATTTTTAGAGGAAATAGAGAGGAATATAAACTTGAATAATCTTACCGACGAAGAATATGAAGAATTAGAAGAAGAATTAGAAGCATTGAATAAATGGTATAGGAAAGTAACGGAAAGAGACCTATGGGGAATACCTACAAAGAAGGAAGCAGAATCTTATCTTGAAAAATGTAAAGAAGCATTGTTTTCATTTGCAGAAAAAATACTCGACAAAAAATAATTTTTTAACACTTGAAGACCGCCTTAAACTCAGGCTAGGATTGTAAGACTCCGACTGAAGATGGAGACATACATTAGGGTGTAAAGTTTATCAACTTGGATGGCGTTTCTTTATTATACACAAGTGATCCATAAATGTCGAAAGTCTACGAAAAAACCCCCGAGTGTAATATAGGCACCGCCGGGCACGTCGACCATGGCAAATGCTTGAGTTTAGACCAGGTCATACTTTTTAATGGACATCTGATGAAGGGTTATGAACTTAAAGATATAGCTGAAGCTAAGGGTAAACGTTTAACGCTTCAAAGCCAGTCGGAGGATTGCGTCGTCTATCAACTTCCTGAGAGCATGGTAAAGAGTTTAGACCAAGAGCTAAAGCTATCAGATAACGAAGCCTACGTATATTTACAACCTTATAACGGTAAGATTATTCATTTACGTACATCGAGTGGAAGGAGGATCAGTGTAACACCAGCGCATCCCCTTTTAGTCAATAGACGGGGCTTATTGAAGTGGGTGAAAGCTATGGAGCTAAAGGTAGGAGAACAGATAGCTATTGCCCGTGAATTGAAGCTAAATGGTCAAAGACTTGAATTTCCAGATGTGATAGAGAATCTTAGAGAATACTACAAAATCGTAACATATGTCGATTACCTTAAACTTAAGGAGCTTACAGAGAATTTTAAGAGAACAGATGGACTTACACTTCAAGACTTAGAAATGCTCAGAATTCTTCTTGGGATGTCGATGAAAGAGCTTTCAAAGAAGCTGGGGTTGAGCTATGACGAAGTACTCAAGGTCTTTAAGGGGAAGAAAGACTTCGATAACAATTTTAAGGAGAAGTTTAACGAGCTCTTGAAGGTTGTTTCTCCAACAACTCTAAAAGAAGACGAGTTTTTGGTCGCCTATAGGAGAAAAGGGGGATGCCAATACAGGATTCTAAAAGATATAAAGGGAATAGATGAGGACCTAGTAAAGTGGTTTGCATTCGTATGGTCTGAGGGAACGAGTTCTAATAGAAGAATAACTATAGCTCAGAAGGAGCAGATGACCATGTTAAAACAAGTGCTAGAAATAACTAAGCAAAAGTTTGGCGTTGAATTTAAACACGCAGGAAAAATCAATTACCACCTCAATTGTAAGCCTCTGATAGATTACCTGAAGCTAAAATTTGGGTTTAAACCTGGGAATAAAAGAGCTTCACCCATCCCGTCGTGGGTTATTGGTTTAAAGCAAGAACACGCTTCTACTTTTTTAAGATGGTTCTTTACGTTAGATGGAGAATTTAACTCTAGATCTGGACAGATATCAATTACTCAAGCAAATTTAGATAACGTCATCATATTGTCTTATCTCTTACTTAGGTTTGGCATAGTTAGCCGATTTAACATAAAGTTTGATAAAGTAAGACATAGAGAGTACCATAGGTTATCGATCTCAGGCAGAGATAACCTGAAAAGGTTTTTAAATAACATAGGTTTTGAGGATGGAAAAAAGTATGACCTTGAAGAGTATCTTAGAAGAATTTATGATATGTCTAAAGAAACGAACTTTTCTATAGAGGTTGACTATAATGAAATCTCAAGAGTCTGTTCACTCATAGGTCTGAAGCGCGAACACTTTAATAAGTCTAAAAATGAGTTACGTATGAAAGGGTCATCATGGTATAAAGCCTACGAAGCATGTAAAAGAACTCATAGACTAAGCTACGGAAAGCTAAGGGAACTACTATCAGATATAGAGTTTCAACTCAATATCTTAGAGCGCTCTTCTCATGGACTTACCTTAGAGCCTGATAGGCTTAAGGCTCATGCACTCCTTTTAGGAATCTCTCAGGAAAGGTTGGCTGAAGTATTAGGACTTTCAAGGAAAAAATTACTAGGAGCTTTAAATTCAAACGACCCAAAAACAGTACGCCTAGTTTATGATTTCCTGGTTTCATATACAAAAGACGCTTTGGCTTCGTGTAAGGCTTTTGTTAAACGTTTTAGAATGCTACTTGACGCAGACATCCTATTCGATAGAATTTCAGAAATAACTTCGTCAGACTATAAAGGTTACGTCATCGATCTAGTGGTACCGAAAACCGCCAACTTTGTAGCCGGAGATGGAGCTATAATATGTCATAATACTACGCTTGTAGAGGCTTTAACTGGCGTTTGGACAAGTAGACATAGTGAAGAGATAAAAAGAGGTATCACAATTAAACTGGGATATGCCGACGCAGGGTTTTACAAATGCCCAGTCTGCCCACCTCCAAAATGCTACTCCACTCAACAGACATGTCCAAACTGTGGATCTAAGACAGAACTTCTTAGGGTTGTGAGCTTTGTAGACGCCCCTGGCCATGAAGTACTTATGGCAACTATGCTTTCGGGAGCCGCCGTCATGGATGGCGCCATACTTGTTATAGCCGCTAACGAGCCGTGTCCTCAACCTCAGACAAAGGAGCATCTAGCTGCTTTAGAAATAGTTGGTGTCAAAAATATTGTAATCGCTCAGAACAAGATTGAACTTGTGACGCCGCAAGAAGCCCTGAAAAACTATCAGCAGATTAAGGAATTCGTTAAAGGAACAATAGCCGAAGACGCCCCTATAATACCCATATCTGCTCAGAACAAAGTTAATATAGACTACTTAATAGAGGCTATTGAGAAGTACATACCTACGCCTAAACGAGACCCCTTAAAACCCCCGCTAATGTACGTCGTAAGATCGTTCGACATTAACAAGCCTGGAACAAGAGCTACGGAGCTTTCTGGAGGAGTGATTGGAGGGACCATAGTTCAGGGTGTGCTTAGAGTTGGAGATGAAATTGAAATACGCCCAGGGATAGTATCAACTGATAACTCTGGCCGGAGTATAGCTCAACCTCTTATGACGAGAATAGTCTCACTGAGACATGGCGGTTTAAATGTTAAGGAGGCTAGATGTGGTGGATTGGTAGGTGTAGGTACGAGTCTAGACCCGAGTTTGACCAAAGCCGACAACCTCGCTGGAAATGTAGTCGGTAAGCCCGATATGCTACCTGACATAGTTAGTGAAATAACATTAGACGTCTCACTTTTTGAGACGGTAATCGGAGCTGTAAAACAACTTAAAGTGGAGAAGATAAAATTAAAGGAGCCCTTACTTTTAAACATTTTAACAGCGGTAACACTTGGCACTGTAAAAGACGTTAGAGAAAATCGCGTCACGGTAGAGCTTAAGAAGCCAGTGTGTGCTTCAAAGGGTCAAAGAATCGCAATAAGTCGTAGAATAAATGACAGGTGGAGACTAATAGGATACGGTGTAATAACTTGACCGTCAAACTGATTGTAGATGCAAGCTTCCTTTTAGAATGCATCCGAAGAAGAATAGACGTTATTGAGAGGTTGGAAGAGAGGTTGAACTCACGAGTTAGGCTCGTAGTTTTAAAACCAGTCTACGAGGAAATGCTTAGATTAAGCACAGACTCAGATAGGAGAAGCCATTATGCTAGACTTGCGATTCAACTATTAAGTAGAATTGAGGCGGAAATTGTAGATATTGACAGGGGAGAACCAGTAGATACACTAATAGAACAGTATGCTTGTAGATTGAAGACTCCTGTGGCTACTAACGATTTAAACCTTAGGAGACGATTGGTGGAGTTAAGAATACCAGTCTTATACGTTAGAGGGCTTTCAAAAATAGATATTGACGGTGGAGAATACCTAGGTATTGTTAAGGAATCACTAGATCAGCGATATCGATAGAAATATTGCATATTCTTGTGAGCTCGGGGATTAGGAAGCCCATTTTCCCCAAGCTGATGGAAGATATAAGATTATTGAACTGCTCTTTCCCCGCTCTAGCAAGTTCTGCCTTTTTGAAATCTTTGGCTAGAAAAGCCTCCATAGATTTCACGTATACGTCTGTTAAAATTTCTAGCACCGTCTTGACGTTTTCAACAGTCGTACCGTTAAAATTCCGCTCGTCTAAAAGCTTCTCAGAAATCGAAACTATGCAGTCAGCTAGAGACTCTATGAAAAAAGCCACAAGACGATAATCCATGCAGTCTAATGGAGAAATTTCTAGCCTATTGCTCAATGAAGGGTTTTGAATGGCCATTCTCAAGATACGTACAAGTAGGAAGTATAGTTTATCAACTTCATCGTCTCTGATTATTATTGATTCAAGCAGACTATGGTCAGTTAAACCATCTTTAAGGTCTTTAAGCATTGCCAAAGTAAGCAAGTGCTCTCTACGCAGTACCTTTACCGGTGGAACTGAAGCGGGTTCTATAAAACATTGAAGTTCTATTGACGATATAGATTCGTCAACTATCTCTAATCCTATGAGCCTCCTCACTAAGTTTTTAATCTTCTCTCTATCTGACAATGTTATTCTACCACTTGGAGATTTTACGATAATTGAATCATATCCAAGCCAATAACGGCTCGTAATTTTCTTCTCAACATCCGGAGAAATTTCAATTAGAACACTTTTAGACGTATTTTTAATCTTTTCAACCGGGTGGAGGACTAAAGCCCCATCCTCCCTCTCTTCTATGAAGAGAGGAGAGCCTTTCTTTAAACCATGACGTGAAGCCCAAGGTTTAGGAAGCGATATGAAAAGAGAACCTGAACTAAATTGAACTTTTCTAATTTCCACAGGAAAAATAATAGGGGAACTAGCTTAAAATCTTAAATCGGCTTTTGAGATATTTTGAAAAAGGTTTAGTACTGGATTAAGACACGCTTACCTGTTTCAGCAGAGCTTAAAATAGCATCACATACGACGTCTACTTTCCAACCGTCTTCAAACGTGGCGGCATAGGGGTTTACAGGCTTATCATTAACTACGCAGTCTAGAAAGTGGTATAGTTCGTTCTTAAAAGTATCCTCCCATCCACCTATGTGTCCATGAGGCCAGTAGTACCTGTAAAATGGATGGTAACTTTCAGTTACAAGGACCTCATGCCAACCCATTATATCTCTGACTGGTTCTTCCCTCCAGTAGACTCTCAACTCGTTTAAACGTTCGAGGTTAAACTCTATGGAGGCTTTTTCACCGTTAATCTCAAAACTATTATAGTTTTTACGACCACCTGCGAATCTAGTGGCTTCAAGTGTTCCAATGGCACCATTATCAAACTCAACCACAGATGCGAAGGCATCTTCAACTGTTACAAGGCCCTTTTTACTCGGGTCTTCAGGTAGAGGTCTTTCTTTTATAAATGTCCTCGTGACGGCTGACACAGCTTTAATATCGCCCACTAGGAACCTGGCTAAATCTATTATATGAGAGCCTAAATCTCCCAGAGGACCAGATCCAGCTACGTCTTTCCTTAAACGCCAAACCAACGGAAAGTTTGGATCCATAATCCACTCCTGAAGATAGCGTGCTCGAAAATGATAGATCCTACCTAGTAAACCATCTTCTATAAGTTTTTTAGCAAGTCTAACGGCTGGTACAAATCGGTAGTTGTAGGCACACATGTGTTTGACCCCAGCCTTTCGGACTGCTTCAAACATTTTTCTAGATTCTTCAGCATTCCTACCGAGCGGTTTTTCACATATTACGTGTTTACCTGCTTCAGCGGCGGCTATACATGGTTCAGCATGTATATTGTTGGGTCCGCAGTTGTCAAAAATTTCAACCTTGGAGTCTTTGATCATTAGATTCCAATCCGTATAGTACTTTTCAAATCCAAACCGCCTAGCGGCTTCAGTAAGAGCATCTACAGTTCTTCCACATATCGCTATGAGCCTAGGAAGGGCGGGTGGAGGCCAGTAGTATGTTGGAATAGATTTCCACGCATGTGCGTGAGCTTTACCCATAAAAGCATAGCCAAGAAGACCGATCCCGATGGTTTTAATTTCCTCGACTTTCCGTTCAACCTTGGCCATTGTAACAAATCCCACTTCTTCACCCATAGTTACACCGTTAAAAAGTTAGGCTTAAAACAATTTAAATCTTAGCAGTTACTATAGGATAAATTTAAAATCCTTTGAGGATTAGAAATTAATAGGAGAAACATGAAAATCGGAATTTTTACCGTACTGTATAACGATAAGCCGATAGATGAAGTCTTAAAGTTTGTCTCAGAACTAGGTTATGAGGCTGTTGAGATAGCAGCTTGGCGAGGAAGCACTCATATAGATGTTGAGAAAGTTCTGAAAGGCGGAGCATCTGAATATAAGAAGATTGTAGAAAAGTATGGATTAGTCATCTCTGCTTTAAGTAACCACTTAGAAGGGCAACTTATACTGGGTCCTTTAGATGAAAGCACAGACGATTGGTTTAGAGGAACACCGGATGAAAAAGTCAAATATGGAATAACCAGGCTAATAAAGACTATAGAAGCTGCAGCCGCCCTAGATGTACCTGTGGTCAATGCGTTCACCGGATGCCCAGATTGGGCAAAGTGGTATGTGTTTCCACCAGCAAATGAGAGAATTTGGGAGAGCTATTGGAGCCTATTTAAGGATAGATGGCTTCCAATATTAGATCATGCTAGAGACCAAGGTATTAAGATAGCTTACGAAACCCATCCGCAAGAGATGAATTACAACTTGGAGACTGCTAAGAAACTCCTAGAAGTATCGGGGAACCATCCATCAGCTGGATTTAATTATGATCCGAGCCATTTAGTTTGGCAAGGGATGGACCCGGTTCAATTCATATATGAGTTGAAAGATCGGATATTTCACTGCCATGCGAAAGACTCTGAGAGGGTTATTCACACCGCTTCAGCATCTGGGGTACTATCAGTAGGGCCATGGAATAAAGTTGCAAGAGGCTTTCGATTTCGAACAGTTGGATGGGGTGAAATGCCATGGCGACGTATAATAACAGCTCTTCTAGAAGTCGGCTACAATTACGTCCTCTCAGTTGAACATGAAGATCCGTGTATGAGTAGAGACGCTGGTGTAAAGCAGGCAATATCATACCTTAAGCCTCTACTTGCCGTTGAACCTCCAGAAGTTAAACCATGGTGGTAGTTGACCTGCAATCATGTCATTCTTTAAACAAACTTTATATCACCCGTCATTTTTTCCATCGAATAAAACCAGTAAAAACGGTGGAGCTAAAATTCCTGCATAGGCAAGTTTTATTTTACCCTTATTAATGAAATATAAGTTGGACTCAGTTGTGATCCTCATGTCTTATGGCATACCTTCAGGAGAAACTATCAGACGACTTAGAAAAGCCGTTAGATTAACTCAGAAAGAGCTTGCTGAAAAAGCGGGGTTAAGCCAATCTCTAATTTCTAGGATTGAAAGAGGTAATGTTGATCCTCGTCTCTCTACGATTAAAAGAATAATGCATGTTATAGAGAACGCAAGTGTTAAAGAGGAGCAGGTGGCAAGACATATAATGCATAGACCAGTGATATGCATTAACGCTAAACAACCCGTTGAAGTGGCTGTTAGACTTATGAAGAAACACGATATTTCTCAACTTCCAGTTGTAGATGATAACAATATCCCTATTGGTGCTATTCAAGAGTCAACCATTATCCATCACATGGTGAGAGAGAAAGATTTTAAGAAATTCTTTAAGATGACCATTCGAGATATTATGGAGGGGCCTTTTCCAGAAATAACTCCAAATACGCCTATTCATGAGGTTCTTCAAATATTTTTAAGAGGAGCCCCCGCTGTTTTAGTTGTTGAAAACGGAAAAATCCAGGGGATAATAGCTAAGATCGACTTAATAACGACTTTTCTAGGTGTAGAAGCAGGGAAAATCTTAGAGTAAAAATTTAAACTAAGTAGAGTCTGAAACACGGGATAGCGCCATTTTATTAAGTTTATAATTCCGCATAGCTCGAGAACCAGATCTTAAAAGAAAGCCATTGTTATGGAGTCTTTGAAGATAGGTAGAAACCGTGCTCAACCTTATCTGCTCATTAAACAGCGACTCGTATTCAGCTTGAATATCCCTAGATGAAAACCAACCTACTGGGAACTTCTCCATTATTATCTTCTTGATTCTCTCAAGCTTAGTAGATGATTCGGATTCATCAGTAGATTGTCTTTTATTGGACAATCCACCCATAAGTTCTATGAGGTCTAAGATTTGAAGAATCTTATCTCTAGATACCGCTCCTTCCAAAGTTATAGTTAATTTTCCACCAGTTTCATCTTCTGCTTCAAACTTCAACCTTGACTTAGGCATCTGCTAATAGATTCACAGGATAGAAGTAAAAAAGTTACTAGAGAATATGTGAAAAGAAAAACCATAAAAAATCGTTATTTTTTGAAAAGAATAAAAATTTTCAATTTTTTCTTCTTCACATTTTCACAAAAGTGAAGCTTTAAAGAAAGAAGCTTCTAGATTTTTTCTTCAAAAACTCCAGTAGAAATCAAGGGGTTCCTTATTCACAGGAAAAGTAGATGATTAAGAGGGTAAAAAATCTATTTTTTAACAGGAAAGGGTTCATTTTTCCCATGGAGTTAACTAGAAGTGAAGAAGTGAATAACTAGGAGAAGCTTTTCATAAGATAGCCTCCCCAGACCCCTAATTTCAACTGGAGAGGTTGTTTAATAGAATATCTTGAGTATTTTATTTTTGGATAAAACCTCCCCCTTTTATTAGGAAAGGGGTCTTTATATAAGTTTTCTAGTTTAACTATTTTAACTATTTAGTTTATACATTGTTCACAATATTTCTCATCTTGTGAATAAGAGCCTAGAAAGGAAGTGTTAGGGTGGGGGTCTCTGTTTAATTTAAATAACTTGAAGATACATTCTCCTCTACTGATAAGTTTTTATCAACATTCCACACCCCCTAAAATCAGGGTGGAACGTCTGGAGGACTCTCCTCTTTCTAACATCTTCGACAGATATATTGAGGGATCTACAATCTTCAAGAATAGAGAGTGTCTCAGACATGACTACGTTCCCGATTTTCTCCCCCATAGGGAGGATCAAATAGCTAGACTTGGAATGATACTTGCACCGACATTGAAAGGAAATAGATGTTCAAACATATTCATCTATGGAAAGCCTGGCACTGGTAAAACAGCAGTGGCCAGATATGTTCTTAAACATCTTTCGAAGAAGAGCGTCGAAGTTGATAATCCATTAAAAATTTGTTATATAAACTGTAGGACTGATGGTTCTGATTATAGAATTTTAACACATTTATGTGAGAGTATTGGAGTCAACGTTCCCTTCACTGGTCTTTCGTCAAGTGAGGTTTTCAAACGGTTCAAGAATGGATTGAAGATGATAGGAACCATTCTTATAATAGTTCTTGATGAGGTTGATATTCTTATTAAAAACTATGGAGATGAATTACTTTACAAACTCACGAGAATAAACGAAGAATCCGAATATGGCAAGCTTGTAATAATAGGAATATCCAATGATCTTCAATTTAAAGACTACTTAGACCCCAGAGTTTTAAGTTGTTTAAGTGAAGAAGAGCTTGTTTTCAGACCCTATACTGCCGATGAACTTTTCGATATTCTACAGGATAGAGTTAAGCTTGCACTCAAACCCAATACCTGTACTGAAGCTGCCTTAAGACTCTGCGCTGCTCTAGCAGCATCTGAACATGGGGATGCTAGAAGAGCTTTGGACCTTTTAAGAGTTTCAGCTGAAATAGCTGAAAGAGAAGGAGCCAACAATGTTCTTGAAGAACATGTTAGAGCCGCTCAGAGTAAAATTGAAGAAGATAGAGTGCTTGAAGTTTTAAAAACACTACCGCTTCATTCAAAGCTTCTCTTATCAAGCATTTTCCTTTTGAAAAAACGTGAATCTGTGAATCGTATTATGACGGGCGTCATCTACGATATATACGCGGAACTTTGCTCTGAAATTGGTTTAGAACCTCTGACGCAGAGAAGAGTAAGCGGATTATTAGCCGAGCTAGATGCATTAGGGATAATAAATGCTAAAGTTGTAAGTCTTGGAAGGCATGGCCGCTCTAAACAAATAAAGCTTAATGTACCGTTAAAAACATTGAAAGCCTTTTTATCTGGGGATCCAAGGTTGAATTTCATCTTGGAATATTCTCCTAAGTCACCAGCGACATAGTTTATGGAAGTTCTACACCATAATTGTTCAATTATGGATGATAAAAGCTATCTACTGGTTTTGTTGTATTTTTCAATGTAAGAATGCGTAGGAGGATTCTAGCGATAGAAGATGGCTGTTTTACTGTCGGAAGACATTTTCTAAGTGAAGCTCTTCTCATAGGTGTTGTTATGGATGGCTTTTTACTGGAAAAGCTCTTCATAGATACAGTTAAAGTCGATGGCCTAGATGCTACCGATAAAGCTTTAACATTCGTTTCGAAAGCAGGTTTATTAGACTTAATCCTCCTCCATGGAGTGCCATATGCGGGCTTCAATTTAATAGATGCATGTAGACTGTATGAAGAAACATCCTATCCGGTTTTATGTATTCTTGACCGTAAGCCAGATATTCAACGTGTTAAGAAAGCTTTAAGGATGAGGTTTTTAGATTGGCAAGAGCGTCTCCGAATACTAGAGAAAACTACCCCAGTGGAACTCTCCTTGGGTTGCGTAAAACTAATTGTAGCTGTGCAAGGCTTAACTTTAGATGAAGCGGCTAAATTGTTAAGAGAAACTACGCTTTTGGGAAAAATGCCGGAACCGCTGAGAGTCGCAAAAATTATCGCTAAAGGGCTTCCGCCTTTGCTTCTAAGCTAGCCCCTCTAAAGTCGAGGTAGATTACTTGGAGGGTTTTTAAATTCACAATTGGAACAACGCCTGGTAACGGTTTTAAACCATTCCTCTTCTGATACTCTGTTTGATTCTGCCAAGCACCGGAGTTAACGATTAAACTTCCTCTATAAAATCTGTGTTTCGCGAAGTGTATGTGTCCTGAATGGAAGATGGTCGGCTCTCTTTCAATTACGAGATAGTCTTCAGCTTCAGGGGCTATAGCAGTCCTCAACCCATATATAGGAGTTAAATGTCTTGCTTTAAGTAAAATCTCCATAGCTTTATCTGGCTCTTGGAATGTTAGCCCTGGTATATAGGCTATAATATCATCTAGACTTCTACCGTGATACATGAGTACATCCACGCCATGGACAGATATCCAACATGGATTCCCAAACATTCTGACATTATTTAAATTATAGAGAGGTTCTGAATATTTCCTGAAAATTGCAGGTTGGGGAAGCGCTTGCCTAGAGGCGTCATGATTCCCAGGTATGACTACTGTCTCTATATACTCTGGAATCTTAGCAAAATACTCTGCGGCAAGTCTATATTGTTGCGTTAGGGAATCTACGGCTAGTTCTCTATCTTGACCTGGGTAAACTCCTACACCATCGACTAAATCTCCACATACTAGAAGATATTTAACTTTACTTGCCAATTCTCTAAAAGGCTCAGACCCTTCTAAGCCATTTAACCATCTTAGAAACTTCTCGAAGCATTTTTCCATGAAAAGCTTACTTCCAATGTGAATATCTGATGTTAAGACAGCATAAATCTCTTCATCGCTTCTTCTAGCTTTATGATCTGGAATATCCGGAAATATGATATCATCTGCTAAAACGACGTCATCTGCCACCTTAATACCAGATACACAGATAACTTGATCCTGTAAGACCATGAGCGCTTTTTCTATCAATTTTCTATCCGAGTTTTCGGAGATTATGACTGTTATTGAAGATTCAAGATCTTCAAGTTGCATTCTAAACCCTTTTCGTTTAACTTTTTCAGTTACCATCCCTATGAATTTCACATGACTTTTTAGACTAGCTTTCAACACGTTGGATATTGTACTACTACCTCCAGCGTCGATTCTTCTCCGAAGTATTTTCTCGAGCTTCTTAAATCTACTTTTAAAATACTTATAGAAGTCGTCTACGCTATCACCGCCGTGGATCTTATCCGTAGGGTCGAATAAAACTTCAAGTTTAGGCTCCACTTCTTTAGCTGGCACATGCTTAACGGCGACGGATACTTCTACCTGTTCTCTCTTTATTTGGCAAAATTCTTCAACGTCTCTAAGGGTTATAATAAACTCTCCTCTCTCCACGGCTTTATTTAGAATCCTGCTTACAGTTGTATGTAGCATATCTTGGTCAAGTTTACTAAGCCTCTCTAAAGCCTTAGGCTCTATTTGTAAACCGCGTGCTACGATCATCCGAACGGCATCCTTTAATGTTTCAGAACCCATCTATACAATGAACATTTATTCGATAATTGGATTTTAACAGTTTTATTATTTTTTAGTTAATACGTCCATAGTTTACCATGTGATATTTTAGAAATATGTTTAAGTCTATGTTTTCCATAAATCTTTTAGATTCGAGTGTCCCCCCTTTCTAAAACTAAAAATGTGAAGGAATGTAAAATATGCGGATTGAAGTCATCCCTAATATCAAGCTATTTAGGGGTCTGTGTAAGATGTATACGTGAAAACCCTGAAGAAAGCTTGAAAATAGCTTTAGATGCCCATAGGAAGTCTAGAGAACAGTACAAACTACCACCACAGCCATATAAAACACAAAATGGAGTCAGATGCGGCATATGTTCAAATGATTGTATTATAGGCAATGGTGAACTAGGTTTCTGTGGCTTAAGATGGAGTGAGAATGGATATTTAAAATCATATGTAGATAAGAATAAAGCACTATTGTACTATTACCTCGATCCACATGTGACAAACTGCTGTAGCACATGGTTCTGCCCAGCTGGAACGGGTGCGGGTTATCCAAAGTACGCGTATACTAAAGGGCCAGAATACAACTATTATAATCTAGCTATCTTCTTCTACGGATGCAACTTCAACTGCCTATTCTGTCAAAACTATTCGCATAAAAGGTTTGAAGAAGCGCGGATTATAACAGATAAAGAGCTAATTCAAGTAACGCTATCAAATACACGGATATCATGTTGGTGCTTTTTCGGCGGTTCACCAGAGCCACAACTACCTTTTGCTATAAACGCCTCCAAACATGTTCTTGAATATCTTCGTGGAGAGAGAATTCTGAGGATTTGTTTTGAATGGAATGGTTGTGGTAACAAAGTTCTAGTTAATGAAGCTGGTGAAATATCTTTCAAGACAGGTGGGAATATAAAATTCGACCTTAAAGCTTATTCTAACGCCTTAAGCGTTGCTTTAAGCGGTGTTTCAAATAGAAGGGCATTTGAAAATTTCGAGGCGCTTTATAATAGGTTTTACATGGAACGACCAGACATGCCTATTTTAACAGCTACAACTCTTCTCGTACCCGGTTATGTAGACGCAGAAGAAGTAGAAGGTATAGCTAGGTTTCTAGCAGACCTAAACCCTGAAATCCCATATTCTCTTCTCATTTTCCACCCTGACTATTTAATGAGAGATTTACCAGTCACCCCTATAGAGCAGGTCGTAGAATGTTATAGAGTGGCCAAAAAACGGCTTAAAAATGTCCACATTGGAAATTTACATCTAATAGGATTTTATTCAATGGAAGACTTTGAAAGTCTTTATGGTGGATTAAAATGACCTCGGAGGTTGAGAATGGTTGAATGATATTAATTCACTCGATGTTATTATCCCCCTGTATAGAAAGGAAACCTGTCTTATGGTAAGTTTAAGATCAAAGTCGTTTAAAGCAGCGGTGCAATCCACTGGTAAAACTATCTTAAACCCTCTTAAAGCGGCACTTCCAGCTGTATGTAGTACGCATATGTTTGCGACAACACCAGTCACAATAAGGTTTTCAACTCCTGCTTTAATGAGAATGTCTTCAAGCTTCGTATTGAAGAAAGCGTCGTAAGTCTCTTTTTTAACTACAAGTTCACCTGGGTTTGGCTTTAATTCGTCTATTATATCAGCACCTTGGGTTCCCGCGACGCAATGCTTTGGCCATATCCTAAATTCTGATGCGTTTTCCGGATGCCAATCTTGCGTAAAAATCACAGTTAACCCACTTGCTCTACACTTCTCTAAAAGAGCCTTTAAAGAAGTCACTATTCTTTCAGAGCCAGGTACGTATAGTCTGCCATTACTATAAATGAAATCCTTTTGCATATCTACTATTATGAGAGATGTTTTATTAGCCGTTAAAACGCAGGGCTCTACAGCAACCTCAAACATCGCTATAAACTTTAGAATCTCTGTATATATGCTTTCTGAGGGGGGACTTCTATTTAAAAATTTGTAATGTAAAAATATGTGGAACAACGTGAAGAATCCTCTCATCATTATGGCGACTTTAAAGGCGCCTTCATGGAAAAATTAAAGATTATTCGGATGGAGATTTTACTTCAAACGCTTTGTTATAGAATACATTTTCCAAACAGATACCTTTATTTGTCATTATCGATTTTAATCTATAAATGAGGTTGAGTTCCTGTGGAATTAAAGGGGGAGCCAAGTGGTAGAGCCATTTCAATAGCTGGAGTATTAATGCTCATATCACTTCTAATACCTTGGACTATGATAGTGGGTGTAACAAACTATTATGTCCGTGGTTCTTCTGTGGAAGAGACATTTGCAGTTTTAGAGTTTCCACTACTAGGCTACTTTTACTCCAATATGAATGGGGAGATTTCCCAAGGATGGATGGAAATATTCCCAGTTAGATCCATAGCGGCTCTAATGGTTCTTGTGAGTGGAGTGATATTACTAAAGGAGTCTAAACGTAGAGATATAGATATACGTTCAATTACGATCGCCATTACATTAGGCTTAGCCGCGCCTGCTATCTTCAGCAGCATCGATAGTGTTTACGTATCCTTCCCGCAAGCATCGAACCTTTCCCAGTCGTATTGGATAATTCCAATAGGCATAGTTCTACCCATAGTGGCAGGCGCTCTATCCGTCTACAATGTCCTTAAGAAATCGCTGTCAGTAAGTGTTACTACACCTACACGTGTAGAAGGAGTTTATACAGTCTTAAAGTGTCCATTCTGTGGGTATCGCATAACCGGAAACTATTTGTATTGTCCAAATTGCGGTGCTAGATTAACACGGATTTCTACGAATTGAAACTATGCTTTCTATCTTCTTTTTAGACTATATTATGGAAGTTTGCTTCTTCTTCTCCTCTTCTTCCTTCTTCCTTTTCATCTCTTTCTGCTCCCTTTCAAGCCACATCATGGTTATATCTCTATCATACTTAAGAAGCTCAAAACCTATATTCATAAGGTTTGTAACGATTTCCCGTACCAATTCGGGCTCCATCTTCTCCATTATTCCGTAATTCGTAAACCATTCGTCGAAGCCTTGAAGGCTCTGCTGGTAGGTAGCTATAAGTTGTCTACCAAACCTTATAACTTCTGCTTTATCTAACGTCTTAAGCTTCTCCTCAAGGTTCTTCTTCTCTTTAAGTAGATAATCTATATACCTGTAGAATGACATTAAGTCGCACCTGATAAGACTGAGGCGTTTGGTTCTACTTAAAGTTTAAGATATAAAATTTTTATGGTTGTTGACTCGTTCAATGGTTAAATCACCGTGAAAACGGCAATCGTTTTTATACAGTCAGTTTATAAATCTATAGCTTAAAACCTTATCACTTCTCATCTAAAAACTTCAACATAAATAATTCCGATCCAACTTGATACTTTGATCTCATCCAAACTAGATATAGAGTCTTAAGAAGAAAGAGTTTTTACGTAGCTATTGAAAACAGTACTTACAGGGGCCCGTCGTCTAGCACGGATAGGACACCCGCCTGCGGAGGAGAGCGTAGAAAGCGGGAAGTCCCGGGTTCGAGTCCCGGCGGGCCCATGGG
Organism: Bathyarchaeia archaeon; assembly: GCA_038870975.1. GTDB lineage: Archaea > Thermoproteota > CALKCG01 > B24 > B24 > DTBU01. The sequence goes on along the minus strand of JAVZJD010000001.1, from coordinate 656,487 downwards.
TGTTAAGATGGATATCTTTGAACCGTATTTTAAAGCCGGAGAAATTGCTGAAAAGACTAGGGCATTCGCCACATCTATCGTTAAAATCGGAGCTAACGTTTTAGATATATGTGAGAAAATAGAGGGTTTTATAAAAAGTCGAGGCGGAGAACCTGCTTTTCCATGCAATATCTGCATAAACGAAATTGCAGCCCACTACACCGCGGATCGTATGGATGTGTTAAAAATTCCAGAACAGTCTTTAGTTAAAATAGATTTTGGTGTACACGTGGATGGTTACATAGTTGATACTGCTATTACAGTAGTTTTAGACGAAAGGTACCTCCTTCTTAAGGAGGTAGCTGAGGAAGCGTTGAGAAAAGCCTTAAAAAACATAAAGGCTTCGGTTAATGTATACGATATTGGTGAAGTTATTTCCAAAGTGGCCAACGCATACGGGTTAAAACCGATAAAAAACCTATCAGGTCATGAAATTGCCAGGTACAATTTACACGCGGGTATTTCAATACCAAACATTCCACTACGGGGTGGAAAATTCAAACTACATGGTGTTTATGCGATCGAACCGTTTATAACTGAGCATTGGGCCGATGGAACGGTCATCGAATCGGGTAAGCCGACGATATACAGATGCATATCCTATAAGAAGATCAAAGATGTTGAAGCCAATGCTTTTTTGAAAATACTGTGGGATAAATTTGACGGGTTACCTTTTGCTGAGAGATGGATATATGCCACGAAGCTTGAGTACAATGTCGAAAATACATGGTTTAAATTGAAAAATTCTCCATTCATAAAAATCTACAGACCGCTTGTAGAAGTCAGCAGAGGGTTCGTAGCTCAAGCCGAAGAAACAATATTAGTCGTAGAGGATGGTGTAATAGGGCTTACTGGCTTTATACTTTAACGTTTCCCCTTCTCAGAGTCAACCCTATAGATGGCAAGTATAACCATAGTTGAAGAGCAATGAGGACATTTATCACTTGAACCCAGCACGTAATCTCCAGCGACAAAACTCCTGGTGTTTGAAAATCCACATTTTAAACACTGTAACAGCGTTTGAACTTCATAGTTGAAAACCGTGGAGATTGAAGGCTTCCTCCGAATCATCCTAGCTAGAGTATACGTAGACAGTATTAAGCCCATCAGACCAGCTATGGAGTAATGAATAGCCGTCCCCTCAAAGCCACGAGACCAAGCATTAACAGCTAAGAATAGGAAAAATATGCTGAGCGTAATTAAAGCCATCATTAGGAGGAATACGATAAGAAAACTCATGCTGTTTTTCATAGGCATATCATCCCCCTCCATACTATTGTCCTATACCTATAGTATTGCCTACCCCTACTAATACCACGGTATCTCCAATCTCAGTCTTCTCTCTTATAAGCCTTCTAATCCTATTGATAGCCTTCTCCACACCTACGTATATTTCCCATTTCATAGTAGAGAGTGCATCAGACATAGATTCTTTAACAACTACAGCATAAAGTGGCACATTGAACTTTTTAGCCGCTTCTTCTATCTTGAACTTGTCAACACCTATACCCCCGATAGCCGCACCCACTCCCTCAGCAACCTCGCCAACTTCTTCACCTTCGAGTTTTAGAGCCGCATCCACCATTATTACAGCGGCCACTCTTCTATTGTTTAAAATTTTCTCAACAGCTTCACCTGGTCTGCCAACATTTCCACCTGGTCCAAGAGCCTTAACAACTATAAGATTCCTCCCCTCAAATTCAACTTCTGCTACTATGGTATCTTCCGATATGAGTGTTTTCTCAGCACCGTACATGAAACGTGCGGCTACGAGACTTCCAACACCATCCCCTATAGGTTGACCTGTACTAAAAGATTTAATGGCGTCTGTTAATGCTTCAGCTTCTTGGAGGACAGTCGGCATAAGCGCTTCTGCCTGATATATTAGGAAGAGGCTCATGGTTTTCTTACCTAAAAGATAATAGTGACGCATTATCCGGTATATCTGATCTAGGGAAATACCTATTTCAACGAGGTTTTCAAGATTTCTAAGCCTACTTTCATCAATATTTGGCACTATGCTTTTAAGCTCCCATCGGAATCTTCTCTCTCTTACATTAAGAAGATGGTCTATTTTACCGATGACTCCAAATGGGTCTATGGAAGTAGGAGGTATCCAAAAATATTCAAGCAATCTATCGACTGTGCTTTCTAAACCGGGGTCGTTATTAAAACGTCTTAATACATCCAATATCGCTTGTCTAGCATTATCTCTCATTCTCTTAATTCTATTAAGACCAATTTCAACATTCTTAAGCATCATCCAAACCTGAAATCTTTGCCCGTAGAATATACTAAATAAAAATAACGCTATAAATATGGCTTGAAAAATAAGCCCTATTCTATCTCCCTCAGAAGATAAAACCTGGTGTAACACCATCTCTGGATTCATAAGCTGTTCCTAAACTATGAATAAACTCATTGAAATATAAACATTCACTGTGAGGTTGCCAGCATCCCCCTCCTCTCCTAGGGTCTCCCACTAGGGAGAAGGGAGACGTGGTGTGGTTTGACTTCCGTGTTCGGAATGGGAACGGGTCGGACCCACACCCTATGGCCGGCAACCGAATAGTGTTTTTAAATCTATCATATATAAACTTAACTGAAGACATATTGCGCAGTTTCTACTCCCCTTCATTATCCCGTTTTTTAAATCGACCTTATCGATTAATTTCTTTACCGCTTTTTTGATGTAACTCCTTAAGCGAACTCCATCCCCCACTCTGTTTGGCAAGTATAATTGAAATCGCTTCTCTTAGAGTAAGTGTTTTGGGTTCTTCCCCAGTTGCAATTTTAATCAAGTTTTTGGCAGCTTTTGAAACTCTATCGCAAAATGTTGAGTCGACCTGATCTGCTAAATGGGCTATTAATGCCTCGATTGTTTTTGGGCTCATTGGACCATATTGTCCATGAATCGCCAGAACCGCATGGATGACTTCTAGCGGAAAACCGCGTCTTATAAGCTCTGAAACCACAAGTGTATGGTGATCTATTCTTTCACCTAGTTGACTTAAGCCTGTAGGCGAAGTCTCATCGTAAACAGCAGTCTTATATATGTCATGTATTAGAGTCGCTGCTAAGATATAGTCGCCATTAACTTTGAAACCATATACTTCTTCAAGTGTCTGACATATTGCTAGACCTATTTTGCTACATGAAATAGTATGATCTAACAGTCCACCTTTATACGAATGGTGAAATCCTATGGAGCCTAGCCCATGCTCAAACACTATCGGCGTTAATTGTCCCTCTGCAAGCTTAAAACTCGGATTTTTAAATAGGTCTAATACAAGCGCTCTTAGCTTCTCATCACATATCATATTTATGAGCTTTAAAAGCTCTTCATTGAGCTCGGTCAAAATCTACCCCCACATTACTAGTATTTTCTTTTTAAGTTTAAACTTAGCCTATATTCCTCTATCTTCCAAATCTTCGCTGTCTACTCTGGTAAACTCTAATAGCTCTAAGCAAGTCTATTTCACGAAACTCAGGCCAGTAGACTTCTAGAAAACAAAGCTCACTATATGCACTTTGCCACAGTAGAAAACCGCTTAATCTCTCCTCACCGCTTGTCCTTATTATCAAGTCTGGCTCTGGATTCGGTAGGTAGGCTGTATATAGGAATTTCTGTAGAAGCTCTTCATCTATTTCTTCAGGTTTAAGGGAGCCTGTTTCTACCAATTTGGCTATTTTCCTAACTGCGTCTACGATTTCCCTTCTTCCACCATATGCTAGTGCTATGTTAAGCCAACGTTCTTCATAGTTTGCTGTCTTCGATTCTATTTCGTCAATCAGCTCTTTAAGCTCTTCAGGTAACAGTTCTAGTGCACCTATGAACTTGACTTTAACGTGGTAGTCGTGTATTTCACGAACAGATAGAAGTTTAACCAATTTCTCTTGAAATAGCTTAAATAACTCTTCGATTTCGCGTTGAGGTCTCTTAAAGTTCTCAGTTGAAAATGCATAAAGTGTAACTGTTTTAACTCCAAGGTTAAGACACCATTTAAGGACTTCTTCAACTTTTTCCGCGCCGAATTTATGCCCTAACCATGGAGGGTAACCATGTTTATAAGCCCAGCGCCTATTACCGTCGAGAATTATCCCAACATGGCTTGGAATACTGCCATTTTTAACTTCTCTCTTTAACCACCATAAGTAAAACCGGTAGACTCCAAATATCTTAAGTAGGCTTCTAATCAAGGTCATGGAGTTTAAGTAAACTATACCATTGAACTATAATATATTGTTTTTTGCCAAACACACTTCTACAGCGTCACCAACCTTCAATTTAAAGAATCTGCTTCCATCGCCTAAATTCACAGCCAACTCAAGCCTCTTAAAACTATTGATTATCGCCAGTGGGGCTCCTGGCTCAATAGCTCCATAGGCGTCTACAAATCTAACTTTGAAATTATTGTGGGCCGTTCTGATGAGTAGGAGGTCCCCAATTTTAATATTTAAAGACTTAACAGTTAAGTCATCTATGTTTGTCACAACATTTCCAAAACTGTCTATGTAAAGGACTTCCCCCATAATACATCCATCTAACACATTAGGTTTTGGCAGAGTAAATTTAACATAACGCTCATATGGTCTTCCAAATAGATCTGGAGTTTCACCCTTAGATATTCTAGCTGCTACTGGGGCGAAAACATCTCTACCATGAAAAGTATGAGAGACATAACCATTAGAAACTTTACGGATATCTACTTCATATACTTCTCTTAAACCGAGTTTTTCAGCAGCTGGTATTAGAAGACCATTGTCGGGTCCTATAAGATAACCTTTACAGCATTTTATGATAATCGGCTTTCTAACGGTTCCAACACCAGGGTCTACCACGGCTACGTGGATACTATCCTCTGGGAAATAGTCGACGGCGTAAGCAAGTATGAATGCCCCCATTCTAACGTTAAACCTTTCTATTGAGTGGGAAATATCGACTATCGTCGCCTCTGGATTTATACTCAATATTACCCCTTTCATGATTGATGGATATGGATCTGATAATCCAAAATCCGTTAGAAGTGTTATGACTTTTCGCATACAAGATTTTTTGGAAAAAACTGTCTTAAAAATAAAGCTGATAATACTCTTGTAGTGCTATAAGTATTATATAACTCCAAGATTACTGTCCTTCAAATGTATTGAAACTATTAAACTTCATGTGATTTTAAACGTTTATTCTACAGTTTCCTTTAAACAATTCATTAAAGAACGTTTTGTCTCGGTCTATTTACGAGGCGTTTAAAATGTCCATGAAGAAGTGGGATAAAGGCGGAAGGATATTCGACAGAACCCCTCTAAAGCAGAGGCTTACAATGGCTATTCATAGGCTTAAAGTACAATATTCGAGAGTTGAAGGGGCAGCTATGAGAATGGAGCGTCATGAGAAAGAGCTCTTTGAAAAGTGTGTTAGTGCTCATATGAAAGGTGATTCTGCTAGAGCAGCCCTTTATGCTAATGAATGTGCAGAAGCACGTAAAATGGCTAAAGTAGTCTTAGGTGCACAGTTGGCTCTCGAAAAAGCTCTACTGAGGTTAGAGACTGTCCATCAGCTTGGTGAAACAGCAGCCGCTATAATGCCTGTAGCTGGCATACTTAAGGCTATTCAGAAAGACCTAGCTGGTGTAATTCCCGAAGTCAGTTATGAAATAGGAGCTATAAGTGATGAAATCGGTAAGATGGTTGTTGAAGTCGGTGAAGCAACTGGCATGAGTGTTGATATGGAGGCGGCTAATGAAGAAGCTAGGAAGATACTTGAGGAAGCTGCAGCCGTAGCTGAACATAGACTTAAAGAGAAGCTCCCAGAGCTTCCAACACTGCCGACTCCAGATACATCTACAACTACTGCTCCTCGCTAAATCTTTAAGTTTTAAATCCTCTATATTTTTTAGCAGGTAGAATTGGAGCTAAATAGAAAGTACAATGCTCTAGTATCTGAATTAAAAGAGCTCTCTAATAATCGTAGGAATTTGTTGGAGCATATTAAGCAGATTAAAGAGAAACGTAATAAATTGAACGCTGAAATCAAAGAGGCTATTGTAAAAATTAAAATGCTTAGATTAGAATATAAAAACTTAAGTTTAGAAATTTTCAATTTGAAAGATGAATTAAATTCTGAGTATTCTAAACTCAGAGAAACTAGACAACTTATAAGCGAAGTCAAACTCAAAATTAAAGGTTCTAACGTTCCACTGAAAGAGCTTAGGAGACGTATTTCTAGTCTGGAGTGGAAACTTCAGACTTCTCCTACGGATCTAAGGTTTGAGAAGAAGATTGCAAGCGAAGTTGCTAAACTGGAAAAGGAAGTGAAACATCAAGAGGAAATATTAGAACTTAAGAACGACCTCATGGAGCTTAAGGCATCTAGAGAAGCGATTAAAATCAAAATAAAGACTATCAAAAGTAGAATTGAAGAGATAAATGATAAAAGGGAGGCAATTAAAAAGGCTATCGTTCAACTTGATGAAATGGTTAAATCGTTAAGAAGGGAAGCCGCTGGCTACCATAGAGAGCTTCTCCAAAAGATAAATGAAGTAGAAGAATTGAGAGTCAAAGAAAAAGCAATATCAGAAGAACTTAAAAAATTAGAAACAGAAGAGAAAAAGAAAATTGAAGAAGAAGCTAAATCATTTTTGATGAAGAATGCCAATATTATTTTAGATAAACTTAGAAAAGGAGAGCGCATTACAGCTGAGGATCTTAAAATCTTAGCTGAAGCTGAAGACATGGGGGTAATTTAATGGACGAAATCAAAAAAGAGTCGATGAGAATTCTCGTTTTATGCATAGATAAAGATGACGATCTGGGTGTTAAAGCGGGTGTAAAATCTCCGGTTATTGGGAAAGAGAAAGTCCTTGAGGCTGCTTTAAAGCTTATAATTAATGATCCTGAGGAAGCGGATGCAAACGCTATGTTTGAAGCTGTACGTATAATGGACAATTTAAAATCTAAAGATAAATCAAGTGATTATGAAGTGGCGGTTTTAACTGGTTCCAAGAATGGCGGGATTGAGGCGGATAGAAAGATATCCGAGTCTCTAAGAGAAACGCTTAAGATATATCCTGCTGACGCAGCAATACTGGTCTCAGACGGATATACTGACCAGGAGATTTCACCGATAATACAATCTCAGATTCCGATAATTTCTGTTAGGAGGTTTGCAGTTAAACATAGCGAATCCATTGAAACTAGCTGGTACATATTAACAAGGTATTTAACTATGCTAATTCAAGACCCCAGGTATACTAAATGGACGCTTGGAATACCAGGTTTAGTAGTTTTATCATTTTCGATTTTATATATGTTAACCCTCCTGTATCCTGAGATCCCCCTCATACCCTACACATTTACTGTGATACTCATGATTGCGGGTTTAACGTTATTCATTAAAGGGTTTGGTATAGATAAGTCTGTAAGTTACATAGTGTCGGAAGTCTCATCAAAGCCATCGATTCTCATAAGGGTTTTCGGATACGTAGTATGCATAATAATGTGTGGACTTGGTTTTTCACAAGGCTTTTCATCCGTTATAGCAAACGTTCCTATGGAGAAACTTGCGGATCTTCAGAGTTTCATAAACCACTTTAATGTAATACTTGCAAGCTTCATTGAAGGTGTCTTAGGCTTCTTCCTGGCGGGCTTCTCAACTTTAATAATTAGTAAAGCTATTTATGACTACATAAACAAAAGCTTGAAATTCCTAGGAGACATCGTAGGAATTATCTCGGTAGTTATGATATTTGGAACGATAGCTAACTCGATACCCCTCATCAAGACGCCACCCACATCCGTACTGCATCCAGCGACTATAGCCTTCTTCTTCTGGGTAATACTAGCAACGGTTCTTATAGTGACTTCCACTCTTGTGGCTCATAAATTTAGAGATAGACTTTTAAAGATCTGGAGAGTTGAGGAGACTTGAAGAGTATACGCCACGGGATAATTCTAGGTTCTGGTTTTGAGAGTGATTTAAAGGTCTTGGAAACTATTGAAGTTGAAACACCGTTTAACTTTAAGAAGGTTATCGTTTTTAGAGTTGCCATAGGTGATGTCGAGACTTTAGTCGTTTTAAGACATGGTGTTAGTCATGAAAACCCACCGCATATGGTAGAATATAGAGCTAACTTATGGTCTTTGAAAGAACTTGGAGTTAATAGGTTGCTTGCCGTTAACACAGTAGGCGCTATAAATCCAATTATGAAACCGGGGGATTTTGCAGTTCCACACAATCTAATAGACTTCACTAAGCGTAGATGTTATACATTCTACGACACTCAACCAGTGGTCCACATAGATTTTACAAGGCCATATTGTGAAGAGCTTAGACATTTTCTATTAAAATCGGCGTGTAAACTGGGTGAAATTGTATGGGATAAGTCTACTTATGTATGTACGGAAGGTCCTCGATTTGAAACAGTTGCAGAAATAAGAATGTTCAGAGTTCTAGGTGCGGATGTCGTAGGTATGACTGGCTGTCCTGAAGCAGCTCTAGCTAGAGAACTTGGATTATGCTATGCTTCTCTATGTATAATATCGAATATGGCAGCTGGTATGCAGAGTCGAATAACGAGCAAAGAGGTCTCGGACATAGCTCTTAGAAAAAGAGAAGTAACCATGAGAATCCTTGAAGAAACCATAAAAAGCCTGCCTTCAGATAGAAGTTGCTCCTGCTCAATTCTGACGGATTCAGAATTTAAAGTCCAGTATAAAGCATTATAAGGAAGACTTTTACTTACGTTAATGTAAGTCTTATCCCCGATACGATAAATTCGACGGCGACAGCCACCAATAGAAAGCCAGTCACTCTTGAAACAGTCTCACGCCAAAAATCTCCAACAACTCTATCAATATACTCAGAGCATAAAAGTATAAGCCAGCTAGCGGTAAGGGAAATCGTAGCTGCTATTATGGTTATTATGTACCCATATTCCTGAGTGAAAATCATAGTTGAAACTATGACACCTGGTCCAGTAAGTAGAGGTGTACCTATAAGTGAAATAGCAGGTGAATAATCCTCCCCTTCAACTTTAATGAATGAAGTGCCAAGTATGAGTTCAATTCCTAAGATTGTTAAAACAACTCCTCCGGCTATTTTTAAGGAGAAAAAGCTTATGCTAAAAATATTCATGATTTCACGACCTAAGAATAGGAAAGTAAATAGCGTTACAGATGCAACCCCAATTGCTTGAGAAGCGGGCTTTAACTTCCTTCTAGTATTCCGCGTTACAGCTAGGAAAACTGGTATGCTTGAGAAGGGGCTCATTATTATAAACAGAGATATAGCTGCTTTGAAGATCTCTTCTATCATCTTGCTGTTAAGCCACGTAGTTAAATTTAACGATTACTTCAGTCAACCCGTTTCGCTCAACTTGGTAATAACTGCTCTTACTTATCGGATGTCAACACTTTACATCTGTCTTTAAGCACTAAAACCGTATCTTCCACTCTACAACCAAACTTATTTTTGAAGTAAATGCCAGGCTCTATCGTTACCACCTCATTTTCCATCAATATATCTTCGCTAAGTGGATTAAGAGATGGTGGCTCATGTATATCCAGACCTACACCATGTCCAAGACTGTGGATGAAAAGTTCACCGTAGCCTTTACTGTCGAGAAATTCTCTCACAACTCTATCTACGTCTCTACATTGAATGCCTGCCTTTACGCAATTTAACGCTAATCCCTGGGCGTTGGTTACATCTTCAAGGACGGTCTCATATTCTGGGTTTCGACCAACTATGAAACTTCTAGTCATATCTACACAGTATCCTTCATATTTTACTCCTAAATCTATCGTCACAGGTTCGCATTCTGAGATGGTTTTTAAAGATGGTTTACCATGTGGATAGGATGATTTAAACCCTGAAACAATTATCACTGGAAATGCATATTCGAGCCCACGTTCTCGTATGAATATATCCGCTTCTTTCGCAAGGTCGTTTTCTCTTATTCCAGGTTTAATATGTGTCATTAAAATTTCCATAAGTTCTCCAGTCAATTCAGCTGCTCTACGTATATATTCAACCTCCGTCTCGTCCTTCCTTCTCCTAAGATGGGAGATATATCTTGAACCATCTCTAAGCTTAAAACCCAAGGCTTCCAAACTTAAATAGTCTGAAACTGATAAATCGTCGTAAAATATCGACTTAGGTCTAAGTTCTTTCAAAACATTTAAACTGAAATTCTTCATAGATTCGCTCAATGGTACTCGTTGAATATGCACCCCCTTAGCAACATCTTCTGCCTCTTCAAAACTTAAAGCAGAGACTATTAGAATCGGCTCATCATCCTGCGATATGAAGAGTTTCCCCCCTTCAAAACCAGTTAAGTACAAGACGTTTTTAGGATCAGTTATCATAAATAAATCTGTATTTTCATCCGTTAGGATCTTTTTAACACATTCGACTCTATGTAGGTAATGCATAGTAAAGAAGAAGGCAAAGCTCAGGTAAATGTTTTGCTATTCAATAGGTTGATTTATACTGATAACTGTGCATTAAACATACAGAGCACTATTTTCAACATTGTTGGGTAGGGAAAAGGTTATACTAGCATGTGAGCTTACTATTCCATAGAATAGAGGCGGCTAGAATGGCAATGGAATCCAATGAAGAGATATCGTACATCTACAATAGACTCGTAAAACTTGTTGAAGGCTTCAGTTTTCCAGATGGGAGTAAATTGGAGGCCTTGAAGGAATTTTTAAGAAACTCCAGAAGAATAATATGCGTTGGGGTCGGTAGATCTGGCGGAAATGCTGAAGTTTTTACCAGGTTCTTAAGAAATTTAGGCTTTGAACAAGTCTATGGACCTGACGATATCCCATATGTACTGAGGAGTGAAGATGTTCTCATAGCCTTTTCAGGAAGTGGTGTAACTACGTATACACTTGAAACGGCTAGAATAGCCCACGATGCTAATGCTAAGATTGTATCTATAACATCAAACGTCGAAAGTCCTCTAGCAGAGCTATCTGACTTAATAGTCGAAATACCCGGTAAAGAGGTTTTAAACTACCACATGGAAGACTACTATGTTAGACAGTTGATCGGCGTCCAATATGCTCCTCTAACACCAATGGGAACACTATACGAGCTTAGGACGATGCTTTTTTCACTGAGTTTTGTAGGGTCATTTATCGAAAGCGATTCTTATACATGGTTTAAGAAACTGATGGAGGGTTTAAAGAGCTATACGCCATCTCAGAGTGATTTCAAATCATTGTATTACTCTCTACCTAAGCCTAGATCTCCTCTAAATCCTCTGACTGGTAAAACTGTGGTTGTTGGAGAAGGCTTCTCTGGAATAGTTGGCTCCTTTTTCGTAACAAGGCTTAGACATTGCTGTAGGCCAAATGAAGACCGTGAATGCTATTTTTGGAAAGATAAAGGTAGTGTATCGGTTGGACCTAGAGACACGGTTTTGATAATTTCTGGGTCTGGTGGCTATATTCCGTCTCTTATGGCGGAAAAAGCTAAAAGTAAAGGTGCTAGAGTCGTCTCAATAACATCTTATGCTGAGAGTCAATTAGCATCAAATAGCAATTCTGTAATAGTAATACCCGGTAGGGTAATCTATAAGATTAAAGGACTTAGAAGTAGCTACCTTCCTAAGAATCCTCTTGAATCGATATTTGAGCTTAGAACGCTCTTCTTCCTAGAGAGTTTTATCTACCTATTAGCCGTCAGAGAAGGTATAACAGAGGTTGATATGTTACGAAGGCACTCTGATTTTACATAAGCCATTCTTTACTAAAATCTACGTGTCTACTGCTTTATGATGAGCTGAAATGATGACTGTTGAGAATGAGAGAAAGCTTAAAGTTTATTATATAAAACAATATAAGGACTTCAAATCCTTGTATACCTATCTAGAAGCAGTTTCCAACATGGATATAGTTAGATTATTGCTTAACAGTCATCAGCTGAATAGACTGTTAAGCATTAGAATTGAGTAGCTGAATAGAGCACGCTCTATTCAGCTGGAATTTAATTGGTGTTTAGCCTTAGAATTGAGTGGAAGAGTTAGTCTTTATCCATGAAGTTTTCAGCCTTCGGGGGTTCTGGAGGTAATCCCTTACGCTTTCGTATTTCACTTACGAGTTGAGACAGCATAGATGATGGCACTGGAGCCCATCTTGAAAATGGTAGGCTCCAAAAAGCCCTACCAGATGTTGCCGATCTTATAACATTCGCTAAGTCGAATGTTTCAGCAGCAGGTATTTCTCCTTCAACTTGAATAACGTATTCTTTTTGATCTATTGTTAAAATGCGTCCCCTTCTAGATGTAATGATTTTTGTAAGAGCGCCAACCATTTCAGTCGGAGCCCTACTCACAAGCTTCATTATAGGTTCAAGTAGGATTGGATCTGCCGATAGAAGGCATGCATAGATCGCCCTACGAACCATTGGTATTATTTGAGCTGGGCCTCTGTGTGCAGGGTCGGAGTGTAATTCAGCGTTTTCAAGGTTAACCTTTACACCTCTAACATACTCTCTCGTAAGCGGCCCATCGTCCATAGCTGAGAGGAACCCTGAAACTATATAATCCTTAACTTCGTTAAGGTACTGGATACCTTTAGTCCTATCCACTAAAATACATCCATGTTGGTCTATGCTCCAAACGTTTCTAGCTTCTTCAGCAGGCCATCCATGCTCTCTAAGAATGTTAGCTATTGTCCTTCGATCTAAGGAATCATTAAGTTGACCTGAGGTTATAAGCTCTACTATCTCAGGGTCTAGTGGTTCAACGCTTATGAATGCTCTATTATGTTTGTTTGGAGATTTAGCCATAAATGGTCCCGCCGCGCTCCTGATGCTCTCTCTATATATAACTGTTGGTGGAGATGTTACGATTTCTAAACCGGTTTTACCTATTAGAGTTAAAGCTATTTCCAGATGTACTTGTCCAATTCCTGAGAGTAGGTATTCTCCACTTTCTTGGTCGATCTTGATTACGTAGTTTGGATCTTCTATTGTAAGTCTATTCAATATATCAACTAGTTTAGGTAAATCTCTACTATATTTAGGCTCTATCGCTATAGTTACAACAGGCTCGGTCACATATTTGACGGCTTCAAATGGCACAATATCCTGCACAGATGAGATTGTTTCACCTGCCCTAGCCTTATCAAGTCCTAGTAGAGCTGGTATGTTTCCAGCCGATAGACTGCCGACGATTTCTCTATTGGGTCCCATGTATATACAGACCTGTTGAACCCTACTGTAGGATTTAGCGCCTATCAGATAAATGTTATCACCTGAATTTATGGTCCCTGAAAATAATCTACCAGTAGCAACTATACCTGCTTGCGGGTCGACAGTTATATTGGAGACGCACATGACTACGGGGCCATTGTCATCACATTCTAGCATAGCCTTACCGACATCAGAAGATAGATCGCCTCTCCAAATCTTAGGTATTCTATACTTTTGAGCAACATGGGGTGGGGGGAGATGCTCGATAACCATTTCTAATATTGCTTCATGGAGTGGAACTGCTTTCACCAAATGATCTATGTTGCCCTCTTGATAAGCCGCTACAACATCGGAGAATTTTACGCCTTTCCTCTGGGCAGTTTTAAGTGTAAACCCCCACTTGTACTTTGCAGAGCCTAATGCTACGCTGTTGTTTGTGAAGCTAACTTTCCAAGTGTTTCTATACTCTGGTTCGGCATACATTTCGATTAAACTGTTAAAATCCTTGACTATCTTAACAATTGTTTCTTGTATTTTCTGCGGTGAGAGCTTGAGTTCGTTGATCAACCTATCGATCTTATTGATGTATAGTACTGGTTTAACACGCTCTTCTAAAGCCTGTCTCGTTACAGTTTCTGTTTGTGTCATCACACCTTCAACAGCATCTACGACAACAACAGCCCCATCTATTGCCCGTAGAGACCTTGTAACTTTCCCTGTAAAGTCTATGTGTCCAGGGGTATCTATTAAATTTATGACGTACGGTTTATTTTCATATTCATAGTAGAGGCTCACGTTAGCGGCTTTAATAGTCATTTGTCTCTGCTGTTCCTCCTCCATGTAGTCTAATGCTAAGGCCTGACCAGCTACTGATGGTGAAAGCAGTCCGCAGGCAGCGAGAAGACTATCAGACATGGTGGTTTTACCGTGATCTACGTGAGCTATAATACCTATATTTTTCGGGCTTAAGGTTCTAGCCTTAAGCCTTTCGAATAAGCTCCTTATCCTTAATTATCCTAAGGATTTCAGCCGTCGTCTTATACCTAGGCATTTCCATCCCCCCTAAGCAGGAAACTATCCTGCTTTCAATCTTATTAACCTTTACATTTTATGAGAGTTGGACAGAGTTCTAGCTTTACGTACCAACTCTCTTTCTCTTCTACAGCTTCTAAATGTTACTATTAGTGCAGGAATCACCGTATGTCTACGTTCCTATACTGTGCGTTTACAGAAACACAGCTCACGGAAGGTTTTCCACGAGATCTACATTTAAATTCTTTTCTAAACCCTCTTCGCAGAGAACATAAAATAAAAATACGCTAGTGTATAAAAGCTGTGAAAAACTAAAAACATTATCATAAAATCCTACTTACCCCTCTTTTCAAGAAGTTCCTGTAGAATTTCTTTAGCTTTATCGACTCTTATAATCCTCTCTTTCACCATCCTGTCTGCCACTTCATCTATCAACTCACCTGTGGCGCCAGCCATTATAGCTATATTTCTAGCATGAAGCTTCATATGTCCCCTTTGAATACCTTCCGTAGCCAATGCTTTTAACGCCGCGAGATTTTGCGCTAATCCTACAGAGGCCATAACTTCGGCTAATTCACAAGCAGATTTTACGCCTAAAATCTTCAAACAAACCCTCGCTAGAGGGTTAGATCTAGTAGCCCCGCCTATTATTCCAACGGCTAGGGGCAACTCTATCGTACCTACTAAATCACCATCATTGTTTACTTCCCAAGTTGTAAGCGGCTGGTATTTGCCTGTTCTGGCAGCATATGCATGGGCGCCAGCTTCTAAGGCCCTAGTGTCATTACCCGTAGCAAGTGCCACTGCGATTATACCATTCATAATTCCCTTGTTGTGTGTTGCGCATCTAAACGGGTCGGATTTAGCAAAGTGATACGCATATAAGATTCCTTCGACGACCTCTTCACCACCTAATTCTCCTTTATCGAATACCGCTTTGGCTCTTGCAAGCCGATAAACGGCCAGGTTTGAAATAATACGCAGATAAACTTTTCCTCCAGTAAGCTTCTCTATTAATGGTGCGACAGCTTCAGCCATTGTATTGACAGCGTTGGCACCCATAGCATCTCTAACGTCTACAAGAAGATGTGTAATGACCATAGGTCCCAAGTCAGATTCGACGACTCTAACTTCTAAATCTTTAGCGCCACCACCCAATTTAACTAGCACTGGGTCTTGTTCGTTAGCTTTACTTAGAATTTCTTCCTTATGGACTAGAATAGTGTACTTGGCTCCATATGGGTCTGGAACTTTAACGAGTTGTATTTGACCAATCATTATAGGTGGTGTAGTAGAAGCTTGAAAGCCTCCCTTGGCTCTGGCTATTTTAGCGGCATTACTTGCTGCTGCTACAACACTCGGCTCTTCTATAGCCATAGGCACTAAGTAGTCTCTTCCGTTTATAAGAAAATTTAAAGCAACGCCTAACGGTATATGCATCACACCTATGACATTTTCAATCATCCTATCAGCTAAACCGAGTTCTAGACTGCCAGTATCTCTAAGTAAGTTACATTCTTCCTCTGTTAAATCTGCAAATTCAGCTACTATCCGTAGCCTATCTTCCAAGCTTAATTTGTAAAATCCAGCTATACGGGATGTTTTTTCCAAGTGGTCACCTACACTATAGTAGTACGTGTAAAGAATAAGTCTTACTATATAGAAAACAATTTTAAACTGGTTATGTATATGAAATTTCTTTCAGAGTGATTGTTTAAATCATCTTAGGCGGTGGTTAGTCTGGTTAAAATGGTACTTGTATCCGGTAGAAGTCTTGAACAGGGATTGGGAAAGGAGACGGGTAAATTTTCAAAACGCTATGTGAATGCTACAGCGGTATGTCAAATGGACCCTGAGGATATGAGTAGACTTAACATAGTTGAAGGAGATAACGTTAGGATAAGTTCCCAACATGGAAGCATTATAGTTCAAGCGGTGAAATCTAGGTATGCTCCTCATCCAGGGATAATTTTCATGGCATACGGTCCTTGCGTTAATAGTTTAACAAGCCCTAATACACATGGAACTGGAATGCCTAGCTTCAAAGGGTTAGAAGTTGAAGTTGAACCTGTTAAAGCAAGTGGTCAAAAGGAGGGCTGAAAGTTGGAGGTCTTTAAAAACGTGTTATGTCCTTTTTGCGGATGCTGTTGCGACGATTTAGAGGTCGAGGTCGAATCTAATAAAATAATAAACGTTAGGAATGCATGCGCACTTGGTCGTGGTAAATTCTTAAGTGTAAGTGAAAATAGACTTCTAAAACCACGGGTTAAAGTTAACGGAGAGTCTGTAGAGACAGGTCTAGAAAAGGCAATCGAAAAAACCGTGGAAATGGTTAAAAGTTCCAACTACCCTGTCTTCTATGGGTTTGGATGTACCAGTTGTGAAGCAATAAAGCTATGCTTAGAAATGGCCGATTTATCCGGTGGTCTTGCAGACAACATATCTGTCGTATGTCATGGCCCAACGATTCTAGGCCTTCAAGATATGGGAATCCCTTCAGCGACGCTGGGACAAGTTAGACATAGAGCGGACCTAATACTGTACTGGGGTTGCAATCCTTTGGAAGCTCATCCTAGGCATATGATGCGCTACGGTCCTCTATCTACTGGTAGATTTGTAACTGGTAGAAAAGACAGACGTATGGTGGTTGTAGATGTTAGGAAAACGCCCACGGCCGCAATGGCGGATATGTTTATCCAAGTTAGACCAAATACTGACTTTGAAATTTTAACAGCTTTAAGAGCATTGATAAACGATTTAGATTTAGAAGTTGAAGAAGTTGGCGGTGTTGCAGTGGCAAAGCTTGAGGAATTAGCCGATATAATGGTTAACGCAAGATTTGGAGCATTATTCTTCGGCTTAGGTCTTACGATGAGCTATGGAAAAGAACATAACATCGAGGCTGCTATAGCTCTTACTAGAGACCTGAATAAGAAAACAAAGTTTGTAATGATTCCTATGAGAGGTCACTTCAATGTAACTGGAGCCAATGAAGTCTTCACTTGGCAAACTGGGTATCCTTTCTGCGTAGACTTCTCAATGGGTTATCCAAGGTATAACCCCGGAGAAACATCAGCTGTGGATGTATTAGCCAGAGGTGAATGCGATCTACTTTTTGTCGTAGGCGCTGATCCATGTAGCCATCTGCCATATTCCATCGTTGAAAAGCTTAAAAACGTAAAGCTCATCATTTTAGATCCGAGTATAACACCGACAGTTAAAATGGCTGACGTTGCGATACCAGTTGCTTATGTTGGAATTGAAACTGCTGGAACGGCTTATAGAATGGATGGTGTTCCTATACAACTCAAGAAGATTATCGAACCTCCTCCTGGAATTTTATCAGACGTTGAGATTTTAACCCATATACTTAGGAGGTTGAGATAGATGTCTGGAAAACTGCTGATAAAAAATGGTCTTGTTTTTGATCCGATAAATGGCATTGATGGTGAAATTATCGATATTGCCGTGGAAAATGGCAAAATAGTAGAAGACGTTAAAGGGACCGATGTTAAGGTCATAAATGCGACTGGTATGGTTGTAATGCCTGGAGGAGTAGATATACACAGTCATGTAGCAGGTTCAAAGGTCAACTCGGGTAGAGCTCTAAGGCCTGAAGACCATTATAGAGACTATGAGCTACGTAAACCCGGTTTGAGGTCGGGTGTAGGATATACAGTCCCCTCGACTTTCGTAACTGGCTACCGTTACGCCAGAATGGGTTACACCATGGTTGTAGAACCCGCAACTCCAATGCTTAAACAGAAGCATACAATTGAGGAGCTTAATGATATTCCCATAGTAGATAAAGCTTCTTTCCCCCTTGTAGGAGATTGCTGGTTTATAATGGAGTATCTTGAAAAAGGCATGATTAAAGAATGTGCGGCTTATACAGCTTGGCTTTTAAAGTCTTTAAAAGGATATGCTTTAAAAATTGTGAACCCCGGTGGTTTAGAGTCGTGGGGATGGGGAAGAAACGTCAGAAACCTAGATGATAACGTACTTGGGTTTAATTTGACGCCGAGGGAGATCTTAAGGGGATTGTGTAAGGTTAATCTGATGATAAACGCCCCCCATCCTATACATGTACACGCCAATAGGCTTGGACAGCCTGGAAATTATAAAACTCTCATAGAGACTATGGATTGTGTTAGAGACTTATATGATGGATCCAAACCGATTATATACTTGACTCACTGCCAGTTTAACTCTTATGCTGGTGAAAGTTGGATTGAATTATATTCAGGAGCGCCGGAAGTAGCCGACTACGTAAACAAGCATTCTCACGTAGTTATAGATATAGGCCAGGTCATATTCTCCAATGCTACGACAATGACTGCAGATGGCCCATTTCAATTTCAACTTCACCTTTTAACGGACTATAAATGGGTTAATGCAGATGTAGAATGTGAAACTTCAGCTGGAGTCGTACCATTTAGATATAAGAAGCGAAACTACGTACATGCAATTCAATGGATCACAGGGCTTGAGCTTGCTCTATTAATTAAAGACCCATGGAGGGTTTTCCTCACAACAGACCATCCGAATGCTGGGCCATTCACTGAATACCCAAGGGTTATGGCCTGGCTTATAAGCCGTAAGGCTAGAGAAGCCACCATGAAAAAAGTGAATCCTAGGGCCTTGAGGAGAACATTACTCAACAGTATTGACAGAGAATACAGCCTCTATGAGATAGCCATAATTACTAGAGCTGGCACTGCTAAGATTTTAGGTTTAAGCTCAAAGGGGCACCTCGGAGTTGGAGCTGATGCAGATATAGCGATATACAACTTTAATCCGCGTAATATTGACCTATCTAGAGACTACAAGTTGATTAGAAAGGCGTTTAGAAAAGCTGCATATACGATAAAAGCTGGGAATATAGTTTGTGTAAACGGTGAAGTAGTTAAAAGTGTTGATGGAGCGATTTTCTGGGTTAACCCATCAATTTCAAAAGACCTTGAAGATTCAGTTGTTTCAGATATCCGTAGAAGATTTAGAGATTATTATACCGTTGAATTTGAAAACTATATTACCGATGAAAGTCTCCTCGTTAATTCTCATCCATTAAGCATTAAGGGAGGTATTTAATTTGAAAATCTATCAGTTAACCCCAGCTTACGATTTTAAGCTTCCAATATTAGCGGATAATTTAAAACCTGAATTATTTGAAGAGAAGCAATTGTCGGAGGTCTTAAACGTTGAAGTCTACGAGGGAAATAAAAGGAAGCGTTTGGAAGAGCTGTTTAAGATAAAGGAAGTTGGAGAGGCTGAAGAAACTACGCTTGAATTTATCGGAGACTTCTCAAAAGTTAGGAGAATCGGTAGAGAGATGAGCCGCGGTATAATACGAATTAAAGGAATAGCAGGCATAGGATTTGGTGAAGCCATGAGAGGTGGTAAGATTATAATAGAAGGCTCCGCTGGACCATGGTTAGGGGCTAAAATGAAAGGCGGCTCTATAGAGGTCTACGGTGATGTGGGAGACTTTCTAGGAGGGGCTTATAGAGGTGAAAACTTCGGCATGAGGGGAGGAACTATAGTGGTTCACGGTAAAACTGGTTGGAATATAGGCTATAAAATGAAGAACGGACTGATCATGGTTGATGGTGATGTTGGCGGTTTTCCAGGGATCCATATGATTGGCGGCACTATACTTATAAAAGGTGGGTGCGGTATGGGTGCTGGAGCTTTTATGAAAAATGGTAGAATAATCGTGCTCGGCTATATTCCATCAATCCTCGCAAGTTTTAGCTTTGAAGAAATTAGACCGAGTATTAGGGTAGAGACTGAAAGATTGAAAGGGCGCTTTTACACGTTCATAGGGGACCTTAATGAAAAAGGCTCTGGAAGATTGTTTGTCAACGCAGATTCGAATAAGCATCTATCATTTTATGAGCAACTGATAGAAGAGCTTTAGTGACGATTATTTGCAACGACATGTGGAAGGCGTCAGTCCGCCCGTCTGGCTTCATAGCTCTACGCTCTGTAAATCATCCTATCTTCATTCGCCATTCAAGTTTATTCTTTTTTCTGCTAATTAAGAGTTTCGATTACGGTATTCCTATCACTTTAAAACCCCTCTTCTTTAAGGCTTCGGCTATGAAACGTCTGTGACAGTATTTCTGATTGCGTTCAAGACACATTATGCAAATCCTTCTTCTAGAGATTTCCCCAATTAATATATCCAGTCCTTTTTTAAAGTCATCTGTCTCCATGTATTTTTCAAATCCTCCATGTCTATAACCCCCAAGCAAGTCGCCTAACCATAAATATGCTATGTTCTCGCGTCTAAGAAGTTCAGCCAATACATCCCTTCTAAAGTCTTCCACTTTAGAAGTAGGGAATCTTCTAATATCGACAAGGAGCTCTATATGATTATTCTTAAGGGAGTCTAAAAAATCCCTAGTTTTCCTACCACTATAACCCATAAACCATACTTCTAGCTCTAAAGCCAACCCCTCCCATAATCTCTCACTCTTAAGAAATAGTCGTATCTAAAAGTGGATGGAAAGTGCCATTATAAGATTAAAAAGAAGACCGTTATTAAGGTTTATTTACCTCAACTGCGGTCTTCAAGTATAGAGATGTTGATAGAGCTCGGGAGTCAGATAGTTAAACGCATAAAGGATATTTACGATAAAGATAGCCGTGGTTGGAGTGTTCTCGCAGGTCTTGACAGTGGAGGAAGACTAGACTTCTACATATCCCATAGAAACGAATTACTCTGGAAGCTTAAATCTAAACCAATAAACCCCTACAGTTACATAACTGTAGGAGCGGAGATACGCGACTTAAACTCTGAAATATTTATGAAGGTCTTTAATGAAGGTCAACCCTTTGGTTTTCAAGCATTATTCCCGCAAGACGACTTAAAAACCATACTCATGTTTGGATTGGGTAAATATGCCGTAAAGCGTAGGACTCCATTATTCGAATCCGAAAAACCCATAGATGAAGAATTGACTAAGAAAGTTGAAGAGTTCTTCAGTAAAACTTATCCAGAACGAAAAATGGCGTATGTCTAAGTGTAGACACCCCTACTAGACCTGTAAAAATTTTAGCGAATCGGCGTGTAAAGGCAGTTCTTCAAGAAAACTTCTCAACTCAGTCACCTTGACTATTGGAATTTTATCGTAAAATTTAAACTTAGGCGTAAGTAGTGTTATTAGAGTCGGTAGAATTCTCCATCCCTTAGCCGGTTTGGGCTCAAGTTTCAATTTCGGTAGTGCTTGCCGTAAGGCTTCAGCTCTCTCAAACTCTTCTAAAGCGGCTCTTCTCAAAGAAGACCAGCTTTGTTTAAGAAAGTGTTTACAGTTTAAACACAGTAAAATCGGCTTTTTAATAGCCAAAATATCTACTTCCCAACGTCGATTGATGCTTTTAAATCTAAAGCTTCTGTAGACAACATATCCATAAGCATCTACGATAGCCGCTGTGAAATCTTCAAATTCTCTCCAATTTAAATACTTAGAGATGTATAATGGATCTGTAGCTAGATTAAGACAGTATATGGCGATTTGAACCTTACCGTGATCAGCTATACTAACAGTGTCATCTTTCACTACAACAGCATCCGCAATTTCCGTTAAAATGCTTCTGACTATTTCAACTGGCACCCTAGTTTCTTCACTAAGTTTTGCCAGGCTCCAATTTTCAGTCCGTTTAATTTTTAAAAGTGTTTTTAAAACTTCTCGCTTCACCAAATCTTCCAATATTCCCAACTGCTAAGACATATATGTGAGGACTTTGAAAAATATTTATCGAGACAATTATGAACCTTGACGATTTAGACAAGAAGATTTTAAATTTTCTTAAAAATGACGCTAGAATGAGCTTCGTGAAAATAGCTAAACAACTAGGTGTAAGCGAGGGCACTGTTCATTTAAGGGTTAAAAAACTTGTTGAAGAAGGGGTTATAAAAGGCTTCTATACGATACTGGACCCAGATAAGATTGGGCTTCCTATAAGGGCTTTCATAGGTTTACAGGCAGACCCGTCGCTTTATGAAAGTATCTTAAAGAGAATTCGCGAAATCGATGGAGTTTACGCTGTTTATGACGTAACAGGTGAGTTCTCAGCGTTAATAGACGTTAAAGTCGGAAGTAAGAAAGAGCTTACTGAAGTGATCGATCAAGTTGGTGCTATACCTGGGGTTAAAAACACGGTGACAATGCTTGTTTTAAGAGTTTTAAAGGAAGAGTTTGGAGTGACTATACGATAATCTCCAAGTCAAGCATGTTTTCAACATGACTGTGAATTTGTTGAGATGCTTATTTGAGGAAAGATCCCGTTTCCAACTTTTGGAAGCAAAAGTTGGAAACTCCCCTTCTATTCCGTAGCTCTACATAGGTCTTTATCTGAGCATATCAGGATGAACTTTTCCTTTAGAGGCTCTAAAATAGGGGTTTTATGGAGGTTCCATCGAGAGAAATCTCTAGTTGAAAATTTAAGTAATCGTTTTAACTGGTTTGGGTAATTCTCCTAATCTACGCTTGACTTCACTGGGCCAATCATTTGGGTTGAAACCCTTCTGAGCTAAAAACGCTGTAGCCCACCGGGTTATGCCGAAGCCTGAGCAACCAGTCCAAACATCTCTATTCTTGGCTTCCTTGATCTTAAAACTTTTCACATACTTATCTCTATGGCATGAGAATGCTCCTCCGATTTCAAGCCATTCAGAGTCTTCTCTAGAGCCTCTGTAGGGGAGCCAAGCCTCCAAGTCGATTGTAGGAATCTTATCGCTACTCGATATATCGACATAAGTTTTAGAAGCTTCATCGCTACTCATGTAGAATGGTGCGCCTACAACCATTCTAACTTCTAGATCAAGCTTTTTATCTGCAAGCTCCATAGATTTCTCAGCTACTGCATCGCGTATTCTAACGGCATCTTCAGGACTCGCCAGCCAAATAGCCTCTATTCTATAGAATTCAGTAGTCCTTTCAAGTCCCCTAGTCGCCTTCCCCTCCCACCTCCATGTCCAGCCGCTTCGATCGAATATCTTAACTGGTAAATCGTCTAAGTTGACGATTTCCCCCGAGAAAAACTGGTAGAAGGGTGTGCATTGAGCAGGCTCTAAGACGTAATTAGGACCACTAAGCTCTCTCTTTAAAGATTCAAGGTCTAGTTCGCCAGTAAGCGAAAACTTGCGTTTAAATTCTTTTAAAGCCTCCTCCTCCCGTTCAGGTGTGAAAACATAGAGCATACCCTCTGCAAGATTGTCAAAGTAGCCAGGCATTTTAGCCATAACTTGAAGAGGTGTTAATTTGGGGAGCATCCACTCTACAAAACCCATAGGCTTTAAAACATCATTTATTATCATATCTGATATAAGGTTGATTAAAGCAGTCATAGGGGCTGTTAAAATCCACTGCCCCCTCCCAGGATATCTTTTAATCCAATTAAGCTTTTCAGCCCAATCTGAAACGTCTCCATTAAATTTGACGTCTTTCACAGATGAAGCTTTGATTACATACCCCATTGGGACAAGCTTTTGCTCTCTTACCACTGAAACTGTAGTGAGCGTTTTCTCCACGGTAATAAGTTCTTTCTTTGCTAAAGGTTCAATCTTCTTTAAAACACGGTCTATAACACCCTTCTCTAAATCTCTACTGCTAACATCTCTAAAGACTATTACTATTTTACCTTCGATTCTTTCGACTTCGGCTAGATTTTCTAAAAGTTTTTCGATGGCATCAGTTGACGCAGCTAAACCATCGAAAGTTACTCTAATTTCTTCGGCTTTTAAACCTCTCACACCCAACTTATACTGTCCAAGCTTATCCGCGAGAAAGTTTCTAACTCTTAATAGGGCTGAATGGGCTCTAACAGTCCTTCCAGACTCTATTGTAAGTAGCAGTCTATTTTCCTCGATCTTCCAGTCAGATATTCTGGCGCCCTCCTCAGGAGTCTTAGCCCCCCTCATTAAAACGTCTCTATTAAGTTCACCAATCCAAGAAGTCACAGCTTCTTTTAAATTCTCTAAACTACCACTCACTCGAACTTCTCCTCTAAGTTTAAACTCCATGGTAGTTTTAGCCCCCCTTACTGATGGTTTAAAATCTCACTTTTAAACGTATTAATTTTTTGGAATAGCCCCTAAGCTAAAATACTCATCCTCGTTAGAGTGTCCACTCATCTAAACAGCTATCGATCTTATGATAAAGCATGAGATTCCAGTTTTACTAGAGGATAAATAGACTCCGTTAAAATTCCAACAAATTGAAGTATTACTGACGTTATGAAGTGTCATATGATTGTTTAAGGGTATAAAAGTGTCCGAATCAAAATTCCTAGCTTGAATCTGCTGAGATTATTAAAAGTAAAGATTCTATTTCAAACATTTTTAAATATTACCGTTTATAGCTCAAGTGGTATAATGAGTCGTAAAATATGTATTTATGGTTTAGAGGGGATTCCTGAGGTTAAACCTGGCGACGATTTACCTAAGCTTATAGTTGAAGCAGCCGAAAGAAGTAACGTAGGTCTTATGGACGACGACATCGTAGTTGTATCTCAGAAGATAGTGTCTAAGGCTGAGAATAGAATAGTACGCTTAAGGGAAATCACACCCTCGGATTTTGCTATCAATCTTGCAGAGGCTGAAGGAAAAGACCCTAGGCTTGTAGAAGTAATACTTAGAGAAGCAAAACGTATAGTTAGAGTGAGAGATGGACACATAATAACTGAGACTAGGCATGGATTTGTATGTGCAAACTCCGGAGTGGATAAGTCTAACATACCTGGTGACGATACAGTTTCACTTCTACCGATAGACCCAGATGAATCCGCCAGAAGAATTAGAGAACGTATAAGGGAGATTAAAGGAGTTGACGTAGCAGTTATAGTGTCTGATACGTTTGGCAGAGCTTGGCGGATTGGTCAGGTTAATTTTGCAGTTGGAGTAGCAGGTATGATGCCCATCACAGACTATAGGGGTTTAAACGATCCATATGGATATACACTTAAAGTTACAGCTATAGCCGTAGCTGATGAGCTTGCAGCGGCGGCTGAACTCGTTATGGGTAAGCTTTCAAAGATACCTGTGGCCATAATAAGGGGATTTAAGCCAATCAGAGGTGAAGGATCAGCTAAAGACCTCGTGAGACCTATAGAGAGAGATCTGTTTCGCTAGCGTTTAACTTTTGATACTACGTAGTCTACGATTTCTCCAGCTATATTCACCTCTGAGACGTTTTGCAACCCTCTCCAGTCTGGCTGACTATTCACCTCATTTATACAGAATTCGCCACTCGGATTTAGAATGTCAACACCAGCTATTTCACATCCCAAAATTCTGCATGCTTTTAAAGCAGCATCTTTCAATTCTTCAGAAAGCTTGTAAGGCTCAGGTTTACCTCCCTGGGCTATGTTCGTTCTCCACGTGGCTCCAATTCTCTTCATCGATGCTACAACGTTATCTCCGACTACGAATGCTCTAACGTCTTCCCTAGAGTGGGGGATATACTCTTGCATGTAGACAACGTGGCGATAGTAGCTTAAAACGCTTGTTAAGCGGTAGAGTGTCTGACGGCTTCTAACCCTCGTCAATCCAAAACCCCTCGATCCAAAAATCGGCTTTAAGACAACTTTTGAATTAAGCTTTTTAAAAGCTTCCAAACTGATTCTTGGGTTTTCAGTGACTATTGTTCTTGGGACAGGCAATCCGGCTTTTTTCAATAGGAAAAGTGAAAGGTATTTGTCTACAGCTCTCTCTATGGCTTCGGCTCTATTAACCACGTATACCCCTAAACTTTCAATTGCTCTTAAAAGATCCATGCGGAAAATTATCTCCTCAAGTGAACCTCTGCCTATGGGCCTGACTATGAGTGCATCGAGTTCTTCAATGGGTCTGCCCTTAAAACGTACACTGTTCTCAAAACCTATATAAGCAGTTAAATCGTTAAAACTAAGACATGTAAATTTACAACCTCTGCTGTTTAAAGCTTGTTTTAGTTGAAGACTACACCATGAGAACTCATTTCTAGTTAAAATACCTACTTCCAAAGTCTCCCTAAAACTATAGGATAAAGACTCAAGCTTATAGGCTTTAGACTCGCACGCTGAGAAACCTTAAAAAGGAGAATTTTCATATTAAGCGATAAGTGGGCCCGTAGCTCAGAATGGTAGAGTGCCGGGCTTTTAAAGTAAGAAGAATGCCCCAAATTACTGAAGTAACCCGGTGGTCGCGGGTTCAACTCCCGCCGGGCCCGCCATTTTTAAAAGAGCTGTTTTACGGTAAGCCCCAATTTTTGTTCTTCTTTCAGGTCTGTCGTTAACTGCCTATGATGGCTGGGAGAAGGATGGTTATATCACACCTACTGGCTCGTATTAAGGGCATCTGCAAATCTTGTATACTATTAACCATTATGGTAATATGAGGCTTAAAAACTACTTCATACATTTAACTGGAGGTTGCCTCTTTCCATGGGTGATATAAAATTTCAAGGAAAAACTTAAATATATTAAAGGTAAATCTTGAATATTTTTAGATACTAAATGAGAGGTCTTAGGTCCTACCTACTTATCTCTGGTGCTATTCTAATAATGCTATATGGAATTATTGAAGCTGCCTTCGTGGTTTACACAGCTGGATTCGGAATACTGGAGGCTGTAAATCTGCCCAGCATTTTGAAGAACAATTTAAGCCTATTGTTAACATTAAGTCTTCTATCGCTACTTCTTGCTTCAGCTTCAGCAATTAGTAGCGGCTTCTGGGCGTCTTTACTATCAGTTTTAGCCGTGGTCTTCGGAATAGCTTCCATGTCATCTGTAAAGCTCATGGATCTTCAAACTCTAGTCTTCCTTGAAACGTTGGGTTTAATATCGATTGGATTGTTAGCTTACGGTTCAGGGTTATCATATGAACCTAGTGCAACTCCACCTACGTTAAAACTTTCAACAGTTGAAACAGCCTCTATAGCAATATTCTCAGCTTTAACAGCCTCAGCTACCGCCTTCACAGGGCAATTTTTTCCATCGCCGACGGGCGGGTATACGCACATAGGCGACTCTGTAATATTTATAGCCGCCCTTATATATGGTCCGAAGGCAGGGGCTCTTATAGGAGCAATTGGCGCTGTAGCTGCAGACCTATACGTAGGCTATCCAAGGTGGTTTATATCAATACCTGCTCATGGACTTGAAGGGTTTATAGCAGGCTTCGGCAAAGGTCGGAGGATATACATACAAATAGCTTTATGCTTATTGGGGGGAATAGTCATGGCTTTAACATACTTTTACGTAAACGTGTTCATTAAGGGACTTGGACCAGCGCTAATATCATTATTCAGAGATGTATTCGGACAAGTAGCCGTATCATTAATCATAACGGTCATAGTTAAGCCAGTATTGTCTAAAGTATCGTCAAAGAAGTTATAGCAAGACCACTGTAATCAATCACGTGAATGCTTTAACCTGAAATTCCTTGAATAATAGGTTACTCCTTATTCCGTAAAATTTGCACCAGACTAAAGTACATGTATAGTGTTTTATTGAAAATACTGATGCTTCTACCTTAAATTTTTAGTTTATCTCTTCCTCCGGCTTTCTTCATGTATGTGCAGACGCCTCTATACGAAGTGAAACTACGCGTCTACTCTTAACTTTTAAGGTAATGGTAACGTTTGACCGCGCTCTTAAAAGTGTTTGAAACTGTATCGGCAATTGGAGAAGTAAAAAGCTAAGTTGCTAAAGATTCAATTATCATTTGGCAAAATTCCGGTAGATCATCCGGTACTCTACCAGTTATAATATTTCCATCTCTAACCGCCGGCTCATCTACGAAAATCGCTCCAGCATTTATCAAATCATCCTTAATAGCTACATAGCTTGTCACTTTCCTGCCTTTCACCAATCCGGCTGATATTAGGACTTGAGGACCGTGACATATCGCCGCTATAATCTTACCACGCTCATAGGCTTTCCTAACAAGCTCCAAAACCTCGGGTACTAATCTTAAGGCATCTGGAGAGAAGCCTCCTGGGATTATTAATGCATCTAAGTCTTCTAAGTCTATTTGGCTTATCTTCTTTATAACGTATCTACCGCCTTCTTCAAAGACTTCAAGAGGTATTGGAGTTCCGTATCGTCCGGTTACTGGCTTATCCTTGACAGATGGTCTTGGATGTAAACCTGCTTCAACAGGTGCTATTATTACTTCAGCTCCCTCCTCGCTGAGCCTTAGAAATGGGTATAAAAGCTCCACGTCTTCAAATTCATGGGCAACCACTATGGCTACCCTACGATTTTCAAGTTTGCAATTTGGTCCCGTACGTTTAACATACTTGGGCATGATTTAAATTCTGTCCAAATAGGCATATAAATTTCACCCCTTACAATGGAAAACTATTTTTACTGCCAGTATATGTTTGTCAAGATGTATGAATTCTTGGGAGAGAGTAGTAAAAGCTATGGAAATTTCGACACCCGATAGAGTTCCACTATACGAGATGCATATACCACCTGTGATCGCGTCTAGAATACTTGGAAAACCCGCGGATTCTATCCTCATACATAATCCTGAGGCTGTTTATTCACTAATGTTGGAAAATAGTTTAGACGTAGATAGTATAAATAAACATATGTCTAGAGAACTTCTCCTCCTCCATAGAATAACGGGGATTGACTGGATAAGAGTTGTTTCAGCCTATACGGCTAAACCTAAAACCCTGAAAAAGCTCGGTAAACACATGTGGATGATAAATGGGAGGAGATATAAATGGACTGGTGGGACTCTCTGGGATATGGATGAGCCTGCAAACTATGACCCAGGCGAATTAATCGAAATTTGTAGAAGTTCTACTATTGAAGTCAACCCTAAAATATTTGACGTATTAAGGTATCTTGTGAAGGAAGTTAAAGGAGAATTCTTCCTATCCTTTGATGCCGACGGATCCTGGGGACCTATAGTCTCAAACCCAAATCTACTTAAACACGTGCTCATATGGGCATATAAACGCCCCGAAGCTGTCGAGGCTCTCATAGATTCCAATACCAAGTACGCTTTAGAAGTCGGCAAATGGGCCATCGATGAAGGGGCAGATGCCATACAAATGTGTGTAGATTACGGCCATAAATTGGGCCCTTGGCTTTCCCCTGAAATGTTCAGGAGGTTTGTAAAACCTGCTCTTAAAAAGCAATGCGACGCTTTTAAACGTAGAGGTGCCTTTGCAGTCCTCCATTCAGATGGAAACATCGCATCAATACTTTCAGATGTTGTAGACGCTGGGATAAATGCATATCAAGGTATAGACGTAACAGCTGGAATGAGTTTAAAATGGGTTAAACAAAATTACGGTGATAGAATATGCCTTGTAGGAAACGTAGACCCCAGAGTACTTGAATTCGGTAGATGGGAAGACGTAGTAGCGGAAGTTGAGAGGTGTATACGTGAAGGGGGAGATAGAGGATACGTTTTATCGGCTTCAGCAAACGTATCGATTAATACTAATGCTGAGAATTTTCTACTCATGGTTGATTACGCTAAGAAGCGCGGCGTATACATCTAGATGGGCAAATTGCTTATAAGTCTTCTGGGACAACAATAGTAGTGGCATGAGTATAGTAAAACAAGTCGTATATTTTAAAGAACCTGGACCAGTGAATACCGATGCTGTTTTAGATTGTGTAATTAGAAGAATTAAAGAGGGAGACATTAAAACAGTTGTGGTCGCAAGTACGACCGGCGAAACAGGCGTCAAATTCGCCAAAGCCCTCAAAGGGCTATGTAACGTCATAGCGGTATCTTACGAAGAAATGGACAAGGGATTTAAGGAGGAGATAGTAAAATACGGGGGAAAACCCTTAGATAAGACGCATCTACCCCTACATTCACGTGGGATGGACAGCATTAGAAACAGCTTCTATACACTAGGTCAGGGGTTTAAAGTCTGTGTAGAAGTTATTCTTATAGCTTCAGACCTTGAAGCTATAAGTACTGGAGAAGATGTTATAGCAGTCGCAGGAACAGATAGAGGGTCAGATACAGCTATAGTAGCTAGAGCCTGTAAGACTAGTGATATGTTTAGTAGAGATAGGTCTAAAAAACTTGAGATTAGGGAAATACTTGCTATGCCGCTTAAGAAAATGTGGTGGTAGTTCTTACTTAACTCTCCCCTCCATTATTTCAACCAAAAATAGAAAGTTTACAAAACTACCTAATGCTTCGGTCAAAGCCGCATAGCTATAGAAGACTTAAACAAAGTTTAGTCTTATTTAGACCTAAATCTAGGCCTTAGATTCTATGAGTACAGCGTTTACTACACCATCCGAGCTAAGTTTACTTGTTACTCTAGCTAAGCCATGTTCCGTTTCAATTATAGTTCCTTTAGTTATTACTCCTCTTCTATCATAGTCTTTATTCGACGGGTTTTTAACTACCCGTAAAATCTTACATTTGACGGTCTTGCCAGAAGATGGAATACTTAAATTGACAGTGCTATCTCTAATCACTCTAATCTTTACATTCCCGCCTCTGACGCGTTCCACTCTTATAGCTCTATCGCCTACTTGTGTTTCAACGGGGTATCCACCCCGCTCGTATTTCCTCCTGCCCCTGTATGGATGGCTTTTCCCTCCAGTTCTTTTACGCTTGTGAAGGTCGCTGTGCCAGTAAGCCAATAAACCACCTTAGAGAAGGATGACAGATGGCTTATTTAAACGTTAAGAAGTTTTCAGGTAATCTTTAGCTTTTTCTTCAATCATCGAAGAAAGTTCTCTCACCGGTATGCCTGTAAGGCTTGAAATCTTTTTTAGATCCTCATACTCGGGTTTAACTCTGACAACTCTTCCTCTGAAGTCTCTAGCTATTTTAACTTTAACCGAGAAGTCTACACCATTTATCTGAACTGTTACCGTTTTGAACTCTCTAGGAACGATAAATCTAGATGTTTTCGTCGACCTAATTCCTAAGGTGCCGGTCTCTCTGAAAATAATGTCTACCATACTATTGAGATTTTCACAATCTGAAATTACTTTAAGAATGTATCCCGGTCTACTCTTCTTACATGTGATTGGTATGGCACATGCATCTTTCGCTCCATTTTCAATGAGTTTCTCAATGACATGTCCTAAAACTTCCCCTTGGACATCGTCTATATTCGTCTCTAAAACATAGACATCTTCCTGAATATAGTGAGTTTGCTGTTCACCATAAATAAGCCTCAGAATATTGGGAACATCAGAAAGTTCCTTAAAGCCAGCACCATATCCAACTTTAATGGGTTTAATTAACGGGTGCATCTGTACAACTTCATCTACAATGTTTACAAGTAAGGCAACACCAGTTGGCGTTGCCAGCTCCCCCTCAACAGGGCCGCCTTTAAAAGGATAGCCTCTAGATTTTAAAATTTCAAGGGTTACTGGTGCTGGTATTGGAAGATATCCATGCTCCGTCTTAACCAGTCCAACACCCACCGATATAGGACTACCATACACTTTAACATCTTCAAAAACGCCGAGCTCTTCCAAAGCTAAAGCTGTTCCCACTATATCTACTAGGGTATCTGGTGAGCCTATTTCATGTAAATGAACTTCATCTACTGTCTCGCCATGTATAATGCTTTCAGCATTTAAAAGTGTTTCAAGAACTCTAACAGCGTACTCTTTCGCTTTACGACCAGCGCTCATATGTTCCAGCGTTTTCTCCAAACCATTCTTCAATTCGATTCCCCGCCTACAGTATTTAGAATCGGAAAAAGTAACCCTTAGTAAACCAGCTTGAAAGCCCATCTTAGATCCGATATTATACGATACTTCCAGCTGTTTAACGCCATCGAGGCTCTCCATGATGGATTTGGAAAGCTTTTCAAGGTCTATTTTTGCTCCAAGGTTTAGGAGAGCTGAAAGCATCATGTCGCCAGATATACCGGCTAAAGAGCAGTCGATATATAGAATCTTCATATTTTGCACTTGAGTTAAATAGCCAGTTAAAAATATCTAAACTTTACCTGTTTATTTCGTCATGTTTTATGCTTTAGAGCAAATTTGCTAAAACTATTTAAAGGTTATATGCCTTTTCTTAAATGGGCTACTTATGGAGGAAGTTTTGAAGAAGCTTTCTAAAGGCGAAATCTCTCTTGAAGAGGCATTGAGAGCCCTTAAACTATTCACAGTAGAGTATGTCTCTGAAATAGCTCGCATAGATAT
Source organism: Bathyarchaeia archaeon (assembly GCA_038870975.1). Classification (GTDB taxonomy): domain Archaea; phylum Thermoproteota; class CALKCG01; order B24; family B24; genus DTBU01. The sequence continues at coordinate 624,062 of JAVZJD010000001.1, read as the reverse complement.
CGGTAGAGAGCTTAGAAGAAAAGTACCTGAGATAATTCTAGCAGAAGGGAAGGATTTAGAAGACCTCTTAGAAATCTGTCTAAACGTTCTTGAGAAAACTGACCGGTTGATTGTGAGTAGAGTCGATAAACAAACCTTAGAGAAGTTTAAGGATATTTTTTCGAAGAAGGGAGTTATTGTCGAGACTCACGAGAAAGCCCGTATGATAATTTTACGTCGGAAAGACGTTAGATGTGCTTGCGGGGGGCGTGTTGGAATAATAACGGCTGGAACAGCGGACATACCCATAGCTGAAGAAGCCCGTTTAATCGCTGAAGAAATGGGTTGTGAAGTGTACAAGGCTTATGATGTAGGTGTTGCCGGATTGCATAGAGTGTTTGAAGCAGTGAAAGAGATGTTGGCGAAAAATGTTGACGTTATTATCGCCATAGCAGGTAGAGAGGGGGCTCTCCCGTCTTTAGTAGCCAGTCTAGTGGATGTTCCAGTAATAGGGGTTCCAACATCTCAAGGATATGGATTCGGAGGCGATGGATTGGCAGCCTTACAGGCGATGCTTCAAGCATGTCCGCTAGGCTTAGCTGTTGTAAACATAGATTCTGGAGTAGCTGCTGGTGTTGTAGCAGGTTTAATAGCTAACAGAGCCGCCAGAAGAGCAAGATCTGGGGAAAAATTATAAAGCCATTTTGCTGAAAATCTAACTAGGTGATTGTTTATTGGGTGAAGAGAAGGCAAAAATATGGATATTTAGAGACTATGAACGCTGTAGCGGCTGTCGGAGATGTGAAATAATCTGCTCTTTAAGACACGAAGGAAGAATATGGCCTGAGGCTTCAAGAATACGTGTCTTTATGCTTATACCGGGGCTTGAAATCCCACATCTATGTACTCAGTGCCCAGACTATCCATGCGTTTCCGCGTGTCCGTTCAACGCATTGACTGTGGATGATAAAACTGGTGCGGTCTTAGTAGACGTAGATAAATGTACTGGATGCGGTAAATGTATAGATGCTTGCCCTGGTAAAGTACCCTATATTCATCCGAGGATGCGGTACGCCGTGATATGCGACTTATGTGGAGGAGAACCAGAATGCGTTCGAGTTTGCACAGAAGCTGGCTATAATGCACTTATAAAAATTCCTAGATTTCCAACACAAGCCTACAAAGTCTACGCTAGAAGACCTGAAGACGTAGTCAGAGATTTGGCTTTAAAAGTTTATGGCGAAGAATGGGAGGGGTGGGTTTAATGCCATATGGGTGGTGGGGTAGACTTTTAGAAGTTGACCTGTCGACGAAAAATGTGAAGATCACTAAAGTAGATAGGAGCGTTATGCGTAGATACATAGGGGGTCGTGGTTTAGGCGTTAAACTCCTATGGGATAGGCTTGGTCAAAAATGGGAAGAAATAGATCCCCTGGGACCTGATAATATACTTCTCATACTTACTGGTCCATTAACTGGCTACTATCCAGGAGGAAGGGTCTGCGTAACAGGCAAATCTCCTCAAAGTAACGGTATAGTGGGGTCAACGGTGGGAGGAGAGTTTGGGGTTGAACTTAAGTGTGCAGGATATGACGGGATAATTGTAAACGGTGTTGCTGAAAAACCAGTCTATATATGGATTGAAGATGAAGAAGTGGAAATTAAAGATGCATTACACATCTGGGGGAAAGACGCAAAAGAAACGTTGAGAACGCTTACTAGAGAGCTTAGGAGTGAAGCATCTAAAAAGCATCAATTACGAGGCGTTTGTAAAGAGCCGAGCATCCTATATATAGGTCCTGCTGGTGAAAATAGAGTCCGAATTGCAGCCGTAGCTGCTAAAATTACACATGCTGCTGGGTATGGAGGCTATGGAGCAGTTATGGGGTCTAAAATGCTTAAAGCAATAGCCGTTAAAGGCACTGGTCCACTACCTGAAGTTGCAGAGCCAGATGAGTTCGGGAAAGCCTTAGACGATGTCTGTAAAAGTCTTACACGGTCATTTACGATGAGGTATTGGGGTACGGGTTCAGCGGGGTATACTGTTGGCGCTGATACAAGCAGTGAACCTGTTAGGAATTGGCAGGAAGAATGGCATGATGAAGCTAGATATGGGTCGAGCTCCTTCGAGAGCAAAGTTTGGATTAAAAGATTCTGGGGAGACTTTGGATGTCCTACAACATGTCTCAAATTGGCCATGATTAAATACGGTAAGTTTAAAGGCACTTTAACGGATAATCCAGACTACGAACTGCAAGCATACTTAGGTACGAATCTTGGAGTATTTGAACCAGATGGAAGTGTGTATTTGTCTGCTAAAGCAGACGACCTCGGCTTATGCGGCATACAAGTTGGTAATGTATTAGGTTTCACGGCCGAATTATACCAACGCGGTATATTGACAAAGGAAGATTTAGGGTTTGAACTTAAATGGGGAGATGTTGAAGCCTTTGCAAAACTTCAGGAAATGATAGCACATAGAGTAGGTATTGGAGATGTTTTGGCTGAAGGCACGTATAGAGCTGCCTTAAAGATAAGCAAAATGAAGAAAATTGACGCGATGCCGTATGCTGTGCAAGTTAAAGGTATAGGGGTAGGAGCCCATGGTATAAGGAGTGGCTTAGACTATACAAAACCTACAGCTTACGTCTGCAATCTGCAAGGTGGAGACCATACATCCGTCTCGAATCTAGATGAGAAGAACAGACCAGAGGAATGGGAAATAATACTCATAGATTCTGCAGTTGTATGCTGGTTTAACTTCAGGAAAGAGCACGTATACAGGTTTTTCAGAGCGGTAGCTGGGTGGAATATATCCGAAGATGAACTCTATAATGAGATAGCTCCAAGAATAGCCGCAATTCAAAGAACGCTACTCCTACTAGGTGGTCCAGATGTCTACTGGGACCCACGAGTTGACGATGATAATCCACCTAGGTTCTATGAACCCCTACCATCAGGACCTAAGAAAGGTGCAACTGTTAAAAGGGAAGATGTCGATAAACTGAAGCAGATTTACTATAGAGTAGCCGGATGGGATGAATACGGTTTACCTAAGGGCGAGACTCTTGAGAAATTGGGTATAAGTGAAGTTAGAGAAGCCTTAGAGAGAGTTAAACAGCGGCTTCAAATATCGTAGTATATTCATTAATTTAAGATAACATTTTAGTCCCCCTCTTATTTTAAAACTTTACCCGTTTCAAGATACCATAAGAACAGATCAAGCTCAGCTAGTGAAATGTCTGAAAGTTTAGCTATTTTCCTCAATATAGATTCTATTTCTAGGTACTTCTTCTTAGTCATGGTCTTGGGTCTATCCGTTAAGCCATACTTCGATAGTATGTTGATTATGTGAAAATCTATTATAGCTAAATCGCTATAGCCGATGTTCCTGAGGAAATGGCTCGCCTCTTTAAACCCAATCCCTTTTATGTTTTTAGTAAGCCATTCCCTCAGTAGACTTGAATCTTTAAAACGTGAAATGACATCTTTTAGTGAGTCGGCATACCTCCTAGCTTCTACAATATACCGTGCTCTTGTCTGAGGGTAACGGTGGCCAAGCTTCCTAAGCTCTTCCGTCAGCTGGGAAATTGGAAGAGTTAGAAAACCGTCATCTATCTTCTTCTGAATTTCTATACTCCTTTCAGCGTTAAAGTTTGCTGTTAAAATGCAGAAGCATAGTTCTTTAAAAATTTCTCTACTAGCTTTCCCGCCGTTCTGTTTAAATTCTTCCATGCGCATGTCTACCAACTTTTTTACATGGCTATTTTTTAAACCGTTAATTTTTTCAAGTAGTTCATCTGCTCTAGACAAGTAGACCACTCCTATTGGAGAACTACTGGAATGTCTGAGTTATCTAGGTAGAATGATGAAGAGTATCCATCATAATGCATACTTATCGCCTTTAAAATACATCCAACATCATAGGCTTTTAAAAGTAGCTTTGGTATTTCAGCATCTCCCATGGGATTTGGTTTAAAAGCACTGACATATGGTAGTGCCGCTATGAATAATATTATTCCTAAACCACCGCCCTCAGTATGTTTTATAATCTCCATTATATGCTTTCTTCCCCTAAGGGTTAGACAGTCTGGATACATGGCGTAACCCCTATCATTCCGTAAAACCGCACTTTTGACTTCGAGATATGCGAGTCTACCGTCTAGCTCTACTAAATAGTCTATCAAAGACCTACCCAGTCTACAGTTCCTCTTAACTATTCTGCATTTTCCAAGCCAGTATATTAACCCCTCGTTAACTGCCTTTTCAAAAAGACGCATTTGGATTTTAGTATCTATAATTGCAGCCATACCGTCTTCAACATCTACTGCAAAAAGACGATGCCCAGTCTTCCCCCCATACGTTTTTAAACAATAAGCCTTCTTACCCGTTACTAAGAATTCTGAGAGTCTACCCGTGTTATTCATGTACGCTATAGTTGAAAAGCCATCTATAACTACTTTTACAAGAAATCGATTTATCCGATCAACAATTTCACACTTAACTACATCGTCTACATCTTCGAGTTTAAAACCGTTATTTTTCAACAATTGGAAAAGTCTTAAACAAAATATTAGGTTTTTCCTATATCCTCAATGTTTCCAGAGATCCATGGAAAAATCGAAAGTATTTTACAGGATAAACTGCTAGAAAAATATTGTTCGTCTTAAAGAAATACCTAGAAATGGATTGTATTCTATCTACTACTCCCCACCTTGAGCAACCGGCGTAGCTATGGCAAACCTCCTACTGACGGAATTAACTTTAACTTTAAGCTTATCGCCAACTTTAGTATTCTTAACGAATATCACAAAGCCTTCGATTCTAGCTATTCCATCTCCTCTGCTTCCAAGGCTTTCTATTTCTACATCGTATTCACCGCCAACGACAACTGGCACTGGTCTAGCTGGTCTGAAACTGCCTGTAGCCGGCCGCCTTCTCCTATTTCTCCTTTCCATAATCTAACCTCCTTTTGAATTATTGGGTTAAGAAGGTAGAAAAAGGCCTCTTTTGAGAGGTGCTTTTTCACCTTCTTAATCCGTAGAACATAGGATTCAGCAAATATATAAATGTTTTTAGCTCGATGAAATTACCTCAATAGCTCTTCTTATCTTATTCTCATTATTACGGATTCGTTTATTATACTCGTTGAGAAGCCGCTCATAGACGTGTTTTGAAACCTTGCCAGTTCGATATCTATTTCTAAGTTCGCTTAGACCAACGTCACAAATGTTTAAATCGGTTTCAGCCTCTTCTATGGTGGTCAATTCATCGGAGAAACCGGCTTGTCTAATGTTTTGTTTTAAGTTTTCAATTATTCTATCGATTTCAGCAATCCTATTTTTAATTTTCGTAGAGCGTGTTGTAAACTCAGCCTTCGATATATTCCGTGATAAATAGTCGCTTTCAAGGTTGCGTAATTCCCTTCTGAGATTAAGTTTTTCTTCATATGCTGAGACAAACTCTTGAACCTCCTTAATAGCAACAGAAGGTCTAACTTTAGACGTAGCCTCTACTGTTTTCATAGCTCTAACTCTATGCGTATAGTGTATGATTGCGATCACGACCAGTCCACATAGTGTCCATAGAACTGGTTGAATAGATGACCAGAGAACATTATAGTTATAGTTTACCATGAGGATAGGCTGTGGTCTAATAGGAGATAGAATTGGAGTATATCGACTTTCTAAAATCAAACTTAAAACATCATTCTTCCTCACCGTGAAATTTTCAGGTTTAATATCTACGATCGTAGAATACCTAGGCATCTTCAAATTCACATGTAGGATTCTAATAAATACGGGTAGAGCCGGTTCCAATTTAATACTCAGCTTATGGGAATCCTTGAATAGACTATGCTCCGTCAGTAGACCTGCTGGGAATTTATAAGATACTATCAAGGAATACTTGTCGCCTTTCCTTAACTCGTATCTTGGTTTAACCGTCAGCTTTAGATAATCCCCTTGGGTTTTCACCGAAGATTGAAGGCTTCCAAATTCATCTTTAGCTTTTGCCTCGCAAGCGTTAACTGGAAGATTGAAAGATATTTCCGAGGTAGTCGAGCCAATGTTTAAGATTCTGTAAAACTCCTCTATTATTACGTCTCCGACTTCTGAGATTATAATGGTTTTATTGAATTGTTCAACTTTGAACAGCGGGCTTCTAGTTATAGATATCTGTTCAACTCTAAACGCGTCAGGCTCTAAATTCTCACGTATAAGCCAAATTTTGCCAGCAGACTTGTTGAAATCGCTTGGATAATTTTTAAACTCAGTAGTCTCTGGTACTGTCAGTGTAAAGTTTAATCTTGCAATATCCGCATTTAACCCAGGATACACGGGTAAGTAAATTGTAAATGGTTCTCTCTGCTCGATTAGCGCACTACCATTAATTAAAAGGAATAATTTTAGAGACGAGGAAGCAGAATCCGCTATTTCTATAATGGTCTCATTTTCCGTTAGCTGGAAGATTTCTACGTTTAAATTTAAACCATCTGCTGTTTCAGCTCTATAATCTAATAAATTATCAGTAATATTTCTAGGAAATCTTAAAGTGAGTGGCTTTTCAGTGAAACCCGCAATCCGATCTTCTAAAAGAATGTATCCAGTAGAATATAGAGTTATTTTCCTCTCGTATGTTATGTTGTCGGTAGGTCGTACAGATGGAGTAAACATAAGTATGATAACTACGGTCAATAGTACATAACTTTCCACTCTACGCATACTATGCACCAACCACCCGTCTTTAGCTCCTCATGGTTTAAGAAAAATTCACTATTTAAGTGCTTCTAATTTCTGAATCGTGAATAAACTTGCTTAGGCTTTCTTGTGCGCCAGTCTTACCGTTAACTAGGAGCGTAGATATCTCATCCTTTATTAACATGAGTCTTTGGTGGTAGTAATTTCCAAGTTTATACTTCTCAATGATGTTTTCAGCCATTTTAAGGTATTTTTCAATACCTCCCTTGAAAACTGTTAATATCAACTTACCGCCGCATCTTCTACACTTTCCACTTAAAGGTACTCTACGGTATTTTGTATTACAAACTTTACATCTAAATGTCTGAGATGTAAACGCTCTGAGATTGCCAGTTATATCCTTAAGTAGATGCGTTGTCAAAATTTTCTCAGCGATTTTAGCGGCGTCGACCGCTAGTATTTTATCCGCAAGAGTGAGTTGGCTTAACATTTTCTGATTCATGGTTTTAAGCTTTTTATAACTCGTCTTTAGATTTCCGCCGGCTATGGTTGCTGTAGGATGTGTGTATTTAAACCCTTTAAACTGTATATTAGAGCTAAGTCTTTTCTCAACAATTTCTATTAAATCCTTAGCTTCCCTAGCGTCGACTTCTTTAAAACACATGCTGTAAAAATCCATAGGGTACTTGTCTGAAACATCCAAACTATGAACCGCAGAGTCAACTTCTAAGGGATTAATCCTATAAGTTATCATAAGTGGTGCATCCATTAAACCCCCTACTTGAGCTGGCAGATATTCAACTGAGAAATTTATCAAGCTGTCTAAAGCAAGCATAATGGAATCCTCATCTCCATCGCAATCTCTCCTCTTACAAGCATGCCAATATGGATGGGCAAAGCATACATTTGCATCGGTAAAACCTATGATTCTACCGACTACGCCAACTGACGTATGGGGAGCAAGTCCAATAACCAAGTGCCCTATGAGATCGTTTTCGTTTTTAACGTTATAGAACGTTGGTAACCTATAGAATTTTTCGAGCAACTCATCTATGAAATTTGCCACCTTCACAAGATATTTACCGCAGCTCTTTGGAAGTATTATATCGTGGATTTTAAGCTCACATATTTGATCGGGGCTTTCAAGTGGTTTATCATTGAAATCCCTATAATATCCAAGCTCCTTAAGCTTGGGAATAGGCGTATTTATCTCCGATGGTTTGAAATGAGTTAATGGAGCATTTGTCATATCGAATCTAATGGTACCGTCTTTAAACACCGTCAGGTCATATTTGGCCCTCAATATTCCCTTTTCGAGGGGTTCTGGTGTTCTAGTAGCATTCATAAGTTTAATAACGCCTTTAATCGTCTCCAGCTTTGGAGAATCTAGGCTTCTTAGCGAATTATACAATTCATTCTTTAGAGCTATACGCATTTTCCTGTAAGCAGACGAAGGGGTTTTACAAGATGGACATACGGCGTCTACACTCAATGGTCTTCCACAGGCTGGGCATCCATATTGAACGGTCGTTTTACCTCCACACCTAGGGCAAATTGGTCTGTACGTTTCAAAACCGCACGTCGAGCATTTACGGTGGACTAATTCAACCTCTACAAAGTCTTTCTCGGCGGCTTCTACTATGTTTCTTCTAAATCCCCCCGCAAGACCTATGGGAAATAAACTGTGAACTGAAGTTTTCATGAGTCTTCGATTGGCCTTCTCCGGTCTACCCATTCGGGCGCCTATGAAACTTATGAATTTGGGTTTAACTTCAACTCCTGAAATCGTAGATATTACATTGAAAATGTTGTCTATATTCAAGCTGTCTATATCTATCATCGTATTGGGCTTTAGGCATTCATATAATACGTAGCCATCGTCCTCTATGATTATCCACCCTCCTGCCACTCGGTGGGGGAGAAGAAGTCTCTCAAGAATGTCTTTAATAATCTGATCGTTCTTTAATCTCAATCGTTTGATAATACCATTAACATATTCAATTTCAGCCTCTGAGAGGGTCCTCCGCAGTTGTTTAAGCTCTTTAAACGTTAGATTTTCCCATGCGTAAATAAAACGCGGATGGATGGGTATTCCTAGTAGACGGGATATAGTTAAAGCTTCGGTAGGTGAAGGCTTCGTATAAAACGGGTCTTCTATAAACGCTTTAAGCCTATTAACAGATATTTTAGAGGCTATACTGAACTTTTCGTAGTCTAATCCATATTTTTCTCTTAAACTATTTAAGAGCATTTGACTCCATAATTCTTCCGTAAAACCAGGTGGAAGTAGATTAGCCTTATTTTCAAGAAACTCGTAGAAGCTTATGAGAATATCCCCTAGAAAAAGTATTTTATCAATCTTATCTTTGACGTTTAATGCTTCTTCAATTGTCTCAACTCTTACAACGGAACCGTCTTTGAGCTTAACGATAGGTGGTTCTATAGAATCCACTGATGCAACTATGCCTGCTTTACCTGGTTTTTCAGTTTTTATCTGAGTACCTACTGCTAAGAAACTATCAACTATCACCATGGTTGCTGGATGTATTCCTAGTGCTGCAAACCCAGTATTCCTAGCACGCCCATACCTTACTCTAAATCCTCCGAATTTCGATGGAAATCCAAAGACGGGTCTACCAGCAAGTATCTCCTCAAGGTACATCGTTTCTATGGTTTCCACGCTTCCTCCATTCTGATTGGAGTTCCATACATTCCCTATCCACTTCCAGTCTTCTATTCCAAGAGATTCTATAATCTTCAAAAGTTTCCTAGCTCTACCTGCCAATCCGTCATTAAGCACTATCAAAGCTCCCCCTCTTACTCTGTTGGTCTCGACCCTAGGTAAGTCTCTGTAAGATGTTACTTCAACGGGGTCTGTCTCAACACCAGTTACTTCAACGGGTAGGTTTCGAATTATCTTCTCTAAAACGCTGTCTGGAACTTGATACTGGAAGGGGCGTATAAACCTCTCATATGTTCTAATCTCCTCTATGAGTCTAAAGACTTCTTCTTCAGACGGCTTCCACCTATCTAGCCCGAGTTTTTTCCTAATAAAATCCGCTATTACAACTGTGAAGGCTTGTTCCGTCCCCCCGGCAGGCCTTATAGGACCTGCAAAATATACAGCCAAGTATTTAGAACCGTCCGTATTCGTTTTTATTGAAACTTTTGATATTCCTTGAACAGGTGCTACTGTGACACCTTCAGTTATTATGGCTAAAGCAGTTCTTAAACTCTGATCAGCAATTTTCTCTGGGCTTAATCTACCGTAGCCCTTATAGATTATATCCTCTGAAACCTTTAATGCTAAAGCCTCTCTACTCATCGTAGAACTGAGTTCCCTTATACGCTCTGCAATTCCCTTGGGACCAACTAAAAACTCTACACGTTCAGCTAAATCCTTTGAGAGTTTCGGCTCAGGTTGTGGATTTGGATCCAATCCTTTAGACCTAGCTTCATGCGCAATATTGTAAAGGGCTCTAAGTTGAAACTCTATAGTCTTAAAGTATTCTTCATATTCGTCTGATGAATTTAAACCGGGTTGAGGCTCCAATTTACATCTGCCTCTCGCATCTTCTCTTGAAACCTCTCTTCACAGAATCTACGAAGAGTCGTAGTGAGCTCTCGACGTCCATGGACGTCTCCACCACCGTCCCAGTTACGATTATATCAGCACCAGCGTAAACCCTCTCTTCTACAGCATCTGGATGCCTTAAACCACCACCAACTATAATGGGGATGCTTATGGTTTTTCTAACTAAAGCAACCATTTCAACTGGAACTGGATTTTTCGCTCCAGATCCTGCTTCAAGATATACGAATCTCATACCGAGATACTGGGCGGCTAATGCGTATAACGCCGCTATCTCGGGTTTATCGTAAGGTATTGGGTGGGCTTGGCCGATGTATCCAGCCGCACCCCCGTCTCCTATGATTAAGTATGCGAGAGGAAGCGGCTCTAATCCATACTCTTTAACGGCGGAGGCGCCTAAAACCTGTGCACCTATTATGTAGTATGGATTTAACGAGTTTAGAAGCGACATAAACCATATGGCGTCTGCATATGGACTTATGCCTGAAAGATTGTTTGGAAATAGTATCGTTGGTATTGAAATTTTTTCTCTAATAAGTTTTATAACATCGTTTAATTTACTGGTGGAAGCAACGGTTGATCCACCCACCATTATAGCTGCTGATCCCATTTTTTCAGCGATAACGCTTATTTCAGCAGCTCTCTCTGGCGAAACGTTTTCAGGGTCTATTAATGGTACATGTAGAGCCCCCTCTTCATCAATCCTCTTAATCAAATACTTTTCGACTTTCCCCAATTTGACGGTCATAGTATGCCTCCGGTTACATCATCCATACACTATTGTATGAATTTAAACCCCCTCAGAGCTTACCTGTTTAACCTCTTCAGACCCTTTCCCAGACACGACTTCATCATACCATGTACAATACGCGTCGACAGCAGTCATACCCTCGGAGAGTGCAACATCGCCCGATATTTTACACGATCCGCATGCTACATGTGCAATATTTGTCTCTCTAATTATCCGCACGGTTATTGTCCTTCTCCCACATATTGGACATGTGAAAACCTTTGGTATAATTCTTCTAAACGTCCGTAAAACTTTCCTTCTTCTTCTCCTACCCAAATGTATCTGGTAATATGTGCTTGTTCAAGCCCTTAAATTTTATTCGAACTCTTCTTTGTTTAAAGACAAGCTGGTTTTAAAGCTGAGAGACTTCTATATGGAGTCGTAGGATAACTCTTAATTTACTGAGATGTTCTAATAAGTATTTCAAGGGTGTCGGAAGTGAGCTTAGTATCTAGAAGCAAGTTTGCAGAAGAGATGGCTTCTTTATTAAATAAAAACGTCACCGTTATTACAATAGATGGGAAAAAATACACGGGAATTTTAACGGGTTTCGATCCAGATAGATTGAATCTATCGCTTCGAGATGCTAGAGATGAAAAAGGAACAGTTATGTATAGGCTTATAATAAGTGGTGGAATTATAGCACAGGTATACACGTCTGAAAAACCTTTAAGCCTCAGAAATCTGGCTGAAAGACTTGAGAGAGTTTTCCCAAGGCTCGTCAAATTGTATGAGGATCAGGGTGTAATAGTAGTTATGGATAAGATAAGGGTCACGGAGAAAGGAGTAATTGAAGGTTCAGGTCCAGCTGCTGAGAGAGTTCAGAAGATTTATGAAGAGTTCATTAGAGAAGTAGCGGAATAGCAAACTATACTAAACCGAGAGCATCCTCCTTTACGTGGTCTAGACATTTTTCTAAATTAGCTAGCTCAATATGGAAGTTTAGAAAAACACTCAATACTTTTAGAATTTCTTCTGCTGCTTCTCGACCTAATTCTCCACTCTTAACTTCTCCAAGTAGGCAGATACTTCGCATTCCTCTAAGCTTAGCTAAACCAGCTAAAACTCCGGCTATTCCATATACCCGTCCAGATAACTTCGGTAGACCCATGTCTCTAAATATTGAAGAATACTCTAAGCAATTTGTAGCATAGTAAACTTTGGGTGGACTTGACGGTGTTAATGTTGAAAATCCACCAAGAGTCACAACGGTACTACATCTAAACTTGGAAGCTAAATCTATAATTGTCTCGGCTAAATCATTTTGACCTGTAAATGTAGACGCCTGACTATTTCCATATAGTATTATAAGGTCTCCTCTGGCATCAGACGGCATCTTAACATAAAATAAGCTACTTATTGGGTGTCTCAGATAACCGTTTCTGCCAACAATAGCTATGGGCTTAAAGAAGGGCGACTTAATGTCGCAGAATTTACTGGCTTTAAACTTTTCTATAATATAGTGTGCGGCTAAGCTAGCAACTAAACCTATTCCTGGAAGCCCCTCTATAAGGATGGGATTTTCAAGCTCAGGAGTATCAAAAAATTTGATGAAGCTCTTCGTCTTCACCCTTCAATCCCCCTCCTAACTTTAACGGCAATGCCTCTTCTAAACTTACCCATTTCAAAGCCCGCTAAAACTGCTTGGCCGACAGCCAACAGCGAATCGCTTTGGTCAACCACCATAACTTCCTCCTTTGGAACTATCTCTGGGTCGCATTTAGTAACAAATTTCGAGAAAACATCTCCGCCTGATTTAACCGTTTGGATAAGCTTTAAATCTTCATCTACATAAACCCTATACTTTGGAGGCTGTAAGATCTTCCTAAGTCTAAGAGCGCCTTCTAAGCCCAAACTTATGAAGCCATCACTAGGCCTTATTGCTCCTATAAGTTTATCCCCAATCCATATGCGTCTAATTCTGCCAGTACGCCTGCTTTTCTCTATAAATGCATCATCAGGTATTAGCCTCGATCCAACTTCTGAACCAAACTGGTAGTCTGCTATTATCCTAATTTTCTCCAAGTCGCTGTATTCCTTCCCATCAAAGTTTAGAATCTCATTTTTAAGAATGCATTGTCCGAAAGGATAGACCTCGGATAAAGCTGATGGGACTTTATCAGAACCAAGCCTCTTCTTAACTCTCTCCAATGCTCTTCTAAGTTCAGGTCTTAAACTCGTCTCTTCACCCGAGTAGAAGAGGGCAGACCTCTTCCTTATTGGGTCTACCATTTTAAAGTAGCTCCAACCATCTTTGAAGGCTCTTATGAGGGCTTCAAGTACTTTTGGATGAGCTCTCGCCCTTTGCTGGACAAGCTCCCATAGTCTATTCTCTCTTATGGCTTGTTTTATAGCGTTTATTTCCCTACATATTGCATAAAGGTTATGCCTCGCTAAGAAGTTTATACGCTCATCTTTAGCCATTCTTCTAATTTCACCTAGGTCTCTATTTGAACATTGAGGGCAGTTGCACGGTAGGTAGTCTAATTCTTCGATTCGCTTAACACCCCACTCAGTCATATATCTTCCGTCTTTAGCGTAAATAGCATAACTGGCAGAGTCAAATATGTCATAACCTATCGCTGTTAGAAGAGACAGTACTATCGGATTACCCATTCCAAACGCATGTAAGGGTTTTTCCGGGGAAATATTAATCCTGCTATTCAATCCCTGGATAGCTATGAACTCGAAGTTATAACTCATCCAATATTTCGGCGGGACTCCCACAGCGAATACGTCAAAGTCGAAGTTGGACATAAGTCTACACGATAATTCTAAAAGCTCAGGATAGGCTCCGCCCTGTATAACACCCTCCCAAGCAATCCTACCTTTAGACCTTAAAGTAGACCACTCCTCCCCCCGTTTAGCGGTTTCTATAACGCTTTCCCTACATTCCTCGAAGCTTTCGCCGCGAGATGGTACATCCAACATGACTCCTACGTCAACGTTTATTTTCTCTTGAAAACTAATTATTTCTTCTTGTTTTAATGCTAATCTACTCTTAAAGCTTTGATATGCACCTGAATCCGTAAATACTATTCCATCGAAGTTTAAAAAAGAATGTATACCATTCTTAAGAGCTTTCTCTCTTAAAGCCTCGTTTTTATATATTATATATGCATTAGTCATTATCGCTTTAAAACCATACTTCTCTTTCATTTCAACAGGAGGTATAATAGGTATATTCGGATTATAGACCGGCAGAAAGAGAGGAGTTTCAACAGTTTTCCCCTTAACTCTAATTTTGCCAAGTCTAGCTCCAGCATCCCGATCTTTAATTTCGAATTCTAAAGTCAACCTGCTCTTAAGAGGAGAAGAATTGGAGACGGTATAATAAGTATTCTTACAAGATTACACTTAAAAATCCGTTCGATCGGTGTGATCCACTATGAACGCCAAGGCCTCCAGCTTCTTTCGTAAAGTATTTCATAAAAAGTCCTCCAGCTTCTTTGAAGCTTTAATCATCTTCACATCTTCGCCTGCTTCAAATACGAGTCTACCGTAAACCCCATCAAAACCAGGTTTTATCCTTAAGGAGCCTGTTCTCTGAGCAGTTATAAGTTCAACCAGCTTCATGTTATCTGTGATTTTCAAAATATCTTCACGTGAAGCCTCCAGAAGGATGAAATATTCACTTCCAAGTTTCGATGTTAAGTTTCGATAGGTTTCCCAAACCTTCTTAGTGGATAACGCTCCCTCATAAGATGGGTCTAAACCATGAGACAATGCTATGAGCTCATGGAGCGGCAATGTTGAAACATACGGTATGGCGTTATAAGGCTTAAATCCCCTAGGCCGGTCGGCCAACTCTTCAATTCTGCTTTCAACACCCTTCGTAAGCGTTCTACCGCAGATAGGGCATTTATATTTAAGTTTAGAGGCCTCTTCAGGCGATAGTGGTCCTATGCCACACTTTCTATGGCCCGACCAATGGTACATCGGGGGGTTTAAAGCCTTTCCCGTAGGCCGGGTTAACTTCGACTGTCATCACTATTTTCGTAGGGTCTTTATTTTTAATCGCTTCGGCAATTTCTCTGTATGTCTTCTCCTTTAAATTGAAGACAGTAGCCTCCCTGCCCAATCTATATGGATAGGGACTGTGAGAATCTGAGAAGCTTAGAAGAGTGTATCTATCTAAAGCTGAAATCCTCCAGTTCATAGATGGGTCAGAGCTAAGACCCGTTTCAAGGGCATTTATATGTTTAGCCATATCTTCATAGCATTCCTCCATTTTATTGACTCCACTTATGGAGCCGAATATACCCCACCATGGCGTCCAAGCATGAGCCGGGAAAATAACAATGTTTCTATCTGTCTCTAAGAGGATTTCCACAAGTTCAGCTGGTCTAATTGAGAGTATCGGTCGTCCATCTGTATCCAATTCGCCATATCTTCTAAGTTTTTCTCTAAGTTCTTCTGCCTTGTCTAGGTTTGACATAGTTATGACGTGGTGTATCCTCCTAGTTTTCCCCTCATACTCATGAATAGTAGCAACTTCTGTTTGAACTATGAAAAGTGTTGAACCTCCGCTCTTACTTTTATAAATTCCAGAATCATCCACTTCGGTGAGTTTACTTTTAAGTTCTTTAAGCCAAGACCCATGTAAAGCGTCTCCAGTGCCAACTATGTTAAGTCCTTTCATAGTAGCGTAGAAATCGATTTCCTCAATCGTCATATCTCTACTTGTTGCAGCTGAATACCTACTATGTACATGTAGATCGGCGTAAAGTCTGACCAATATTTACCCCATTATAGTTAAGACAGTATATTCATTAAGTTTTTCACTCAGGATGGGTTTATAATACTGTGATTGAAAAATGGTTTTTAACTCTAGAGAGTATCCAGTTAGACCAGTTGTAGCAGTCTCTGTTTTTATTAAGTCTGGAAGTAAGGTTCTCTTAATTAAGCGTCGATTCAATCCAGGCTCAGGAAGATGGTCTGTTCCAGGCGGTTTAATCGAGCTCGGTGAAACTGTACGTGAGGCGGCTTTAAGGGAAGTCTATGAGGAGACTGGATTAACGGTTAAACTTGGTAAACTTTTGAACGTTGTAGACTATATTGAGAGGGATAAAAAAGGCGCTGTGCGATTCCACTACGTACTGATATGTTTCTCAGCCTACGTTGAGGGCACCCCTCCCATTAAGCCATCGGAAGAGGTTGCAGAAGCTGTGTGGGTTGAAGAATCTGAGGTTTTAAACTACGATATTACGGATAGTTTGAGGACATTGTTGTCTGGAAAGTAGTCTGTCGGTAAATTACGGCTTATTGATTTTTTGGAAAAGATTAATATTATAGATTCTCACTACTCTTCATTAAACGGTGTCTCTTAATGTCCGACGTGTCTATAAAGCTTCTTGAGAACAGTTTAGGTAAAATCGTATTGGTTAAACTTAAGGGAGATAAAAGGATTAGAGGACGGCTTGAGGGCTACGACCAACACATGAACCTCTTCTTAGAAGATGCTGAAGAGATCCTGTCAAATGGCGAGGTTAAGAGTTTAGGACCTATTATACTTAGGGGGGATAATGTAGTAATAATATCTCCAGCGGGTTAGGTGAACAACCGTGGTTAAAGGAACCCCCTCTATGGGTAAATATGGAAGAGAAACATTACATATACGTTGCAGAAGGTGTGGACGTAGGTCCTACAACGTCAAAAAACGCAAATGTGTTGCATGTGGCTTTGGTGCTTCCAGAAAGCTTTTAGACTTCTCTTGGCGCAATAGAACGATCAATAGGCTTAGAAAAAACTAACGTCGTCAAATGCAATTTTAATTGGTATATAATATTGACGACGTTTAAAATGGCTAATCTTGCTTTAGAATTTCTTCAATCCTCTTGTTAAGTTCCTCCTTAAGCCTGTTGCTAACATCTTTCCCCGAGAATGCATCTATTCTAGCAGCAATAGATAGTTTAGCGGCTAAAACTCTAGATATTCTTCCTCTAAGCTTCCTAGGACTCTGCCTTATAAGTGGATGTTGAAATATGAGCCCGTGCTTTGGAGGCTTCGACCCAGTTCTTAAGGCTCTAAACAGGGCTTTTTCAGCCCCCAACACTTGGATTGTACTTGATGGCATTTTAGACAGAGCTTCTAAGCCTCCTGCTTGAGCTATTAGTTTAGCAGCCAATATCGGTCCGACTAATGCGTATAGATTGGGAGAGATCTCTTTAATTCTTTCCTCCACGTATTTTTCCAGCCTCTCTCTAAGATTTACGAGTTTTAAAACGGTTGAAGCTACTGCTTGTATTTCCTCAAGGTCCCGCCTATCCATTTCAACGTCTATAGATGTTTTTAAAGCGTCGAGAACAGCTGAAGCCGTCTTCTTGCTTATTCCAATTTTACTCAAACTTTCAATATTGATATTTTCCTTCCAACCTATTTCAGACACTATTTTAAAATACTCCTTAGGGGTTTCCACAGCATCGCTTAACTCTGAGAAGTACAGTCCATACCATTCTCGTAGCCGTCCGTAGAATAGGTTTATCGTTTTATCAAGCTCTTCTAGTGCATGTATCGTCTGGATAACATATACGTCTCCTCTCCCACTCCGTTCCCTTATAATTCTCCTTGCCAATAGGTCTAAAGATTTTTGAACAACATCTAAATATTCGCCCCTATTTTTCACAAATCCAAGTTCTAATGCCTTAGATGCAAGTTCTCTTCTAACAATTCTCCCAATCGTGCTCGGGCTTTCAACTACAGTCTCAACGTTTAAACGTTCTCGTATAAAACGTGCTGATGGCTCACGCTCTACTATGAAAGACTTGAACCCCTTGCTTTTAAGCCTCTCAACGAGTTTTACCAATTCATCTACAACTCCTCCAGCCTCCATGGTGTAAAGCCTCTCCGCCAACTCTACTGGATTGTTTGGAAAGAGTATATAGTCTATGGTCTTCATCTTATCATCTAAGGCGATCACTCCGAAGATCAATTCTAAAACTGTACATTTTGCACTCATCTAGAAGACTATTCGTAGAACTCTACTATAAATAATTGCTTAAGTCGGATCGATAGGGAAAACTTTAACTTATAGTATAGGTATTCTTCTTCTCGGTGAGTCTGTGAGCGAGCAGGCCCCAACTCTTCAGTGTCCATGTGGAAGAATCATTACAAATCCGCAGGAGTTTAAACTGCTTTTCCTGAAGATGGAGATGAAGGAGATAGATATTCTATGTCCAAACGACTCATGCTACCTGAGAGAGCTTGGGTATATAAAATTCGATATTAAAGAAGGCTCTCCTGTGTTTAAGGAAGCTATGTTCTACCCACCATTCGTAACTTGGAATAACAGTAGACTTGGAAGTGAAGCCGCTATGAAGCTCATGAAAGAACACCTTAGAGTAATCGTTACTAAGATTGTGGACTGGAAGAGGATTAGAGAAAACATCGAAAAGTTTAAACTTACTTAGTTCTGAACTGGAAAGTTTAAGCGCCACTTTACAACTTTATTTATCGTTATGAATAGGTTTAAGTTTCTTCCCCATATGGGTGATGCTTTAATAGAAGCTTATGGCTCATCGTTGGAAGAAGCGTTTCAAAATGCGGCATTAGCTATGTTTGAAGTAATGACCGATACATCTAAAGTTGAACCTTCAATGGAAGAAGTTGTTGAAGTTGAAGGCTTCGACTTAGAATCGCTTCTCTACAATTGGCTTGAAAGCCTTTTAGTGATGTTCGACGTAAACAGTAGACTTTATTCAAAGTTTAAAATTGAAAGTATTCATCAGACGACTGAAGGCTATAGGCTTAAGGCTAGAGTATGGGGTGAGGATTACGATTCAAACAAGCACGAGCAGAAAGTCGGTGTTAAAGCAGTAACTTATCACATGATGAACGTGGAGGAGAAAAACGGAGTATGGATTTTAAGGTTTTTACTCGACCTCTAAAATGCTAGAGTTCATATTCATTTCTAATCTTGGAGAGCATTCCTATTGATGAGTCGAGCTTCTTCTTCAAATCCTCTATTAGTGATGTATCACCTGGGTCTACACTTCTAAGATAAGCTAGATATATGGATGTAAAATCTGCCATGTACAATACTGTGTACATATTTGAAAGTATTGAGCTTCCAAACCCGTATAAATCGTAGATGCCTGAAACGGATTCCCTCATAATCTCCTTAGTGATCTCGATTCTGGCTGTGATTTCAGGAGGCTCTATTTTTCCTCTTAAAAATATGATAAACTGGTTTTTCACGTAGTATTCTGGCTTCTGATACGCCATAACCTCGTTATGGTTTAATTCTGGGAATTCATCCCATCTGGCTGTAACTTTACTATTCTCATTAAGCTGGTTTTTAAACCTCCTAGCTACGGATGAAAGATACCCGTATCCAAATATTACGGGCATTTTCCCATAGATCATCCCAGCGAGTCTTTTAGCAGGATTCTCTTCGGTAGGAGCGGCTCTTGCAAGTTTAATCTTAAGCTTTTTTAGGTTTTCTAAAGTTTCATCAACTTCCCATTTAAGATCAACCTCCGCCAGTTTTTCGATTATAGGTATTAATGGTGTGGATAGGTAGGCTATAGCAGTCCTCGGAAGCAGACCTGGTGGAACTTTCACATGAGGTATTTTAAGTCTCTCAGACAATTTCTCCATAAGACCGCCTGAGCTTAACGAGATTACTCTGCACCCGAGTTTATGAGCTTTAACCATGAAGTTTAACGTTTCCTCAGTATTTCCAGAATAGCTTATAGCAAATACTACTGTCCTATCTGAAATGTAAACTGGCGGGTCGTATCCTCTGTAAACATCTATTGGAATTCTTACTTTAAATCTAAGCCAATCTCGGATTAAATCCCCTCCGACTGCAGAACCACCTACACCAGCAAATAGGATCATATTGGGGTTGAGTTTTTCAAATTCTATAAGCTGTGTAGACTCTAAGCCTATTCTATAGGCTTCTTCAAACTGCTCTGGAAAAGACTCTGCAAGACCTCCTACGTTAAATCTATCTGAGATTCTTTTTTCATCGTACATGTACGTATACCTCTTTCAGACACGGTATTCCAAGCTATTTAAATATTCTCAAAATTGTGTGACTATTAACATTGAGGTTTCATCTATTGTCCGATCCACGATGCTTGTATAACTATGCTGAGTCTAAAGCCACATGTATGTCTCCATAGCACTAGCTACAGCCTCTATATTCTCTAACGGTGTCGGAGGGTGTATCTCGGCTTCAAGCATCAATCCACCCGTCTTTAAAGCGAGAAGTTTAACAATACGTTTGATGTAGCTTTTAATGTCTTCACTCTTCCCAAATGGCACTAGATATTGTCTATCTATGTCTAGATCTATGCAAATCTTGCCTTTACATATGGAAGCTATGTTGTCTAAGCCGTTTACTCTATCTTGAATGTTTAAGATGTCGGCACCAGCCTCCATAAGCTGGTTTAAAACCTCGACGACATGTCCATCTGTATGCAAATATACGTGAATGCCTCGGCTTCTTATCTTCTGAAATATTTTAGCATAGCTTGGAAATATGAACTCTCTAAATGTTCTAGGGCTTATAGGCATTCTGGTTTGTGTACCAAGGTCGTCTCCAAAATAGATCACATCTATCTTGCCGTACTCTAGAAACTTATCTACAAGTTTGAGGTTGAATTCTGTGAGTCTATATATCAATTCGTAAATCTGAGGAGGCTTCTGGATGAAATCCCTCAGGAGGTTTGTAAACCCCCTAAGGTAGTAGAGTCTCTGGAAGAAGAAACCGTGGGGCATACCTGCAGTTATTAGATTGCCCTCAGCCCTAGCTTTATCTAAACTTGAAAATACTTCATTCCATGGAATGGGTTTTTCAGCGCCCTCAACGGGGACTCCATCCTCTGGATCGGGCATTTCATAATCTCTAAAATTCTCCCAACTTTCCAATGGATGCTGTATAACTTGGCCTTGAAACCCCTCTATATTGAAACTCCAGATGCATCCGAAGGGGTCTTTAACCTTTCGGTCGGCTCTTAAAACGCCGGGTTTAACACCGTACTTTACACCTCCAGGTTTAAACCCTGGGAAAACAAGTGGATGTCTTAACGCGACCTCCTCAAGCTTCTCCCTATAAGTATTCCATAGAGGCCACATAACTGTTATACGGCATGGTATATACTCAGGCTCTCTAAACTCAACAGTCCTAAGGTAGTTCTCCCTCCATGATATTGAAGGACTTCTCGTAGGCATATTTTCACAGACACTTGTCTTGTGAAGACAGTCTTTAATTTTTTCTCTACGTAAGTTAAAACACGTCGGTATCTGAAACTAACGGTATGGATATGAATGTATTCTACGCCAAGCATCTATAAAAGCTTTCAAGCCTTGGGGTGGAGTATCCTTAAATACGGCATCTACTGGCCCGAGAATAAAACCTCCCCCCGGAGCCAGTTTCCCAATAGCCTCCTTTACAGCTTTCCCAATAATTTCACTCGATGATCTAAGTGTAACAGCTGAATTTACACCGCCCCATATACATACTCTCCCGTCAAGTCTCTCCTTTACAACGTTTAGATCCACGTGGTCCTGAATTGGGTCGACACCTAGTAGAAGATCTACCCCACAATCTACAATATCGTTAAGAATATGCATAATACCTGTAGTTACGATATAGCCGAATTTCAACCCTCTTTTATGAGTTTCTTCAGCCTCCTTTTTAAGCATTGGAGCTATGAATTTTCTGTAAAGTCTTGGAGGCCAGAAGTGTGTATTCTCATACCAGCCCCTGTGGACGATTAAATCTACGCACTTAGTCCTCGAAAGCAGTTCTATACTCTGTAGATCCCACTCTAGCACTATTTTAAGAAGCCTATCCATAAGTTTAGGCTCTTCGAATGCCCATTTAATAGTCTTCTCTATTCCACAGAGCCATACTGCGGCGTCACCACCCATAGGTCCCCAGCCCTCTACTAAAACTCCATTTACTTCAGCAAACTCTCCAACCTTCTCAGCCTCTTTTAGAAAGCTTTCAAGTTTTAAACCACTTGGCCTAGCGAATAAAACGGATAATGCATCTAAGTCTTCTTCTCTCTCTACTAGGTACTTCTTAGTCCTAGCCCTTGGAACGATATAATCATCAAATGTTGGAATATCCTCTCCGTGTGGCCAATCTCTCGTCATTCTTACAACTTGTTTTAACACACCTCTAGAAGTGTGATATTCTTTAACTATCAACGGATATTTCTCGCCATCCTCAGACTTTTTAATAACCTTAACGTCTACATCAGAACTTATCGTAAGTGGAGCATGAAGACTCAATGCGTCATCAAGGTCTAGATGTAAAAGTATCTTAGCCCTCTCAAACTGGTTTCTCCAAACAATGCCCTCGTCTATCAAGAAGCTTCTTTCAAAAAGTCTAAGATATACTGGCACACGATCAGGCTCTTCACAGTTTATGGTAGTCATCATTCTATCTCTTGAAATCATCGGTCATCTAGTGATAATAGCAATCTCCAATGGTATTTAAAAGTTAGAGCATATGGTTTAAACCACGTGAAGACATTTAGTAGGGCAATGGTATTCAGAAGGTGCAGGTAAAAGTTAAACAATAAATTTATATTGTAAGTACTTAAATGTGAGTTTTCTAAGTGGATATGGAGAGCATAAAACGCGGCAAAAGCCTTACTTCAAGCTTTCTATTGGCCTCGGCTTTTCTAATGCAGATGCTTACTGGAATTGTTGGAATAACCGTACCTATATATGCAGCGGAACTGGAGGCTTCACCGCTACTACTGGGATTTATAGGAGCCACTGGAGGATTGATATACTCCTTCATGCCTCTTGTCTCAGGTATTCTCTCCGATAAATTTAAAAGGAAAACCTTCATTCTTACTTCTACCTTCCTATACTGTTTATCTTGTGTAGCATATGGCATAGTGGAAGATCCCTACATGCTTATTCCCATTAAAGCTTTAGAATGGGTCTCAGTAGCGCTATTCTGGCCATCCGTGGAAGCTCTTCTAACGGAAGTCTCGGAAGTAAATATCGAGGAGACACTTAGAAGATTCAACCTTTCATGGGGTTCTGCAACTATCGTAGGACCTATGATAGGGGGCTCATTGATTAGTGCTCTTGGAATTAGAACGCCTTTCATAGCATCTTCAGCCACTTCACTTATACTAGCTCTACTATCGGTTATTTTAATTGAAGAGCAGTTAAAAGGTGAAAGGCTAGTTGAACATAGTGAAGTCTCTTCAGCAAATGGAAACAATAGAGTTTCAATAGTTGGAGCTGTAATAGAGATAATTCTATTCTCCTCAATCGGTGGGATAATATTCAACCTCTTTCCAGCGTACGCAGTCAACCTAGGAATTCCCGCTTATACTGTCGGCTTGATAATGTTGATTAATGGGCTATTCAGACTCATAGCCTTCCTTGAAACTTATAAGATTGAGGCTAAATTCGGTAGACATTTCATGTTTTTAACTGGCTCGCTAATAATGGCATTTGCTTCAGCTTTAACAGCAGTCGGCTCTACGGCCTCGATGTTTGCCATATCTTTTGCACTCTTCGGCTTTGGAGCAGGAGTACTCTATGCGTCTTCAATAGCAACCCTTCTTAAAGACTGGGGTTCTAAGAAAGGTTACGCTGGTGGGCTGTTCGAAAGCCTCATAGGTATAGGATATTTCCTAGGCTCATTAACAGGAGGTTTTGTATCGGAATATGCGCCGAATGCTCCATACATTCTAGGCTTATTCATAAGCCTTACCGTGACCATTTTCCAAGCTGTTCATAAAAAGTAAAACCTTAACATTTAAGTAGATTTTTAAACTGCTGGTTTTATGTCTAACTTAGAAGGATTCCAGGAAACTTTTACTTTATCTACTCTCTACTTCAACTCGACTTAGAGGATACCATCCATCTTCAGCGCGTCCAGCTATAGCTACTCTTATGGTTGGAATCTTAAGCTCCGGGTCTACAATAGCGATCGCTAATTCATACGGTCCAGGTTTAAGATCATCAGAAACCCTAAGCCACGTAGTCACCTCTATTCTACCTGGCATCCAGCCTTTTATCGATGTTTGACTTATGAATACTTTCACCTCTCTACTCTCTAAGCTCTTTAACCGAAAGGCGAGTAAACTATCTCTGTATGGTGGTGCAACGCCAACGTTCTCCCAAATCATGTGAATTAAAAGCGGTGAATCCGGCGTTATAGCTCTACTATTCTCAAGTTCCCTTAGAACAAGACGATAGCCAATTCTTCTGAGAAAGTATTCAACTTCTTGTCTTGTATTTACAGGGATTGGTGTAGATTTATTGTTAAAGTAGCTGACATGGTATTTAAGAGCATAATCGAAAATGTAGTGTATGTCCCAGCCTTCTTGCTTCCATTTTCTCATATCCCAGCAACTTTCGAAAGCAACTGGCATTATCTTCCAAGCTTCTTCAGCACCAGTCTTACTAATCTGTTGCGGGTAGAAATGCTCCATATGGTTCCAATTCTTCGAGAAGCCACCCATGTCGCCTAGACAGTCGGCACGCCAACCACAGCCTTTACGTATAGCATACCTCATACCGTCTTCATCATCTATATTAATGAGTTTAGGCGTTTTTGGGAATGCTTCACAATATGTATCAATTACAGCAAAACGCGTTTTGAGACTGGGAAGGCTTAAGCCTGTACCGCTCATATGCCACTCACCCCAGAGTCCAACAGAGCCTATGTCTACGAGACCTAAGTCTGGATGTCCGTCATATCGTCTTCCAAGTTCTTCGAGTAGTCTAAAATGTGCATCTTGAAAAATCGGGTCATCCATGTCCGGTATCCAGTACTTTAAACTGCTCCCTTCCCGGTATTGATACTCAAAACCTCTACAACCTTTATCTTTCAGCCAACGTGGAACATACATATAACTACTTCCAGTTCCAGCGCACATAATGCGAAAGGCTAGTTTTTGACCAGCTTTTCTTGCACGTGATAACAGATAGTCAAACTTTGGATAGTCTATTTCGCCTTCAGTTGGCTCGATTTCAGCCCAGTAGAATCTGAAGTAGGCTGAAGTACTTGGCAACCCTTCTAAGGTCTCATCTTCGTCGGCGAAACAGTGGAAGGTCTGCCAACCCATATCAGGATTCGCTAGTAGATCGTCAATCTCCTCTGGAACCACTTTCACCATACTTTCTTCTGGCAAACTAACACCATCTGTTAAATGTGTTTCTAAGACGTATAATTTTACTGGATAGCTATTAGTTTTAAGAGAAATGTACTCTTCAATATAAAATTATGAAGTATTTTTATTTTAAGCATAATAATAGGAGAAGTGGCAAGTTTCACTTGTCTATGGATATTTTTCAACGCCTTCTAATATGGATGTCAAATTGAAAACGATGGTTATTTTGAATATTGTCTAAAATATGGTAGAACCTTCTCTCCGTAGAATTTTATGAACTTTTTCTCATCTGGGCTTGAACTTACAAAGTATATATGGTTAAAACCCGCTTTAACGTACTTCTCTATTACTTCAATATGTTCATCTGCCGTCGTTGCAATTATCCATCTTTCAGCCAATGCTTCATCTCCGACGAGTTTTCCATGCTCTTCTATTTCTCTAGGATCAGATATATCATATTTAAAGAAGAGAGGTAACATAGACCCTCTCCAGAATCTACACGATTTTAACGCTTTCTCGTAGTCTTCATCGTATGAGACTAGGAGTTCCACCACCTTTTCTAATAGCTCAGGTTTTCTACCAACCTTCTTCGCCCCTTCTTCAAAAGCGTGAAATAGCTCTCTAAAAATCTTCAATCCTCCAGGACCTGTAAGGATTCCATCGGCATGTCTCCCAGCTAATTCTGCAACTTTAGGTCCACCAGCAGCTACGTAAATTTTTATGGGCCTTACTGGCGTAGTGTATAGTTTCGCCTTCTTCAACCTATAGTATTTTCCTCTAAAGGTTATGAATTTTCCGCTCCACAGTTTCTTAATAATGACTATCGCTTCTTCAAGCATTTCAACACGCTGTTTTGGAGTAGGCCAAACATACCCCAAGGGAGATTCATTTAACGCCTCACCTGCACCAAGCCCGAGAAATATTCTATCGGGATACATATAGGCGAGAGTTGCAAAAGCTTGAGCAACGATTGCCGGATGATACCTAAGAATAGGCGCAGTTACAGCCGTTCCAATTTTAATCTTTTTCGTTCTCTCAGCAGCTGAAGCTATCCACGTCCAGGCAAAACCTCCGGCTGCTCCAGTATGAGCCCACGGGTGGAAATGGTCGCTTGTCCAAAGTGTTTCAAAACCGTATTCTTCAGCTAAAACGGCGTGTGCTAGAAGTTTATCGGGTTGATACTGTTCATGGCAGGTTTTATAACCGATAGTTAAAGAGTTCAAATCACCACCTCTTTAAACCAGAATCTTCATCGGTTAATTATTAAATTTAACCAGCGTTGAAATTTAATTGTAGAATGCAACGGAGGCTGTATAAATGGAATTGGGTATAAGTTCCTATACTTTTCCATGGGCTTTCGGTGTTCAAGGATATCCTCAACTTAAAACTCCCTTAAACGCTATAAGATTACTGGAGAAAGCTGAATCTTTAGGGGTTAATGTTGTTCAAATATGTGACAATTTCCCCCTACATAGGATGGAAGATGAAGCACTGAACGATCTTTCAAAAATTGCCTTTGATATGGGGATTAAAATTGAAGTTGGTACACGTGGAATTGAGCCTGAAAACCTACTAACGTATCTAAGGATAGCGAAAAAGTTGAATGCGAAATTGCTTCGAACGGTATTTGAAGTCCCTGGTGAAAAACCGAGTTTAAATAAGATGATAACACAGATTAAACCTGTTCTTCCCCTGTTTGAAAAGGACGGTGTTTACATAGCCTTAGAAAACTATGAACAATTTAAATCAAAAGAACTGGCCCTTCTCGTGAAGAGGCTAGGCAGCTCTTATGTTGGAGTTTGTCTAGATACGGTCAATTCGTTCGGTGCTCTAGAAGGTTTAGAGGAGGTTGTAAACAGGCTTGCATCTTTCACGATAAATCTACACCTAAAGGATTTCGACATATTAAGAGTTAAACATAGAATGGGGTTTAAAGTGGTCGGCCGTCCTGTAGGTGGGGGGAAACTGAACGTCGATTGGCTTTTTAAAGTTTTGAAACGTAAAGGGAGAACGCCAAATGTAATAGTAGAATTGTGGGTACCGTTTCTAGGGTCAATAGAAAAAACAATATTAAAAGAAGAAGAGTGGGCTATTAGAAGTATTGAGTATTTAAAGAGGAGGATGCTGGAATGAAAGCTGAATTGGGAGAGAGCCGAGGGAAACTAACCGTTACAATTATAGGTGCTGGGGGAACGGCTGGTAGCTATATTACAGACAGACTACTTAAGGGAGACTATAATGTTCTTCTATGTGAAAAAGACGAAGGACTTATCAGGCTTCAGAAAAAAGGGTTTAAAGCCGTTGAAATGGAGAAAGCGGTTCCGATAAGCGATGTAGTCATCATGACTGTTCCAGATGATAAGATAAGTGATTTATCTAGAATAATTGTTCCACTGATGAAAAGAAATGCCACTATGATTCTACTGGATGCTGCGGCCGCGTATATAGGGGATGTATATTTAAGGGATGACTGTAGCTTCGTCATAGCACATCCGTGCCATCCTCAACTTTTCCAAGATCAGGAGTCGGCAGAAGCATATAGAGACTTCTTTGGGGGGGTCGCTAAACAGGATATAGTGATAGCTTTACTGCATGGGAGAGAGGAAAATTTTAAGATCGCTGAGAGAATCTGTAGGGAAATATTTGCACCAGTGGTTAACTGTTACAGGTTAACCGTCGATGAAATGGCTATCCTTGAACCAATAGCCTCAGAAGTTATTATAGGAGCAGCATCCTATCTTATGAGGGAAGCGTTTAATGAGGTTGTGAAACACGGCGTCTCAGAAGAAGCAGCTCGGGCGTTTTTACTCGGGCATATTAGAATTTTACTGGCTGTTTTATTCGAAGAATCCTCTCATAAAATCTCTAAAGCTGCTGAGAATGCCATAAGATATGGTTGCGATAGGATTTTAAAACCAGATTGGAGGAAAGTATTCGATACAAAAGAAATGGAGGAGATAATCCGTAAGATACTGAAGCCGACTGAGTAATAATATTCATAAATAAAGAATATAGCGTATTTTCAGTTTAAAAAAGGCTAATCGATATTTCTTGTTTTCATTATCCAGAGTTCAGCTACACTCACTCCTCGACTTCCCTCTTTTGCAATCCAAGTTAAATTCAATTTTCCACCGATGGTTGCTTCCTGGGGGATGGAGCACTCTATGGTTATACATTTACCAGTAATGTTGATGAAATCGTGTATAATGTATTTTTCATCGGCCAATAATTTCACTTCATCTCCAGAAAAGCCTACGTATGTTATTCTGATTCTGTAAGATGCCGTTGGGTCTAAACCGTCATAGGAAATAGTTAGGGGATGCTGATAAGGTGAGAAGATCTTATTAACCCAAGCTAATGGAACACCGTCATATTTAAATCGCTTCCCTTCTAAGTGAAGTAAGGGCGTGGCAAACGTTATGCCTCTAGATGATATGAATCCTGGGTCTTTCCTCCAATCATTGGCTTCAAATAAGCGGTTTATGCTTACATAACTTCCGAAATTTTCATAGAACCCTCCAGGGCCAGGGTTCACCCTGTTTATGATCCTATCTATTGCCTTCAGTCTTTGATCTTCGTCTTCCATTTTACGTACTATTTGGAATTGAGCTAACAACCAATTCATGTTGTTTAGCGGCATGTCAATATCGTCCATAAATGCCCCCCGCTCCCAATTTGCAGCTTGATGCCTTTTTACTGAAAGTTGTAGTCCAATGTTTTTGAAGAGTTTATCAGCTAGTTCTTCGCACCTCTTTCGATATTCTACGGCTACAGGTTCTGTTTGAGCTTTTCTCAATATTTTTTCAGCCTCTTCTATTGCTCTTAGTGAGCCTATTGAATTAGCAGATTCCAGCCGTTCAATGGCCTCTTCTTCTAATTCTGTCTCATAAATTAACCTCCTCCTAACATAAGCATCATAGTATGCTCTAAGTAGTCCCATCTGAAAACGCCAGTTCTCTAAAACCTCCTGAGGAACTTTCTTCTCCAGCTCTTGCCACTGTCTTAAAGTTACTTCTATACTGTCATTAGCTATAGCTGGGCCAATCCAATTATCCTCTAAAGCCATAATACAGTGGGCTATTTCATCTGCCCACTCGCTACTGATAAATACTCGAACATAATCTCTCAATGTTTCTATTACAGGTGTATTTGGGTTCCAGTCTTGATCGCTCCATATGAATTTATTTACATCGTCGTTAACGCCTTCCGAATAGCTTATGCTTCCAATCGTATATGGTGCAAATAGATTGTGAATATGTTTTTCAGCTTTAGGCCTCGGATTAATACACTCACGTCCTAGGGTTATGGCGAAGGCCACATCCCAGTTTGGAACAGGGTATTGACATCTAATAGAATGGGTAATATCTGGATAATGACGGATGGGGTACTCATCGGGGATTATTCTACGTAATTCTGGTAGTGGAGTTTTTACCCTAGGTCCGAAAACTATTCCACCCAACCAATCGGGTCTTCTTTTAACGTTCTTGTAGAATTCAGCATACCAACTGTCTGAAGGTGTTTCTGGAAACTGGGGAGATAGCCAAATTTTGGCATTTGGATGGTATTTACGTAGTATGGCTGCCACCTTCTCAGCCCATTGGAATAATTCATCGGCTTTCAGTATTCCAGGGTCTCCACCTGGAATGAAAACCGCATCTATTCGAGGTAGTCTACTGAAGATCTCT
Organism: Bathyarchaeia archaeon; assembly: GCA_038870975.1. Classification (GTDB taxonomy): domain Archaea; phylum Thermoproteota; class CALKCG01; order B24; family B24; genus DTBU01. Next base: position 594,216 of record JAVZJD010000001.1, on the reverse strand, counting down.
TCACGTTCAGTCAGCTCCCTCTTCATGTTTTCTTCGTTTACGATTTCTGAGTCAGAGAACATATTGGGATACCAAATCCATACATCTAGCCCATATGAGTCGATTATTTGAGACAGCTTCGCCATCATTTCTAAAGGTGGAATATTCATGAGAGAGTTTATTGGCTCGTCGTCTGTTCTAGGTGGAACTATTTCAATCGCGTTCGCTCCAAAGAATGTCAGTTCACGTATATACTGGTCAAACTGTTCAATAGACCACGCGTCGTAAGTGTTGCTCTTAGGTCTGTAGCCTAACTGATGCCCCCTTAGAGGGAATGCTGGTGTACTGGAGATCTTTAAGCCATAATGTATTTTAATGAAGCCCCTTCCCCATATGAGTTTACGTAAGAATCTTCCAACGCCATAAAGAACTCCCCGTTCATCTCTTCCGACAATAAAAATAACTGGATGGTTTTTCAGTTTTTCCACAAGAATCCTATAGCCTTCCTTACCCGGCTTTTCCAATCCGTCTAGAAGATTAAGATATGGGAAATTTAGATTCTTTAAAGATTCCTCTGAGCTTACCAGTATGACTGTTAAATCTTCCCCATCCCATTGATGGACTACTGGAAGCTTGAGCCCAGTTCTCTTCTCTACTTCCTCGACTAAAATGGCAATTGCTTTTAGCTTCTATCCTTGAAATATGTCTCGGCGTTAAAATGATTGTATCGGAAATATCGATTAACTCCATTTTTAAACACTCTGTATTATTCTTGAAGATAGTATTTTAAACCTACGAATAGAATCGATAGAAGAGTGCATCGACTATACTAATTGCGATATTATCTGAAAACCCTTAGCAGTAATGCGGGCTATTTTTTATGAAGCCTAGGAATGTCGATGTAGGTCTCCCCCATTTCATGGCTATTCTTCTAAATACTTTTATTTATATGGAGAAACTTTCAACGGTGCTTCTCATGCTCTTATATGTAACTATATCGAACCTATATGGTCTTCCACGCTTAGACTTACACCTACTCCTTGGCCTACTCCTACCATGCTTAAACCCATCTCAAGCAGCCTCATAAGAGCTACTAAAATAAACTCCGTAATTAAAGTCGTCAGAAAAGACGACTTTAATTCATATCTGCATCCAACTTAAGATGGAGATTTTATGCTCCTCTCAATTAGAGGAGGCGATTCTCTGGAGTTCTTCGCACCTTGATTTTACGGTTTCATATATCTCTTTTCTAAGTTCTTCGCCGGTTAGATTCATCTCTCTAATGAATCTCAATCTTTTAGCTAATTCTACATCGCCTAGGAAGTGAATCCATAGCTCGAAGTCTCCACGTGAAGAGTGAAATTCTATCGATTTCACATCGATATTCTTAATCCTCTCACAGAAATCTGTTAAAGAGTCTGATGAAATCATTAGTGGTTTATCTATTTCAATGTAAAAGTTGAAGGCCTTCTCTTGAGGCACTTTACTTAAAATTTTCCTAGCAAAATCTCTATCTATCTTCGGTAAGCCCAAGGCCTCTTTACCCCGATACGTCAATGTGTATAGTCCGTCTTCTGTTACCGATATGTAGTCCATCCTTCTGAGAGTTGAAAGATGCATAACGGCAGATCTTGTCTTCAATTTGGCTTCTCGAACTATGTCTTCTAGGTTTACTGGCTTATTTACCCTCCACAGTAGCTCCAATATATCCTTCTTCTCTTTACTCAACTGCTTCAAAAATCTCCCTGCTCAATTAGAAGATCCCTCCTTTTAAACGTTTAGAATTTCAACATCAACTACTAAGTATCGGATGGTAGAGTTTATGAGGATGTAGTAAATTTAAGATTACCGCTTAAGGTGTTCCGTTTAAAATGGTGATGCTAAAGTGTCTAAAAACGAGTTGAGAAAGGATTACATACTTGATCGATGGGTTGTAATAGCTCCTCAAAGGAGGAGGAGGCCTTCAGATTTTTTTGAAGCGAAGAAGGATGAGGTGAAAAAGACGATATGTCCCTTCTGTCCAGGTAATGAGCATCTAACACCACCAGCAACACTGGTCTATCTGATAGACGATGGAGATGTCAGAAAAACCGTAGAGGTCGATGTCTTTCGTCATAAGAATTGGGTTGTTAGATGTATTCCAAATCTTTACCCAGCTTTTTCTCCGCCAGATGATCAAAAACCTGAGCGGGGATTTAAATCTACGGATTTCCGCAACTCCATGAAAACTTTGGGTTTTCACGAGGTCCTCATTGAGTCACCGTTTCACGATGAGCATCCAAGTATGGCTAGAAAATCTCAACTGAAACTTGCTATCAATGCCATTAAAGATAGATTTCACTATTTATCATCAAAGGAGTATGTGAAATACGTATCCGTCTTTAGAAATCATGGTGCAAACGCTGGCGCCTCTCTTTCACATCCTCATTCTCAAATAATAGCAATGCCGATACTTCCAAGAATAGTTAAAGAGGAAGCTAAGGCAAGTAGGGGCTACTACAAAGCTGAAGGTAGATGCATCTTCTGCAGTATAATTGAAGAAGAGGCTAAAAGCGAACGTTTCATCTGGGATAATGAAAGCTTTATAGTGTTCACACCCTGGGCGTCATTAAACCCATTTGAATTCTGGATTTTCCCGAAGAGGCATCAATCATCTATTTTAGAAATGACTGATATTGAAGTTGAAAATCTTGCTGAAACCCTAAGAGTGAGTCTAGGTGGATTGAAGAGTCTGTTGAATGATCCCCCGTATAATCTTGGTTTTCACATGCTACTGGAGAACCACTACCATTGGCATGTAGAGGTTTATCCTAGATTAACTATATGGGCTGGATTGGAGAAGAGTACCGGGGTATTTATAAACACAGTTCCTCCAGAGGATGCTGCGGAGAGTTTAAAAGAATCCTTTAAAATGGAGGAAAGCATGCTCAAGAGTAATGAGTAGTCAACTATACATACTTAAAACCTTTCTTATTCCATCAGACGTTATGAAATACTTCTTAATTCCAGAAATGATTCTTACGTCTACGTACTTCGCTTTTAAAAGTTTATTCAAGTTTTCCTCAGCTTTAGATGGTTCTACAGCTGTCCAACGTGATATTTCTTCAATCGTGAGGGACTTCTCAGGAGTCGTCATACCAATATTGTGGAGCATGCATAAGAAGTATACTTCATCTGAAATTGGCATAGGTCTTCCTCTATGCATAACTACACCCCTACGCATGACTTCTCATAGACTTCAACCGTTCTTTTCGCGACAGCATCCCAACTATATATTTCCCGGATCTTCCTTTTAGCATTTTCCACCAGCCAACGTGCATAATTTAAATCCGATAAAACTCTATTTACTCCCCATGCTATTGAATTTGGGTCTCCAGCATAGACCAAGACTCCGGTTCTATCATGTTCAATAATCTCAGCTAAACCTCCGACGTTACTGGCTACAACTGGGACTCCTGCAGCCATTCCTTCGAGAGCAACTATACCAAACGGTTCATATATAGAGGGGACTACGAGAACATCTGAGCTGAGAGTCAGTTCGATGAGTTCCTGGTCTGATAAAAAGCCTAGAAACAATATTTTATGTTTGTATTCACTTGAAACCGCAAGGTTCCATAAGTGTTCCTTCAGCCAGCCATCTCCAACTATCACAATGCGGGTATTCGGATGGTTACTAACGATTTTGGACGTGGCTTTAATCAGGTGTTCCACTCCTTTCTGAGGAACTAGTCTTCCCACGAAGAGGACGACTCTATCATCGGGAGCTATTCCATAACGTCTCTTAACGGCTTCACGATCAACTTTAACATTGTACTTGGAGGCATCAATAGCGTTTGGAATTACGTCAATCTTGCTTTGTGGAAGGTGAAAGTGTTCTTCAACTTCATGTTTCATGGAGTTGCTCGTAACAATTACTCTCTTCGACTCGTATGTTGCCCACCATTCTATTCCATCGATAAGGTAGGAGTCTGGATTGTTAAGGCTGAATGCTCTACCAAATTCCGTACTATGTAGAGTCAAAACGAGTGGTATCTTAAGATAGTGCTTCGTAGCTATGCCTGAGAAGGCTACAAGCCAATCGTGAATGTGAACTATGTCAAATTTAACATCCTTACTTAACATCGCAACCTTCTTCTCCATAAAGTGGTTGAATATGAACACCCAAGCGATGAAACTCGGATGACCGAGTTCTACAGACGTCCGATGAATTTTCACACCTTCAACTTCTTCATATTGCAATGCTCCTGGAAAATCAAGAGTAATGACATGCACAGGATGTCCTATTTTTACAAGTGCCTTCGCAAGCCCCTCACAATGTCTTGCAATACCACCAACTATTCTAGGTGGATATTCCCACGTTATCATGCAAATATTCATCGGATTGTCAGCCCAGTCTACCAAAATTGTTTAAAGCCTTTTCCAATATATAGGTTTCCTCCTCCATGATCTTCCTTTATCGAGAAACCATCGTATTTACTGTAGAATCGACTACTGTAATTAGATGGACCATTACCGTAAAGCTTCTTCATACACTCTTACTGTATTCTCCGCCACGTTTTTCCACGTGAATTGCTCAAGAACTCTTTTCCTAGCATTTAATCCACATTTTCTCCTCAAATCTTCGTCTTCTAATAGTACTACTACGAATTTAGCTATGTCGCTTGGATCATAAGGATTTATGTGAAAACCGCATTGATCTGGACCTGAAGGGATGACTTGTTCGCGCATACCGCTGACATTTCTAGCTCCGACGACTACAGGCTTACCCATGCTCATGGCTTCAGCGCAGACAATGCCAAAGGGCTCGTATTTAGATGGGAAAACGCATACATCTGCAGCTGCATAGTATTTTATCCTCAAGTCTTCTGGTACGAATTCACATTTAAGGACGACCTTATCCTTAAGTCTAAGTCTTTGGATTTCGTTTCTTAATAATTCTTCCTGTTCACCAACACCCACGACCACAAGCTTTGCGTTTGGTACTTTACTCAGAACCTCAGGCATGGCAAGTATAAGCGTATCGGCACCTTTAACCCAAGTCAGTCTCCCTATGAATAGAATCATGTACTCATCTTCATCTATACCAAGGCTTTTTCTGACATTGGTTACGTCTTCAGGTGAAATCCTCCCTGGATCGTATTTTTCGGCATCCACACCGTTATAGACGACATGTATCTTCTTTTCATCATAGCCTAAGCCTATAAGGTGGTCCCTCATGGCATAGCTTACAGTTATGATTCTACTAGCGTGTTCAGCTGTTAATCTCTCTAAGCGTTTAATCGTTTCCGAGCCATCTCCAGTCCGTCCTTGTTCTGTACTGTGGACATGGAAAACAAGAGGCTTATTCAAGCCTCTGCTTGAAAGTATCCCACCTATTGAACCCAACCAGTCGTGTGAAGCTATTAAGTCAACCTTCCTACCTTCATTTCTGACGAGATCATTCACCAGCTTGCTCGCTGAAAGCACATTGTAGAGGAAGACATCGCCGAAGAATTTTCTACCTTCCTCAGACCAACGTTGTACTTCCTCAGGTATGAACATTGGAAGCAGTAAGCTTATGTTTATATTCTCAACAATCGGTCGATGGACTTCAACACCCATGTATACGTCTCTTGTTGGGGCATTCTTCGTATGCATGGAGAAAACGGTCACATCATGACCCATTCTTACAAGCCATCTAGTCAAATATTCGGCATACGTTCCAAGCCCTCCAACGACATATGGAGGGTACTCGTAAGTGAAAAATGTTATTTCCATCATAGTTTCACTCTTCTTCACTAAGTTAAACGTTTCGTAAAGATTTCATTCTTCAAAGAGAAAAATATTGCGGTTATTCGTTAATTCAGTCTGTTAAGTCTTTAAATCCCTAAGCTTCCTTTAGCTCTTTTATTCTTCTCTCAATTAAGTCGAGTAGCAATTTACGTTTTTCCTCAGCGTCGATCTTTCTACTCCGTATATCCGCTATAAGTTCAGCAAGCTCATGGTCCTCAATAACGTTTAAAATCCACCTTTCAAAATCCCCCCTCTCCAAATGGAAGATCACAGATTTAACATCCACTATTCTAATTGCCTCGTAAAATTCCTCCAGGCTGTTGGCAGATAAGCCAGTTGGCATGGCAAATCCATAAAAGAATTTGAAACTTTTATCCCAGGGCACACGGCGCAGTATATGTTTATACTTAAATTCAGAGCTTTCAAGCAGGATTTTACATCTAGCTTCAAAATCTAATAGTACACCCATGTAGGCGATGAAGGCCTCAGTTGGACTTCCATACGGGTTGAATGAATCATGTACAATACCGCTCTCGCCTCCTCTAGTATACATATAGTAGAAGTGGTCGCTCGTCTGCAGGTAACGCCAAACCCTTAATAAATCCGTCTCGTTTAACTCTTTAACGATTAAACCAACTTCATTTAATAAACTAAATGAAATGTTCTGCTGGGGATTGCCTAACCAAGCACTCGTATCTCGTTCAACATCAGCCCATGAGACTGTTTTATCCGGTGGAACATCCAGCTCTCCACATGGAGCGTATTTCTGAACGGCTTCAGAAGGCGTGATCCATGAGAGATTATCCCACTTAGAGACTTCCAATGGAAGCCACTTTAAGAAATCGAAAATGCCGCTTTCAGCCCAGTAGTGTTCGCCGAATGTTTCATAGTCTAAGAATAGTACTATAACTTGGCCATAAGTGTGTGCTAGCCAAGTAGCATACTTATCTGCTGTTAAAGGCCACTGATCCCAATCAACCGATGTGAATCTAAAGCCTACGTCATCTGAAAGTCTATAGTTTCGTGTCAGAATCTTAACATCAGATTCTTTCGCCTTGTAGACGAAGTTTGGAGACCTCCAACCTAAAACCCTTTCAGCCCCCTCGGTTACGATTGCTTCAAACCCTAAAGCTTCTACCTTTTTAGCAATATCGTTATTGTAAATACACTCTGTATTTTCAAATGTTTTAGGCTCATAGTCGAATAAATCCTTTATAAGTTGACGATGTTCCTCGGCCTGCTCAGAGAACTCTGATTGATCCATGTGGTTTAAACTTGCAAGTGAATGATAGTATGTTTGACTAAGTAGTTCGACACATCCACTTTCAGTCATTTCTTTAAATAGTTCTAAAAGATCTGGACTCCACTTTTCACACTGCTCTAGAAACGTACCCGAAAAACTGAATGAAACTTTAAATGACTTTCTCTCTCTTCTAAATCTATCTATTTGCTCTAGAATTATTCTGCTTGCTGGAAAATAGCATTTCTCCGATATTCGATTAAAAATTTCCCTGTTTAATAAATTGTTAAAGTATATATCATAGAGGTCTTTATTATCTATTCTTTGTCGTCTAAGAATTTCTACGTTGAATTGTCGTCTTAGTCTTAGGGGCTGATGAACTTCAAAAATCATACAAATATCTGGCATTTTCACACACTTCAGTATATTATGTAGATACCGATTTTACACTTCAAATTATCACTCCACCGTGAACCAATCTTTTAGATACGTGTTTATGCGGGTAGATCTTCGTGGATATTAGTTCGCATCCAGCCTCTAAAAATACATCATCTGCTACAACTGTAGTTTGCAAAAGCTTCGTTTTCTCAGATGCATTTGAATCTACGGTTACATGTCTCCCTACAATACTCTCCTTTATTTCAGCATTATCGCCTATTATACATCTATCCATTATGGCTGACCCCTCTATCGTAGCGTTTCTACCTATTCTCGTATAGTTGTCTATACAGGAGTCTACGATTCTAACACCATCTGAAATCTCACAGTGTCTACCGATTAAGACAGCACCCTCTACTTCAATCCTCCCATCCTTTATTTTCCGTATAATCTCTTCCCTCCTGCGAATTGACTCGGGGCTTTCACCCTGTATCCAGACTGATACATCTTCAGAAACTCTTCCTCCAAAATCCTGTAGGGCCTCCAATCTACCTTGTAATATTCCAGTCATAGCTTCTAAGTATCTTTCAGGCGTTCCAACATCGTACCATGTTCCCTTTAAGACGTATCCATAGACAGTTCTACCAGTTTCAATAAGATAAGGTATAAAGTCGTAACCGAAGTCTAAACGCCTATTTTTACGTATCATCTCTTGAACTCTATCTTCTTTAAACACCTCTCTAACCTCTGGGCTAAAAAGGTAGAGGCCTGTATTGGCTAGGTTTGAAGGTGCTTCTCGTAAACTGGGTTTTTCAACGAATTCAGATATATGCATGTCATTATCAACTCTAGCGATACCATATCCAGTAACATCTGAAACTGGCATAAGCCCGATCGTTAAGAAAGCCTTTCTTTCCTCGTGAAACTTTAACATTTCTTCTAAATTTATATTGAATATATTATCGCCTTGAACGGCAAAAACAGGGTCTGTAACATCATAGTACTCAACGTTTATTCTAACAGAATCAGCGCTCCCATAATCGTCTAGATTAGGCTGATACTTAATATGTACCCGTGGGCTAATGCCATACTTGGCTGAGAAGCCAACTCCAGATTCAAAATGGTCATGTAAGCTCCTATAGTTTACATAGCCTTTAACACCGAATATAAAATTCCTTACACCTTGTTTGGCTAAAGTTAAAATGGATATTTCAATCAACGGTAAATTTACCAGTCTAACACATGCCTTGGAAACTTCCACGGTAAGAGGTAGTAATCGTTTAGCTACACCACCTATGGGGATTATAACCCTCAAATTCTCCGGTTTTATGTCAATCCCCATGTAAAATTAACGCGGCTCGTAAAATTAAAGTTTGTTTGGTTTGAGTATATTAATAGGTCGACTTGTTTTCCTCGGATTTAAAGCCACGAGAAGCATAGTTCGCTACGTCGTCTTTCTGATCTCTACCCATATTCCTGGTGGGTCTGGTATAAATTTAAACCACTCTATGCCAGCCCTATTAACCCACTTAGCTAGCCATTCAGGGCTTCTCCTGCGCCACCACTCACTTTCTTTATTTGAACCGAGTTTTTCCACCTCTTTTTTAACGGCATCGATGAGCCTAGTCCTTAAATCAATGGGCATGTATCTTCCTATGGCTCCTCCTAGGAAGCCAATGGCGCCTACCTTCATAACACGGTAAACCTCTTTGAAAGCAACATCAGGTTTTTCCCAGAAGAATACAGCCCCTCTACATACGAGAAGGTCTATAGAGCAGTCTTTAAAAGGTAGATTGTGCGCGTCAGCACGTTGTAGATGTACACGGTTTTTAACGTTCTCTTTTAAAACATTATCCCGAGCTTTAAGTAGTTTATCGAGGTCTACATCCAACAGGAAAACCTCTAGATCGGTGATTTTTGCAAGCTCTATTCCAAACCAACCTAAGCCACATCCAAGGTCTAAACATACCCCTCTAGCAATTCCATAATCATCAACCACCTGCTTAGCTAGAAGCTTACAGGCAAGCCTATGAAGTTCTTCACAGCTCTTCACAGTCGCCCAATAAGGCATGTCGGATAAATCTGTTTGAAATGATGGCATCGTGTTCACCAGTTATAATCTTCGCTGGAAGATCATAGTGTATAGCTTTAAATAAAACATTTTATCCACCGATGCTTATTCACCTGTTTAATTAGAAAATTTAGATGTTGAATATCCGTCTGGCATTCTCACTTAAGACTCGGAATGCTATTTCCAAAGCTTCGTCAAGTTTTAGATAGCCTCTATCCACCATTTCACAGAGTACTTCAGATATTAGGCTTTTAAACACTTTTAATGCGCCATATGTGGCTTCAGCAACCCAACAATCCCCTCCCCACATGACTCTACTTGAAAGCCCCAGTTCAATAACCTCCCTTAGTAGAAGTCTACAGGCTGATGGAGATATTATTGGAAGCCAGCAGAAATCTATATAGACATTTCTGAAGCTCACAGCTATTGCCGCGGTTTCCCTTATCCAAGGATATCCACCGTGGAAAAGTATGAAATCGACATTGCTGTACTTACGTATGACGTTTACTAGGTTCATGGGATTTGACCCTTCTATGATGGCTAAACCCGTATGGAATTGAATTGGAAAGTCAAGCTCGCTCGCTTTACTTAGAATATGGTGGAAGATGAAGTCTTGGAATAGCTTAACATCTCTAGACGTTAATCCTAAATCTCTCTTATTAAAAACCCTTCTAGCTTCATCTTCCTCAACTTCTTCAAACAGTATTGGTCTATCGTATGCAAGAGCCGATTTAAGCGCAACATAGCCTCTCTTCTTAGCCTCCTCTAAAACCTTATCAACGAGATTCATGTAATCTTCAAACGTTTCAACTTTAAGATTCAAGTACTTTTCGAAAACGTAGGGACTGTTTCCATTGTGGTCTCTAACGTCTCTCCTATAGCCAAACAGTAGTGAGTTTATCCTAAAGACGGGCTTGAAAAGCTCTGGGTCGAAGCTCTCTCCCCAAATATCCCAGTATGGATCCCAAAGAACACCATCTATTAGAGAACTTTCCTTAAATATTCTCCTAGTCCAATACTTGCTCTTATAGGCTTCACGGATTAAATTTGAAGCTTCTATGAAAGCCTCTTCAGTAGGAGGATCTATATCCACTCCGTATATGTCCTTAATCGCAATACTACAGGCTTTGTAGAAGGTACTTCCTGAAATCTCTCTAACGCTTTCTACAAGGCTTTTGAGATCATTTCTCTTCGCAGGAGGTTTGGCAGTCCAGAAAATGTAGGCGCCCTCGAAAATGTCAACAATAGACGGGTTTCTACTCGCTACGAGTTCCTGTGGGTAAGTGTGCTCATGCGTGTCTACAACGTGCATATTCGCTATTACCTCTGAAATTTTCACGTGCGTAGAGCGCATAAGTCATCTCTCTACACGTTATTCTTAAAATGTTTTAAATTTTACGAATAAACGCGGGAAGTAGAAGATTTGGGGCTTCACAGCCATCCATTTAATTTGCTTATAACACTACTATGCTATGAATCCTCTAAATTTTCAACTCTAGTAACTTCTCCTCCAACTCTGTTAGACGTATATTGAGTTCCTCAATAGTCCTATGTGGGATCATGTAAACCCGTATTTCAGCACATCCTCTAATAGCCCGTTTAATCAACCTGATGTACTTAGCATTAACGAGCATCGCGTCACGGGTCTTCAGCCCCTTATGGTGGTCTACAGCTACTTCTATGGAGTAGCCTTCAGGTTGTATCCGTACACGACCTTTCTCCGCGACTACGTCAACCCAATGGTCCATCTGTTGGAAGTCTCCTCTAAAGTGCAACCTTGTTTCCACTAGAGCGTTTTCTCTACATGCGACTTCATCTACTAAAACTAAACCACTACGTTTAAAGAATACTAGGGTTCTCATGGCTTTCGATAGTATGTCGGAGGGATATGCTCCTGTAAGGTCTAACTTAATGAGCTCCCAGTCGTCTTCATGTTTAAACTCGACTATCTCTCCCTTATACTCTCTGCCTACGGCTTGACTCCTCCCATCTACGAAGATTAAATTATGCCCTTCCGCCCCACAGATGGGGTTCTCGTATCTTTTAAAGCCGAAGTAGTCTCTATCGTAGATGCCTACTCCTAAGTCGCAGATGAAACTGTTGCCATAGCAGTGGTATATAAATTGACCTACATCTACGTGGTTGTGGGGCTCGGCATTGTGGCCAGCTTTCACCGCGAGAATCGGGGCGTCTAAGTCGTTCCAAGAAGACCGTGTAATTACAACACCTATTCTACGATACCATTTAGAGGTCTGTTCTGGAGGTCTTGGCTCTACCTCATCAGGCTTCCATATCAATTCGCGTAGAGATACACCGTTGTTTATAAGCCCCTCTTCTTCAAGACGTTGAATGTACCATGCAATACTAGGCTCTTTATAACGTTTTAAGATAAGGTTTAGAATATCCATGTACACTGAGGGTGTATTTCCAGTATCTCCAAAGTTCACTTGGGAGCGTGGTGGAAGATACATCCAAACGGGGAATGTTATAGTCGCTTTAATTCTGGGGTCTTCAAGTATATCTATCCTGCCATCTGTTACTTTAGCAAGTAAATCTGAGAAGTAGAAGACCCTGGAGAAGCCGTAAAACCAGTATCCGACACCTTCAACCCAAGCACCATCTGGATCTGCCGTCGATAGAAAGCCGTCGATGCTCTTAAGAATCTTATGGAGCAGTTCCATAGACCAGGGCTCATCTAACGCTACTAGTATTAAAGCACAGCCAGAGTTTCCAGCGCAGACGCCGCACCAGTTGGATTCGTAGCCTTTACTCCACCATTGTTCATAATAGTGTTCTCTTAAAGGTATTAGAACACGTCGTAGAATATTGTAGCGCATCCATTCAAGCGTCTCCTTATCTAAATCGTTGAACAGCAAATCCCACGTGTCGGCTAAAAGCATAGCAGTTCCAGAGGAGAATAGATCTACCACGTGCTCTTCCCCGGGTTTGAAGGGTGTTTTCGCATGAGCTGGTATAACCCATGTAAACTCCTCCATTATAGCCCACAGGTAGTCCCTACAGCGGTCTAGGTATGTATTTCTCCCAGTAAATATGTAGGCTAGGGTTAAATCTTCAACCGCCCTTCTACGTAGAAAGTATGGCTCTTCGAAAACATGACGGCGACCTGTTCTAAAAAAGTCGTCGTAGAGAGAACGTGGAAGCTGTGGAATTGAATCATTTAACAGTTTATTTGCGTTTTTCAACACACCCTCTATACGATTTCTCAAACGATCTTCCATCATTCTACTACGTAGAGCTTCAAAACCGCCGATGTCCGTTAGAAGAAGTGGACGGGTAGTGGGATTCCTAACAAGCCTCTTCAGCTCATGTAAGTCGGGGATTTTCATAAACCTTGAAAATAGCTACTCTATTCGTTTATTTAATTTTGGCGATTTTTAACGTGAATGGTGAAACCATTTATAGGGGAAATTCTTAAAATTTAGAGAAGCTTGGTTTTCATAGTTGTAACTGGTACTCCTGGAACTGGTAAGACTGTTTTTTCAGAGGCTTTAGCTAGGGAAATCGGCTTTACGCATATAGACGTGGGAAGATTCTGCTTAGATAGGGGGTTAATACTGGGGTTTGACGATGAAAGGCAGACGCATATCGTAGATATGGTTAGACTTAGGAGAGCTATTAGAGGTATTAAAAATGACGATGTAGTTCTGGATGGTCATATAGCGCATTTAATAGCGCCATATAAATACGTTAGAATCGCCTTCGTCTTGAGATGTCATCCTAGGGTTTTAATGATGAGGCTTAAATCTAAAGGCTATCCTCATAGAAAGATACATGAAAACGTTATGGCTGAAATTTTAGACGTATGTTTAGTTGAGGCTTCAGAGGTTTATATGGATAAACTGTGCGAACTCGATTCAACAGATAAACCCGTTGAACAGCTTATTTCAGAGGCTTTAGCCTTCTACAGGGGTGAAGCTAAGCCTAAAATAGGCATAGTTGATTGGATATCTAAACTCGCTGAGGAGGGTCTTCTTGAGAAGTACATTAGAGGTGTATTTGAATGAGTAGGAGGCAATTCAAAATATATAGATGCCCTGAATGTGGACGTTTATCTTTAACTTCTTCAACTAGGTCTGCTAGGTGTCCCTACTGTAATACAACAATCCATTTAACGTCTTCAAGAATCATAGCCAGATTTAAAAACGCCAGAGAAGCCTCAGAGTACCTTAAAAAACTGAAATCTAAGCCATCTGAATTTAAAACTTTTTAAACTCTAACGTCCACTGTTTAAGCCATCCATGGTATGGTTTTCACCTAACTACTTCTACCTAGGCTTTCCGGTATAACCAGGAAAGTTGGAACCAGAACCATGACATCTATTAGCATTGGCAATAGTAGAACAAGCTCCATGTATCCAGCTTGCCATAGAAATCCTCCAAGTATGGTGGCGAATGACCCTATAAAGTCTAGTAGACCGCTTATCCCTTGAAGTCTACCTCTTTTCTCAGCTGGGAAGCTCTCCCAATACATCGTAATGAATGGAATAAAGCTTATACCACCTATTCCACCGCCGAAAACCATAAGCCCCATAGCCCCAAATGCCCCAGCAAAGATTAAGACCATGGGGTTTGGAGCCCAGACAAGTAGTAGAGTACCGATGTAGCTAAAGGGGCGGAGGATTAGAAAAACCTTTTTCCGTCCGATTGTGTCTGCAAGTTTACCCATTGGAATCTGCAGTAAGAGTGATACTGCTACACTTACTGTTCCCAAAACCCCGAGTAGATATGGATCGGCACCTTTCACGTCCACAATCCATAGCGGTACAAAGGGTGTTGATATGCCTCCTAGACGTATAACAGCCATCGTAATCAGCCAATGTTTAAGCCATTTTTCACTTCTCAAAAATTCATTGTAGTAGTTGAAGAGGTTGAACTTCTTTGAAGCATATTGCGGCTCTCTCCTATGAATCGGTAGTGGTTCGAGCATTACCATAGTGAACACTACGGTCAGTAAGAACGCTATTAGTTGTATGAAATATAGAGGTCTTATACCTTCAACATTTATCCCTCCGAAGCTAGAGACCACCATTGCTGCTGTGAATGGTGCGAAAATGCTTGGTATAGCCCATATTGTACGCGATAATCCCATTGCAAATGCTCTATTCTTAGGTTCAGTCACTCCAATGATGATTACATCGGTTAAAGGCATTATAAGTAGCATACTAATCCTCATTAAGATTATCGCTGGTATGAGCATCCACCAGTTTAACGCAAAACCATACATGGCTGCGACTAGCGCCGACATCATTAATCCTACTACTAACATGTTCTTAACGCCGTATTTGTCTATAAGCCACCCGGCTGGGGCTGAAAATATGGAGCTAACCACACCTCCTATGCTATCTAAAGAGCCCAATTCGATCGGGTTGGCTCCTAAAGATACTGCGTAAAGCTGATTATACTGCGATGGTAGACTTGAAGACCACGTATGAAGACCGATAGAGGCGAGTAGAATCTTAAACCTTCTATCTAAGCGTTTAAAGAAATCGGAAGCAGTCATTTTAAGCCTCCAGCATACGTCGGTAAACTAGACATTTGATAAACATAAGCTTAACGTGTTCCCCCTCCATATATTAAAAGGCTCTTACCTCTATGTGTAGCCGTAGACTTATAATAGCCTCTAGGCATACGTACTCCTAACTATGAAATGACATAGACGTTTCAAAGCAAGGGGCGGAGAATTTCAGAGACTATCCTACAGTATCCAATATGTTAGAGCAAATCGTGTGTAGATTAAGGCTAAAAATCACCTAAGCAAAATTGATGAGCGTATAACCGTTTTCAGTGAGTAGGTATATTACGGTCTCCACTAAAGTTAGAAAGGATATTAAGGAGGAAGCTGAGAGACTTGGCATCAATATTCCAGGTTCTAAGAAGGGCCTTAGAGGAAGAAGTAAAAAAGACCGCCATCTGCTTTAACCTTGGGGCTTTTTGGAAATCTTCCCTCCATATATGTATCGAAAACGGCAAACATCTTTCCTTCTAACTGTAATCTGTCAAGCTTGTCTATGAAGCCTTTAATAGCTCTTTTAGGTCCACCCATGTGGTTTGGGGAACCAATTAGAATTACATCATAATCGGGGATAGTTTTTAAGATCTACTTTTTTTGAAGTTCTTTAAGGGAGACTTCTATTCCGCCAATTTCACTCACTCCTTCGATTATTAACTCCGCTACACGTTTTGCATCACCATACTTTGACTCATAAACCACCATCTTTACCATTGTAATCTATCCTGCTACTACGTTTTCCATTCAACTACCTAAGATTTGCAAACTCTGGATACCCTCTTCGTAGATGCAATGAAGAGGAACACCATAAAACTACGATTAACTACGCTCAACGAATGAAGAGTTCTCAATCGAAAAATGCTTATAAGCTTTCGTGAAAGAGAGTCTTCTATACGACTGAGCAAAAGACTATCAAATACATGGAGTTTTAAAGGGGGAAGGATTTTGCATCTGAAATTCGGGGTTCATCTTCCTACTCACGGTGAATACGGCTATAGGGAGGTTCTAGAGGTTTCTCTTGCAGCTGATGAACTGGGCTTCAACTCCCTTTGGGTTGGAGATCACTTCTTCCTTCCGAGGGAATTTTACGAGAAGACCGGATGGGACCCTGATAAGCCGAATAAACTTGACGCTTGGACTCTGCTTTCAGCATTAGCAACACAGACGAAAAGAATAAGATTAGGCGCTAGGGTTTCACCTCTACCCTTCTACGAGCCGGCTAAATTGGCTAAAATCGTAGCTACAGTGGACATTATTTCTGAAGGACGTGTCAACTTCGGTGTTGGTGCAGGATGGTTTAGAGATGAAGCCGTATCCTACGGTGTTTACTGGGGTAGACATGAAGAGCGTATATCTAGAATGCTGGAAGCCCTAGAAATTGTACTGAAGCTCTGGGTTGAGGAAGATAAGGTCACATATATAGGCAAGTTCTATAGGGTTGTTGAAGCGCCATTCTGGCCTAAACCCATTCAGAAGCCCCACCCACCGATATGGTTCGGAGGCTCTTCTAATGCGATATTGAAGGCTACCGCTAAATATGGTGATGGACTCTTACTGCTTTCAAACATTCCAATTAAGGATTTTAGGAGAATAGCTCTATGCCTTGCTGAAACCGCAGGGGGGAGACGAATTTCATTAGCTCCCTCATTTACATATCCTGATGGACTCGGCGAAACCCCCGAAGAGTGGCTTTCAAATATAGAGAGTTACTCTGAGGCTGGAGCCGATACGATAATAATAGACTTTTCGATGACAAGGGTTTCGACTGGCACGGCAAAAACTATGTTGAAAGAGTTTTCCAAGGTTGTTTTTCCAAGATATCGGCTTTACTAGACATAGCTTCAAGCCTATGAAAAATAGGCTTGATTATGTTGATGTGTCTTTTAGAAAAAATTCTTCAAGATAATCTTGAACTTCTAACCGCCCTCAGGTTGATCTCTTTTGGTTTTATGTTCCACCCTTCTACCATTAAATGAGGGTCTTCTGCACCTAGTGTCTTCTTAGCGAAAGTCGCTGTCACTGTTCTTTTCTCTCCCGGGGTCAAACTGAAATAGTTGGAGCTCCAGAGAGTCGGCAGGACTTCGGGTCCATGTGAACCCTTAAGTATGCTGGGGTTGATGAAGAACGCGAGGCTGTTTGTCGGATTTACGAACGTTATGTGAACGATGTATTCGTCGTTTTTCTCCTCCAACTCCGCCGTCACATCTAAATCAACAAGTGGAAGTTTCATCAATTGGGTAAAGTCAGCATATGCATCACCTTTAGTCGACAGCCAGTAGAAGTTGGAGCTTATTAAGTTCCCCCCTCTATCCTTAAGCTCAAGCTTTATGAAGTAGACTGGGCTCAGGTTTTCCAATGTGGGGATCGTGAGGACAAAGTTGGTGCTATCTGGCCCCGCGTTTATAGTTACTGACGTGGAAAACTTCTCCGTCATATCGAAGTTTAAAACCTTCACAAGCACTTCTAAATCTTCAAAGCTTTTACGGTATCCATTTACAACGTAGACTGAATTGTCAACATAGTTGTAATATACGTGTAGTGGCTCACATGCGGTTTGCGCACCGTAAAAAGCGCCGTTAGGTTTTAGATAGTAGTCGTAAAGTTGCCAGTACAGTGTTGGCCAGGCGGAGTTGAGCTTCCAAAATATAACGCCACTGGAGAAGTACTTGTTGTGGGCAAATGCCTCAAACATCGCACGGACAGCCTCATACTGAAGCACTTGCGACTTCATGCAGTATTCCTCAAGCGTTGTTGGCTCGCCGTAGCGTGAATATAAGGCCGCTCTCATCTTAGGGTAGAAACTTGGGTGTAAACGCACCATCCACGAAGGAGTAGTAGGTGGCCACAGCTCCTCTTCAGGCATCATTTTACGTAAACTCGCTATAGGCGGAACCTGCTCACCACTGGGACCACATTCAGTGTTGAATTCTAATTTCGTATACCAGTATGACGGGGGATAGTAGGCGTACACATCAGGCCAAGGACCCATGTAAACCCCCGTATGCCCCGCTATCTTAGATGGAGCACTTGTACACGAAGATATGTAGGGTCTAGTAGGGTCGTATTTATTGAGCACCTCTATATATCTAGCTTCGACCTCCGGGGGTGGATACTTGTCACTTCCATATGCGTAAAGGAAGACAGATGGATGGTTTCTCCAGCGGATTACTTGATCCCTCCAGCTCCATACAGCGACATCGGCCGTGTGAAGAGTCCATGTTGGCCAGCTTTCCCACGTAGAACAGCAGCATAAACCAGCCATAATTAATATCCCATACTTGTCGCAGAGCTCGTATAGGTGGTCTGAGCCTCGTGGCCCTTCTAGTCGAAGTGCGTTGAGGTTCATAGCTACAGCATATTTAACCGCCGCCTCCTCCATTTCAGGCGAGTACTGCATCATCATATCATCTGCGTATTCTGCACCCCTTATCACTATGTTCTCACCGTTGATTTGGAAAACTCTAGTCCTCTTACCATTAAAAACGTTCATCCAAGAAGTGACTTTGCGGATTCCAAAGCGGACTTTTTCAGCGTCAGACACTTCTCCGTTTATTAGGAAGCTCAACTTCAAATCATACAATTGTTGAGTGCCTCTATGAATAGGCCACCATATGCGTGGATTAGGGATATCTAACTTATGTTTAACCAATTTAGTTTCACATGCCTCAAGTGAGACCTCTATGGAGAACTGGATAACTTCAGGCCCTCCTATCGATGTTCCCCCCTCGTCGATATTATTGACGTTCGAAATCTCGCCGTATAAGACTCCATTTACTGGCTCTGTAAGTAGATTGGTTAACTCGACGGAGATTTCTAGGTGTGCTACGTCAAGGGATGGCAAGTCAAGGTCTGTAGCGACGAAAGGATTCCTCATCTTCACTGGTCCGCTTGCCGTGATCTTCACGGGGTACCAAATACCCATATCTAGGTCGGGAGGTGTTGGATTCCAATCTACCCAAGCGATTGTAAGGTCTAGATATGTGCTTCTAGGAGGGAATATCTTCATCGCCAGACAATTCTCCTCTCCAGGCAACGCATAATCAGTTATTTCAAGTTGAAATATTCTATACGGACCTTCAATGGCGCTTCTATCAGCCACTAAACGTCCGTTGAGCCAGACCTCCGCGGCGTAGTTTATACCTTGAAGATTTAGCCAAATACGTTTCCCCTTATAATCGGCTGGTAATTTAAACACCGTTCGATACCACCACGGGACATCGAACGGAGGGACTATGGAAACATTCGATGCGGTCTTACCCCCTATCTTCAGTATATTCGTACCATAATACGGGTCTGGATAGACACCAGTTTTGACGAGAGCTGCTAAAACCGTACTGGGAACGGATGTAGCATACCAACCGTCTGGAGAGAAACTAAGAGTAGATATAACTCCTCCATCAACCTTTACCTCAGCTGACGACTTAATAGCCCAGCCTTCTCTAAGAATAATTGCTTGATGCACATCATATAGTAGAGCGAGGAAAATAAAAAAGTTACAGTATAACACAATTCGCCCGTTTTTAGACATATCTTAAAAAAGATGAAGAGGACGTGAGGAAGGTTGGGGGAGTGGTTAAAAGAAGTTAACCCCAGTCCTAGAGAGTGAGGTTTTATGGTGAAAGTGCCGCAGGCCGGATCAAAACCCCTGGTTCTGGTGCCCTTCATGCATCTACTTTGTGTAAGTTTATGGTTTCAATATTTAAGGATAGGAGCAAGCTTTCACCTCGTTACATTCCAGAGAGGCTACCCCACCGCAAAGGGCAGATTGGGGTTTTACTTTCCTTATATGAGCATGTATTAGAAGATCCAGAGAACGCTTTTCTTCAGGTTACGCAGATTGTCTGCGGTGTTGGAACTGGAAAACATGCACCGCCATACGCTCGTAATACGGCAAGCGTATTACGAGCGAGGCATCTAAACTCGACATTTCACTAAAGCATGTCTATATTAACGCGAAGGTTGAGGGGGTCAGCAGATACCTGCTCTATAGGAAATTGCTGGAGAAGGCGGCTCCAGCTATAGCTTCACGGAGCTTAAGCCCTGGAGGGATGGATCCGGCTGCTGCATTAGACAACATTTATGTGATATGCTGTTTCTCAGAAGATCAGCAGGAGCAGGCGTTTGAAGAACTGTTAAAATTGCTGGAGTCTGATCCAGAGATTAACCTCGTACTGGTTCATAATATTGCCACATTATTTATGCAGGATGGTGAAACTAAGAAAATTTTCTTGCATTTTAGGGAAGCTCTTTTGGAATATCCAGATAAAAAAGCGAAAACTTTCCCGCACGGAGAATTTTAATTTTTTGTTCTTAGAGTACAGTTGCACGAAACTAACAACAAAGGGAATATTATCCTCTTTTAGCCAAGTTAAAGATGTTCTAAAAGAATTGTCTGGGTACAAATTTCAATGGCAACCATCAATGGAAGATGGTTTTATTATCAAGATTTGGTGATAGATGACTTGGGAAGAATCGTCTCCTCATGTTCTCTAATGAACACCTTATCGATACGTTGAGCTTTCTTCAAATATTCTATTTCAAGCGCTCTAAATAAATGTTTAAATGTATGTTTAAACATTTTCTTTGATGGTGAATTTGTTGGTTAAAACAATAACGATTAGGGATGACGTATATAGGAAGTTGTTGATGATTAAGCGTGAGGGTGAGAGCTTTAGTGAGTTATTTGAGAGGCTTATTGAGCGCACTAGCCCCCTTGAAGTCTTAAAGAATCTTAGGGGCTGCGTGGAGTTTAGGGATAAAGAGGTTCTGCTAAGGGAAATTTATGCTACGAGGGCTGAGCGTAGATTATGATCGTCTTAGATACGGATGTTTTAATTGAGATCTTTGATAGGCGGTCTGCTAGGGGCGATGAGGCTTTAAGGAAGCTTATTGAGAGAGGCGAGGATGTTGCCACAACAGTGATTAATCTCCATGAAATTTTATATGGTCTTGAAAAGTATGCGAAGCCTGTTAGAGATGTTCTGCTCCTACCAATAATTGATTATACAAAGAGGGATGCCCAGTTATCCGCCGAATTAGAGCTAAAAGCGGAAAGTTTAGGAACACCTGTACGAAGGACAGATGTCATGATTGCAGCCATAGTGTTAAATAGAGGAGCATCCCTCTACACATTCGATTTAAAGCACTTCAGTATTTTCAAGAATTTCGGCCTTAAACTTCTACAATAATTAAGAGAAAACTGCTTATCAGAGTGTCTGCAATTTTCACTTTTGAGGAAACGTCTGCATCCTCTATCAAATCCAGACTTCTAAGGCTGTTTCCAAACCAGAGTGATACGTGGAAAGAAGATTCTAACGAGGTCCAACCCCTCTTTCCGATTCTAGGAGGTCTGAGGGAGCTTGCGGCTTACCCAATTCGAGAAGACCTGCAAAGCTCCTATTTTTATTTTCACAGTTAAACAAGATTGTCTTCTTCCAAATATAGGTTCTCTGAGAAGCGCTTGTAGGGGATGTTGAGACTAGGATTTAAAAGGCGTTTAAGCTCAATTTAATTTATACTGAAATAAGAAGGTTTTAATTAGCTAGATTGGGTTTTGGATGGCGGTATTAGTGGTAGTTTCGTGTGGATTTAAGAAAATCTGGGACCTCCAGCCAGACGCTGGTCCTAAGCCGGCGAGGGATACATATGTTAGTGCTTTCTTCAAAACCAATAGAGAGTATGCAGAGAAGTTTGCAGACCGATGGGTGATTCTCTCCGCTAAATATGGTTTTATCGACCCAGATTCCATTATTCCTGAAAATTATAATGTAACCTTTAAGAAACCCCAGACCAAACCTGTTAGCTTGGAGAAGCTTAAAGAGCAGATTAAGGAGAAGAATCTTAGTAGATTTGACAAGGTGGTTGTACTAGGCGGTCGAGATTACGTTGAGATCGTTAGAAGGGCTTTTGAGAATTTTAGGGTAGAGGTTATCGCACCGACTTCAGGACTTCGCCTAGGTGAGGCCATGGCAAATGTGAGAAGGGCTATCGAAAATAATGATCCTTTTGACTGTTAGTTCGGGAGTAATTTGGGATGTCTGTGGAAGAAGTTGACGTTAATCTTGAGCGTGTTAAAGTTATTGCAGATTTATTCTGCGAATTAGGACTCGATAAAATCGTTAAGTTCGATATGCTGGAACCTGAGTATCAAGCCCTAAAAGCCATTCGAGAGAGGGGAGTGAAGCCGGAGTTTCTGGGTCTAATATCTATTTGTACGGGAATCATCGACTTTCAGCTTGGTCACGGCGGCGCAGATAATTTTTTGGGCAACGTTAGCTAGAGTTGCAAGCGGCTTCGATAACCTGAATAATTTAAAACAGGTTGAATTTTTAATAAAAGTCTTCCTCAATGAGCCCATAAATGTACGTAGTTTGCGGATAAAGGTTGCCAGAATCTGGAAGATTTTTAATTCCGGGTTTGGAAAATGGTTTGTTGAGAATTATGAGAGGATAAGGGAAAACCCCGTTCTACTTTGGAAAAGGCTATCGGAAACCATTGAAAGCAGAATGGAGCGGAAAACCATGGTCTTTGCCATGAAGGCATTTGATATTTCCCATGTGATTTGTTTCGGTGATTACGCTAAGTTTCCTTGGGATATTCCTATCCCAGTAGATTTTCACGTCAAAAATGTTACAGTTAGTGCCGGATTACTGGAGCATTATGGAAGCGATGAGTCTTTCAGGAAAGCTTGGATACTTGTCCTCAAAAGCTTGAAGGAAAGAGTAGGCGGCAACATATCATTGCTAAGGCTTGACAGTCTAGTGTGGCAAATCGGGAAAATAATGTATGCCTGTGGTTATGACAGAGATTCAAGCGCTGAACGGATACAACAGTATATGGTGGAAAAAATAGGCGTGGACGCTAAATTGGCCACAAGATTTGCTAGTGAATTAACGAGGTTCATTGAAAAAGTAATTGTGACGAGTGCTTATGGGCTATCAATTAGGCGTCGTACAGCGCTATATGGCCTGCGAGATCCAGGAGGAGTATGCGAAGTTCGCTAAATCCGTCAGACTGATAACTGAGCTAGTGAAAAACAACTATGTTACAATGGAAAGTACTCAAGTTGCTCTCTCCTCGTTTAGAGCTTTTTGGTTTTGTATGAACTTTGTATGGACTTTTAGACCTCCCCCTCTAAGCTATCATTTTACTCTTCAACCAATCCCTTTAAATTTCCAGATTTTCATTTGATTCGTAAAGAACGTGAAGTGTTCTATCAGTCAAGATAATCTTATATCTTTTTATTTTTTGTTAAGAACTATTGTCCAGGTAAGATTGTGAAAGTGTTAATAGCATACGGCACACATTATGGAGCAACCATCGGGCTGGCATTTAACTTAACATAAGCTTTAATAAGTACGAGTAGCATCATATTAGTGAGCTTTACTAACTTGTGAAGCGGGGATAAAAACCACTTTCTTCACTTGTTTGAAGAAGTGAAGAAAGTGAAAATAGATGCTCACTTTCGCATCTATTTTCATCCTAATGGTTGTTGCTCAGTCCTTTACCCAAGACCGAGAGAACGGTATGCTGAGGAGAATAAGGTTAACTCCTATGACTCCAACTGAATTCATTATGAGCCATGTTTTATCTTACATGCTCATAGCCTTAATTCAGGCGGCTCTCGTTTTTATCGCAACTTATCTTATGGGTTTCAGGCCGAATGTAGGACTTCTGGTTTACGTCATGGCTTTCCTCCTTGTGCTAATCTTCTCCTTATCTAATGTAGGCTTCGGCTTAATTACAGCCGTCCTAGCCAAAACATTCGATGCAGCAACGGGAATAGCCTTTCTTTTTGTGCTTCCACAACTATTTTTAGGCACATTTGTTGGTGCCTCGCTATCCTCCTATGCTCAAGTGGTCAGCAAATTTGTACCTAGCTACTATGTTACCGACGCTTTAACCTCGCTTTTCTTAAGGGAAGCGTCCATCACGAGTCTAACAATATTATTTGATATAATGGTCGTCGCGGCCTCATGCATGGATATTCTAGCAGTAGGCATAGTCCTTTACGCAAGAAACTACAAAACCTAATCTTAAACTGAGGGAGTAAAAATGAAGATAGTTATGATCATTAAGTCTCTCATAATGATCATAAATAGTGCTCTTCACGCTAAACTCATTACTTCTGGATTTAAAAGAAGAAGGGATTTAAACCCTAGAGGCTGGTGCCCTTCATTACATGGGTGGAACCATCGCTCACGTCTGGGCACCCAATAACATTTTTAATATCGCCCCAATATTTAAGAATGTTTCCTAGAGAGATGATGCATGGTTATAGTTAATGTTTAAATATGTAAACATGGTTTTAAATTGTATACGGGGGGTCTATCCTTGTCTGAGGTGGTTTCGGCTAGGCTGCCTAAGGAAATAGTGCGTTTCATAGAGGAGATAGCCAAGGAGGAGAAGGTGGATAAGTCGACCATTCTGGAGAGAGCTTTGGAGCATTACTTGCGTGAGTGGAGGCTTAGGAAAGCTGTGGAATTGTATAGGGATGGGTTGGTTACGCTTTCAAGAGCTGCCGAGATTGCTGGCATCTCAATATGGGAGATGATTGATGTATTGGCGCAGAAGAAGGTTACACTCCAATATAGCGTTGAGGATTTGGAAGAGGATCTGAGGGCGCTTGAGCGAGGATAAGCCTACCTACGCAGTCTCAAACTCCACACCACTAATCTATCTGGCGAAGGTCGGCAAGCTTGACATACTTAGATCTCTCTTTGAGAGAATCTTTATCCCCGAGGCCGTCTTTGAGGAGGCGGTGGTCAAGGGGAAAGCTCTTAACATTAGTGATGCGTTCATTATTGAGCGAGCTGTTGGAGCATGGATAATTAGGGAGCGGGTAAAGCCTAAGATAGACGCTGAATACCGCTTCCTGGACACAAATGTGAGGCTCGGTTCAGGGGAGAGGGAGGCAATTAAGCTGTGCAAGCAGCTAGACATAAAATATCTTATAGCGGACGATAGAGAAGCGAGGAGAGTCTCAAGGATGCTTAATGTAACGCCGATCGGAACATGCGGCGTAATAATCAAGGCTTATAAGCGGGGAACAATAATGAGGGATGAGGCAGTCCAAATCCTAGACGAGCTCCTAAAAGCCGGGTTCAGAATAAGCCCAGAATTATACCGCAGAATCCTCTGCGAGCTAAAACCTACGAACAATTCCACGGTCCATATTTAGACGCCTCAATAACATTTTGTCGTCTTCCGATAATTAAGGTTAAGGTATTGCAGGGAACTGTTCAAGCATAAGGAGCCTTAGGCGTCGACCTCCATCCCCGGCCTGCCCATGCCACTTCAAGCATTTTCTATTCAGATACTCTATACCTTGAGGTAAAGGGGTTAACAAAAGCCTTTATTGCGGCTGTTCTATCTATTACATATCCGCCACTGTTGGTATGCTTGTTCTCTTGGGAGGATTTAGTTATATTATGGCTTTCTTCGTAAGGTATACCTCGAATCTCATCTGTCTCCAGCTCTCTCAGCATCCTCCAGCCTACCAGCTCTAGCTCTCCACTTTTCTTCTCTTCCTCATACTCCTCGATGACCCTAACCCCATCTAGCCATAGAGGCTTATCCTTTCCAAACCATGTTGAAGCAGCCTTATACACGCCAACTATCATACCGCCTAAGCTTTTAGATCCTCTCTTGATCACGTGGAATGTCTAGCTGCTTGCACAGCTTAATTGCCTCCCATAGCCATACTATAGTGTGATACCCTGGGCTTATACATTATTCGAGTTTACTAGTAAAGATTTGAAAGAAGACCTCTATCCCTACTTAACTAATGGATGTTGTATGGTGAAAGTGCCGCGGGCCGGACTTAAACTAAAAACGGCTGGAGAAATCTCCTGCAAAACCTCTCTTTCTTTTTCTGTTTTGCGTTTATATTTCCGCTTTAAGAAATGGTTTTTAATGGTGTAAGAAGCATCTTATCTTAATGTTTTATTAGCCTTGAGCTTCCCCATTTTCCGTGCGTCTCACTTAGACTTAGATAGAAGTCCTAAATAGCGGGGTGCTTAGTGAGAAAAAGGATTAAATTTAAGGAGATAGAAGATAAAAGACGTGCTTCCTAAAAGCAAGATTCAGGATTTACCAAAAGATTTAATGAAAGAAGGTTTAGAAGAGAAGCTGATTGAGGTTTGTGAGAGAAATAATATAGTTTTTATGGCTATTTTCGGCTCCTTCGCTAGAGGGGAGCAGAAGTCGGAGAGCGATATAGATGTTGCCATAGAATTTGATAGAGATAGTGGGAAATCTCTCCTTGATCTCATAAGGATTGAGGAGGAGATGAGCGAGGTCTTTGGGAGGAAGGTTGACCTTGGGATTTTCAGCAGCATAAACCCGCACATAATCGATGATGTAAAGAGGGAAATGATAATTGTCTACAAGAAGAGATAAAGCATACCTCAAGCATATAGTGGAGGCAGCATCAAATATAGAGAAGTTTATTGAAGGTATCAGTAAAGAGGATTTTCTTGCCAACGTTGAAAAGCAGTACGCGGTCTTAAGAGGACTCGAAATAATTGGAGAGGCGGCAAAGAACATTAGTAGAGAAACTAAATCAAGGTATTCGGAGGTTCCATGGAAGGAGATTGCTGGGATGAGGGATAAATTAATCCACCAGTATTTTGGCGTAAACCTAGACTTAGTTTGGGAGACCGTGAAGAGAGATCTACCAAGACTTAAAGAGCAGTTCTCAAAAATACTAGAAGAAATTGAAGAGGTCGCAAATTAACGATTAAGCTTGCCAAAAGAAAAGAGTGGTTGCTGAAATAAGCCTGAAATGCTAAGGTGGAATTGCGTGGGTCATGATATACGGGGATAGGTTCGAACCTGCCATTGACTAGTGATGGTGATTTCTTCCTCATCCATTTCGGTTCTTTGTCGTGGGAAAACATAGATTATTGTTTTAAAAGATTAAAGCTGTAGGAGTTCATCAAGGAGTATATAAGTGGTAGACCAGGCGGGGTTCGAATCAGAGACGGCTGGAGAAATCTCCCGCAAAATCCCTCTTTCTTTTTGTTTTAAGTGTAGGCTCTTTCTCTCCATTCGACTAATAAAATATGAACCTTCTTAGAATCCCATAATATTTCGTAGATTACCCGAACGTTACCGATTCTAACTCTATAAGTATCAGTGTATCCTTTAAGCTTTTTGACGTCGTAATATTCGGCTGGAACCGGGTTTTCACGGAAAATTAGTAGTAGCTCAATGATCCTTCTTTTATAGTACCCAGGAAGTTTCTCAATGGATTTTCTAGCTCTCTGGGATACGAGTATCTGAAACATTTATTGTCAGCCTATCTCCTTAATGAGATCTTCAAGGCTTACGCTGAAGCCCTCAGCTATCTCTCTTCGAGCCTCTTCAAGCTCTCTCCTCTCTTCCTCACTCAACTCCTCTTCAGGTAGAAGCATGGCTCTAAGCCTCAAAAGCTCCAGCCTAACCATATCCAATCTATTTAATATAAGCCTCAATTGGCTTTCAGAAACAGATACATCCAACTCTTTAACACCTAAAGATGATTATTAGAATGTCTAAATTAAAGTTTTACATTCTCTCGTATTTAAACCTATAAACCCTATTATATGCAAAAATGATTAACGAGATCCCCCGCAACCCCCTCTTTTTCTCTTAGCGATATCTTGGGATTTAACTATTGGAATCAAATTATAAAGCATTTAACATAAGCCTTAATAGGTAGGAGCCGCACTATATTGGTAAGCTTTACCTTCATATTTTAAATTTTGAGACAAGAAAATAATATTTTACCCTATTTGTTTTTGAACATCGTTTCAAAATATTTTGTTTTTATTTACCTAAATGCTTTCAAAATCTTCAGCAGCTTACCATAGCATTACTAAGCGAGCCAGCTTTTACTAGTAAATTATCTTGGTTTACTAGTAAACAGTTGAAAGAAGACCGTCTCCACCGCTTAACTAATGGAGGCTGTATGGTGAAGGTGCCGCGGGTCGGACTTGAACCAAGGATAGATGGAGAAATCCCCCTGCAAACCCCCTATTTTTTAGTGGTCTGTCCTCCATTGGAGGTAAAGAGTAGGGGCGTGATTTTGAAACTAGGCTACGAAGAGGGTCGATAGGGGCGCTAAATTATAGGTTGAGTTCGTTTAGAAGCTCCTCTGGCTTCAGAATCTCTATTGCTGTGATCTCACCCGTGTCTTCATCTCTAAAGATGGTTGCTAAAGCTTTTAATGGTAGTGGCTCCCCGGTTTCCACTCTTTTAGGCTCCGAGAACCTTACATATAAGATTCCGGCTTCCGGATCTAAGTATGTCTCCGTCACCCTTCTAGGTAGGCTTATGCCACAGACTCTTTCAATACCCTCAATAAGCATCCGCATATCAATATCTAACAGAGACATTATAACCATCTTGTAACCCTGTACTTATTGTATTTCTTCTGGCTTATAAGATATGCTGTGTGGACTTCAGGGCCAACAGTCACAATGCATAGCCAGAGATCACCGCTCATCCTTCGAAGAAAATACCTCACATTATCATGGAAAACATCTCTATAAACCTCATCGGGCTTCCTCAATACATCTACCATAAATATTCTTATCTCCTCAATACTCCGTAAACCTAACATACTAATCCAATCTCTATGTCTTCTAAACACGTGCTTCACGACATTATTGGAGATTATAAATTCCTCGTCTTTCATGGGATGACTACCGCTATATGCGTCTCTCTCAGATACTTAACCGTCTTCATATATAACGCTTCTTAAACGGCGGAATGCGGATGAAAATATGCTTAAATTATTCGCTAAATAATGGACATTTTCCATTATTTTCGGGACATATTTATGGAAAAGCACCGTAAAAATATAATGGAAAAACCTAGGGGGGAGGGGGTCTAACTAACCATAAAAACACCCATAAAATTTACCATAAAAATGGAAGATTATGGATTTTAATGGAAAGACTAGAAAAAGCCTCCGTAGGATATGGTCTAAAGATTTGAGGGCTTAGACCTTTTCTCAGCCTCAGCTTTGTCTCTTCGGATCAATTCAAAAATGTAATCGGCTACACCTCTTAAACCTAAGGAACGGGCTCCGTAGTGTGCCCAAGCCCATAACTTTTCATCAACTATAAAGATTGATGATGAATTTATAAAAGCGTTCCTCCTATACAAAATATTGGAAAATCTTCTGAGGAAGGGAAAGAAGTGGATGACGGTTAAAGAGAGAATAATTGGAGAAGAAGGGAAGCATTTTATGAAAAAATCATGAAAATTAAGAAGATGTATAGAGGGAAGTAAAATGCCGGTTAGGGGTTGGAAGGCTGTTGGAGTATCCGTAAGAGAGGAGGAATATCCAATACTTATGGAAAAGCTTAAAATGCTCGGCTTCAACAGTCTTCAGCAATTCGTTAAAGCGTTACTGGCAGATCAAGAGTTTACTAGTAAACAATGCAATTTTACTAGTAAAGATGGAGTTAGGGTATACCCCAGAAGATTAAGAGAGAAACTTTCTCTTCAAGAGAATGGAGGCTCTGATGGAAGAAAGTGCCGCGGGCCGGACTTGAACCGGCGACAATCCGGTCTTCAGCCGGACGCTCTCCCAGGCTGAGCTACCGCGGCTAGAGAAGCTATAAGTACTCCATGCTATTCTCGGATTTAAAGTTTTTTCGATCTTCCCATATTCTTTCGCTGAAAACTTTCAAACTGAAGAGATCTTTCATCTTTGCAAAAATCCATAGTCTAGAAGTGAAAACAATGGGCTTCGCTCTAAAACCTATGGGAAATGCCATAAAAACCATGGAGAAGAATAAAGCCCCTAAGGGGAGGAGTTAAAGAATTTCGAGTAAGAAGCGTTTTCAAGTTGAGGATGTTGGTCGTAGTGGATTTTAGAAATAATAATTATACGGTTAGCTTGCTAATGCTGTCTTCAGAAACGTAAACTCTGGATTCCTTCGGAATTCGACTATTAAGCCTCTATGGAGGCTTAATATCCTAAAGTTTAGAAGTTGTTCATTCTTTAACTGGTTTAATGTCGACTGTTTTTCTCCATAGGTGAGAACACGTTCTTAGTAGGTGTCTCTCTACGGATTTTACCTTTAGGTTTTTATTCTTTCTTTCTTCTATTCCTAATGGAGGTCTGATTGATATTGGAGCACGTTGTAGATCTGCATGAAGACATTGGTTATTACTACGCTACTAATGGACATGATGGATTTCCAGTTGAAGATTTCTCGGTAGACCTTCCAGGTAGACATGGAGATATACCTAAGTATCTCAAGGCTAATGTTAGACTCGTCTTCGCATCCATCTTCCCACTCATGCCTTCTTTCAACCCAAGTCTGTCTAGAATTGTTTGGAGAGGCTATGAAGTTAAACCTCTGCCTTTCGTAAATTCTCCAAGAGCTGTCAAAGAGAACGTTATAGAGCAGCTTAAAATATACCATAGGCTTATGGCTTCACATTCAGAGTTGGAGCCGATTTCTGAGAGGGGTGATGTTGAGAAGCTATTAGAAAATGGGAAGATAGGTTTTCTAATAGCTTTAGAGGGAACGGAAGCCTTAGATGAGCCTGGCGATCTAGAGATATTCTACAGGCTTGGCGTTAGAAGCCTCCAGCTGACTTGGAATTACGACGTTAAATATGGCGGCGCATGTATGAGCGCTAGAGACTACGGATTAACGGGTTTCGGTGAAGCCCTTGTGGAGGAAGCCAATAGGCTCGGTGTTATACTGGATATCTCACATGCGGGTGAAAAAACGAGCTTAGAACTGATAGAGGCATCTAAACTACCGGTTATAGCGAGCCATGCGAATGTGAAAGCCGTTAAAAATCACGTTAGAAACTTAAGCAACAGGGTTTTAGAAGCTCTAAGTGCGAAGGAGGGTGTTGTAGGCTTTACGTTCATACCCTCCACAATATCCGACAACCCCACTGTGAAAGACTTGGTTAAACACATAAGTTACGTCTACGAAAACTATGGTTCAAGGCTCCTAGCGCTAGGGACAGACTACTTTGGATTGATAGCCGCAAAACCACCACAAGGCTTAGAGGATATATCGAAGTTGAGTAATCTGTGGGATGCATTAGCTGAAGCTGGATTAACTGAAGAAGCTCTAAAAGATATGGCTTATAGGAATGTATTAAGAGTGATTAAACTGCATGAGGAGAGGTGGAGGAAACTTAAACCATGATGTAGGGATTTTCCGGTGGTGTTTGCTTCAATTTCCTAGGCGGCTAGAGGTATAGATTCTAACTAAGGCTACTACATAGGACACAGTGGGAGCTGGCTGGTTTAAGGGGTATGTCGACACAAGTTAAGTAGGTGAAAATAGTCGTGGGAATAATTTGTTGGAAAGATTTAATAGTGAAACTTCGACTTTAAAATTAAAGTTGGTTAAAGTAGTCGTTTTCGACTATGCTGTTGGAAACTTTAGGAGCATAAAAAACGGTTTGGAAAAATCCGGTGCAGAAGTCTCGATTACTAGTGAAATAGCCGAAATCGAAAAGGCAGATGCCCTTGTTTTTCCAGGTGTCGGTGCTTTCCCAGAGGCTATTAGACGGTTAAACCCCGCCATAGATACCATTAAAAAATTCATGGCTGGTGGAGGAACTTTACTTGGAATATGCCTAGGTATGCAACTACTATTCACGGTGAGTACTGAAGGTGGACTATACAAGGGCTTAGACTACTTTAAAGGTATAGTTGTGAAACTCCCGTCGAATGTTAAGATTCCACATATAGGCTGGAATACCATTGAGATAAGAGACTTTGGATGTCCTCTTCTAGATGGCGTTCCAGACGGAAGTTTCCTATACTTCGTCCACTCATACTACGCTAAAATATCAGAAGTAGAAATCGATAATATCGACGCAGAGACCACATACGGTGTCGTCTTCCCCTCGGTTGTATCTAAAGGATCCGTCTTCGCAACACAATTCCACCCTGAGAGGTCTGGGAAGATTGGACTTAGAATACTTAAAAACTTCATAGAGTACATTAAAAGGTAGACGGCTATGCTTGCGAAGAGGATAATCCCATGCTTAGACGTTAAACAGGGTAGAGTAGTTAAAGGCATAGGATTTAAAGACCTTAAAGACGCTGGAGATCCCGTTGAACTAGCTTTAAAATACTATGAGCAGGGTGCTGATGAACTCGTCTTCCTAGATATAACCGCATCCTACGAAGGAAGAGGTACACTTATATCGCTCGTAGAACGGGTTGCAGATGTACTGTACATACCTTTCACAGTCGGTGGTGGTATAAGAAGTATAGACGATATCCATAGGATTCTACACGCTGGTGCAGATAAAGTTTCCATAAATACGGCGGCTGTACAGAACCCAAATCTCATCAAAGAGGCGTCTGAAGTATTTGGAAGTCAGTGTATAGTGATATCTATAGATGTTAAACGTGTCTACGTAGATGAACGGCAGTCTACGGATAAAACGGCTGTAGAGTCGGAAAAAGGACTCTGCTGGTGGGACGTATACATCTATGGTGGAAGACAATCTACGAATATGGATGCTTTAAAGTGGGCTGAGAGAGCTGTTAAACTTGGAGCGGGTGAACTCTTAGTTTCATCGTTGGATTTCGATGGGACAAAGCAGGGATACGATCTAACCCTTCTAAAAGAACTCTCTAAAAGAGTATCTGTACCTATAATCGCTAGTAGTGGAGCTGGAGATCTAGACCACATCTTAAAAGCCTTAACAGTTGGAGAGGCTGACGCTGCTTTGGCGGCCAGTATATTCCACTACGGACAATACACAGTTAGAGAAGTTAAAGAATACCTCGCCAGACACGGAGTGCCAGTTAGACTCTAACCCGATCGATACCTCGATGTATAAGAAGATAGTTTAATATTCTCCACTAGAATGAACTATCTGATAATGGTGTCTCCTTTGAAAATAGGATATGCACTATCTATAATAACCCCTCCAGTTGGAGTACGTCTTTCAGGTTATGCGTCTAGAGTTCAACCGTCTGAGGGGGTACATGATGATTTAACGTGTCGTGCACTATACTTTGAAGACCACGGTGAAGTCTTCGCAATAGTTGTCTTAGACCTCATTGGGGTAAGCTCTGGGCTTTTAGACGACTTCCAGAGCCTAGCTTCAAAGGCATTGGGTGTAGATAGATCCAAACTTGCAATAGCCGCTACTCATACTCATGCCGGTCCGGAACCCAACCAGTGGCTTAACGAATACATTGCTAAGGTGGCCGCTGGAACGGTTTACATGGCTAGTAGAGAGCTTAAGGAGGTCCAACTATACTCTGGAATTGGATCTGCTGAAAAAGTCGTAGTGAATAGGCGGAATCCAAGCTCCGGCTTAATAGACCCTAGAGTTCACGTAGTCTCCTTCAAACATGATTCAACATATGAGGCATTGCTAGTCAATTTTACATGTCACGCCGTAGTCATGGGGCATAACAACCTGTATATAAGCGCAGATTATCCAGGTGCTTTAAACCGCTATGTGAAAATGCTCACCGGAGGCTTCCCACTGTTCCTCAATGGTACATGTGGAGATATAAACCCGTTGACGCTTGGGACAGATTTAAACAGGGTCTACGATAGAAGCATTGGGACTTTTAAGGATGTAGATTGGATGGGTCGTATCCTCGCGTGTGAAGCCGTTAAAACCGCTGAGCTATCTACACCTGAGACGCCTAATTTAAGGATGAGAAGCTCGACTGTTAAAGCCAAGGTTTGGAAGCCTTTGACGATTGAAGAGGCTAAACAGGAGCTTGAAGCTTTAGAAAAGTCTGGAGAATCTTTAGACGCATATAGACGTTACATCGTCGAGACTAAAATCTATGTCTTAGAGAAGTTCAGAAACGTGGAATACTTAGATCTTCCGATAACTGTTCTAGCGTTATCCGACAATACGGCTTTAGTAATGCTCCCAAGTGAGATACTAGTCGAGGTAGGACTTAAGATAAAAGAATACTCTCCCTTTAAGAACACATTAGTAGTTGGATATTGTAATGGATACTTCGGATACATTCCGGTTGAAAAAGCATACGATGAAGGTGGATACGAAGCGTCATTCCCAACGTGCATAGTTGAGAAGGGTACTGGAGAGAAGCTTGTAGAGGAGTCGCTGAGACTTCTATCGGAGGTCCGTTAACCTACTCCAACGCGAAGTTAACAATTTGAAATACTTAAATTAACGTAGAAACCACTAATACATGGTGTATCCTCTTGAGTGAAGAGGTTAAAGAAGTTACCATAGAGGAGTTGAAGAATACCCCAAGGTATGAACTCTATAGGAAGATGTCTGCTATGATGAAGGGTTCTCCAAAGCCTGGACGCTACGTAGAGTTTCTACCCACTGTTTTCAACACGGTTTTAGCCGCGAGGGAGAAAGACCCAGTCATCATGTTTGAGAGAGTCATCGATGAGCTTAGAGGATTGTGGAATCTCTCGCCTAGGATGCCCGTAAGCGGACCCTGGCATCATGCAATCGTCCCAGGAGTTTTAATAGCCTCCCTAAGAAATAACGGCTATCCCTTTACAGATGAAGATGTAGAAGAAGCTTTAAAAAGAGGCTCCCTCGTCCCAGCCGCGGCTTGCGGCTTCCTTGGGGCGTGTGGAGCCGCCGTTGGGCTGGGCATAGCTGTAAGCATAATCACCAAAGCTACACCATACCATGATAAGGAGAGAAGTTTAACTTTAAAGTACTCGGCTGAAGCGATTACATTGGTGGCTAGACATGGGGGTCCTCACTGTTGTAGGCTTGCATCTTACGTTGTCATACTGCATGCCGTTAGAGTCTTTGAGAAGGAGTTTGGCTACAAACTATCCACACCAAGCCCAGGCGGGCTCGTAGGTAGATGTACACTATGGAAGGAGAACCCGGTCTGCCTCATGGAAAGATGCATGTTTAACCCCCTGGTCCGTAAAATAGCTGAAGAGAGAAAAAAGGCTAATACCGCTAAAAGCTGAAGATTCCATAGAGATCCACTCTTTTAAAAATGGAGGTTTATGCGGATGTCTTCGCACAATGGTGGGGTGGAGAACGTCATAGAGGCTATTGCCAAACAGTTGAACATATCTTGGGAGGAAGCCAGACGTCTTTTACATAGATATGTTTGCATTGGACTCTGCGGATGGTATGAAAGGGAGGCTGAAAAGACGGGGTTTGCAACTTTAAAATTAACGGAAGAACAATTTAAAATAGTGGAGGATTATATTCGAAGGTTCGTCAGTGGCCTATCTATGGAAGAGCGTATGAAAAGAGTCCACGTATATCTGTGTCCGAGAGGTCCCTGTTCTAAATAAACGAGAATATAACTCTTAAACAGCCATAGTCCTCCTCCATAATGAATGTTGATTTGCCTAGACTTCTTTACTTCTCTTCTTAAGCTTCATATGGGTCAGTCTCTCATAGTACATAGTTGCTTTAAAACTCAGATTCACACAGTACTCTGGTGTTCCACTTTTATGCTGTACGTGCAGTTTTAAGAACCCCAGTGAACCTATAGAAGCTGTAAGAGCTGGAGACGGCTCCCCTCAACTGTTGATGGTGTTGTTAACACAGAAAGCAGTAGAGGCGGTTTATGGGTGTAAAAGGGATAACAATTAAACTATGATAGAATAGATTTGATATGATAACCTTTGGAGGCACTTCCCTATGCATTTTAGTTTTAGATTTATGGAGGATTCCAATTTATACCATCTCTTGCTCCGCTGACCTGGAGAGTTTATCCGCAGGTATTTTAAGCAATAACTTCCATCTTCTAAAATCTTTTTAAGAGTACATTAAAGTAGTTAGTTACAGTTTGGATATTAAATCCTATGTAAGTAGTTTATGTAAGAAGCTCGTAGAATTCGACCCTGACATAGTTGAAATAGTGCAGTTCGGCTCGTCTGTTTACGCTCCTAAGTATGCTAGAGATGTAGACCTTTTCATAGTAACTAAGCGTAAAAAGGATTATGGTAGATACTTCGACTTAGCCAATCCATGTGATGCGCCAATAAGCGTGGACATAATAGTCCATGAGGTCGGGGAAACGCTAAGGGAAGACCTCTTAAGAAATATATTGGGTGCCTTTAACATACTTTACGGTAGTGGGGATTGCATTAGAAGCCTCTCTAAAAGCCTCGGCGATCCGACGTTTGATCAGGCTGAGTCGTACATTAGGGGTGCTTTAGAAGATTTTAAACTTTCTAAGGAGGCGGTAGACTCGTTAGATAAGGATAGGAGGATACGGGAGGCTTTTGACGCATTATTCCACGCCGCTAGAATAGCATCGATGGTCTACCTGTCGACTGAAGTGACAAGATGGGGGATGGTGAGGAGGATGCTTCCAAACCCGTATGCAGAGGAGTTTGAGCAGATAATAGAGAAGTTGCACGTAGAATACTTCTACCGTGGAAATTATCCAAGAGAAAACTTAGAGCGTGAGTTTAACATGTGGCTTACTAAAGTGAAGGACTACATAGGTAGACTAAAGATGGAAGTCAAACGAAGAGCTGAAGAGTAGGTAATTGAAAGCATAATAGCTCACACTTCTGATAACGGGCATGCTTTTATCTTGGATTTAGACTTCCAATTCCATTTTTCCTCGCTTCTCAGATCCGACAATAGCTTTAATTACCGCGAAAGAACTTTTCACTGTGAATTGACGTATCTTGAGGATGTTTGCAGAGAAATCGTTGAACGTTTAAAAGTCAAGTATGAAGATAGACTCTTATCGATCGTTCTCTTCGGTTCCACAGTTCAAGGTAGAAGAAAGCTCGAAAGTGATTTAGACGTAATCGTAGTTCTCACAGATGCTACGGAGAGCGATAGAAATGTCCGTAGCGGTCTTGAAAATATAATGATAGAGTATGAAATACCGATCGACTCTCTAGTATTCACAGTAGACGAATTCAAGTATATGTTGGATCAAAAACATCCTTTAATTCTTGGAGTGCTATTAGGTTATAAAGTCACATATGATAGACTTGGAGTGAGCGAGCTTTTAAACGAGGTGGAGGCTTCTTTACGCGAGGAAGGATGGAGGAGGTATAAGTGGAGTGGACTCTGGATCAAGCCTAAACATTGAACTAGCTAGAGCTCAAATTGGAGAAGCTAAGGTGTTTCTAGAGTCAGCTAAAGACGATTTTAAAGCTGAAAGATATGCTAGAGCCGTTTTCAACGCCCAACAATGCGTTGAACTAGCCATGAAATCTGCTTTAACCATGCATGGTGTAATGAGCATGATGTTTCACCGTACTTCGCCTCGGAGGTTATAACATCAGCACCAAGCAATTGGGTTGAGCTTCTAAAAGATGTTCTGAGGGAAGTATATTGGCTTTTCGAGCACTACACGTTAGCGAGGTATCCGATAGTCAGAGGTAGGAGAATTTGGCAACCATCTAAAGAGTACAGACGTGAGCAGGCTGAGGAAGCCATTAGAAGCGCTGAGAAGGCTCTTCTAGTTATAAGTAACTATTTGAGGGAAAACTTTGGAGTTTAAGCATTAGATGTGCGATTAAAACCTGTAGACAAAATATGCTATTGAAAACTGGAAAGTTGCAATCTTCAAATCTTCAGAAGAGATGGCTTAAGATTTGATAATTTCAATCCATCTGCCTGGGTCTCCTCGAATTACTTCAAACTGCGTGATCCCGGCTTCTCTAAGCCAATCCTCTATCCTCCAGTCTTCTGGAGCTAGATACTGTCTACCTCTAGAGCTATTGAAGAACTGTCTTATTCTCTCTCCAAGCTTCCTCCTCACATGCTCCGGTAGATTCTTGGTTAATCCTCCACCTATGAAGGTTCTTCCCCCTCTAGCTAATACCTCATATATTTCTCTGAAGGCTTTAACATGGTTTCTCCAAAACGGTATGGATCCTCTACTGACTATCAAGTCTACCGAGTTAGGCTTAAACGGTAGATTATGTACATCTGCTCGGATTGCTGAAACTTTTTCTCTAACCTTGAAATGCTCAGCGTTTTCCAAACCGCATACTAAAGCGTTTCTATCAACATCTAGGAGTAAGACTTCAAGCTTAGTCAGCTTGGCAAGCTGTATCCCAAGCATGCCAACACCACTACCTAGGTCAACACACAGCCCCTCTAAGATTTCACAATCTTCAATAATCTGCTGTGCTAAAGCCTGATATACGATCAATGGGAAGAGGGGAGGATGAGGTATATCCCCTTCCACAGATGAGTTAGAATAACTCATAACCTATGAATCTCCCTCTTTACGCTCACCCTCGTAGAGGCACCGGCGTGCTAAGATAACCTCGGTCGGAATGCACATCTTTATAAAACCATCACCTATTGGACTTCTTACCGATAGAACCTTTACATCAACACCATACGCCTTTCTGAGATTCTCCTCCGTCATGATCTGCTCTGGCTCTCCTAATGCTAAGAAACGTCCATCCATCATTAAGCCCACTCTACTAGAGTGTAGAAAAGCATGTGTTGGGAAATGTGTACTCATTACCACTATTAAGCCACGTCGTGCAAGTCTACTTAGTACTTTAAGCACAATCGCTTGGTTTTTCAGGTCTAACTGAGAAGTCGGCTCATCTAAAAGTAAGATTTTAGGCTGTTGGGCTAATGCTCTAGCAATCAGTACGAGTTGTTTCTCACCGCCGCTCAACTCTACGTACGGCCTATCCTTCAAATGGTAGGCATCAACCTCCTTAAGCGCTTCTTCAGCTATCCTATAGTCCTTATCCGACGGCGTTGAGAATATGTCTAAGTGCGGCACCCTCCCCATGACTACAAAATCTAAGACTCTATATGGGAGAAAAGACCTATGCTCCTGAGGCAGATAGGCGACGATTTTCGCATATTCAGCTCTAGACGTAGGTTTCACTTCTACACCATCTAGAAGTATTAAACCCTTGGTAGGCTTTAAAATGCCGCATAAACACTTTAGAAGGGTTGTTTTACCACATCCGTTTGGACCCAATATACAGAAGATATCTCCACTATTCACTTTAAATGAGATGCCTTTAATAACCTCCTTACCCGTAGGATATGAAAAGTGCAAGTCTACTACTTTCATCTCCATCCCAATCTCTCCCTCCTCAGAAGGTAGAAGAAGAACGGTGCTCCTATTATAGCAGTCAATACGCCTAGGGGTATTTCAACCGTTGAAACCGCTCTAGCTAAACTATCAACTGCCAGTATATACGTAGCCCCTATGGATATTGAAGCTGGCACAAGAACCTTATGGTCTGGACCTACCAGCATCCTACATACGTGCGGTATTACCAATCCAACCCATCCGACTACACCAGCTATAGCTACAGCCGCACTCGTCATCAACGTACAACAGCTTACCACAAGCATCCTCATCTTTTCAACATCCACACCTAACGCTTTAGCCTCCTCCTCTCCTAGCGAAAGGACGTTCAGCCTCCATCTGATCATAACTAGAATTATACATGAGGCTATCATTGGAATAACGCTCCAGGAGAGCTCTCTAAATGAAACCCCTGAGAGACTTCCCATGAGCCAGAAGACTATCGAAGGAAGTCTTTCATACGGGTCGGCTACGTACTTTATAAGCGAGGTTAGAGATGAGAACAAGGCTCCAACAACCATTCCAGCTAAAACAAGCGTGAGAACTGGTGTTTCCTTATGTATTCTACTTATTGCATAGGACATGGCTACGGCTGCTATTCCAAACCCGAAGGCTGAAATCTGAACGACCACGAGATCTCCGGATAAGAGAAGAGCTAGAGCGGCTCCAAAGCCTGCGCCTGAAGCAACACCTAGTATTTGAGAAGAGACTAAAGGGTTTCTGAATAGGGCTTGAAAGCTTGTTCCCGAGAGGGCTAAAGTAGCACCTACCAGCGTAGCTGCTATGGCTCTTGGCAGTCTAATCTGAATTATCGTTATTTCAACCTGCTTAGGAATATTGTGTGGGTGCGGCATCGGCAGTATTTTCGATATGAGAGTTAAGATCACCATGTCGGGTGGAATCTGATACCTACCAATGAATAGTGACGCTAGGAAAAAAAGTATGGGTAGTAGGGTTAAAATAGTTGTTGAAGCTTTTCTTCCTCGGATCTTTTCAAGAATCCGTTTATATCGTTGTGACATATGTACCACTTAGTATTTTATCGATTTCCTCTTCTGAAACTGTATAGTTTAAAAACCTCTTGTAGAACTCTCTAATGTCATCCCTACTTAAGGGACTTATTAAGTCTGGGTAGAGCTTTGCGGCAAGCCATTTAGCACCTAAAACGGCTTCAGGCTCAGGTATAATCCACTCTCTAACACCCCTAGGTAGCACGTAAACTCTGCCGTTTTTAACGGCGTTGACGGCAGACCACCTAGGGTCTGAGAGAATACGTTGTTTAACCTTGGGGTCCCAAGCTATTATGACGTCTGGGTTCCACTCAAGTATAGTCTCCATAGATACTTGCACTCTAGGCGCTCCAACGGGCGCTGTGAGGTTTTCAGCAACACATATACCACCAGCAACTCGAATCGTGTCTTTTGAAACAAGAGTTATGTGTGTCGTCAACCCGTCACCCATGGCAATGTAAACCTTCGGCTTTTCCTCCCTAGGGATTTTAGCCGTTACATTCAACAGGTCTTCTATAACACTTTCACAGTAAGATACTAGTTCTTCTGCTTCATCTTTTCTATTGATAATGTCACCTATGAGTCTAAGGGCGTCATAAAGCTGGTTATAGTTAAGGTCGCCCATGTTGATCACTATAACGGGTATTCCGATTTTTTCAAACCTCTCAACAACAATAGGATCTTTCACTAAAACGACGTCTGGATTTAGGCTTAATATGTATTCTTCGTCGAACTCTGTTAGAAAGCCGGCCACGGGTATATCTTTGATACGCGGGTAGACTATTTGTAGGAATTCAGAAGTCGGGGAGATCCTATCGACGCCTACCAGTAAATCTCCACCATTCATCATTATCATGGAAATTGTGATCACTGGAACGAGGCTGACAATTCTCCCAACGTTCTCAGGTATTACGATGCTTCTATTAATCCAATCCACGATAATTTTATACTTTGCAACGTATTGCTGAAATTCCTCTGGAACGTTTCCAAACCCTTTAGCTGGTGTTACAACAGTACATAAACCTGCATATACCCCAGGGTTTTCCAGTACAAACCTCACGAATTCTAAGGCCTGAGTGGAATGGACGGAGCCTTTAACGGTTGCTATACAGTATACGCTTCTACTCCTATTCCCGAATTCTATAAACCAATCTATGTATCCATCTTCGTATAAGCTTTCAGCGATGCTTATACCGTCTACAAATACAACGTCTACCCTCTCTGAGCCTAAAATCTCATGGATAGCTTCACTACTAGCGTATGTCTTAAGCTCTATCCCCGTAAACCAGTTTCCCTCTTCAAACTTAGCCCTCAGTCCATTGACTATGTCTGTTGCGTCTTCAGGGTAGAGTACGGAGATTTTAGTAATCCATGGCTTTGTATAGACTAAGAAATAGGCGACTGCAATAACCAACGCTATTAGAAAAAGCGCTACAAACTTTCTCTTCATATTCTCATTTTAATGTTTAACTTTTAAATGTTATAAATTTTTCTGTTCAAACGTCTACATGGATATAAATCGATGAAATTATGGAAGAGCAAAATACAACTCAGTCATTCCTCTATCTAGCTCTATACTAGTGGTTCTTCAGGTCAGGGTTTTTATGAACCTTCTATAAGCTACGTAGTAAAACACAAGTGTCATCGCTATCAGTATTGTGAAGTCTGCGATTAACATAATTGCATCGTTTATTCCAACTATAGACTGGTAGATTGCATCCACAGAGTACGTTAAAGGTAGCAAGTAGGCTATGAACTTCAGAGAGGGCATGTAGAGATATATTTCATCTATAGGCATGAAGACCCCTGAGAAGAATATCATTAAAAATCTAACAAAATTCATAGGCCACATGACATCCGCCACGTCGTTAGCCGAAGCTGAGAATGCTAAACCGAAAGAGCAGGAGAATAGCACAGATAAAGCTATGGAAGCCACTAGGAGAAGGGGGTTAAGGTTCCAGAATCCCGTGAATGGAAGTATTATTGATA
The DNA here is from genome assembly GCA_038870975.1 of Bathyarchaeia archaeon. Classification (GTDB taxonomy): domain Archaea; phylum Thermoproteota; class CALKCG01; order B24; family B24; genus DTBU01. Next base: position 552,226 of record JAVZJD010000001.1, on the reverse strand, counting down.
AAACTAAAAGTGTTATCGGAAAGCTAAACATGAAACCAGCTAGACTTTTCCCCAGTAGAAGCGTCTTGAAAGAGACGGGAGCTAGAATAAGCCTATCTATGGTTCCACTCCTCCTCTCAAGAGGAAGAATTACAGCCGCTATTGTAGTTCCACCAAAGAACGTCGATAAAACCGTAACCCCAACAACTCTATACTCTTCTGTTACACAGGGTCTTCCAGCGAGGAAGGCTCCAAAGAGTGCAAACGGTAAAACAATACCGTAGAATAGTGAAGGAGGCTTACCGTAATAAGTTTTAACGTCTTTCGCCGCTATGGCGAATACCTTCCTCGGAGAAATATCTATTTTCACTCTCTACTCCTCCCTCTACCAGACGGTCTGACAAGCTCGAGCCGTTCCACGTCAACAGCCGTAAGCCCTGTGAGTTTAACAAACACATCCTCAAGGCTCGGTGTTAAAGTTCTAACTGATACTATCCTCCACTCTTTTGTATTGGCTAGTTTAACAAGCCCAGATAGAGTCGTGGATGGATTTTCCGTGTGAATTATAAACTTATCTCCAGTCTTCACAATGTCACTTGAGATTTCTCTAAGCTCTTCTAAGCTTGGTGTGGGTTGAAACGCTATTTCAACGCTTAGTCTACCCCCAATTGACTGTTTAAGTTTTTCAGGCGTATCTAAAGTCACCAATTGCCCTTTATTTATTATGCCGACTCTATTGCATAGATTATCGGCCTCATCTATGAAGTGCGTAGTCATGAAAACAGTTACTCCATCTCTATTGAGTCTTCTAACGACCTCTCTGATGTTTCTAGTACTTTGAACGTCTAAGCCACTCGTCGGTTCGTCCAAAAATAAAACCTTTGGATTGTGAATTAATGCCATGGCTATAGCCAGCCTCCTCCTCATACCTTTAGAAAAGTTAGCAGATTTGTCATGGCGTCTATCGTATAGACCAAAAACCTCTAGAAGCATTTTAGCTCTTTCAACAGCTTCACCTCGAGGGACGTCGTAAAGCTCGGCTGCAAACATGAGGTTTTCCCAAGCAGTCATCTCCACGTATATGTTCGATACCTCGGGTACAACCCCTATGATCCTCTTAATGTCGAGAGGTCTCTCCATTATATTCGCGCCCATGATGAGCGCCTCACCTTTAGTGGGTTTAATAAGTCCAGTAAGCATTCTAACAGTCGTTGTTTTCCCAGCTCCATTGGGTCCAAGAAGGCCGAAGAATTCTCCATCGAAAACTTTGAGGTTCAACCCGTTTACGGCTGTGAATTCTCCGTACTGCTTGGTTAAATCTCTAGCTTCAATCGCTACTTTCAATTCTTTGACTTCATCGAATGTGCTTGCATCCTTCATTTTCCGATAATTTAATATGAAAGGTTTTCTATAAACCTTTTTATAATGGAATACGACTTATTAAGTTCCTTAAGAAAGCTTGGATTAACATCTTATGAAGCTAAAGCATACCTAGCCATTTTAAGGTTTGGCGCATTAACGGCTTCTGAAATTAGCTCGATAACTGGCATTCCATATCCCAAGGTCTATACTTCTATTGAGAAACTTAAATCCCTCAATCTAATAAGCGTGGTTGAACAGAGGCCTTTAATGTTTCAAGTTGAGCCCCCGTCTAAGTCTATAGGAGACCTTAGGGATAGGATAATTAAAGACATCTATAAGACTTCAGACTTCTTGATATCGGAGCTTACACCACTCTACACCGCGATATCTAAGATGAGGTTTTACGGTCGAACCCACGTACTAGGCAAAAGTCGAATAAGCCGCGTGCTCTCTAAAACAATCTCTAAAACCTCTAAATCACTCTCAATATCGTTACCCATTTACGAGCTGATTCCATATGATAAACTCTTGTCGGCTTTATCTAAACTAGCCAAGAAGAATGTTGTCGTTAGGCTTATTGTTCAGAGTGATGAACTTGAAAAGAGGGCTAAAAGCCTAGGCTTTGAAGTTAGAAAGACCACAGCGCCTCTGCCACTAATACTCGTATCAGACGATAGAACAGTTATGGTTATTAGCAAGTTTGAGACGGAAGATGGATTGGAGCAATGGAGTGGCATAGTATCCTCGTGTCCAGAGTGTATAAGAAACGTCGTGAAGATGCTTCAGAGCGCTTGGAGCGGTGAAGTATTGACGGCAGATATTGAAAGGGTTTGTTTAACGCAGGATGAGGTGAAAGCCATTATGAAGTATTTGAGGGAATGGCCCCCTCAGAAAGGGGCGTCTCAAACCGTTTAACTTCTCTTTTCTTTGAGTATGCCATACAAGAGTATCCAAAAGGCTCCGGCTAACATTCCGAAGCCTGATTTTGTTAGAATGGCTTTTTCCTCAGTGGGGTTTCTAGGTGGCATTTTGCTTACTCCTATTTTCACTTCCACTAATTTTTCAAAGCATTGACCTACGTTGCTTAAAAAAACGACGTATGTTTTGTTGGCTTCACTATTCCAATACGTAAGCATATAGTTGGCAGTATGTTCAACATCGATTATACTGTTGTATTCTTCACCCCTTAGGAATCTACCATAGTTTACTTCATCCATAAACTTGAAATTTATACAGTGTTCATATGTTATTACATTTACAACTATCGTGATATTAGAATCAAACCTATCTTCTATTGCATAGATTTCATTTTCAAGTAAACTTATATTTTTATCATATATCCATTCATCTACGCTTACTACGGTAGATAGAGACTGCGCTGCTAACAACACGTATATACTTACAATTAGTATAGCTATGCCTAAATATATTATCTTCCGCTCCACTTCAGGCTACAGATAGATTGAAAAACAAATTTAAATGTTTTCCTTTAATTTTTTCCTAGGTAGCTCTATTAGCATAGATTAGTCATCCGTAGGAGAAAATCCTTATATACTTTTTCTCTACTTCTAAATTCAGGTGTTTCCAGTTGAAAGATTCAAAACGTTTAGATGTTGATCTAAGACGTCAAAAGTCCAAAGTGGTCTCAATTTTCCTCGCTATGGTGGTCGTACTAGCCCTATTAGAGTCTGCTGTAGTATCACCAGCCTATTCACAGTTAATACCTCAGCGTAGTGAAGAGCTAATCCCCATGTTTAAACAGGTTTTGAGTAGCATAGACCAAGATGAGATAATGCGTCATATTGCTTTCTTCGCAAGCTGTGGTTCTAGAGTTACAGGCTATCCAGGTTTCTTTAAAGCAGTAGATTACGTTGTGTCTGAGTTTAGAAGCTACGGCATTCAACCATACGGTGACGACGAATACTTCGAATACTTTGAAATCACGGTGCCAGTTGACTACGGTGCTAAGATAATCCTCGAAAATGGTGAAACATTTGAAGGATACAACCTCTGGCCGAACCTCGTAAACCCATCTCCCTATAAGAGCCCCTCTGAAGGCGATATCCTAGTGTATGTTGGTAAGGGCGAGTTCGACGACCTATCAAAGGTTAATGTCACAGGTAGAGTAGTATTGATGGACTTCGACGACAGCAGATGGTTCTTTAGATTGGCTATGATGTTCGGAGCCAAGGGCGTCGTATACATCGGTAGTGGAAGAGAGTCTAGAATGGAGGCTTTCCAGAAGCTCTACAACCTGCCAGTGGCATTCCCAAGGATATACTTGAAACCTGAAGAAGGTCTCCGTCTGAAGGAGCTTTGTGAGAGAAGGGGTGAGGTTAAAATATGGATAGATTCGTTTATGAAATGGGAGAACATACGCGTACCCAACATCGTCGGCTTCATACCTGGAACACAGTATCCAAATGAAATATGCGTATTAACTGCGTATCTAGACTCATGGTCTATAGTACCAGCTCTAGCCCCGGGTGCGACAGACGCTCTAGGTGTATCTGCGCTGCTAAACCTCGCTAAGCTTCTCGCTCAAAACCCGCCTAAACGCTCAGTAATGCTTGTTGTATTTGCGGGACACTGGCAGAGCCTATGGGGTGCTAGAGAATGGGTTGATAGACACTTCGGAATGTTTAGAAATGTAGGTTTTCTAGTTAGCCTAGATCTGTCTGCTGGAAGTCAGCAACTCGCCGTATACAACCGTGGCAACGTTTACTCATATACAAACCTTCAGGTTCTAAACGGCAGATATACTCAACTGATAACTCTACTGTTCCAGACATATTTACCAGCGTTGAAGGAAATACTTGGAGCTAGATACGGCGAATACTTCTTAGACCAAATACTTTTAACTTATCCTCCCTGGATAAGCGCATGCCCACCGACGGAATTCATGGGGGCAACATACTTCGACTCTGAACCCTTCGTAGCAGCATGCTACGGTGGAGGATTTGCATTCCATACAACTAATGACGCAAGACACTTTATGAAGACTCCGGCTGATACATTCGATAAAATCGAGTGGAAAAACTACTGGCCTCAAGTACAGTTTATATTCGCATCTCTATATGCCTTGATAAACGAGCCTAGAATAGATCTTCCAAAACAACCTTCAAGAATGGAGGCTACGGGAGAGTGGGGATACTGCAGTTTAACTATAAGAGTCGTCAGCTATAATATGACGACTGCCTACTGGGATCCATTTGACGCCACTAGACACCCCGAAGCTATAGATGATTTGGTCGTACATTACCAATCAGCTTCAGCCCCCGCTCTCACCGCAGTACCATCCTACGCAGCCTTCGGTGCAGCCTTCTTAGCAGGTATTTTGGATGTTGTAGTTAAACCCAACCGTAACGGTGAAGTTGTAATTAAGGGTGTTAAACCCTACACGGGTGGAACTGTAAACGCTTTTGTAGTCAACAGTACAAATGGACATATAGAATGGGCTACAGATGTAGGTGTCTGGTCACCGTATCAGTCAAACTACGCCTCCGTAACCACCATAGAAGCATCATACTTAGTATCCATCTTTAGATGTTCAAGTATAGTGTTATTTGCCCTCTTTAATCCAACAGACTTAAGCTCAATGCCAGCCATATTACTATACAATAGATTAGCCCACGGCCCCTTGATCCAACAGAGTGCTCTAGCGTCCCCATATGGAGACGTTATGGGCTTCGTCATACCTAACACTCCCGTTGAAATACTCATAATGAGAGGACGTGCATATGGAGCCGCCGCTGCTGGTGGTGGAGGTGGTGGCGTCGCAATTGGAACCTTCGGATTTATCGGAGCCGCCTTTGGAGGAGGTGGGGCTGGAGGGAGATTTCCAATGGGTCTTCTACTTAACAGTACGGCTGAAAACCCAGCTGGATACGGTTATACTGTTAAACCTGGCGAAACTTTGATGATACCGTTTACTCCTCTGATTTACGCTAGAGACATATATATGTTGAATGATGGTAGAGTCAGGCTGGCTGCGCAATTCTACACGTTCAATCCTGTCACAATGCTATTCCATAATCTAGCTACGGAGTACTTCAATCAGGCCATAGCAGCGGCTCGTATGAGAGACTACGGTTTAAGCTATGCGGCAGCTTACGCATCCTGGGCATACGAGCAGATGGCGTATTATTCGATGATGGATTTGATAATGCAGGTAATATATACGATCGTCGTAATATCTATAGCTACAATACCCTTCGCCTATGCTATAAGCCGACTCATAGGGTTTGAAAAGCGTAAACTCCTAGCATCCACTATAATAGTCTTTGGAATCATGTTAATCGTATTGAACATATTCCACCCAGGCTTCCACCTGGCTACAAACGCTGGTATGGCAATCTTAGCATTCGGCTCAGCTATGGTGATACTGCCTCTTCTAGGCTTCGTTATTAGAGAAGCTATGATGAGTGCTAAGACCTTGAAAGAGAGAATGGTAGGTATGCACACGGCGGAGATAAGCCGTTCAGCCATAGCCTTCCAAGCATTTTCGCTATCTATCAGCAATATGAGGAGAAGACGCTTTATGACAGCATTAACACTATCATCGGTAATCATCCTAGTCTTCTCAATGGTGACATTTACATCGCTTATGGCTGCTCCAAGGCCAGTGGAAGATGTAAAAGTGGTATCAGAAGGGGAGGAACCGCCACTATATCAAGGTATATTGATAAGGAGGCCAGTATGGTCTGCGATTCCTGAGGAGATGTACTACCAAGTTATAAACCAGTTTAAAGGCACCGGAATATACTCGGCTAGAGGATGGCTATTCCCACCGCCGCCACAGAGAGGTTTAGGATACTTCGCATTTTCAGATAAGCTGATAACGAAAGTTGGAGCTGTTCTATTTCTAAGTCCCGAGGAGAAGGAGATCTCCCACGTAGATGAAATATTATTGCCCGGTAGCGACTGGTTCGGTCCAGATGATGTCTACACGTGTATAATAAGTAAAACAATAGCCGACAACCTTACAAAGGAGCTCGGTAGGGAGATAACAATAGGCTCTACAATACCCTTCTTAGGTATGGAACTTAGAGTCATAGGTATATTCGACGGAGACTTGCTATGGTCTGGAAGCAGTGGTCTAGTAGACCTTGACGGTGAACCTATCACTCCGCTAATGCCATTGGTGACTACAGGTGCTGGTAGAGCTGTACCCTTCCACTTCCCCGGAAGCCAGATAATGATAATGCCTCTTAAAGCCTGCCTGCTCTTAAGAGAAAGGGCTTACATAGTGAGTATTGCATATAAACCCTACGATACGGCGACGATAAGAGACATCGCACGTGATTTAGCTTTAAGAATAACTACAGACATATACTACAGTGATGCCCCCAATAGGCTCGGAGTGGTTAGATATAGGCAATGGTTCACGATAACCGGCTTTGAAACATTCATACTTCCAACGATAATATGCAGTTTTACCATTCTAAACATGATGCTAGCTAACGTATACTACAGGACGAGGGAAATATCGATATACATGGCGGTAGGGCTATCCCCGCTACACGTTTCAGTATTATTCCTAACGGAGTCTTTAGTATACGCTCTACTCGGAGCGGTAATGGGCTATGTATACGGAGTTATCGGATGCTGGCTATTCGCATCGTTGAACATGTATCCTGAAGGATTCTACCCGAACTTCTCATCATTCTACGTATTCATCGTGCTGGGGTCTACATCGCTAGTAACAATAATTTCAACAGTCTATCCATCTATCAAGGCGTCTAAGCTTGTAACTCCATCTCTAGAGCGTAAGTGGAAGGTTCCACCGCCACGTGGAGACGAGTGGGAGATTAAAATGCCCTTCGTCTTCTCCGGTCGTGAGATATACGGATTCCTAGCGTTCGTAAACGAGTACTTCGATGCCCATAGAACTGAGGGTGTAGGAGCTTTCGCCACATTCGGTGACATTGAGTGGAAATCTGAGGAGAACATAGCGGAGGATAAAGATGTTAAACTCATTACAGCTAACGTTAGACTTGCCCCCTTCGACGTAGGAATCACTCAGCAGGTTTCACTGATAGCAGAATCGCATAGAAAGAGGCCTTACGGACTTACCATATACCTACGTAGAACCACGGGTCTGCTTAGCGATTGGGTTAACTCGAACAGACCGTTTATAGACAACATGAGAAAGCAGCTTTTGATCTGGAGAACACTGAAAACCGATGTTAAAGAGAAATATATTGAGACGGGCTTAGAAACGTTTAAGAAGAAGGGCTTCATAGGTCTTGAGGAGTTTAAGAAAGGTTCTGATGTAGAAAAGAGGTGATCGAATGTCCTCGGAGGGTGAAGTCCGTCGAGGATTAACATGGAGGTCTCTACTAGCTTTAACATTCTCCCTTGCCTTAGTACAACCCGTAATGATCTACTATTATCTGATAAGTGGACAGTGGTTTCCACTACAGGCTTGGATAGTAATCCTGCTATGGTCTGAAATAGCCCACTATCTAGGGTCACCACTAACCAAACAAGAGCTCTTCATCCTACTCAGCTTCCAGTGGATGGCATCGTACTATGCTGGTCTCTATAGTATGGGTGGAGGATACGACTTCCTGAAGAACATGTATATGGCCTATAGCCAACCATCCTATGCATTAGGCGTTGCCCAGTATGTCCCCTCATGGTGGATTCCACCTGAAACAGAAGTGCTTAGAATATATCGTGAGGTTAGCTTCCTGTATTTCGACCCAGTATGGCTTCTTCCAATCAGCATTACAGTGCTTGCAATGATATTTGGATTCATCGCAGACATATCCATGGGGTATTTCACCTACTCCCTCTACGTTAAAGTGGAGAAGCTTCAGTTTCCCGCCGCTAGAGCAGCCGCGGAAACCGTACTAACGCTTGGAGAAAGGGAACCGACACAGATGAGGATCTTAATGCTTTCAATACTATTCGGAGCTCTGTACAACCTGTTCGTAAGTTTCCTCCCGTACCTCTTAGGACCATACTTGTCTAGCGGGGGGATTGCGATATACGCGACGATACTTCCAATAGCTGGGACATATGATATGACGCCTATAATCGCCCACTTCCTACCTGGGTTCGGCTTCGGCTTCACACTAAACCTAATGTACTTCGTAGGAGGCTTCATACTGCCCATAGAAATATGTCTAGCTCAATTCCTAGGGGCTTTCTCCTACTACTCCGTAGGAACATACCTGATTACGAGGTTTAACCTTTGGCCTGCAGAAAGCCCGTACGACCGCTCATGGCCGATGTACCTGCTCGTTCAGAGGTCTCAACTCTACTTCTACGCAAGCTTTACAATAGGTCTTGCCTTAGCGGCGGCATTCCTACCGATCATAATAAGGCCTAAAACGTTCGTAAGGGCTTTCAGCTCTCTAGGGAAGGCTAGAGGAGGAGAAGGTGAGGGACCCCCGCTCAACTTACTGCTGTTAGCATTCATAGGGGCATGTTGTGGAGGTATGCTACTGGTGTACTCTTTAACAGGGTTCCCAATATGGATTCTAGCGCTCTTCATGATAGGAGGCTCATTCTTCGCATCATTTCTAGGCGCTAGTGCAGCTGGTGTAACTCTCACAGGCTTTAACGTTCCAATGCTTAGAGAGCTGATGATATACTCTAGCGGCTGGGCAGATAAACGCATATGGTTCGCTCCAGTTAGCATCTACACGGGAGGCCCCGGTGTAGCTCAGGCGTTCATGCAAGCAGACATACTGCAGGCGAGCAAGTCGGAGTATATCAAGACGTATATAATAGTTTTCTTCGCGGGAATACTGGTAACTCTACTGTTCGTATCCTACCTGTGGAGTCTTTCACCGATCCCGTCAAGCGCATACCCTGCGACAATCATATACTGGCCTGTTGATGCGATGAACTGGGCTAGATGGCAAGTATGGCTGTGGACGGGCTACTTCTTCAGAAGAGAGCTTATCCTTGGCGGTTTCGCCGCCGGTTCAGCCATATACCTATTGACATCTCTAGTATTCCACAAGCCTTACTTCTTAGTGGCCTTCATAACAGGTGCCTTCGGCTCCTACTTAGGATACAGTATGCAGCTTGAATCTACGATGGCCATGCTCATAGGCTCAATAATTGGAAATAAAGTCGTAAGCCGCATCTTAACTAAAAGGTCAAACATATCCTACGGCGTATTCGTGAACAGATTCTACATGGGCGGTTGGATAGGCTGGAGTCTAATGGAGTCTATACGTGCCCTACTGATCCTAGTAAGTAGAAGCATGTGGCTACTACCATATTGACCCCGCATATTTTTTAAACCTTCCCAGTCGTTTCCGTGCTTAACACAGTTAATTTTTTAAATACTGAGCCGTAATTGAATTATGCTGGGAAAATGACTGAGGAAGTCAAAGAGTTTAGGATTAGTCCTTCTCTACTAATTCCCCTAGCCATTCTATCGGCATTGCTGAGTTTCATAGGAACTGTAGAGATTGCTTTAAACGGCTCAGTAGGGCAGGTATTCATGTGCCGCTATGCGTGGGGTACGGTTTCTAAAACCATGGGAATACCCGTAATATCCCTGCTGGTTCTCCTACTAGCTTACCCGTTTAAGTATTTTAAAGGTAAGCTATCCCCATCTCTTCTAATCTCGATATACGTTGTAGGCACCGCGGTTGGAATGTACGGCATAGGCCACTACGAAACATTCGCATGCTGGCCTGTCGGCTTCAGTAGAACCCTACTGTATACGGAGCCTGAAGTTTTACCTATGGCTCAGAGCTGGTGGTGGATGCCTCCTCTTGAAGTTGTCCAACGCATAAACGTTGGCGGTGCTGCTACAGACTGGGGTGCATGGGCTGGAAGCATAGTATTCTGGTCACTATACCTCTTAGTATTCTACCTGTTTGGCTCAAGCGTAATGCTGTTGCTGAGGCGTAGATGGCTTGACGTTGAAAAAGTCCCATTCCCATACGTAATCGCTTCTTATGATGTCGTAAGGAGGGTATCTGGAGAACCTGGTTCAGAGAGGACTATGAGATGGTTCCTCATAGGTTTCCTAGTAGCGTTAATCTTCGAAGTCCAAGTCTTATGTACGAATGTCTGGGCTTGGTGGCCAGACCTATTGGCCTGGAGAGGTACTGCAACGACCACTACAAGTGCTCAGGGTTGTGTAGGCTTATTCTCTAATGACCCTGTCGAAAGTGCTCTTGTATGGTGGCCAGGCTATACGAAGAACATTCTACCGTTTTTAGTGTACTACCTAGCTCCTTTAGACGTACTACTCTCGGCATGGGTATTCTTCATCATAATAGTAATCTTAGCTCAAATAGCGTACATAATGGGATATTACACTGGAGTCTTCGACATGGGAAGTTGCTGTAGAATTCTTGGATGGGCTGGATCAGACATATCTCCGCTCTTTGGTCCACCGTACTACTGGATGTGGGTGACTATGATAGGTGGAACGCTGGCGGTGACCGTTATGATGCTATTCCATGCAAAAAGCTACATTGCTGAAACCATAAGACTTGCTATGCGTGGAGGAAAATCTCCCGAGGAAGCACGTGAACCATTCACATACAGGCAGATCTACCTGTTCATAATAATATCCGCTATAATACTATTAGCGTTCTGCTTCTCAGCAGGCTTAAGCATCGGAACAGCATTAGCCGTTTTAATAGTAGGGGCGTTCATAAATACGGTTGCAGCAGCATACGTCTTAGGGCTTAGCGGATGCGGATACATACACGAGAGAGCTTTATGGCCAAGCTGGCCCCTAAGGCTGATATGGCCGACAGCCCCTCAAGCTTACAGTGCAGACTGGATTATGAGCCACGTATTCATGCATACAGGGCTTAACCACGTAACCCACGGTGTTCAAACAGGAGCTTACCTCACCATACAGAACCTTAAGATCGGAGACATGGCTAAAATAAACTTGAGAGACGTATTCATACTAACTACCATAGCCAGTATAATTGCAATATTCGTAGGAAATGCCACTAGAGTCTGGATCATCAACCTCCTAGGCGTCGGCCGAGTCCCAATATGGGGTAGTTGCTCAGTAACAACCTGGTGTGACAACGACTTCGCAAGATATGAGCAGGCTCCACCGGCTATATTCCAGTTCGAGGCTGGAGCAGTCGGCTTCGTAATCGTCATGATACTATTCCTTCTAAGAGCTAGATTCCTATGGTGGCCTCTACATCCGATAGGCTTCATACTGGCGACGGGGGTAGCACCAAACTGGATGAGAGAGTGGAATGCTATGCTCGGAGCTTGGATAGCTAAATTCCTAACCCTACGTATAGGCGGCAGTAAAGCTTACGAGGAGTACGGTATACCGTTTGTAAGCGGAGGAATAGCCGGATACGCACTGGCAAACCTAATAGCATACCTAATAGGAACCGTAAGATTCTTCATACCATTCTAAACCCTTTCTATTTTTCCTTCCTCACGGATGCTCCATACTTTAGAGTGAAGTATTCACCTCCATAGGTCTGGGAGGGAAAAATGGTTCTGCTCCTACATAAAACTTAATTAAACGACAGGGTGGTCTTCTACTAGATGGAGGCTTCTAATGCTTAAGTGGATGGCATCATTCGGATTGGTGTTATTGACTGTTGGGGCTCTACTTTTCACAGTCTCTTTAACAGTAGATGTTCAGCTTAAAACTCTGGAATCGGAGACTTTAATATATGAAGGTAGATTCGAAATGAAACGTGAAGAGGTTAAGCTTTTAAAATTTACTTTCCCACGGAACGTCACGGTTGTCGCAAAAATAGGAGCAAACATGTGTGTAGGTCTTAAGATTTACACTGGCGGAGTGTTTGAAGAGTTCTTTAAAAGGGTTGAAGAGCTTAATGTTGAAACATATCAGAACATTATTCCACTCGTGGAGAATATATCTAAACCAATATCTTGGTCTCACCAAGAGTACTATGAACACATCATAACAGTCAATGAGACATCTACATATTACTTCCTTGTTTATAACTACCCCTCATGTTACCCAAAAACCGTAAACCTGAAAATAGGATATGTTTCAGGTTGCTTTGAAACTCTGAGAGAGGAGAGAACGCTTGTTAAAAACCAAGTATTGTCTGTAGGATTGGCGATGATAGCTATAGGGCTTCCAGCTCTAATGTATGGGCTTGTAAAAGAGCCTAGGAAATAAAGCTTTAGGTGATTCGCTGAAGGTATCGAGTTTATGGGGTTAATAGTCTCGTATTGGTGACATGATAAGTTTTGGAAGAAAACTTATATTTTACTATAAGTCATAATCTGGTGAAAGTGATATAAATGGTGGAAATCATTATTAAGGATATTGACTCGCAAGGGAGAATATCCATTCCTATACATTGGAGGAAAAATTGGAAATCTCGTAAGTTAGCATTGATAAAGCGCGACGATAGGATTGAAATAATCTCTATAGAGGCACTTCCACCTTCAGCGTTATTTGACTCCATCAAAGTATCTGAAAAAGTCGATTTTACCGACCCCCACTCCATTAAGAGGGTCCTATTGGAGCTCGAGGAACATTGAGATTTATAGATTCAAATATTTTCCTTCATGCTTATCTAACACCTCGGAGGGCTCTAACGAGAGCTGAGCAGACGGTTAAAGATGAGGCAAAGGCTGTTGTGAAAAGGGTGGAGGAAGGGGAGGAAGTAGCTACAACGGTTGTACACGTTTCGGAGGTTGTAAACGTAATTGAAACAGGGCTTGGTATTCAAGAATCCCTTGGATTTTTAGCATGGATTATAGCAAGCGAAAATGTTAAAGTCTATCCGGTCAGTCCAAAAGATTACGCAAACACTTTATTGATAGCAAGAGAAAAAGACATAAGCGTTAACGATGCGTTAGCCTATCTGTTTATGAAAGCTCATGGGATAAAGGAAATATACTCATTCGATAAACACTTTAAAAAACTAGAGGACATTATAACGCTACCAAAAATATGAAGCATCGCTAACACTCGCTTCTCTTATTTCCACCGTAGGGATTCATCAAGTGGAAGAACGCTTAACTCAATCCGCAGAGAATCTAAAAGTAAGATGTAAATGACGGGAAGAAATAGGAGGTTTGCAACAACTTCTCAGCTAGAATTAAAGCCTTTAAGAAAAAGAGAGATGGAGAGTCCTCACTACAGACGACAGGTAAGGTATTTAGGTTAAAAGCTCGTCAACATTTTCCTTTATCTTCTCTATTGCAGCTACTACGAGGTCTGCCGCCTCTCTTCCACCGAGTAGTATTTGATGTGGAAGTGTTACCTCTCTTCTACAGTATTCTTCAGCACCTGGAAGGCTTAAATCCTCATAATTCGGAATTTCCCAGCCCTCTGGGAATATCCCTTTGAGATTCTCCTTCTTAAACGCTGGCTGTTTGTACAGAGGCATACCGTAACCTACGCCAGCAGGCACCCCCTCTGCATTTAAAGCCGCTACAAACCTCTCCTTTGGAACGTTTTGAAACTCTTCAGGATAGTATCTGATTACAAAGTAGTAGTAGCCTCTCTTAGTAACTCGTTCATCTCTTCTAAGAGGCTCAACACCGCCTATCTTCTTAAGCTTAGAGGCTAAATACTCCCCAGTCTCATGTTTAAGCTCAACTTGCTCTCTAAGCCTCCTCATCTGCGATATCAACAACCCGGCCTGTATCTCTGAAAGCCTGTAGTTTGAACTCAAAATATAGTGTATATAGCCGGGCTTCCCCAGGACTCTACCTATATTGTGGATAAGTCTAGCCTTCTCGGCAAGCTCATCGCTATTCGTTAGAACAACACCGCCTTCACCAGCGGTTAAAGTCTTACTCTCTTGAAGGCTAAAGCCCCCCATATGGCCGATTGCACCGACTTTACGCCCCCTCCACTCAGATCCATGTGCGTGAGCGCAATCCTCTATTAGAAACAGGTTGTGTTTTCTAATTACTGGGAGAATTTCATCGAAATTTATTGGATAGCCAGCATAGTGAACACCTATAACTGCTTTTGTCTTCTCCGTTATATTCTCTTCAATAGATTTCGCACTTATAGCTGCTGTTTCAGGGTCTACGTCGGCGAATATCGGTATAGCTCCAACCTCGCTAACAGCTGAAGCGGTAGCTATAAACGTTACAGCGGGTACTATAACTTCATCTCCAATACCTACGCCGACAGTTTTAAGGGCAAGTTCAAGAGCAACAGTGCCGTTTGCAACGGCTATTCCATACTTAGCTTGATGATACTCGGCAAACATCTTCTCAAAAACTTCAGCCTTAGAGCCTGGATAGAGCCTACACCACCTTCTACTTCGTACAACTTCTACTACAGCCCGTTCATCTTCTTCATCGTAAATGGGCCATAGTGGAACTATTTTTCTCAGATTTTCAGCTTCTCTTAAACCGCCTTTTAAAGCCAACCTAGCCATACATGTAGAATAGCCTATCCTCCCATTTTAATATTTACCCCAGGAGAATCGAAAAATAAGAGCGGGGAGAGTTTAAAACGGTACGAAGAATCTTACTATTCCTACAAGGCCTCCGATAAGTACTGCGATCATGTAGCCCGCTATCAGCCCGACAGCCACTGGAATTCCAAACTCTTCATAGCCTCTAGTCCCTCCTACTTTCAAAGTTATCGTCTTAAGAATCCAAGCGATAAGGAATGGGAACCATACGCCCCAAAGTATGGACATGTAACTTGTGCCGAGTATAAAGCCTATGGGTTCAAGTGGAAACCAGATAAACCTCGCGTGAAGCCAGCTTAGCAGAGCCACTATGATGAAGCCTGCTAGGAAATTGGGCCACCAAGGTTCTGTGCCGGGTCTAACGTTCCAATTGTCAGGATTGCCGCATCTATCTATGAGAGAGTCATACGTACTCTCAGCCCATACTGGGAGTTTGGCTAGGCCAAACGTGTGACACATTAAGACGTAGGTTGCCATGACAATAGGATAGCCTAAGATCCCAGCGACCAACACCGTCTTAAATGCGTCCCTAGTTTTCACACCAGTTAAACTCGCCATTTTATAACCTGCTGCAAACGATAGTGCCGCGCCTCCAAAAGACTTTGGCACGTCAACCAGCCACTCTGAAAGGTAAGCTGAAGCCATAAACTCCATCGTAGGAGGTTGAGGTGCCTGCGGCCATACGAACAGTCTGTAGAAGGCATTGCCATGTTCTGCGCCTTGAAGAGTACAGCCAGCTAAACCCCAGATACGGGTATTAGCGATCCAGAAGATGAATACGGTGAATATCAGAATTATCGATGTTGCAGGTCCCATACCCCATCCGGATAGAACAATCATAATCAAAACTATGGATATCAGTAGGAGAGTATACGCCTGCCTATAGGTTAAAGCCTCTTCCTTCTCGTAATCTTTCAGAGGCCCCTTCCCCATTGCTGCAAGCAAAGTATCTCTAACATATCTCCAATTTAACACTAGGTAGATCAACGTTAAAGCGGTAGATCCGCCGACGTAGCTAAGCGCCATAAACTTAAAAGGCTCTCCGAAGTTTGGCGTAACAGTCCCACACCAAGCTCTACCACATCCTCCAATGGCATCAAGACCCGTGTAGTATCCTAGGACAAACGCCACTTGAACAGCTATTATATAGACCAGGTGGAAAAACCATGTGCTGAAAAGCGTTGATAGAGGTACTAAATATCCTATGGCTATAAATACTGGGTGCTTCTGAATCATGCTTAAACCGACGATAGAGGCTAAAGGTGAACCCGCGGGTATCCAGTAGCCTCCGTGTCCGCAGGTATTTATACGCCATCCGTAGACGTCTGGGAACCATGGGAACATGACGGCCATGTAAATTGGCAATTGAACAATTAAGCCTAATACTACGCCTATGATAAATGGTTTAATGAGTTTAGAAGTCGTAGCTTCTTCTTTAAACGTGTACTTTAAGATTTCATGTGAAGCTAATACATGTGTAAATGGGACTTTTTCAACATCTATCCAGTTTCTCCTGAATATGGTTATTATTGAGGCCATGAAGAGGTAGAATACTATGTGTAGCATAGTCCAATAGAGGATTGGAGTAGTCCATACACCCCAGTCTACAGCTCCACCGGTTATAAGCCTCTCAACGTATTCTGTTGGAGGAGCCAAATACCATGGTACGTATTGCGTTGTAATATCTGGGTAGAACCTCCTATTGTGCCATACGCCTGCATACCACTCAGACGTGGCTGCGTAATCCGTATACCATGCTACTGAGACAGCCGCCATGTAAAGGTAGACTAATGTAGCCGTCTTAAGCTTCTTCAAAAATCCAGCTTTACTAATAGCTGCGGTTAAGAGGATCAGTATGAATGGTGCTGAAGTAAGCTGTAGAGGACACGCCACAATACCTAGGTTGTAGAAGTGCCAAAGTCCAGATGGAAGTAGACTTATCCAGACCATGCTTATAAGAGCTAGAAGAACGCTGAAAACGACGACAATGGGCAGTGAAACTTTCTCGACTTTCTCGAAAGGTTCTGCCATAAGACAACACCCAGAATAAAATTACCTGGGTTTAACTTTTATGCTTTCCGGTAGATTTTAAAATAGCAAAATTTTTAATACGAATTCCCGTATTACCTAACGGTGGGATATTGCATAAAACCGTTTTCATAGTAGGTTTGGTTATACTTGTCGTTGGAATAGCTCTAACCGTTTTCGGCTTCCAATATGCAAGCTCTCTAGACGCTCTACTGGAGGCTGATGAATGGGATGTAACTTGGTATAGCATAGTAGATTCTTACGGTACTTGGGGCGATGTAATAGGGTCTTCAAGATTCCCCAAAAACTTCTACTACAATCCAATCAGCTATGAGGACTGGTTTGACCACTTCGGCTTCAGAGCAAAATTATACGTGACTCTCGGAGAAGATAAGACGGTTATATTCAGGGCTGGGAGTGACGATGGTATTATATTGATTGTCGATGGACAGCCTGTGATAAATAGTTGGGTTCTAAGGGCATACGCAGTGGATGAAACCAGCGTATTCTTAACAGCTGGAACTCACGAGTTGGAATTATGGTGGTATGAGTGGGAGGGGGGTCAAGCAGCTTCTTTCGAAATGCATGTTGAAGAATGGGGTATAGCTACAACTTTACAGACCGCAGGCGGAGGTATAATATTCATAGGAGCTATAATAACAGTAATAGGGTTTATTTTAAAACCTAGGGCGAAAGTGACCGTTTAAAAATCCCAATATTCATTTTTCTAATTGAGGCTTATAAAATCTTTCCGAATTTAAGACTTCCCTGTGAAAGTTTTAATCGTAAAAGCTATGATAGCGTTTACCGTCAAGATTCCAGCTGATACTATGAATGGAATTTTAGGGTTTATTACATAAGCATATCCCGCTAAAGTCGGCGTCAGCCAGTTTACGAGAGCTGAGGATGTTGTAGATAACGATAGTATTTTAGCTTTAGCTTTTTCATCCACCATGTCTATTCTATTTACGAGAATCGTCCTAATGGTTGGATAAACAAGGATGTAGAAACCTCCCAAGACGCCAGCTAGAACAGCTAAAGTTAAACATCCGTTGGGGGCTACAATGAGTGTAGTTACAGACAACGCGGCCAATATGTATCCAAAAACTAAAACCTTGAGGAGACTATTCTCCCCTTTTACCCTAGGTAGTACGGTGGTCAGTAGGAGGATTGATACTACGGATGAAGATGCTGGAACTATCGATGCAAGTCCTCCGCTCAATCCTAACCCCTTAGAATCAGTAAGGTATAGTGCACTATAAGTACTTGACACAGTGTAGTAGAAGCCGCCTAGAACACTGCATATAAACACTAGGAAGATTATCCTCGTTTTAAAGACGATTCTAATAGCCTTCCTATAGCCCTTAAAACCAGACAGATCGCTCTGTTCCCTCAAGAGTAGACTACCGACTTCAGTCTCTCTCAGAAAGATCTGTCTTACGGTAAACATTACGCATAAACTTGTCAAAGCTACAGTGAAAAGTATTCTACATCCCGTCTCAATACCATACGTCATAACTATAAATCCAGCTAATGGCGTTAAAAGACTTCCAACTACGTAAATCAGGTTTATAGTGCTGAATATACTAGCTCTATATTCAGGGGCGGTGTCTTCAATAAGCATACACTCCCACACGGAATATATTACGGTTATCAGTGCTTCAAATATTATGGCAAGCATCATATGCCATAATTCTCTAGCCATAATCCATAGGCTCATAGCCGTAGTCCATCCTACTACATCGAATAGCATAAGAACCCTCTTCCTGCCAAATCTATCAGCCAAATATCCTCCAAATAGGGGAAGGAATATCTGAAGGATAGAGTATAGCGTCATCATAAGACCTATTTCAACCTCGGTAATACCTAAGCTACGCATGAATATGGGTCTATAGAAGAACACCCAGCTCATGGGGATGCTCCATAGAGGCTCCGTAAGGACTAAGACTTTAGCATTCCTACCCCAGCTTCTATAGAATTCACTAAACCTATGCATACGTCATCCCTATGTGTCTGTGTTGCTAGATTACGGAAGTCTAATTCTTAGTATGGTTTAAACGTAGTCTCTATTTTAAGGGTCTTACCCGTTCTCGAAGACTCTATGGATTTTATCATTATTTCACTCACATGGGCTCCCCAGTCTATGTTAGGTATCGGCTCCCTATCATTCACTATACACTCTAAGAAGTGTCTAGTTGAAGCCTCGTAGTAACTCCAACCACGTCTACCTATCGCATCCCAGCCTATTTTAGACCACTCTCTCATTTTAACGGTTTTATAGGCGAAGGCGTAGGCTCCACTACCTATAAGCACACCCCCGTCTGAGCCGTAGATCTCTATGTCTGGAAACATGCCAATGTCAACCCTAAGGCCGTCGGGTGTTACAAAATTGGCTATTACAACGCCTAAACATCCAGACTTCATCTCCACGATGGTCAATGTATTATCTTCCGCCTCTACTTTAACTTTCTTAGTCCTAGGCGCCTTCCCTAGTAGAGGCCATACACTTCTATAAGTATCAAACTTAGACAGGTGTTCAATAAACCAGTCGTCAGGCACTATATCCACCTCTGGAATGGAAGTCTTCGCTAATCCTGACACTTTCTCAGCAGGCCCTAGTAGAAACGTTAAAGCAGATATCTCATATACACCTAGGTCGAATAGAGGGCCTCCAGCTTTCTTTGTAAAGAACGTCTCCGCACCCCATATGGGCGGCCCCCGTCCAAGTCCAGCTCTAAACCAGAAGACTGTACCGATCTCTTTTAGGATCTCTTTAGCCTTAACATACTCTGGAAACATTTGAACACACGGTTCAACTAAAGCCTTCACACCAGATCTTTTAACGGCATCTACAGCCTTCTTAAGTTCATCCATGTTTGTAGCTAGAGGTTTTTGAACTAGCACATGCTTACCTAAGTTAGCAGCCATAGCCGTCTGTCGAGCGTGGTCGCCCATACCGGTGAGTATGAATACAGCTTCGACATCAGATTTTTCAAGCATTTCCTCATAATCCCTATAGTATTCTTCAGCACCCCAAAGTTTAGCAGCTCTCTCTGCCTTCTTCTCAACAACATCGCATACGGCTACAAGCCTTCCATACTTCTTAATGGCGGGAAGATAGGCTTCATTAGCTATAACACCGCAACCTACAACACCGCATTTAACGCTCATAGTGACCTCTCCAATATCTGTCATATGCGGGCTTATAAGACTACTCTTTAACTCAACCCGATGAGTTTACACTTTCAGGATAATTTTATAAGTCTCTCCCTGTTTTCTCATTTCAGGGTTTATTTTGAAACGTGGGTTAGCAATAGCCGTGCTAATTTTGATTGCCTTCTCTACAACTGGTGTCACTAGACCTCAAAGAGCTAATGCTTTTCAGCCTAATTGGCTTAACCCAGGCACGTATGTAGAGTATAGTTGTAATGTATCCGTCTACAAGGGTGCTCCTTACGCTCCGACGAAGGGGACTTTTAAGTGGACTGTTGTAAATTTGACGGATGGATATGTTTACATTCTCTATGAGATGCGTATTGAAGACATGTCTTTCGAGAAGACGTTTAAAATAGATACATTCTCCAACCGAATAAAGACGATAGATGGTAAAACCGTGGAAAATACTACAAACTATCTCTGGATAAGCTACGTCCCTAAAATAGGTGATGTAATTCAGCTTGAAAACCTATCAGCGACGGTAGTAGACTTACGACTAGTTTCTTCGAGGCTCTTTATAGATAGAGCCTGCTGGCTGACGAATGCAACCTTCACGATAAATGGACTTAACATAGGGGATTTAAAGAATGCAACGATGGATGGATTTATCGAGAGAAGCTATGACTGTGAAACCGGCATACTCGTAAGCTCTCGCTTCTATATAGAGTTTAAAGACCCAAGTGGAAAAGTATCTCAAAGCTACTTTTCAAGCATACTAATATCTTCTACAAACATACCGAATCTAATGGCTGGTAGACAGTCTTCAACTGTCCCAGTAGCGGTAACAGTTGTAATCCTACTTTCGTCCATATTCATAGCTGTTAAAAGAATCTTCCAAGTAAAACGATTCTAAGAACTGCGTCAACGATTATAGGGGTTATTCCAGCTATTATCGCTCTGCTCTTAGGCATTTTAAACATAACGTAGAGAGCAATTGTACATATTAAACAACTCCATATTGAGAAGGCATATGCCATGTTTGAGAGGACTCTGGGTGCTAGTTGACCCTCCCAAGCCTCTCTATACGTATTAGTCATAGCATTAGCGGCTTCGATATTCCCTATGTTTATCAAGACGAGTGTTATAGATGATGAAAGCATAGCAACGGAAGTGTCTACTGCTACTACCACTGTCAACGGGGGGATTACAAACAGTATGGCTAGAGCCTCTATAACTTTGCCGAGTACATAAGTGAACATAGCGTATGCAGTAGCCATTAGAATACTGGTAAAGTGCTTTTCTGTTTTAAGTATCCAAGCCATTATATAGTATATGATACTATTCCTAAGGATGTAGTAGCCATAGTTTATTAGGGACATCACGGCTATCTGTGTAGCAGTTGCAGTATCCATTAGAGTAGACTTGTAAGGCTCTAACACGTTGGAGCCCTTTAAGATCAATATGTCCGTCTTAAAAAGCATGAAAAGTTGCCTGTTAACTAAATCAGCTATTATAAGGATTACTAGAACTGCTATGGGGCCGCCTATATCTGGGTTTTCACTTATTTCCGTGAAAGCTCTCAAAGGATTGACTGCGACGAGTCCAGCCCTCCGGAAGAACTCTTTAAGCCACAGCCCCGACCACTTGAGACCCGAATATAGGGCTTTCAGAATAGATAGAGCTATGGCTTGTACTTTCTCACGACGCGTCTTAGCTCTTCTCCTTCTAGGCCTTCTCCTAGGTTTTTCCGAGTCTAAACCACATCACCTCTTTAGGCTATTAAAGTTCTAAGTCTATCCAACATTTGGAACTTTAAACTTTAAAATATCTAACTCGGAACAACTATTTTAGTGTACTGTTACACTTTCCATCTAGGTTGTTAAAGAGGTGGAATAATTGGTTTTCAAGAAGCATAGGGGACGTAAGAAGAAAATCTCTGCGACAACCCCATTCCTAGTTCAACTCTTCAAAGACTACATTAAGGATTGGAAAGACTATCAAGGCCTCGTCGTCTGTACTCCTAAGAAAGCCCTCGGTTATACTAGGCTTTTAATATCATCTAGAACCGTAGGATTCTTCGATAGAATATGGATAGTTTCTGGAGTTTTAGAGTACGTCAATAAGGAATCTATGGGCAGCTTAGAGGCTGAACTATACCGGAAGCTCAAACCACTAGAATGCAACATTGTACGTAGAGGCTTTATACGTAAAAACTGGTTTTTCACATCATCTCCCTACTTAGAGAAAATGAGGAGTTTAATCCCTGAGTTTAAAGCATCAAGTAATCTTGTAGATAAACTCAACCAAAATACTGAGATAATGTCTCTAATAAGGTCTGTTAAGCCCGACAAGTTTTCAATCTCACTCTTATCGCTTCCAATAGAGTATCAGCCTTTTGCAAGAGATGAAAATGCCGCAGTGAAAGGCATGGTTGAATTCTACAAGTCTCCAGAGAATATAACCTGGGTTATCACTCTAGAGGGCATGTTTAATCGATGGATTGGTATTGAAAAGAAAGGGCATGAGGTTATGGATTTGATGAGAAAAGTGTGTAAAGTCGTACTGAACGAAACAGAGCTCATACGTAAAAACCTGAACACTTCATCTTAATTACTCCCCTTGGTACATATCGTATTGTAGTCCTTTCAAGTCTAACTTCATTCAAAGTTGTATTGGGCTTAACATTTCCACCATCATAGGAGTTTACCACTTCAAAGCACCCGTAAAAGCTACTACCATGGCTAAAGCTATCGTGATTATTAGAAGCCTCCGATAAGAGAGATTAAGGAAACTATCAAAAGCCTCTATAAAATATTTCTACCTTCCGTTAATTTTAAATATACTATCGTTTAAATCTACTTTTGAATGCGTAAATCTATCCTAATACCCGGTTTAGTTTTAATAGTTTTAGGCGCTGTAATAATTGGTTTTGGCCTTCAACTCAGTCAACAATTCGGTATAGAAGCTGGTGAATGGCAAGTCACTTGGTACTCTATGCAGAATACTTACGGTGTTTGGGGCGATGCTATAGCGACTGGTAGATTCCCAACGATCTTCAGCTACGACCCACTCGAATACTCCTATAGGGAAGATCCCATAGGGTTTAAAGCGCGCTTAGAAGTAAATGTTCCAAGAGATGTGACGGTTCAATTCACCATAGGAGGAGACGACGGCGATATAACGCTCTTTCTAGATGGCGATGTTTTGTTGAATCTCCCATGTCCAGATCCAAACGTTCAACAATCCATCGAAGCATATTTAACTGCTGGAAGACATATACTTGAAATCGAATACTACCAGGTTTTAATAGAAGATGATCCCGCTGCACTATTCAACATGGCAGTATCAGGGCAACAGGAAGCTATGAGTATAATGACGGGAGGTGGAGCATTAGTATTCATAGGGATAATTCTAGCATTATTGGGGTTCCTACTAAAACCTAAGAAAATGTAGCTTAAATAGAGGCGATTTAAAAATTGTAAAAAGGGCTTAGTGAAGATAATTTTCTACTTTCTCTTCCTAGGTCTAGAAATTATCATTATGGTAAGTCCGGCGATGATAATAGCTCCACCCACTGCTCGACCATACCAAGGGTCGCCAAAAGTAACCTTCTCATCCATTTTAAAACTCAGCACGGCTGCTCCATGCCATTCAAACCACCATATTTCCAGTGTATGAACCCCGCTCTCTAAGTCAACTATTTTCGACACTGGTTCGTAGCCATGAAGCCCCCAATTGTCTATTGTAAGTTCTCCATCTATAAAGAGAGCACTCCCATCATCACTACCTAATTCAAAACGGGCTTTTCCACTATTAGGAACATATATCTTCGTCTTAGCTATAAGACCTATTTCATCTTGGGAGCCTGTATATACTGCAAAGTCTGGGTCGCTCATAATAAAGTCGAAGTTAGCTGGAAGAGTAGACTCATTTACGGGAATTCCAACATTACTGAGGGGCGATATTTCAGTGGGGACTGAAAATATCCTAAACCAAGTGATTTCCCACGTCTCCATTTCTATAGGTGCTTCTGAAGAACCTATGGGTAGACCGACTGCTAAGATGATTAGTCCAATTACCGAGATAAGTATACCTCCCAAAAACATTTTCTTCAAAATAAAATCACCCTTCAAATATTCTCCTTGAAGGATTCACTTAAAACTTTTTGGTAAATCAAGACCTTGTGAAGATGGATAATTCTAGTTAAAGACGACAACAGTGCAAATCCATAGGATGAAGAAATAGTTAATAACACTCCGGGTAATACCCCGGTAGAAAACCGAACACTCCCATGTCGTTAAACCATAGCGTACCATTTTTCGGATACGGTATACACTCCATATGGTTTTTCGTGGGATCTATCTCATACCACTTATGTTCACTTCCATCGTAAAATACCACCCAAGCATGTAATCCAAACACTCCAGGCTCCACCTCTACGAAACCACACCTCACATAGGCATCGTCTTCTTCAGGTTTGAATTCCAACGTGTGAAACTTTATTAAAGACGCTAACAGTATGGCTAAATCTTCACAATCTCCATAGAGTCCCTCGGAGCCATTGACTACTTTAAATGTTAGTGTTGCTTCTGGAGTTGCCCAAGCTTCTAAGCATCCATAGGAGAACTCATCGTAGCAGTAGATGATGTTCTCATGAACCCAGCTTAAAGCTTCACCTACTGTTGAGAAATTCAGCTCTTCAACGCTGGTTTTATCCCACTGGATCTTATGTACAAATTCATCAGCTCTATCATCTCTATGGGACTTCGGAGTTCCCTCAGTTAAAGCATAATTGATTAAATTCCTACATTTGTATACTGAAACGTCCTGATAACATCTATCCTTCGAAAAACTTCTAAAAATTACATGTACAATCGTAATTACTAACAGAATAGCCATTAACACTTTCAATTGTCTTCTCTCCACGTTGGTACACTACGGGTTTTATTCGATAAACTGATTTTTAAAGTTGGTGTGAATTCAACCGGGCAATTACGCACCTATTTTCTTCATTAGCTCGTTGAACTTAAATATTCTTATCCCGTATCTTTCTTCTATCTCTTCCTTCAGAGAAAGTAGCAGTGAATCCTCAGTTAGCAGATTATCCTTCAGTGAGATTGAAGTTGCAACTATTACACAGTCTACGTAGTCTGGTATAAACCCTCTTAGATCGTTGGCAATTCTTATTATCTCAGGTTTATGGAAATCCTCAATTTTAAATGCTTTAAGAATGACTCTCACAGCTTCAACTACATAGTCTACTGGTACGTTTAATTTTGCGGCTTTAGCTTGTAGCTCGAAAATGGAGATGCTGTTAATAACGATATCCTCTAACTTTAACTCAACTTTTCCCTCAGCAACAGCCCTTAACAAATCAACATCTATACGAATTCTAGCGAGTGGTAAGAGATATGTAGTGTCTATTATCATGATTCTAACCTTTTCGACAATTTTCTGCGGAATTCCTCAAACTCTTTAACGGTTGTTTCCGTAACTTTTTCAGAGTATATCAATTTAAACAGTTCATTTCTTCCTCTAATAGAGTTGAGGAGAATTTCGTTTAAGACTTTAGATAAAGCCTTAACCGTTCCATACTTCCGTAGACTTTCCCTCACCAGTTCTTCATACACTTCTTCATCCAGCAATACTGTTGTACGTCTAGGCATATAGACACAATTCATTTGAGATGCTTAAACATATAAATTTTATGCTTTAACGATAACTTAGATACATCCATTTATACTCCTTCAATTTTCGTGCCAAACGATAAAAGTTAAGTCTTCCTAGTCGGTTATCTTATCGGAAGGTGTCGACTTGTCTAGTGTCTTCATGGTTGACGCGAGGGCTCGAAACAGTGGGGAGAGTCTTGTTAAAAAACTTGAGCTTCTTATGGATAGGGTAGGTCTTCCGAATCTTGTGAAGTCGGGCGATAGAATCGCCGTTAAAACTCACATGGGTGCACCTTTAACTACACGATACTTAAGGTCTTTTTATGTTAGAACAGCCGTCGATTACGTTAAGAAGCTGGGAGCTAAACCTACGGTTGTTGAAACGACAGGATTGGGACTACTAGACCCTAGGGGTACGGCTAAAAAATACCTCGAAGTGGCTTTAATGCACGGCTTCTCTAAGGAGACATTGGGTGCTGAAATACTCATAATGGATGGTGAACTTGGATTAGACTGTGTCAAGGTTGTAGTTGAAGGGTTTAAACTTAAGGAGGTATCGATACCAAAATCCCTTCTGGACTTTGACTTCATACTGAATTTAACACATTTTAAAGGACATGAGATGACTGCTTTCAGCGGTGCGATTAAAAACATAGGGGTTGGTTGCGTAGGTAAGGAGACAAAATACTTCATCCATTATTATGATAAGCCGTCTGTCGACCCCACGCTGTGCGATGGATGTGGTAAGTGTGTTGAAATCTGCCCTGTAAAAGCCATACAAATGGTCAACTGTATGGCTGTGCTAAATCAAAATATGTGCTACGGATGCAAGGCATGTCAAGCCATATGTTCCGTTAAAGCTTTAAAGTCTACAAGAATCTCAGATCCATCTGAGATTCAGCTTAGAGTATTGGATGCTGTGTGTGGGGTTCTTAAAGCTATGGGTTTCAACAAGATTCTAAACGTGAACTTTCTCCTAGAGGTCGATTGGAAATGTGACTGTGAGCATCAACAATTAGGCTGGTCTGACTTACCTATTGTTCCAGATATAGGAATACTTGCTTCTAAAGACATAGTTGCTATAGATAAAGCATCTATAGACCTCGTAAACTCGGCTCCAGCTATACCTGGCTCACAGGCGTATGAAGTTGGAGCCGTAAACCCAGGCTCAGATAAATTTAAAATGCTGTATCCCAGAGTAGACTGGGCATTTATGCTTGAGATGGCGGAAAAGCTTGGTCTGGGGTCTAGGAATTATACGCTTATTAAAGTTTGTTAGATGGTGTTTAAATGTCTAAAATATACCGGTGTAGGTTGAACATTAGAAGCACTAGAGAGCTTACACGGCTTATTAAACAGCTTTTCAACTTGGACTTTAATCGGAAAGCCTCATGGGAGGCTGTGAGAGTCGATAAAAAACGGCAAATATACATAATAGACGGTCTACCTTTATTCATACAAATTAATGGAGAAGTATATCCAACCATTATATGCGTGGAAAAGGGAATAACCTCACCTCCAAAAGTTACTGTTGACATGGGGGCGATTCCACACATAGTAAACGGCGCCGATGTAATGATGCCTGGCGTCGTCAAAATCGAAGGGTCTTTTAAAGAAGGATGTATAGTAGCGGTCGTCGATGAAAAGTATGGGAAAATATTAGCGATAGCCCGTAGCTTGATATCCTCCGACACAGCTTCCAAGATGTCTACAGGCCGAGGCTTTAAAAACATCCACCATGTTGGAGACATTTTCTGGAAAACTATGAAAAGCCTCGGGCTCATATAGTGTAAACGTAGACTTTAAAAATCGTTAAGATTGGATTCTAAATTTAAAGGATGTGTCACATCTCTTACTACAGTAAGAATTAGGGAAGAAAACCGTTTAAACAGGCTCATAGATTGGATTTGAGTCTGTCGATATTCTTCCGCCGTCTAAGAAGCCTTTTGGAAGTGTGAAAAGCCTCTTCTTAATCCTAGGCTCGTAAAATTTGAGGCTTACCCCTCTTTCCTTTATACGTTTCTCCTCCTCTTCCTCGTTTAAATCAAATGGGTTAAAACGTTTAGAGCCTATGACAAATCCCCACTCTGTGTCGAAAGACCTTATAAACATGGTGTAGGCCACGGTGATGGGGAACACTTGTTTAATCGTCTTATAAATCGATTGAAAACATTCGCCAGCGGATTTAACGTTTTCAGCTTGAGTAACCATTATTCCATCTCCACTTAAAACTCTAGACACTTCCCTATAGAATTCGACAGTATAAAGGTATACAGATGGTCCGCCTTTTAATGGGTCTGTGAGGTCGCATACGACCACATCAAATCTGCCGTCATCACATTTTTCGACAAATTTTCTTCCATCGTCGAAGACTAGTTTTACTCTGGGGTCGTTGAAAGAGCCTTGATGGAGTTCTGGAAACTGCTGTTTAATGATTTCTATGAGTTCTTGATCTATGTCGACCATGACGACTTCTCTCACGGTGTTATGCTTTAAAACCTCTCTTACAGTAGCGCCTTCGCCACCGCCTATGACTAACACTCTCGTAGGGTTTGGATGGGTCAACATGGCTAATTGAACGAGGGCTTCATGGTAAACATGCTCATCTCTAATTGAAGACTGCACTTTTCCATCGAGAATTAACGTCTTTCCAAGCTCTGAAAGCTCTAAAATGGAGACATCTTGGTATCTAGTTGAACCTACGTAATATACACTAAGTATGTTGTATAGGTGGGCGCTTCCAGGTGCTTGCATCTCTACAAACCAGTTGTACGTTATTCGCTTATTTTTAATTCCCACTTCTCAACCTCCCGGTTTTAGCACCCCCCTCTTCAGCTCCATCACTTGAATCCTCTTAGGTTTAAGAGTTTCAACTATGTGTTGGTATGCCTTCCATGGATTTGAATAGTTGCCACACGTGAATATGTCTATAGACGCATAACAATACTCTGGCCACGTATGTATCGATATATGAGACTCTTTAACTACGACAACTCCTGTAACGCCATGTGGGCTAAACTCATGGAATACTTCTCCACAAACCGTCATATTAGCCGCTTTAACAGCGTTTAGAAGCATCGACCTTAGTGTTTCAGTGTCGTTTAAAGTCTCGACATCGCAGTCGAAGGCCTCTACTATTATATGTCTACCTAGAGCTTTTACTCCTTCTTCTACTATTCTCTCAATCAGCATTGAGGTCAAAATTTTAGATTTAAAAGGTTAGATTTAAACATTACCTCAGCTGAATAATCCTAAATAAGAAATCTTTAAAAAATATCCTTTTTTCCAAAAAAAGTCAAGAAAAAAACAATAAAATAAAAAATAGGTTCAATTTTTTCATTTTTAACTTCATGGTCAGATAAAGTTATAAAAAATTTGTGTGGTGAAGTCTCCTCCGCAAAAACCCCTATTTTTTCTTTTCAAGCTTTTTAGAAGCCATCTATTTTGAAGTTTTACTTCCATTGTATGATTTGATAGGATACATGACGTTTAGAAGGTATTTGAAGGATGGGCTTGTGGAGAGGCTTAAACGCATAGAGGGGCTGATGATAGAGCTTGGATGCAACTACCCCTTGACTGAGACATCCACGATCTTCTCTGGATGAGGCGTGGCTTAGATCTGATATAAGAGTTGAAAACCATGTGAACAGCCTCGGCTAGACTTCTCAATTTGATGAAAACAGCCTCCGACACATAAAACCCAAATACGTGTGAAAAAGGAGGGCGAAAAACATATATATATTCAGCATAGACCTGAATTTGGTGGGAAAACGGGCAGTGAGAAACTAGAAGAAAAGGTTCCGTGGATCCCCTTGGCTATATTATCCTTCATCACATCATTTCTGACGATGCTGTCCTTCTGCTTGCTGGGCATGTTGCCTGGTGCTTGGCAATGTGGCTACAATCTGGGCATGATTTCAAGGGTTACGGGTTACGTGGTGTGGTCATACCTTCTACTGACTCTGATGTATTCGCTTCGAAAGTGGTTTAAGGTTAGCAATAGTCTGCTCACATACTTATGGTCCGTCGGGAATATTGCATCTTGTACGCTTGGCTTCGCGTATCTTGCGACAGACTGGTCTATCAGACCGGCCTTCTTCCAACAGACGGATCCCCGTGGTATTTTCAGAGGCATTTGGTGGATGCCTCCATTAGAGGAAGTTCAAGCTATGGTTCGAGGGGGCGTTGCTACGAATTGGGCTCACTGGGGTCCCATCGTCTTCGTCATGAGCCTGCAATATATTACTTTCTTCTTCTTCACATCTTCAGTCGTACTGATCTTCAGACATGCATGGTTCGACGTAGAAAGGGTTCCATTTCCACTGGCGCTTGCTGGTTATGAGATCGTAAGGATGGTTCAATCTGGTGGAGAGGGTAGGGCTAAGAGGTTTGCTGGGCCGTTCTGGATAGGCTTCGTACTGGCCTTCGCCTACGGGATACCGATCTTCATGGCTAGGACGTTCCCATGGTTCCCAGACATCTACGCGTGGCGTGAAGCTTGTCCATCCGGTGCTGTTCATGTAACTGAGACGGACATAATCGCTCAGTCGGTTGTAGGCTACTATGGCTATAGCAAAGATATGATAGCTTTCGCTATGGCTCTACTGGTTCCACTCAGCGTATCCTTCAATGTGTGGTTCTGGACCTTCGTGATGTGGATACTTGACCAGGCGGCATACATGATGGGCTATTACACGGGAGTACTGGGCATGCCGAGTTGGGCAAGGATGTGTTGCTATCAGAACACGCCTGGATGGGATGCTCCATTTAGATGGAATCTATTCAGCATGGTTGGGGGTTTCTTAGCTCTAGCCGTTATGCAGATCTACTTAAATAGAGGGTATCTTTTGACTACAATCAAAGCCGCCTTCGGTAGGGTTGCACCAGATTGGGAAAAGAATGAGGCGATGAGCTATAGGTCCATGTACATTATGTTAGTAGCATCGATCATAGCGTGCATCATAAGTTGTCAACTCCTCTACATAGACTTCTTGGCCTCACTACTACTGATAGCGTTCAACTGCTTCACTACGTGGCTTGCTATGCTCGTATTGTTCGGTCACGGCGCATTTATTGCATCTGACTGCCGCATCTGGCCTGTTTGGACGATGAGGATTAGGTGGCCCACCCGTCCACCAGAGCCTACCGCAAGCTTCGTCATGAGCCACCAGTGGGCATTCTGGGGTTCAAACGTCGTTTCGTTTGGATTTGGAAACGGCTTCTTTACAACAGCCTTAAACTTGAAGATGGCAGACCTTACGAAGACAAGTTTGAAGAACACTTTCTGGGTCAGTGCTATGGCCATGGTAATATCAGTGCCCACTATATTCGCGTCGAGGGTTTGGCTTGCAAACCTTTACGGTACGAGGGCTGGTTTGCCAACGTGGTATCTAGGTATGGATAGAGGTGAGACTTGTCTAAACTATGTATATTCTCTTCCATCAAATGAAACATTCCTAACATATGGAGCTGCTGGCTTCATAATCGTGACAGCCTTAGCAATTCTGCACGCTAGATTCCTATGGTTTCCCTTCGAGCCAGTAGGCTTTCTAATAGCTACAAACTTCGGAGGATTCTGGAACTGCCTTTGGTCGGTCTTCCTAGCAGCCTGGATAGTTAAAACGATAGTTATCAGAATAGGCGGAAGCAGGCTATACGAGGAGTGGATTCCACCAGCCGTAGGAGGCTTCGCAGCAGGCATAGCTATTGTGACGCTAATCGGTTGCATCGCTGGAATGGTGAGATTTTACATACCATTCTAAACCTCCATTTTTATTTTCCATGGTAAGCTTTCCAATGTCATGGGAGGCGTCGTCTGTTTCAATAACAATCCAGCCTAATACTGACGTTTGCGAGGGCTTCGTAGATGGTGGGGGCTTAAGTATAGGTCTATAGTTTTAGCTCTTGTCAAGGTTAGGGTTGAAGGTGAAGACTTCACCTTGAGCTGGACCTGCAACCTAGCAGAGCAATGCCATAACGGTGAGTGTTTCTACGCTAAATCTAAAGCTTAATGTAACCGTATTCATCCAAAATCTTCCCACAGCGGAAATGTATAGCCTCTAAAATTGAACGCATAAAACATGACTTAAAGATTATAAAAAATTGGTGTGATGAAGTCACCCGCAAAACCCCCTATTTTTTCTTCTGCTGATTCTATTGTTGGTCTGTCGATAAGTTTCCATAGTATAAGTCTTATATATGGTATCGTGCGTATTCATTATATGAGTTGAGCACGTGTGGAGATGGGATATATGGGATGCTGTCCGTGGCCTATAACGTTGAATAGAATTGTGATTAAACTCGACGCGGTCCATGAGACCGTACTGAGGGCTCTAAGGGTTGTACATTTTCTGGGAGGAGTATGGTTTGAGTGAAGCTGGTGAGGACGTTGTAGAGTATTGGCTGTTTTCTAAAGGCTACTTTATCATGAGAAACTTGAGAGTCAAGAAGAATAGGGAGATAGACTTCTTAGCCATTACTCTCAGTAAGCCAGATGAAAGATTAGGCGAGATAGAAGTACACGTTGCTGCTTATAGTAGAGCCATAGGCTATCCAATCTCACTCATTGTCAAGAACATAGTGAGGAAGTTTGAAGACCCGTACATCGTGGAGGAGGTTGTTAAAAGGCTTGGAGAACACCATAGAAGGGTTATGATATACGGTAGTTATGGAAGGGTGAAGCCCGATAGAAAAGCTAGAAGAGAGCTGTTTGAAGAGCTGAAGAAGACGGGTATAACCGTTATAGGTTTTGAAGAAGTTCTTAAAGAGGTGCAGGAGGTCGTTGGAACTAGAGGCATTACGAACCCAGCGGTACGAATGATACAGTACTATAAGTACATTCCAGAGTGGTAGACATTATGATCAGATGCCTAGTCTATAGTAGAAGTAGAAAATTTTAAATAGACTATTAAGACTTTTTCCGTAAAAGTCCTCATAGTTTGACAGCCTTTATTAACTCTCCCATGGCTTTTGAGACTGTTTTTGCGCTGGCGTCTGAGACTAATCTGTTTTGCTGCCGATCTTTAAAATACTCTGTTAGCTCTAATGCTAGTTCAACCATGCTTGTTAAATAGCGCATTAGCGGCATTCTACCTTGGAGCATTCTATCTAGTATATGAGCGTAGATCAGAGGTTTCCGTCTTGCATATATGGCTAGTAAAAACACGGTTATTGCTAGTCCAGTACTCCATGGAAGTTTTACAAAGCTTCTTCCGTTTTTCTTTTCAAACAAGTATTCGATTCTATTGGCGTCTAGAGTTAAGATTATGTAGTTGTAGAGTTCGGATGCCCTTTTACCTCCCAGCGTAACGTAGTAGCGTGATTCTATGCTTGGAAACTTTACTCCCATCGTACATCTTTTGGGGTTTTTCGAGTGCTTATATATCAGCCAGTATTCGCCCTCGGTCTTGATCACGAAAGCTCACCCCACTATTAATGCTGCGGAGAATAGGCTTAAACAAGCCCCCTCCCCCGTGAACATGTGGAATAGAGAGTACCCATCTGGTTCAAGGGAAACATCGTATCCGTGGTCGGACAATACTAGGACAGTGTAATCCTCAGATAGAATAGATATTTTAAACGCTATATCCTCAACAGCTCTATAGAGGCTGACAGCCATGTCGGATGCACTCGGAAACTTCTCACACTGAGTTCTATGGACCAGTTCATCCATACCTCTCACAACAGTAGACCCTACCGCTCTAAATTTAATCTTAAGCGCTTCTCCTAATGTGGACATCGTCATTTTCTCCTCTTGAGACTTGAGGATTATGGAAGTTAAGTATTCATATGTCCTAGTCACTCCGCCCGGGTTTATTGAATATAGTAGTCCGTCTAGATGAATCCTTCTGGAGAATCTATCGTAAATATACACGTATTCTGGAAGGGATAGGCAGTCGCATAAAACCACGTAGGGTTTTTTCTCACGGGTTTTAAGAGCAACTTCAACTTTTTCAGTTGCGTAGAGGATGCTTCCACCAGAGACAGTTAAACCCTCCTTGGATAGTCTATTCATGGACTCTATAAAGGCTTTGCCTACTTTAGCCGGCTCCTCCAGTAGTGGGTTGTGGGAAACCAGTTCGCAGAACTCTGGTCTACCGTAGGCTGCGCATAAACATGTAAAGAGAATATGAACATACCTCTCCAACAATCCATCTTTCAGAGATAGTCCCACCGATTTGGAGAGCTTGGATACGTAGTCTCTGAGCAGGCTTAGAGATGAGGACCATTCAACCCTCAACTTATCCACCAGTCTTCTTCAGCTTGATCATATTCTCATCTACGCCTATCTTTCTAAATTGTTCAAGCATTTTCTCTCTCTTCATCTTTTCCTCAAAATACATTGTGAGAGAGACGTTTGTCACATTGCTTCTAAACTTTTCCAGTAGATTCTTGATGTTAAGTGCCTCAACCACTTCTAGGGGGAGCTTCGACAAGTTAACGCTTCCCCCTCTAATGTTTAGAGAGAAATCTACAGCTTGAATATTACTTAGATGGGGTTTCAACTTATCGAAATATGCTACCACTATAATGACGTTGTTAATTCCATGCACTTCAACTATGTTGTACTCCTCAGGGGGTGGAGGGAGGGGTAGTCTTACACGCTCTATCATAATCTTCGCGTCCTCTATAGATACCTTTATCTCATTTATCTCAGGGTCTATTAGGGAATATGTACCGCTTAGTATTTTCACAGCGCTTTCAACAGCTGATTTAGATACTGGTTTTATCGGTATTTCAGGCCATCCTTTCACTACAGATTCGACTATGTACGTGGAGTCTACTTCAAGCCTCCTATCTGCCAGGAGAACAGATTTATGCTTTTCCGCATACTTCTTTATATACTCTATGAGACTGGCTTTTATGTCTGGAGTCTTCCGTATATTGCATTTTCCGCTTACGGCGTTCAAAATCCACGCTGGGAGTTCGCCGTAAATATCTTTAAACTCGTTTGCAGTCCTCTCTGGTGTTACTCTTAAATCTCCGTGTGTTATGGAGTCCGTTGTAGGGTCGTAATAGACGACTGTTTTGAAGAGGTTTATGAGGTCTGCCGTGTAATTGCTTATGGCTGAAGAAGCCAAGCTAGCTGCATAGCTTTCGATCTTCCTATGCATATGCTCCATTATCTCTAAGAGCACCTCCTCAAACTCCTGCTCGCTTCTAAAGTAATCCTTAAGCGTAGGTATCGTTGGACTCCTCTTTATCATATCAAGTCTCCTACGTTTGGCCTGCTCTGGTTCACCGATTTTGAGGTAGTTTATGGCTGTGGAGGCTGCGTTGACGGAGGCTATCTGGCTACAGAGCCTAGAGAGGTGTTCAGGTAGGACGTCTGGAATTACCATGGCAAACATGTTTACGTACGGTATTTCGCTTCTACACTTTCGTATAATTGCTTCAGCTTCCTCAACGTAATTTGCCTTGGGCTTTCCCAATAGACTTGCCTCCAATATGCTCCAAGGCGATACTGTTAGTATTGTGAATGAATCCCTATCGAGGAAGTCTATGAACTCAGGCTTATCTTTAAAACTGACCATATGTTTAGTCCAATCTATTAAGTAGAGTTTTGGAGGAGCTACTCTACCAGATTTACTTTGAAAGAAGCCTGTGAGCGGGTACTGATTGACCAGATGGTCTTTAAAGTATTCAAGCATGGTCTT
Source organism: Bathyarchaeia archaeon (assembly GCA_038870975.1). Taxonomy (GTDB): domain Archaea; phylum Thermoproteota; class CALKCG01; order B24; family B24; genus DTBU01. The sequence continues at coordinate 516,985 of JAVZJD010000001.1, read as the reverse complement.
ATAATCACTCTTATCGACGCCAGCCTTCTTACGTTCCTCTTCAGTCATCTGATCTATCAATTCAGATGGGCTTGGAAGAAGAGTGATTATGTAGTATTCTAAACCGCCGTATTCAAAGCTGTTCAAGTATGGCAATTTCTTAAATTGTTCGAAGGCTTCATTAAACTTCTTGAAGCGGTCCTCTGCTACAGCACCTATGAGCGTTGTAGCCATATCGAGCTTTGTAGCGGCTCTAAGCTCTACCTCAGCCCTCTCAACTCTAGACCGTACCTCTGGGGCTCTCAGCATATCCAGCAGTTTAACTACGTTTTCAGTTACAGACTTGGCGTAAACCGTTGATAACATGGCTAGCATAAGCTCTCTGATGTCTTCATCTCCAACTTTCTGGATGATGCTCTCACATGAATCGTAGATCCTCATCCACTCTCTTGCGACACGCTCATTCATAACGTAACCGAAGTCCTCAGACGCTAAGTGGGCTATGCTTATAAATGTACATTCAGACCACTTAGCAGCCATGAGCCTAGTTATCAACGACGCCGTGACCTTCAGAAGGTCCCTTATGTGCTGTGACTTTGGAAGGTCTGCTCCAAACGTAGGATGTATGAACTTCAGTAGAAGAACCTCATAGCTCGGCGAGAACGGGTAAAATTTATCGAGCCTCTTCGTGAAATTGAGGACTTCATCTTTTCCGATTAAACCCGCAAACTCCTTCTCTATGTATTTTTGAAGGATTTGCACAACATCCTGTCTTTTTGCTTTAAATCGTAACAGCCTTAAAGCAAGTATGTTTAAGACGTCTTCAATTTCTAATGGCTTCAGAGTGGATGGTTTAAGTCTTCCAACCCTATCATTCAACTCAGCGATGGCATCTACTAAGAGCGGTATGATTCTATCAGTTTCCAACTGAATGAGGTATTTCGACGCCTTAGACCATCTTTCCACATCCTGTTGGGCAGATGCATATATGAAGACTAGTGGCACCATTCCTCTAGACGATTCTAGAAGCTCCTTAAGAAACGATATAAGGTCCATTAAACTTTTAATCCTCTCGGTAGAGCCTCCCTCAATTATATTGAGGACTCCTCCATAAAGTTCATCCACTACGACCAATATCGGCATCGCCTCCCTAAGACTTGAAATGAGCGTTTTGACAGCTTCTATCGGTCTAAGCTTACTAAGGCCTCTCAGAAAACCTGGGTCTAGGGTTTCGATTCCATGCGTTTTGGATTTACGCTCTAATATTCTGGCCGCCGTCTCGAATATTGCATCGTAAGGCTTGAGGTCTTTAGGATATCTCAGCATGTCTATTGGGAATACCAACGTCCTTTCAGCTACTTTTCTATCGTAGTTGGTTCTCCAGAGGACATTGGGATATATAACTTCGCTGACATCATCGACATCCCACCGATATGTTTGAGCGTAAAGATGCCATAGCAATGTGAGGAAGTGCGTCTTTCCAAAGCCCATCTCTTGCGTTAAAGATAAAGCAACTGGGGCTTCTCGAACGACTTTAAGCTCTCCGTTGACCATTTTCAAAGCATCAAGCATCGGGTCTAGATGAGTTATCGATAGAAATGTAACGGTATCTAAAAATTCATCACTGACTACGACTCGAGAATCGAATAGCTCGTGTTCAATTATCATGCCGAGGCTTGGTGCAAGTCTACCTACGTATTCGCCTGGGCTAAGTCTACTATACGCCTCTACAAGCTGAGTTGGCTCGACTATGTCTTTCAGCCTCGGAATATACATGTAGAACATCACCTCCCATACAGGAGTTTAAGCACGTTTTCTATGAAAGGCTTGTTTAGCCTCGTAATGCCGAACGACTCCAACTCATCCTCCCTGGCGGTGAGCAGTAGGAATAGTGCAACAGCCACAACCTGCCTACTGAATGGAAATAATGTTTTTACTCGCTCCGCAGCTCTACCAGTCTCTTCGACAGCCGGGGTATCAGCTAGAATTTTCGTGAGTCTTAAAGCCATGCCTGAAACGGTTTTATCTAGAATTTCAACCCTACGCTTGATAAGATCTGCCGCCTCTTTACCGTAGATTATTTTACACGTAGTTCCTCCTTTAGTCTCCAATAGCCCTAAGTTTTTAAGTCTGTCGAGGCTCGTGCCAATAACCTTACAGATCTTCTCGCCAAAATCATATTCAACGGTTGATTCCTCGGAGAATCTTGTAGACATCCATAGGAGTAGGTAGGCTTTGGAGTCATTATCCACTAGGAGTATGTCGTTAACCATGTTTTCAGCCAAGGTTTTTTCAACGCCAGCCTTCGTAAAAGCCTCTTTAAGAGTGCCCTCTAGGATTCTTGAAACACCGTGGTATAAAGCCACTGGATATAGACTTTCCCTGAAAAATTGCAACATCACGACAAACCTGTATACGTCCTCCACATCTAAATTCTCCGTTTCAGCAAACTCATCTATAGGTCTAACGCCACGTTTAACCGATACTGCTTCAATCGATGGGTTCCATATTCGCGTGGCGCCTGCTATCGCGCCAGCTAGAGCCATGATGTACTTCTCGTGCTCCGAAGCCCCCGACTCTATGGCGCTTTGAAGGGCGTCCACAGTGCTTGACATAATAGCTTATTTAACATCTTCATTCATCGATAGATCTCTAATGCTTCTGGTGCCGACGACCACTCTCTCGCCCGCTTTCCTAGCTACGATCGCTAAACTTGAGAAGAATGCAGACCCCGCTAATGCTACACGCCTCTCAGCCATCTCCGTCCTTATGGTCCAAACCTTAGTGATAATAAAGCCTGAAGCGTATAGAGCGCTTAGAATGCCCTCCCAAGCCTCAGGGTCGCTGTGGGTAAACCATACTATGAGGACGCCGCCGTCTTTAAGGCTCTTGTAAACCTCACGGAAGAATTTCCACATGTTTTTCACATACCAATCTCTACTATGCGGTGTTTTCATACGTTCTAAAATCTCCAGAGTACTCCTCCCTTTAGCGGAGACTTTAACGGTCTTCCTCTCTATGAGCTCATTATCTCTTGGGACTGTTGACAGTATGGAGCTCCAACCTGAGACGAACAGCTCAGCTCTACTAGGCTCTCCTCTACTGAATAGATAGCCTGCGTCTATGGCAGGAGCCAACGTGATCCTCAGGATTTGCCAGAAGAACTCGCTTATATCGCTGTAAGTATGCTGATCAAAGTACGGAGGATCAACGTTAATAACATCGGCGCTCTTCCCACCTAAAACCTTAGAGAGTTCCATAGCATCAGCCATAAACACTCTAACCCTATCGCCCAAACCATCAAGCCAAGAACACAAGTATTTAACGACAGGGCAAATACCTCCATGAGTCTTAGTAGGCTCCTCAACGTCAGGCTCAAAAACCCAGCCTAGAGCTAAGTCTATACGTTTAGCCTCACAGTATTCGAGGCCGAAATCGACCTCTCTTTTTGAAGCATAATGACCAGTTAGATCTCTGATGACAGAGTGAGACTCATGCCATGTGGATGCAAGTGTGTTGTAATTATTTATTTTATCTACTCCGAACGTTAAATAAAGGGTCGTTGCAGCTCCAAATTCACCCTTTTTCTCTATTAATTCTCCGGCTCTCGTTCTGACGTATTTTATGAGCTCTGACAGGATTAAGAGCTGTCTTGGGTTGAATAGTTCATACCAGTATTCTATTCCCAGGTCCGTCGCTGGTTTGAATACTTCATTTTCGGCTTTGGGTATTGGGTCTGAAGGTATATACTCTTTAAGCTCTCCACTCAACCTAACGAGGTCTAGGTATGCTTCGGTAAACTTTTCCACATCCCCCTTCCCAGTCGCTTTAAATCCCCTCCCTGTTTGCTTAACCAGGAGTATGTGCGTCTGATTGAGTTCTTCAACCGATTCTCTAGCGGATTTAAAGTCTCCATTTAACGCAACTCTTAAAAGCCGCTTATGTCTGGAAACCCATTCTCGAAGGGCTATGTCTTCAACTACTGGCGATTTACAGTATGGGCATCTAAGCCTGTCAAACTCTGTTTCTACGCTAGAAACATCTACCGTGAAGCTCTTCCTATCTTTATCGAAGGAGAATCTTATGTAAGGACCATTCTTACCGAGCCTGGTAGTATGTATTATCGGAATTAAGCCCCCGCAAGACCTACACCTATACCCCCTGGCGATAATATAGTTCATAGCGTCCTCCGGATAGTACTTCCAAAGCTCCTCCCTAGCCCAGCATATAAGCCTCTCAGCCTCAGCCTTAACCTCCTCGTAAAGCTTTGCACCATACTTAGCGGGATACTCTAAAGTAGCCTTAAGGATAAGATAGGCGACAGGGTTATACTCCATAGCCACGGTCCTAAAGCCAAGCCTCAAAGCCTCCAAAGGAATAGAGCCACCACCAGCCATAGGATCTACAATAACAAAGTCTTCAGGCTTTCGATTATACTCTTTAATTAAGACTTCCGTCAGCTCTGTTTCAGTTGGTTTTGCATGTAGAAGTATTGGAAGAATATCTTGATTCGCTAAATTAGGGATGTTAGTCAACCCTGAAAGTTTTCTGAAAAAATCATGGTTGAAGTTTGAAGGTAGTATTGAAGCTAAGTTTAACAAACGTGCAGGTGCTGTAGGTCTCCTTGCAGGCCATGGGTGAATGTTCCTTAAAAGCGTCGTCCCTACACCTATCTTTTTAGGCTCAATTCCATAAATTTTGACAAAATCTTTTTTATATTTTGCAGCCATTCCTCTAAAAGCCATTTCAAGCATAGCATGTAGATTCAATTCAGAAAGGGGAAGCCACTTTTCTACGAGCTTATCGACCAAATGGCTTCACTCCATGCTTTCAACTATGAGTTTGAAATCCTTCTCAGGTATGGGCTTCTTAAAGTTTGCTGGACTGCCGATTAAGTACGCACCAGCTCTACCTTTATTCTTAACGAAACTCAACCTGTCAACAAGCCTTTCGTAGGAGGCTGTTCCAAGCTTCACGAGCTCTATCTTAATCCTCCATGGATATTTGACTACGCCCTCTCTAACCTCATCAGGCCATAACGGTCTATCCTCTCTAAACCACGTTGAAGCGGCTTTATACACGCCTACTATCATTCCTCCTAGGCTTTTAGAGTCCCTCTTAGTCACGTAAAAGACTAGCATATCTCCAGGCTTGACTAGCTCGGTAGCTTTACGACCCCTAGCCTCAGGTACTCCGAAAACATTAACGTTTTTAACCGTGACCCAGTTTTCCTCAGTAACCGTGAAGATCCAGCAGTTCACCTTATCATACACCTCAAAATATGAATCTACGTGTAACGTTAAAAGCTTTACCTGCCAATAAAACTCTCCATAGAATATCAATATTCCTCACGATAGCTTCATTACGGCTTCCAATCCTCCACTTTAATCACACGTTTTATTTCATGGGGCGACCCCTCAACCAGTTTCAGGGATTTATCTACATATTCTTCCGTCGTAACTAGAAACAGTGGGCTACTCCATATTACGAGGAATAAGGTCAAACATCTATATTTAGAGTGGGCAATAATACCATTTTAAAGGCTTCCATCGGCTGTCTTCAGCCTTTCTTCACACGATTTAGATTTCCATATGATGAACTTAAAATTCATGCTCTTCTGCAGTGCTTCGACCCGTATTTGTATGCTTCATCGTACATTGCTATTATGTTTTCTACTGGTGTTATTGGTTGTATGTTGTGGCATGGTGCTACTATGTATCCTGTCCCATCAGACGCCAGTATGTCTATGCATCTTCTAACCTCTGCTCTAACTTGTTCTGGCGATGCGAAGGATAGTATACGTTGATTGTCTATAGCTCCGTGGAAGCATAACCGTCTACCGAATTCACTCTTCAACTCTCCAAGGTCCATTCCTGGACATGTCCACTGCACTGGGTTCAATATGTCTATGCCCATCTCCACGAGGTCTGGTATGAATATACGTATAGCCCCATCGTCGTGGTGGAAGACTTTAATCCCAAAGCCGTGGGCTAAATCTATGAACTTCTCCATGTATGGACGGTAGAACCCGCGGAAAACCTTGAGACTTATCATCGGACCGTTCTGAGTGCCGAAGTCATCCGTCACCTCTGTAACGTCTATTAAGCCGTCGCAAGCTTGAAACATACGTAGATGCAACTCGTATAGAAACTCGAATACTCTATCCAGCAGATATCGTGTAAACTCAGGCCTCATAAGGGGATCGAGTAGCGCGTTTTTAAAACCCCTCAATAGACAATGCTGGTAGAATATAGCCATATAACCTGCTTTAACAACACGATTCTCACGCAATCTCCTAGCCGCCTCACGCATACTGGAGAAATCGAACCAATCTACACTTGGCCACCGGTATCTATCTAGATCCTCGATTGTTCTAGCCTCAGCGAGTGGATGCCTAACCGGCTCCTCATAAACACCTAAACCATAATCAACCTTCTTATAACATACACCCCAGTAATCTACAACCTCCCCATCATTAGAAGGTAGTGGAGGACCTACGTACTTAGGTGCCACTCCAAAAATACCATCTATGTGCAAAACCTCCAATATATCGACACCCTCACCGAAATAGGCTTTAAGTCTACTCCAAACTTCAGGAGTGGCCCAAATATCAGTGGGAATACGGTCGGGTAACTCGTGGTTTACAACAGCCAATACCCGCTCCCTAGAATTCAAAGAGACACCTGTACAGAGATGGAAAGACAGAAAGTTAAGCATAGTGTTGATTTAACCGTAAATTACGTTGTCCTCACTCCAACCGTCACTATGCGGCAGTCATTTCCATATATTAAGGTAAATTTTAATATACGTACGTATTGTATGTAGGTTCAAAAATAATCCTAATAAGTTGAAAAACTGAGAATTAAAGCAGATAGATTAATTGGTGAAGCTCAACATCCTCAAAACTAAGAGTAACACGATAAGAGAATTAATAGGGCTACGATATTTTCACCGCCTCTTTCTTCAACTCCCGTATCCAGAGAGAGCCATCGCTATGCCATTCTTTCGGAGTATAGACGAACGTCTCCATCTCCTTCTCGAGTGCTTCTACGAAGGCTCTCCTCCTCTCCAGTTGATCCATGCCTTCAACGCCCTCGACTATCAAAACTAAGTCTATATCGCTATCCTCTAAATAGTCGCCCCGCGCTCTAGAGCCCACGAGGTAAGCCTCCCTGAGTAGAAGTCCCTTCATCGAACATAGCCTCTTGGCATTTTCAATAAATCTCTCGATTATTTCAAATGCCCTCTCTTGACTTTTCAACGCAGATACTGCTTTGACCATTTTAAAACCCTCCGAGCCATCTCGACGAGCCCACGGGCCTTCTCTTCGTCGTAAAGCTCCATAGGTAAGGCGTTGGCAGCGTTGGGGTATCTTGAAATCGTATAGTGGATGGTGAGTTCTCTGAGGTCTTTGAGAATCGAGTCTATGTCGATCTCCAATTCTAACTTTAAAGATTCTCCAATACCCAGGAGGTCATGCCCCCTATACACTTTACCGGCGTTTATCAATATGGCCTTCAAAGCTTTTTCAGCCGTTTGTTGAGACCAGAAAGCCGCAGAATCCCAATCACCCGTCTTAAGGTCGTTTTCGGCTTTCTTCAAATCGCTTTCAGCCTGCCTCATCCAGAGCAACGCCTCTCTCCTCAAAACCAATGAGCAACACCACTATTTTCTACTAGACCATTCACTCATAAAAGTATTATGTGCAATTTAAGAAGTCGATTTTCTTCATGGAATTCTACGTTGCAGAAGTGAAAAATCGTAAAAATACAGAAAGTATCTTTTAATTCTCTCTACGAGATTCCAGCCCTTTGAGAGCCAAACTTTGATTAGGTGCCAGTTAAAATAATTGAAACATAAAGGCACAAGTTTACGAGCGATGCTCACGCGGGATTGTGATGGAAAAATAAATCTTAATGATGTGATACTTTTAATAGTTTATCCCATGAAGTCTTTCGGAAATTAAACATGATCTTCTTCAGTCTTGGTATTAGAGGTTGAAATTGTTACTTCAACCTAATATTCACTAGACTGTGAGAAAGTTGAATGAGGTCTGTGGGAGGTCTTATGAAGTTTCCACGGAGGATTTCGTGAATTAGATGAGAGAAGCCTAAAGTAGCAGTATTAAGAGTTAAGAAGGGAAGACCAAATTAACCCCTCCCCCTAGTATTTTTCCATGATAAAATTACTCTCAGTAATTTTCTACTCCACCCATCGCAACAACCTCTATGAAACTCATGGATTTGTCAAAATATGTTCCAAATCCTATAGGTATTCTAAAAACTTTTTGAAATGATTTAGACGTGGGCGACATCATGGAATTCAGAATAACTTTTTAGAATACCTAGGGATTTTAATAAAATCCTTCACAAAAATTTGACATAGTCATAAATCGTACGACAGATACACGTTTCAATTCCCTTTATGAGGTTTAGAGGGCTTCTTCCTCCCCTCTTCTTAAAGAAAGCTGGTTTTATATTTGAATTTTTGGGCGCCTTGGCGGTCGATGTGACCGAGTGCGAAAAGCATCGGTTGAACTCTGGAAGCCCATAAACGGTAAAACGACGCCGAGAGTGAGGAATAGTGGACTGAGGCCGCTGTATGAAGGCGGACCGGTCGAATGGAACGGGGACCGTGAGTGGTCTTACAGACCAAGCTGAGACAAGAGCGAATAGGACATTAGTAATGTTTTAAGTATTACTAATTTGGTATTACATTTGGGATGGTATATTTGGCTTACGTAACATATCCGCTAAGATAGATAGAGAACTGCGTGAAAAGTTGAGGAAGTACGGGATCCCCATAAGCAAGGTGGTTAGAGCAGCTCTTGAGGAGGAAGTTAGGAGGGCCGAGGAAGAGAGGGTCAAGTCGTCCCTTGAGAGAATAGGAGAAGTCCTTAAGAAGATCCCCTCGGAGGAAATGGTGGAATCCATAAGGGCGAGCCGTGAAGGGAGATGAAGCTACTCTACGATGCATCTGCTCTATTAAACACCATAAGGCTTCACGGGCGAGACGCATATGAATTGCTCAAGAACCATTTAGTCCTCTCCCTCACGAAGTACGAGATCGGGAACGCTCTATGGAGGGAGGTCAGCCTACTCAAGAGGATTAATGCCGAAGAAGCTCTAGAAGTAATCGCCTTGATCGACGATGTTCTAAAGGTAATGGGTGTCGTAGATCCATTGGACAGCTCCCTCGTTTTCAAGCTGGCGTGTGAACTCCAAATAACTTACTATGAGGCATCATACGTTACGGCATCAATAGAGAACGACGCCAAACTGATAACGGACGACGCAAAGCTATTTAGAAAGATGTAAGATGGCATGGAAACGTCCACCAAGGTATTGGGGAAGAAGCCAAATGTACTGTCATGCGCTGAGGTTCGGCGAAGTCCATGCAAGGGTTCATCGCATCTCTGAAACCTAGAGAGCTCCACCCCTCCGATAGGGAGGGGATGGTTCAGCAACTTCGTCATTAGAACTGTTGGCGGTAGGAGGAGAGCGCCGGAAAGTGAGGTTGAACATCTACTTGGTATCACTAGACCAGACGTGTCTAAGAAGGCCATAATCTATTGTAAAGTTTCCTCTCACAACCAGAAGCAGAAAGGCGACTTGGAGAGAAAAAACAGGGTCTCTTGGACTATGTTACATTGGAGAATTTAGAGAATAGGATTGTCGCTTTTGCTAGAGGAGTGGGATTATTTAAATCAATCGAAGAAGCATGCTTAAGAATGGTCCACTTGAAGTATAAGTACAACCCAAACTACAAGAATGAGAAAAAAATACGATAGACTTTATAGGATATACCTAGCCCTTTACAACCTAAAAATAGAGGAGGGGGGTTAACTATCCATAAAAAATAGCCATAAAAACTTCCATAAATTTTCCATAAAACCACCAACGATAACTACTAAAACTCTCAACGCGATTAAAATAGCGTCTTCCAAGTTTTAAGAGTTAAAAACACGGAGAAAATTCATAGAAAGCATTATGGAAGCTCAAAAATCCAAGACTTAAGAAGACGACCATGGAATACCTAAAAGAGAAGGATGTAATCCAAGTCAAAGAACTGCTTGAACATAAGAAGACATAGAACACCATGCTCTTATAGCAAAATCAGATGAAGAAGCTTTAAAGCCCATCGCAGGCTTTGAATACGTCTGTAAGTTACACAGCAGATGGCTATTCAAAAAGCGAAAACGATTCAGAATTTAAAGTTATAAGCCAGCAAATACGACTTTAAACAAGGTGTTAACCTTGAACCTACTCCACGACGTTAACCTCGGAGATAAAGCACCCTACGAATTCAACGTAGTAATTGAAAACGTGAAAGGTAGCTCAAACAAAATAGAGTATGATAGAAAAACCGGCGTTTTTAAGTTAGACAGAGTTCTCTACTCCGCCGTCTACTGGCCTTTCGACTACGGCTTCGCCCCTCAAACTTGGCATGAAGATGAAGACCCTTTAGACGTAGTAGTCTTAACAACCCATCCAACTTTCCCAGGCTGCATAGTCAAAGTAAGACCCATAGCTCTAATAGTTATGGAGGATGAAGCAGGTATAGACGATAAAATCGTAGCCGTCCCAGTTAAAGACCCCCGCTTCAACCACATAATAGACTACAAAGACATACCTGAACACGTCAGAAGAGAAATTCAAGAATTCTTCGAAACATATAAGAGACTAGAACCAGGCAAATGGGTTAAATTCAAAGAGTGGAAAAACCTACAAGAAGCCATTAAAACAATAGAAAAAGCTATTAAAACATACAAGGAGAAATTCGAATCAAAATAGAGAAACCTCCATAATACTCACAGCGCAAAGTTTATATCTCAATAACCCCCCTCTTCTTTTTGGAGGCTTCCCCCTCCACCCACAACACCCGGCGGTGGCGTCGGGTCTCCGACGATGAAGGGTTCTCCACCCGAGAATGAAACAAACCCGACCTCCTGTTGTGGGTATAAACATGAGGGTCCAACCTCTATAAGGTTGGATCTGAAAAGGGGCTTGGGAAGTTCAAAGCCTTGCGGATCCGACTCCGGTTGATCCTGCCGGACCCGACTGCTATCAGGGTGAGACTAAGCCATGCGAGTCTACACCCTGGGCTACGACAGGGTGTGGCGTACGGCTCAGTAATACACGACCAACCTACCCTTAGGACGCGGATAACCGCGGGAAAGGTGAGCCGCAACCACTAAAAAACCACTATTAAGAACACCACGGTGAGTTGGAATGATAAACTTATTTAGGAATCCACTTGAAAAATCCCCATACAATTCCTCCTAATAACCCCCCTTTACTACGACTCACCCCCGAAACTGCGGATAATCCGCGATAGGAGAGGAGGCCTGGAATGGTTCCTCTCCGAAATGGCTTCAGAGTCATGCCCTCTGAAGCCGCCTAAGGATGGGGTCGTGTCTGATCAGGTAGTTGGTGGGGTAACGGCCCACCAAGCCTAAGACCAGTACGGGCCGTGAGAGCGGGAGCCCGGAGATGGACCCTGAGACAAGGGTCCAGGCCCTACGGGGCGCAGCAGGCGCGAAAACTCCGCTATGCGCGAAAGCGTGACGGGGTCACCCTGAGTGCCGCTCGCTGAGAGCGGCTTTTCCCCAGTCTAAACAGCTGGGGGAATAAGGGGAGGGCAAGTCTGGTGTCAGCCGCCGCGGTAATACCAGCTCCCCGAGTGGTCGGGACGATTATTGGGCCTAAAGCGTCCGTAGCCGGTCCAGTAAGTCCTCTGTTAAATCCAGCGATCCAATCGCTGGACCGCAGAGGATACTGCTGGACTAGGGGGCGGGAGAGGCTGGCGGTATTCCCGAGGGAGGGGCGAAATCCCGAGAGCTCGGGAGGACCACCAGTGGCGAAGGCGGCCAGCTGGAACGCGCCCGACGGTGAGGGACGAAAGCCGGGGGAGCGAACCGGATTAGATACCCGGGTAGTCCCGGCTGTAAACGATGCGGGCTAGGTGTCAGGTCAACTACGAGTTGACCTGGTGCCGAATGGAAGCAAATAAGCCCGCCGCCTGGGGAGTACGGCCGCAAGGCTGAAACTTAAAGGAATTGGCGGGGGAGCACACAAGGGGTGGATGCTGCGGTTTAATTGGAGTCAACCCCGGGAACCTTACCAGGGGAGACAGCAGGATGAAGGCCAGATTGAAGGTCTTGCCGGACGAGCTGAGAGGAGGTGCATGGCCGTCGCCAGCTCGTGCCGTGAGGTGTCCTGTTAAGTCAGGCAACGAGCGAGACCCCCGTCCCTAGTTGCTATCAGAACTCGGAAGAGTTCTGAGCACTCTAGGGAGACTGCCGCCGATAAGGCGGAGGAAGGAGGGGGCTACGGCAGGTCAGTATGCCCCGAATCCCCTGGGCCACACGCGGCATACAATGGCAGGGACAATGGGTTGCCACCCCGAAAGGGGGAGCCAATCCCCAAACCCTGCCTCAGTTGGGATCGAGGGTTGCAACCCACCCTCGTGAACCCGGAATCCCTAGTAATCGCGCGTTACAAACGCGCGGTGAATACGTCCCTGCTCCTTGCACACACCGCCCGTCGCTCCCCCCAAGTTGGGCCTAGATGAGGCATAGTCTCTCATGGCTATGTCGAATCTAGGTTCGACGAGGGAGGAGAAGGCGTAACAAGGTGGCCGTACGGGAACGTGCGGCCGGATCACCTCCTATCTTCCCAAGCCCCAATCCCCAATGCAGCCTAGAAACCCGGTTTCTAGGCTAAGAGCTGAGCGTATTTATCTTGAACGCTATGAGGCTACGTATAGGCTGTCTACACGTAGCGGTCGCTGGGTTCTCGAGTAGACCCGGCACGCTAAGCCGTCTAGTGGATGGCTCGGCTTGGGCGCCGAAGAAGGGCGTGGCAAGCTGCGATAAGCCCCGGGGAGGCGCATGCAGCCTTAGATCCGGGGATTCCCGAATAGGACCTCCAGCCATGAACTAACAGTTCATGGCGCTCCCACCTCATTAGAGGGGGAGTGGGAACCCCCCGAACGGAAACATCCAAGTAGGGGGAGGAAGAGAAACCATCATGGGATTCCCTGAGTACCGGCGAGGGAAAGGGGAGAAGCTCAAACTGAACCCATAGGGCTGACAAACCCTACGGGGATGTGGAGTAGAGGTTCAGCCGAATACACCCACCGTCTGGAGAAGTCGAAGTGGCCTGGAACGGCCCACCATAGAGGGTGATAGTCCCGTAGATGTAATCCAGACTAGTGGGTTGGCTGAACCGGAGTACCACACCTTGATATTGGTGTGGGAATCTGGGTGGAATCAGCATCCAAAGCTAAATACGTCCCAAGACCGATAGCGTACTAGTACGGTGACGGAAAGCTGAAAAGCACCCCGGGAGGGGGGTGAAAAGAGCCTGAAACTAGACGGCGATATCCGTGCGGGGCCTGAAAGGGTGGATCCATCTCGAAGGAAGCCGCGGTGACGCGGTTGTACGAGAGGTGGGGACCAGGGTCCCGCGTTCCGTTTCGAACCACGGGCCGGGGAGTTCACCTCCACGGCGAGCTTAAGAGCTTCATAAGCTCGTAGGCGTAGGGAAACCGACTCATCCGCAGTCGAGTTCTCTACTCGACGAGGGATGGGGGTCTGAAAGGGCCTTTAGTCGTGGGGGTGATAACCAGAAACCGGGCGATCTAGCCCTGGGCAGGACGAAGCCAGGCGAAAGCCTGGTGGAGGTCCGAAGGGGTGTTGACGTGCAATTCACTCCTCTGACCTGGGGCTAGGGGCCAAAAGCCAATCTAGCCCGGTGATAGCTGGTTCCTCCCGAAATGGGTCGCAGCCCATCCTCAGGCGAGGTTGCCCAGGGGGTAGAGCACCGATAGAATGGCAAGGGTCCGAAAGGGCCCACCATTCTTTCGAACTCCGAATCCCTGGGCTCCGAAGACCCTGGGAGGCGGGTCTCAGGGGGTAAGCCCCTGAACCAAGAGGGGAACAACCCGGACGAGGGTTAAGGCCCCTAAATGCTGGCTAAGTGTTAACGCGAATGGAGTCCTTAGCCTGAGACAGCTGGGAGGTAGGCTTAGAAGCAGCCATCCTCTAAGCAACGCGTAACAGCGGACCAGCCGAGGCTAAGGGCCCAGAAAATGGACGGGGCTAAGCCAGCTGCCGATACCCTCGGGGCCAGTGTACACGCACTGGCTTGGTAGGGAGGCGTCGCAATCGGGTAGAAGCCGAGCCGTGAGGTTCGGTGGACCGATTGCGAGTGCAGATCCCGGTGGTAGTAGCAGCAAAGAGGGGTGAGAATCCCCTCCGCCGCAGGGGCCAGGGTTCTCCGGCAATGTTCGTCAGCCGGAGGTTAGTCGGTCCTAAGGCAGCCCTTAACCGGTCGCTGCCGAAAGGGAAACCGGTTTACATTCCGGTACCGCAGAGGTACGTGCGGTGACGCAAGCCTCCAATCCGACACCTCCGGGTAGGCTGAGTAGAGTTGCCGCTCTACTTAACTGTCGAAGCCTGGGGAGTGCCGTAAAGGCGAGAACCAGGTGAAGACAGGAATAGCCTCTCGAAAGAGGGGTTCAGCTGATCCCGGGGGGCAAGGAAAAGGGTTGGAGGAAGGATCCTCTGCGACCGTACCTAGAACCGACACAGGTGCCCCTGGGTGAGAAGCCTAAGGCGTGTCGGGTCAACGCGGGTGAGGGAATTCGGCAAATTAGCCCCGTAACTTCGGGATAAGGGGTGCCTACGGTTTTAGCCTCAAGGCTGGAACCGTAGGTCGCAGTGACAAGGAGGCCCCGACTGTTTAATAAAAACATAGGTAGCCGCAAGCCCGAAAGGGTGTGTACGGCTGCTGAATCCTGGCCAGTGGCGGTACCTAAAACCCAGGTTCAACTGGGCTAAGGGCCGCTAAACGCCGGGAGTAACTCTGACTCTCTCAAGGTAGCCAAATGCCTTGTCGGATGATATCCGACGTGCATGAATGGATCAACGAGGGCCTCGCTGTCCCCACCCGGGACCCGGCGAACCTACCTGGTGGTGAAAAGTCCACCATCCCCCAGCGGGGCGAGAAGTCCCTGTGGAGCTTTACTGCAGCCTGTTGTTGGGATATGGTTGTGGATGCGTAGGGTAGGTGGGAGCCGTTGAATCGGCTCTTCCGGGAGCTGAGGAGGCGCCGATGAAACACCACTCTTCCGCGACCGTATCCCTAACCTAGGTGCCAAACCTGGGGACAGCAGCAGGTGGGCAGTTCGCCTGGGATGGCGCCCCCTTGAAAAGATATCGAGGGGGCCCTAAGGCCAGCTCAGGTAGGTCAGAAACCTACCGTAGAGGGCAAGGCCAAAAGCTGGCCTGACTGGATCCTTCAAAGCAAGGGATCCAGGGGTGAAAGCCGGGCCTAGCGATCCTCCATGTCCCTACTGGTGGGGGCTGGAGGTGACAGAAAAGTTACCCCAGGAATAATTGGCTTGTCGCGGGCGAGAGTTCACATCGACCTCGCGGCTTGGTACGCCGTCGTCGTCCCTTCCCATCCTGGCGGTGCATAAGCCGCCAAGGGTGAGTCTGCTCGCCTATTAAAGGGGAATGCGAGATGGGTTTAGACCGTCGTGAGACAGGTCGGACTCTACCTGCTGGGGGTGCTGGCCGCCTGAGGGGATCACGTCCCCAGTACGAAAGGAACGGGGCGTGGCGGCCTCTGGTGAACCAGCTGTCCGGTAGGGCAAGCTGGGCAGCTACGCCGCCGGGGATAAGGGCTGAAGGCATCTAAGCCCGAAGCCCCTCCCGAAAATAGGCGGCCAATCCTAGACGCAGAAACCTGGCGACAGGTTTCATGTCTAGGACGAAGGCTGGGGTAGAACACCCCGTCGATGGGGTGGGGGTGTAAGCCGGAAGACCTTCGGGTCGACCGGTTCAGCCTGCCACTCCCAATCGCCTGAGGTGCTGGGTTGAAAGAGAATCTGGTGGCCGCGTGAAATAGGCAGCCTATACGTAGCCTTTTTTCTATAAGTTTAGGTTTAAATTCTACTTTTTCCAGAGGTATTCCAGGGGATTTATTGGTCGATATTTTAACAGTGCCTATTATAGACTTCGCTGAAGCAGTTGAAGAAATCTGTTCTTTCATAAAAGATGTTGTAGGTAGTGCTAGAGGTGTCGTCTTAGGTTTAAGCGGTGGTGTTGATAGTAGTGTGACCGCAACTCTATGTGTTAAAGCCTTAGGCTCTAATAGAGTCTTAGCTTTATTGATGCCTCTTTCATTCACCCCTAAATCCGACGTTGAAGATGCTGTAGCCCTCGCTGACTGGCTTGGTATAAACTACAAGGTCATACCTATAGATAGCGTTGTGGAAGCCCTCCTGAGAGTACTACCGTATGAGCCGTCAGATCCAGCTTATAAAATGCCTACGGCCAATCTCAGAGCCAGAGTTAGAATGTCGATCCTCTACTATTATGCAAACCTTTACGGGTTACTAGTTGCTGGAACTAGCGATAAAAGCGAGGTTTTAATCGGGTACTATACTAAGTATGGTGATGGAGCAGCAGACTTCCTACCCATAGCCCACCTTTATAAGACTCAAGTTAGGTCTTTAGCTAAGTGGCTTGGAATACCTGAGCGTATAGCCTATAAGCCGAGTAGCCCCCAACTCTATGCTGGGCATAAGGCCACAGACGAACTTCCCGTAGACTACCAGGTTTTGGATAGAATCCTAGTAGGTCTATTCGAACATAAGCTAAAACCGTCTGAAGTCGCTCGGAAGCTCGAAATTCCGGAGAGCGTGGTTCTCGATGTCGTGAGACGCTACGAATCCACATCTCATAAGCGTAAGCTCCCCCCGACGGTTAAACCCCTACCATTCCTCTGAGCAGATGGGCTTGGCTCAGGCATAAGCGTTGGTTGCAACCATTTCCCCTTCGAAAAACCACCCATCTTAAAGAAGGTTAAAACAACTCACGGGCTGAGAGGGCCTCACTTTCATTAATGTTTTCCGCCGACATATTATTTAAATGGCTTCTTCCAACGGTTTATGGAAGAGAAAAATAGTCTCCAAAATTTGAGTATATAGTAACATTCATCGCTCCGTTGGTAGTAGTTTTCCTCGCAACGTCTAGAAGGAGCTTTTAGATTATAGAGTTGTAAGAGGACTGAATTAATTAAGCGAAGATAAAAAACCTTACTTTTAAGCAATTTCCAACCCTAGTCTCATGAGAAAATTAACCGTCTTCCTAAGAAATCTGATCAGTTCTCCCCAAGGTTAAGAAGATCTATGAAGCAAAAATTTTCAGAGCAGAGAAAGCATCTTGTCTTGAAACTTAACAATTTAAGACTGTCTAAGATTAACTATCCACATTTTCCAACATTGGGAGCGACTATGGAACATCACGGGACCAAAGATATAGCACACGTAGAAGAATTGCTCTAACATAAGTCAACCCAAAGCATGATGAAGCTGTTAAAAAAGCTACAAAAAGCGATGAAGAAGCTGTTAAACTGTTCGAGGCTGGATTCGAATATGTAACAATGACTTTAACTGAACCGATGGTTTTCAGAAAGCGGAATACTATAACCAATCATTAAAAATATGACGAACACTTCAAATAGCTGATTTTTTAACTTAAATACAACTGAAGAGGGTATTTTATTAGGTGGTTAAATGGGTTCTTCAAGAGTAATTAAAATTGTTTTCAATGGTGTAGGCTCAGTTTTAGTAGAAGTTAAGGAAGATTGGAATCCTAAGACAGTTAGAAGGGTCTTGGAGAGCCTTCCTCTGAGCGGTAGAGCTATGAGATGGGGTGACGAAGTTTACTTTGAAGTAAATCTAAACGTAGAGGAAGAGAACAGCAGGGTCGATATGGAAGTTGGGGAGGTTGCATTCTGGCCTCCTGGAAATGCCATATGCCTCTTCTTCGGTAGAACTCCAGTAAGCGTATCTGATAAGCCTAGGGCTTATAGTCCTGTTAATCCGTTTGGAGTGATAGTTGAAGGTATCGATATTTTAAGAAAGGTTAAAGGTGGTGAGAAAGTTACCGTCGTTATGGGTTAAAAAATAATGGGATTGGAGGGATTAAACCAAAGCATCTATAATTCTTCTCTCAGTCAGTATTCCGACGAGGTTTCCCCTCCTAGTTACAGCAAGCCTTCTTATTTTATTGTCACGCATGATTCTTAAAGCCTCCGATATTGGCTTATCTGCCTCAATTGTTATAAGCGGTTTACTCATGACTTCGTGAGCGTACGTTGCGGCTGGACTTCTACCAGCTCGTATGACCCGGTTAAGTATGTCTTTCTCCGTAATTATACCAACGGGTCTCCCTCCCATTTCCACTATGACCGCTCCTATATCGTACATAGACATTTTATCGATAACGGTGGCTATAGTATCTGAGAATAGGACTTTCACGGGTGGAGAACGCATAACTGCTTCTACGGGTGTATTCAGATTCATTTTAACAGAAGACAAGAAAAAGCCCTCCGATATTCACTTTGTCGTTAAATCCTTATAAAAATAACGGTGAAAATGTCGATCGAATACTATACGTAGCTTCTAAAGTTTTTATCCAGCATCCACCTATTGAATTAATGCCTTATAATGAAGCTTATAAAAGTCAGAAGAAGCTTCAGAGAAACAAAGCTTAACATTTTAACCGATAGCTTAAACGCTGCTGAACTATGTTGGCTGAAGGTTTTAGAATGTCGTATAAATCTTGAACAGTACCTGAGGATGAATCCTAAGTTTAAATGGAGTCTAGACCCAGTTGAAGTAGAGAAATGGGCTCCTGAAGTCGTTAAAAGGATGGCTTCCGCCGGTTTTCTGGCAAACGTAGGCCCTATGGCATCTGTAGCAGGAGTTTTAGCCGACATGTCTTTAGAGTACGGGTTAACGGCAATGCCTACTGTTTTAGTCGTTGAGAATGGTGGTGAAATAGCGGCTTCAACCATAACAGTTCCCATAAATATAGGTGCGTATGCTGGTGTTGGAGTTTTAAGGGGGTTCTCTTTCACAATACACCCTGAAGACACCCCTTTAGGAGTAGCTTCAAGTAGTTCAAAACTTGGAGCTGGTGTAAGCTTTGGTGAAGCCGACCTAGTTACGGTCTTCGCTGAGAACTCTGGACTTGCAGACGCAGTAGCTACGGCTATATGCAATCTAGTGAGGAGTAACAACTCCAAAAGTGTTGTTGAAAAAGCACTTGAAAAAGCCTTGGAGATAAAGGGGGTTAGAGGATGTATAGTGTTTTACGGAGACGTCATAGGTTTTAAGGGATGGATTCCAGAATTAAAGCCTTCTCAAACTTTAAATTTTAATCCGCTCAGCAACCGTTAATTATAAGAGTGTTGATATTCTTGCTGAGGTGCTTTTAGGATGGAGAAATTTAAAGTTAGAGATGTTAAACTTGCCGATAAAGGCATGCTACAGATCGACTGGGCCTCTAGGAGAATGCCTGTCCTAGCTAAGATAAGAGAAGAATTCATTAAGAGTAAACCCCTGGAAGGATTAAGGATATCGGGATGTTTACACGTTACTAAAGAAACTGCAGTCTTAGTTCGGACTTTGACGGCAGGAGGCGCTAAAGTATCACTGGCTTCCTCTAATCCGCTATCCTGTCAAGATGATGTTGCAGCTGCTCTAGCCGTAGAAGGTGTTAATGTCTACGCGTGGAGGGGTCAGTCTAAGGAAGAATACTACGAATGCATTAAAACTGTTTTATCCCATAAACCCGATGTGGTTTTAGATGACGGTGCGGATCTAATCGTGACGCTTCATCAAGAGATGGGTGGCCTTCTCACGAGTATACTTGGAGGATGTGAAGAGACAACTACGGGTGTTCTAAGGCTTAAAACCATGGAGAGGCTTAAATCTCTTAAAATACCGATTATAGCTGTTAATAATGCTCAGACTAAGTGGGATTTCGATAACGTCTATGGAACTGGCCAGAGCACTCTAGATGGCATCTTTAGAGCTACAAACATGCTCTTAGCTGGTAAAACAGTCGTGGTGGCTGGATATGGACATTGCGGTAGGGGAATAGCCAATAGAGCTAGAGGTATGGGTTCGCAGGTCGTGGTTACAGAAGTAGACCCCATAAAGGCTTTAAGAGCGGTTATGGATGGGTTTAAAGTAATGCCTATGGTTGAAGCCGCAAAAATAGGCGACCTGTTTATAACAGCTACAGGTAACGTAGACGTAATAAGAGCTGAGCACATGATTCTTATGAAAGATGGAGCAGTCATGTGCAACGCTGGACATTTTAACGTTGAAATATCTCTTGAAGACCTTGAGAAGCTCTCTATCTCAAAGAGAAAAATTAGAGATAATCTAGACGAGTATACTCTCGTGAATGGTAGTCGATTATATCTTCTGGCCGAAGGTAGGCTTATAAACCTGGTAGCTGCTGAGGGGCATCCGAGCGAAGTGATGGATATGTCTTTTGCAAATCAGGCTCTTTCAGTCAAATATTTGGTTGAAAAAGCCGGTCTTCTTGAGCCACGTGTATATGATGTACCTTTAGAGGTTGACAGAATGGTTGCCGAGCTTAAACTGGAAACTATGGGTGTTCAAATAGACAGTTTGACGGAAAAGCAGAGAAAATACTTGGAAAGCTATGAAACTGGAACTTAGGCTTTAAGCGATAACTATATTGCCATTGAGCTTACCATCGGTCGGCTTCTTTTAACTTCAACAGGTTTAATACGTTCTGGAATTATTCTTATAACGGCTTCGAATTTACACCTTGGTGGAAGATTCAGCTTCTTCTCAAAATCATCGCCTATCGCGACCAACGTGTATATGCCGGTGACTTCTGCTTTACACTTTTGAACGAGGCTTATGAGGGCTTTCTGAGTTTCACCTGTTCTTACTACATCGTCTACGATGAGTACGCTATCCGTCTTCTTTATGGAGTCTTTCGGTATGTAGAGTGTTACAATCATGCCTGTGTTACTAGGAACATAAGTTTCCTCTACAAACTCTTTAACGCCTATTTCCTTACTCCCCTTAGCGATTACTAGATTCACTCCCATGGCCTGCGCGATCATCGTAGCTAGGGGTATACCGTCAACAGCTGCCGTTAGTACTTTTGTAACCCTTCTACCTGCGAATTTAGCTAATGCATCTTGAGAAGCTAAATGTAACAGTGAACTGTCTCCGATGATTTTAGTGTTGTCAAAGTACCCTTCTTCATCGAATTTTACAGCTTCTAGAAGTTCCTTCTCAAGTCCAACTATTGGGTTTAACGTTTTCCATATAGATTTTGCCCTCTCAGTACTGGGTAAAACGTGACCTTTAACATACCGGCTTAAAACGGTAATCTGAAGGCCAACCATTTGAGAGAGCTCTCTGTAGGTAAACCTCTCCTTCGCTATTCTAAGGAGGTCTACAGTCATCATCCTAAAAATCAGGTCTTGAATGTGGCTTGTGCTCATATTAATCACACCAACGTAATACGTAGCGAGTATGCCAGTATTTATCAGTTCCCTTAAATAAATTTCAATTTTTAAAAATAGAATCTTTACATATCGACTCCATCATCTATATAATGGATACTCCATACCGCTTTTACGTAGAACCATATACTGTAAAACTCTAAGAGCCATTCTAAGACACTCTGAAAACCTAAGCTTCCCGTTCTTAAACCACCTCCTCGTACTGCTGTATATGGAGATTTGTTTAGGATAGTATATCTTTACAGCCCTTGAAACTCTCCATAGGAAATCCAAATCTTCACTGTAAACTAGACGTGTATTAAAACCTCCCAGCTTTGAAAATATGCCTCTCTCAATAGCTAAACCCATATAGCATGGGTTTGTAAGGCGTAGTCGACACAAAATCCATCCTAACGTATAGCCTATTCTAGCAAATAAAGACCCAGCGTATTCTAACGGCTCTGGTCTGAAAATTACACATTTAACACCGCTCTCAAGTAGATGCCTAAGGCTATTTAAGAAGCCTTGAGGAATCACTGTATCTGCATCTAGAAAAAGTAGAAACTTCCCCTTCGCTTGAAGGCCTCCAATATTCCTAGCCTCAGCTATATTTGACTTTACGATTAAAACAGTAGTGTCAAATTGTCTAGCTAAATCTACCGTTTTATCAGAGCTGAAGCTATCTACGATGATGGTCTCAATCTTACAAGTTACCTTCTGTGTTTTAATAGACTTGAGAAGTCTCGGAAGGTATTTCTCCTCGTTTAAAGTAGGTATTACTATGGATATGTCTATTTCACTTTCGTTCCCTAAAATCACCACCTCATATTCATATTCTTCTTAATGGCAAGTTCTTCTATAAGTTTTGCCGTCTCTTCAGTTACACAAAAATCTTCCCCATCAGTCGAAACGTTAAATAGTTTGGTGAGGTTGAAAGGTTTTTCGATGAGTGGGTTAACTATACGTCAAATTCAGAAGATGGTTGAGAATTGGATAAAGAGAGATAAACGCGAGAGAGGGTTCTCCACCGTCGGAGTATACCCTGGGGTTAACCCTCAGCCACGCCTCTAACAGCTGGTTAACTGTTCTGAAGCCTTTAGATCGGGCGATCGACTCCAGCTGCTGTTTAACAGAATCCGACACGATTATGATGGAGTAACCTGGCTTAGGCATATATTTGAGAAAACCTGGAGAGAATAAAGAGGTTTTTATCAAAAAAGTAAGGAGTGGCTGTTAGAATTCTCCGAACCGCATGAGTTTTAAACATTAAAGCCTCAATCTCTTCATTGGATGGTTCTGTGAAAAAATACAAATCCATAATGTTTCGATTTTATGGAAGTTTTTATGGACTATTTTATGGACAGTTAGACCCCCTAGGGGGAGAGGTGTAGGTCTAAAAGAGTGATTTTTCGTTTTTAATGCCTTTAGAAAGGGCATAAACTCCTTCGTTAAAAAGATACTTCTCCTAATGGAAAGTCTACGAATGCCATCTTACCATACTTTTTTCCAACCCAGGTTAGCCTACGCATCTTCAAAGCCACTTCAACCATCCGTCTTGAACCCGAGTGATTTTTCCATTTTTAACGAGAAAGTAAAATTAAAAAGAAGACAGAATCTAACGGAGGGATAGATTTGGAGCTTTGCAAACTATTACAACATTGATTTAGAGGGTGCATTTAAAGAAACAATCGTAAAATACTCAAGTCGAGATGCTTATAGATGGACGAGAAAAGTGACGTGAGATGAAAATGGGCAATCTATAGATAGAGAGTTAAAGTGTTCAACTACTGTCTCCCTACGTTCTTTTAGATTTTAATTCCTAGGCAATCCTGCTTTTAGAAGTATCCGTATAAGTCTCGTAGAGGCCATCTTCGACTCTTCAATAAGATTAATATTGTTCAAAGCCTATCGATGTATAGTTGAGCGGAGGAGCCTCCACCGAGAAGCGTAGACTGTGGATAAATGTTCTAGTAAGTTCTATTCTATTCGGGGCTTCCATGTTCATTGGTTTTACTTCAGATACTTCGACCCTATCGATTATAGAAGGTTTGTCAGAGATGTCAAAGTTTTTAACTGCTTTTCCTCCTCCAATACTAGCGATTCTAGTATTTCTGAACAACTTCATTAAAAGCCTTTTAGTGGTTCTACTTGGGTTTCTCATAGGAATCCCTCCAATAGTCTTCTTAACTTTTAACGGTTTAATACTCGGCGCAGTTGTTAAATACGGCTTTGCCTCAATAGGATTCGCAGGTACGTTGGCATCTCTACTACCTCACGGCATTATAGAAATACCTTCAGTCCTAGTGGCATCAGCCTTGGGTTTAAACGTCGGATGGGAAGCCTGGATGGGCGTATTCGGTAGGAAAAGCCACGTTAAAGCCACCGTAGTCAGGAGTTTAAAAACATTCTTCAAAACAATTACACCTATGCTTGCCGTAGCGGCTTTTATAGAGGTCTTCATAACGCCAATTGTATACGGCTTTATAGTATACGACTGATAGCATTATTTAATAGTCTCCACGAATATAAATATTAACGTATGTGGCGTCGCGTTCTCGAGAAATTCACATCGTATCCTGCTAGAGTCAAAGTCGCTAAGACTATAATAGAGCTTGGCTTTAGGATTTCCGGAGATGGAGAAATATACTGTGGACCAGTAAAACAGAGCTATCAGAAGATAGCAAGAGCACTAGGTGTCGATAGAAGAGTTGTAAAAGAGACTGTTTTGTCGATTTTAAGAGATTCTGAGCTTAGGGAGATATTCATGTTTCTCAAACCGTCTGGACCGTTGCTATCGGAAGTTGCTAAGCAATTAGGCTTCTCAGTCATAGAGATATACGCGGACTCTGAAAAGCCAGGCATCCTCGCTAAAGCAGCCTCCATCGTGGCGTCTGAAAACATAAGCATTAGACAGGCTGTCGCTGAAGACCCAGATCTGTCGCCTGAGCCTAAGCTCATCTTAGTCTTAGAGAGGTCTCCGTCTGGAGATGCTTTAAAAAGAATTCTTGAAATAGAAGGTGTGAAGAAGATAAGTGTCTATTAACACTTCTCTAGAGTAGAGAAAGAATTAGACGTTAAAGACAGGCCTTAGCCATATCTATTAAAACTCTATATGGATCCTTAGCTTTAACTACGCCGCTGGCTAAGAGTACCCCTTTAGTACCTAACTCTAAAGCCTTTTTAACGTCTTCACCAGTTGATATTCCAGCTCCACATAGAACTGGTAAGCTTGGATTTATCTTCTCCACGAGCCTAAGTGCCTCTGTAACTGCTTCAGGCTTCGCTTTACTCACAGGTATACCTGTTCCTATAAGCTCGGGTGGCTCGTATGCTATGACGTCTGGGTTTAAAGCGGCTGTAGCATATGTGACTTCAGGGGTATTCGTGCATACTAGGCTTATTAGACCAATTTGCCTAGCTCTTTTAACACAAGCATCTATATCTGCTAAAGTAAGCCTTCTCTCACTGTGGTTTATCAAAGTCCCTATGGCTCCAGCTTCTTTAACAGCTTCAGCTAGAATAGCTCCAGTTCCAGCACCAGGAGTTACTGGATCTATGTGTTGAGCAAACACTGGGATGTTTGTGTTTTCGGCAACCAGTCTTATATCAGCAGTCTGAGGAGCCACTGCTATGCATACACCAGTCTCTTTAGAGGCTTTCTCAGCCAGTTTAGCTAGTTCAAGTCCTCTTTTACCCGTCGACTCAATATATATTTTAAAATTCACAATTATAACTGGGTACTCTAGAGACCGCATAAGGCACCATCCTCCGTTTTAGATAACCGCCCTACTAAATGACAATTCTACTAAAGTCTTTCTAAAGAAAAGCTTTTCGTTTGAGGACTTAGTTTTCAATTTAAAACCACATTTTCATGCCAAAAGAAGTTAAATCATATCCGGCTGACTTTACCATTAATAAGAGTTGAATGCAGGTCTTAATGTATGAGCAACCACCACACGTAATAGCATCTTGTCCAACTCGTAGTAAACACCGCTATTGCTGAGCCGCTAGTATACCAATGCAACAACGAAGGTCGGCTCTGGTTCAGCAACTTGGGTTTAACCTATTTGAAAGGTCGAAGATTATAGGGCCTAAAAGAGGCTCGCATATATGACGATAAATGACAATAAAAGAAATAAGAGGGTTTCGCAGGGATTTACTCGTAAGAAATCTCTAAGGTGCTCTGTTTAAAGGGGGTTTCTATTGGTTAAATTCATATTCATAACTGGAGGAGTTTTATCGAGTGTAGGTAAGGGTGTAGTTACTGCTTCAATAGGTAAAATCCTCCAAGTCCGCGGATATAGGGTTTCTGTGATAAAAATAGATCCATACTTGAACGTAGACTGTGGAACTATGAACCCTTACCAGCATGGAGAGATATTCGTTACAGAGGATGGAGGTGAAATAGACCTCGATATTGGCCACTATGAGAGATTTCTAGACATAAATTTGACTAAGGACCACAATATAACGACTGGCCAGGTATACTGGGCTGTCATAGAGAGGGAGAGGAGAGGCGACTATTTGGGTAAATGTGTTCAAATAGTGCCTCATATAACAGATGAGATTAAACGTCGAATCTACATGGTTGCTGAGAAAGAGCCGATAGATGTCCTTCTAACGGAGGTTGGAGGTACAGTGGGAGATATTGAAGGACTACCATACCTAGAGGCGATACGGCAGATAAGACTTGAAAAGGGTTTTGAGAATACAATGTTTGTTCACGTAGCTCTAGTACCTGTTTTAGATACGACTGGGGAAGAAAAGACTAAGCCGCTTCAACATAGCGTTAACGAGCTTAGACGGATAGGTATTCAACCTGATATAATAGTGGCTAGGTGTGTGAGGAATATCGGAGAGGAGACGAAGGCTAAAATAGCGTTATTCGGTACAATACCTAGGGAAGCTGTTTTCTGCTCTTACACGCTTCAATGTGTATACCAAGCCCCCCTCATATTAGACGAACAGGGGATGGGTGAATACGTGGTTAAAAGACTGGGCTTGAACCCAGTTAAACCAAATTGGTCTGAATGGAAGCAGATAGTAGATGCATTTCTTACAGCAGATCGCGAGATTAAAATCGCAATGGTGGGTAAGTATGCCGCACTATCAGATGCCTACGTAAGTATTAATGAAGCCATTAAACACGCAGCCGCCTACTGTAATGCTAAAGCTAAAATAGACTGGATAGAAGCTGAAGAATTTGAGAATGAAGAAAACCTTGAGAAGCTTTTAAACTATGATGGTATTATAGTGCCTCCTGGTTTCGGCGCCAGGGGGACGGAGGGGAAGATTCTAGCCGCAGATTATGCGAGGAGAATGGACATACCATTACTAGGTATATGCTTCGGCTTTCAAATGGCTATTGTGGCTTTCGCAAGGTATGTATGTAATCTTAAAGATGCAAATAGTACTGAAAATAACCCCAATACTTCTCATCCAGTCATAGACCTCATGGTTGAGCAGAAAGAAGTTAAACAACTCGGAGGGACTATGAGGCTTGGAGCGCAACCAGTGGAGCTTGTACCTGGAAC
The DNA here is from genome assembly GCA_038870975.1 of Bathyarchaeia archaeon. Classification (GTDB taxonomy): domain Archaea; phylum Thermoproteota; class CALKCG01; order B24; family B24; genus DTBU01. Next base: position 490,113 of record JAVZJD010000001.1, on the reverse strand, counting down.
TATTGCCTATAAACTCTATGGATGTAAGAATATTATAATGGAGAGGCATAGACACCGTTGGGAGGTAAATGTAAAATATTGGGATATTCTGCAAAAACATGGAATGGTTTTCTCAGGTTTCTCAATAGATGGCTCACGGGTTGAAATCTTCGAACTTCCAGATAGGTACTTCTACATGGGTACACAATTCCATCCAGAATTCAAAAGTAGACCTGGAAAGCCATCACCCCCATATTATGGGTTTATAAAGGCATGCTTAAGTAGAAAATTAGGATTACCTTTTACTCCTTAGGATTACTTCCTCTTCCTGAAGAGAATGGTATTGTTGAAGGTCGTTACATACTCGAAGCCTGCTTCTATAAGCTTGGATGCCTCTAGGCGTTTTTTCTCGACTTCGACTGTAGCCTCACTAGACTTTAGTGCATTTATCAGGAATTCGTGAATAACTATCCTATCTTAAACACGTCGGACTTTTCGAGTCCTATGGTATATCCTTCAGAGTAGATCCAGTATTATCTCAATAGGTAGGGTAGTATACGCCTATGACAGTTTTCTCAATGTTACGCGTTAAAAGCCCTTCTGAGGCGTTCTTCGACTACCTTGGGCATTTTCTACAGCCTCACGCTTCTTCTTTAGCTCCTCGAGTTCAACTTTAATCCTCTTAAGCTTCGGGTCTATGGATGTGATGGCTTCAAAGACTGGGCACTTGCCGCACCTATTTTTCAGCAATTTGAGCGAACGCCCTAATCCCCTGTTCCTCCAACACTTCATACAGAAGTGTTGGAGGCTTATCCATAAGGTATAGCAGAGCCTCCCTTAAAAGCCCTTGAGTATCTTCTTCAAGAAAGATTTTTAAATGTTTTCACGTAGAATGAATTTTGTGGGAAGTTGTCTACGGAGTATAAGCCTATAAGTACCAGTCTATGGATTTCCACACTGGTTATAATATTTGTCTTCGGCTTCTTCGGTCCTGTTTGGACGACTATGATTCCTGGAGGTTTTACAAACTGGTATACTGCAGGGACAGTAGGCTGTAAACTTTGGGTTCCAGTTTTACCTACAGTCCTAATATTCTTCCTAGGAATTTTAAGGGAAATCGGTTTTTTCAAATCAGCTGATAAAACAACCTTTGCATTTCTATACGTAGCCACTATGGGCCTAGTAGTCTTTATGACTTCTGACGGATGGCCTATTCAAGACACATATACTGGTTTTCTAGCCAGTAGAGTAGTAGAACCGGATATTTCAGACAATTGGCCCTCTATATTTGCTCCTCCAGCCGAAGTGGTGAGACCTATAGTCGGTGGTGGAGCTGCTGTTCCTTGGGGTGCTCTCATGCCCTTCATAATGTTCTGGTGGCTCATGATGGCTGCTTACGCCGTCTTCTACTTGGCAATAGCCTCTCTACTCCGCCACCACTATATAGATGTTGAAAAAGTCCCATTCCCACAGACGATTGTTAGCGTTACACTAGCCAACAGGTTCCTAGAGCAGGGAGGTCTAAGGAAGAAACTGGGTGTTCCGCTTGTAGTGGGCATCGTTCTAGGACTGGCATACCAGATTCCACTATTCTTGACAGCTCTATATCCGTGGTTTCCAGACGTTTACGGGTGGAGGACAAATACTTGCAACCATGGAACAGTTTGGCTTACTGCAGGCTCAGCTTTAGCCCAGCTACCAGGCATGGCAATGCTTAATAAAAGCGCAGTACACGCAGCCATATTCTTCTTAGCGCCATTATCCGTTCTCACGAGCGCGGTAATAACAAATATAATCTTCCAAGTGCTCATGCAAGTAGCGTACTTCTCAGGCTATTACTCTGGCATCCTCGGTTTAGATGGTTGCGGTAGAGTCTGGTGTGGTACTATAAGTTATAGAGTCGGCGAACCATTCAAATGGGACGCGTTTTCAACAGCTGGGGTAAGCACTGGAATAGTCTTATTCTACTTCATCTTAAACTGGCGTGCTGTGGCTTCAATATTCAGGCATGCCGCTAGAGGTGAAGAAGTGAAGGGTGAACCTATCAGCTATAGAATTGCATTTCTAATGATAATCTTAGCCGTAATAGTCATAGCCGCTCTCTGGGGGTCTGTAGGCCTGACATTAGCACCAATAGCAATTCTAATCGTAAGCAACTTCATATGCACATTTGCATCTACAAGAGTCTACTCACTTGTCGGATATAACGCTCCGGCTGGAAGCTGGTTCTACTATGGACCTATGAAGCTAGTCATGGGAAGTATGCCAACCGAGGCAAACTATAAGGAATGGGTTTTAGCCATGTGTATGATGCATCCTACAGGTCAAGCCTTCACAGAAGGCTGGGGAACACCGCTTATAACATCTTTATCATCTTATAAAATGGGCTCTATGATGGGTATGGATACTAAAACGATCTTCAAAGTTTCACTAGTCGTAGGTATTCTAGCGCCATTATTAGCACAGTTGGGATACATATGGGGTCTCTACACCTTCGGAGCAACGAAACTACCGTCGAGCCTCTGGGGCGGTGTATGGTATAGAGCAGATCCACAGGGTATTGTAAATCGACCAGTTAGAGGGGAGTGGATACCCCACTTCCTAGGCGGGGTTCTACTTGCAGGTGCATTGACATATCTCCACGCTAAATTCTTATGGTTCCCATTAGACCCTATCGGCTTCCTAATAATCACAGATGGTCATGCTCTTATTGAAGGACTGTGGACTACTGTAACAGTAGCGTGGATTGTTAAACTCATAGTGCTTAGAATCGGTGGAAGCAAGTTCTATGAAGAAGTTGGAGTACCAGTTGCAATAGGCTTCATAGTGGGTGCTGTACTAGTCTCTTTCATAGGCGGACTACTGATGGTTATAAGATTCTTCATACCGTTTTAAACCATCTATTTTATTTTTTTAGCATACAGTTGTAAAAGTTGCTCAATTGAAAGTCCTCTAAAATTTACATGCTTAAACTCTGAGGATTGAAGGAAAAAAAGGAGGGATTATTCAACTTGTGTTTATGGCGTTTATGCAAGTCTTTTTGCTTCTCTAAATCTAGTCTTACAGTTAGGGCACTCGTATAGAGTTATGTGGACTTTTGGACCCTTCTTCTGCTTAGGCTGAATATCCCACTCTTTTACTGGCTTAGCTACATCAGTACCGCACTTTGGACACTTGGCCATTTTCCATCACTCCATGACTAAATGGATATCCATGATATATATAAGGTTTTCCATATTAAATTCATGTTTTCATGGATTTTTCAATTGTCCAAAAAATCTGTTCGATGGAGATTAGCGTTTAAATTCGACAACTTAAACAGTTTAGTTTTAGACATAAAGTTGTAAAAATAGAACAGTTAAAGGAAATCCTCTATGATAGATACTATTTTCCTGCATCCGTCGTATTGCTTCAATTCTCTGGAAGCCTCCAAGCTCCTCTCCATAAATCCACCGTTTATAATTCTCTCAATTGCATTTTGAAGCGAATCCTTGGTAAGCTTCTCCTGCTCTAGAGTTAATCCTAAGCCCATTTCTTCAATTCTCGAGGCATTGCCTATTTGCTCGGTGTGGTTTGGAGTTGGTATTAATATCATCGGTTTACCGTAAAACATGCTCTGTGTAATCGTTCCATGTCCAGCTCTTGAAACGACTACGTCGCAGGCTTTAAGATATTCAAATCTATTGTTTAACCACTCATATACCGTTAGAGAGCCGAGTTTAAACGGAGCTTGTGTACCAGTTGGGTTTGCTTTAGACATAACGATATTGTATTCATCGAGTTCCATAAATATGGAGGTTAAAAGTTCAATTAGGTATCTACGCTCTTTTAGAGAGCCGCTTATGGGTGCAAATACTAGAGGTTTATCCGGGTCGTGACCCAGCTTCTCTTTAAGCTCTCTTTGAGAAGGTAGTTCTTCGGGTTTCACTGGGACTATGGGACCCACTAGGAAGACCTTCTTAGAGTATACAGGTGGTATTTCAAGGTTTCCAAGTGAAACTGTGTAAGGCATTGGATAATCAGGTATGAGAACGTAGTCGCTTATAGTCCAGATTCTACCGATTAAAGCAAGCGCTGCCGCATCCATAAGCCTGCATAGTCTTAAAAAGCGCCGCCTCCTAGGTATTATTATCTTAAACTGATTGAGAATTGTTATACATGGAATTTTCAAAACCTTCGAAGCAACTATCGTTGAAACTCTACTGTCGGAAATAACTACTTTAGGCTGGAAGTTTCCAATGGCCATCAATTCAAAAGCTATCTGTCTAAGGACTTTAATCGATGCTATAAAGGGTCCAGGATTTACAGTACTCTGTCTAAAATCCACCCCTCCATCAGTCTTGACGGCGAATCCTATTGATGGTGCCTTCTTACAATTGAACTGTTTCTCCTTGATGTAGTTTAAGCCATTACCATAAGATGAAAAAACCACGTCTATACCTTTCTCTTTGAGTTTCTCAGCTATAGGTATACATCTTCCAGCATGACCTAAGCCTATTCCGCACACTCCGAAGTAAACGCTCATAATTACTACCTTAAAATCCTACGCTTAATTCTGCCTCTAGGCTCTTCTTCTTCAAAGATTTCAGCTTGAAATCTATATACTCTTGTATCTTTTAGAAGCCAACTGTCTGGGGTTAGACCAGCCTTTATACAGGCATTGCTTAGAAACTCCTCCTCATCCCAATTCCATTCAACAGGAACTTGTGGTAGTAAAAGTCCTTTATAAAAGCCTCTTTCGACGATCAAACCATCTATGCCTATTTTAATAGCTTTAGGCAGTTCTTTAGGATTGCTGACGACTATGAGCTCAGGTTTCGTTAGAACGCTGACTTCAACAACTATATTATCCATTTCTTTTAAAGTTACAGGTGGAAACCTCGGGTCTCCTACAGCCGCTTCTATAGCACTTTCAATAGTTGCTTCAACTAGAGGATGAGTTGGATACGGAAAACCTATACATCCTCTAAGCTCTTTAGCTCCTTCGATGAAGCTATTCAGCGTTACGAATACCCCACGTTTAACTTTCAAGCTTTCTGGCGTTTCGATGGGTGGCTTTATTTTAACGCGCTTTGTAAGATATTCTTCAATACTTCTCCTTGCAATTCTAACTAGAAATGCCCCCTCGTCATCTGTTAAATTAGTGGTCATTTTGACCAGCACTAGTATTTTATGCGTGAAACTCTTATAGGAGTTTCTATTAAACTATGGTTGTTGAAAACTCTTAGACTGCGAAACTGTAAAATCTTCTACAGGGGGTTAGTAATTAGTGGTGTTGAAATCTTAGTTGAAGACGGTAAAATCTCCCGTTTAACCAAGTTGAAGATAAATAAGCCTGTTGACGAGACGATAGACCTTAACGGTTTACTCGTTATACCTGGGCTTATAGATGTACATGTACACCTCAGAGGACTCAATCTTTCGTATAAGGAGGATTATGATACTGGGACCTTGGCTGCAGCATTCGGAGGGATTTCAACGGTTTTAGACATGCCTAATACAGACCCAGCTACTGAAAACGCTGAAACATTAAGGTCTAAAATTGAAACAGCTAAGCCTAAAATTTACGTGAACGTGGGGTTCTACAGTTTTATACCTGAAAAACTGACTGAAATCTCTAGGCTTGTGGCTGAAGGGGTCTTCGGGTTTAAAGTATTCATGCATAGAGTTATGCCTGGGTATAAATTCAACAGTTTGGAAGATTTAAGGAAGCCGTTTGAAGCAATCGGTAGAACAGGTTTACCAGTGCTTGTTCATGCCGAGAGAAGGGAAACGTATGAAGCTGTGAAGCACGCTAATCCCAACGGAGGTTTAGAGGCTTTTGAAGCCGCTCTCTCTGAAGAGTCTGAAAACGAATCCGTAGACGAGTTAACCGCTATGCTTAGGAAAATAAAACCCGTGAAATTACACTTTTGCCACATAACCTCCCCAGTGTCGCTCAAGCGTATAGCTGAAGCTAAAGCCGAAGGGCTATCAGTTACATGCGAAGTCACACCTCATCATTTGCTACTTTCAAAGAAAAACTATGAAACCCTTGGAATATACGGCCTCGTTGACCCGCCTCTTAGGTCTGAAGGCTGCGTTGAAGGACTGTGGGTTGGGGTTAGAAAAACCATGGTGGATTGCATAGCTTCAGACCATGCTCCACATACTCTAGAAGAAAAATCCATAGGGAACATTTGGAGCATCAAAACCGGTTTCCCAGGTTTGGAAACGCTTCTACCGCTTATGCTTGATTGTGTCAACAGAGGATGGTTAAGTCTCTCCAAGCTGGTCGAGCTTACCTCTCAAAACCCTGCTAAAATATTCAGAATAGCGGGTAGGGGGTCTATTGAAATCGGCTACTGGGCCGATTTAACAGTGGTAGATTTAAACGGAGAGTTTAGAATAGACCCGTCGGAGTTTAAATCTAAGGCTAAGCACAGTCCATTTAAAGGGTGGAAGGGGAGAGGTATTGTTAAAGGCGTTCTAGTAAACGGTGAGCCGGTTTTTTTAAACGGTGAGATTTTAAGTAAGCCGGGAGTTGGTAGAGTCATTAAACCAGGTGTTTGGGTTTGAACGAAGTCTTCGTAGTGGATTTAATGCTCGGTCGGACCGCTAGATGGCTGAGAATACTAGGTTGCAATGTTCTCTACAACCCGTCTTGGACGGACGAAGACCTACTCAGAGCGGCTTTAGAGTTTAACGCTGTAATACTTACAAGGGATAAAGGACTCGTCTCTAAGGCTTTAAGCAGAGGGCTGAAAGCCTTAGAAGTAGCTGGTAAGAGTGAAGCCGAGAGAGTAGGCTTCCTAGTTAAAAAGTTTGGTTTAAATCCAGTCATAGATCCCTCTAAAAGCAGGTGTCCAGTTTGCAACAGCACCATAAGAGAAGCCTCAAAAGAAGAGGTTGCTGGCTTAATACCAGATGGCGTACTACGTAGACAATCGAAGTTTTGGATATGCGACAATTGCAAGAAGGTGTACTGGCTCGGGTCTCATTTCAGAAACATGTGTAAATTCCTAAATAGGATTCTAAACATTTAGACTTACTTACGCTTTCCAAATAACCATCCATCATCTAATTTGTAGATGAATTAAAACCAGCTTTGCTAAGTTATAAGCTTCTTCTTAAGAACCTTATCCTATTAATTTTAAGTGATGAACTTTTTCCAATACCAGGGGTAAAGCCGCTTTTTCCAGAAGAAGTACCATTTAGACTGAAGAAGCTCTCAGGGATAAGGTTCTTTCATTTAAAGCTCCGAGACTCTGGGGGAGTACGATATTGATTCGTAGTCTTGAGAATTTGGGATATAAAGCTGACGCGTCATATCCACTCTACTTCTACGGAGAGCAACTCATACCATATCATCCTAGCAAAGATGATTGGACTAAGGAAGGTAATATGAAAATATTGGAGATACCCAACTTTGCGGATATGACCGTTGAAAGTAAAGACCAGTATGGTAGAGATAGGGATCAGTGGCCTAAATTTAGGACTGAGAGTGCGGAAAAACTAATGATCCACATCAGAAATCACATAAACTATGTGAAAAATAAAGGGCTTCCAGTCGTTTTATGCTTTTACTTCCATCCATGGGAGTTTGTTGAAATACCCAAGGGACCGATTAGAGTTAGTCCTAAAGGTAGTGTCCTACCTGACGAATATACAATTAAAAACTGTGGAGACTACGTATTAGCACAGCTTGAAAAACTGATTGATTACTTAAAATCTATGGGAGTAGTATTTATGGAAGCGAGAGAGTTGGCTGAAAAGTGAAATTCAATTTTATAGATTTATCAGAGAAGTTTAAAAATTAAATGAAGAGTTTCAAAGTAAAGTTGATAAATACTATTCATTCAAATGATGGTGTGATAAAATGGTTTCAGAAATCGTTTTAGAAAATAAATATTTAAAGTGGGTGATAGATAAGAAGGGTTTTTCTAAACTATTCTTAGATAAGACATCTGGCCAAAATTATTTGGATTTCACTCTTCAAAATCCCTTTACAGAACTAGTAAAAAACGGTAGAGGCTATTGGCCTTCATCGATTGAACTGAATAATGATGAATTAAAAATAATTTTTGATGAGATAAAAATTGAATGTTGTTTAAAAATTAGAATAGAAGAAGATTATATTGTTTTCGAACCGCATTCAATAAATGATCAAAATGTGGAAGAATTTACACTATGTAAAATACCTCTAACAATTAAGGAAAACATCGGAAGATTATTAAATATAGGATATAATGATATTTTCGCTGCATGCATATTAGCTTTAAATTTACAAGTGCGTTCTTATGGGGCATCTGATGAAAAAGCTATATTAGTGGCTAAATGTTATCCAAGATATGGACTTCTTAAAAGTAAAATCGCTATTGTAGGAGTACCATTCAATAAGATAAAAGAGACCATTAGAAGAATCCAGTTGAGAGAAGGGTTGCCGAGTCCAACACTGGCTGGAGTATGGGATAAAGCATCTCCTGAAGTCAAAAAATCTTACTTATTCATTGACGTTACCGAGCAGAATGTAGATGAAGTTATAGAGTATGCTAAGAAAGGTGGCTTCAGCTATGTTATGATGTATGATTCTTCGTGGTCAACAAGTTGCGGAAGCTATCCAATTAACCTAAGAAACTATCCAAATGGTTTGGAAAGCTTAAAGAAAGTTGTTAAGAAAATGCACGATGCGGGGTTAAAAGTTGGTCTTCACTTTTTAACAACGTGCATCAGTAAAAATGATCCATATGTAACACCAGTTCCTGATAAACGGTTATTGAAAAATGCAAGGTTCACATTAGCTGATACAATAGATGAAAATAGTTCATTTATTCCAACGAGCGGGCCTCCCAAGGATGTCCCAATAAAACCTCAGCTCTATTATGCAGGCGGCGGTAATGAAATTCAAATAGACAATGAAATAATTATCTATAGTGGGGTTTCACTTCAACCTCCCTACGGATTTACAGGTTGTATTAGAGGTGCTAGGGGCACAAAACCAGCAGAGCACAAAAAAGGAGCCACAGTATATCACTTAGCTGAAATGTTTGGATTTTACATCGCTGATGCTGAAAGTACTCTCCTAGATGAGATTGCACAACGTATAGCAAATATAGTAAATGAATGCGGTTTCGATATGATATATTTCGATGGAGCGGAAGCAGCATCTGCCCAAGGAGCATGGTGGTATTACATACCAAAAGTTCAACTAGCCTTCTTCAATAAATTCCGAAGAGAAGTTTTAATACAGGGAGCTAGCTACACGGTCAGCATTTATCGAGGGCAGGGTACAATGTTGAAACCTACTGACGAGCAGTTAGATCACTTTAACTGGCATATATACTCAAGGGATGCCCAAACAGATCGAGCATACAGAGGTGTGAAAGGTCATGTAGATAAGGTCAAAATTCCAGGCGTTATAAAAGTTCAAGCAAATCTAATGCCTGCTGAATTCGGATGGTTTGGCGTGTATACTAAAACCCCATACTATCCAGCTACTCAACCAGATGAAGTCGAATACGTTTGTAACAAATGTTTGGGCTATGATTCACCACTTTCAATAGAGACTACAGTTCATGACTTAAGGGAGAATGGTTGGACACCTGAAATATTATCAATAGTTAAAAACTATGAAGAATTAAGGCTTAGAAATATTTTATCAGAAGAGGAGAAAAGAAGATTACGTGAACTTGGAGCAGAATTCAGATTAATTAAACCATCTAAGAATAGATGGGTTTTACGTCGTGTGAAACATTTTGAACATTACATAAAAGGTATCAATGGGGTCGATAACGAGTGGACTATTTATAGTGACTTTGAAGAGCCTTCATTTGAGTTAAGGATACAGGCGTTATCTTCATTGGCAGAATACGATGAAAGCGAAAACATTCTGCTAGTAAATGTTAATGAGTTAGACCAATTTACGTCTTCTTCAGCCACAGGTGTAACGTACCGAATAGAGAAATCTACGGAAAAAATTAAAGTTGGAACGATTAGCGGTAAAATTGTAGTTGAAAGTTCTTTAAAAGATGATACTGGATGGTGTCAGTTTATCAGAAATGTTAATTTGAATCTATCCAACAATAGAGGAATTGGTCTATGGGTATATGGTGATGGAAAAGGTGAAATATTAAACATACAGCTGAAAAACATAGGTTTTTCAATAGACCCTGTATGCGACCATTATATTGTTATAAATTTCAAAGGATGGAGGTATCTTGAGATACCTGAACCCGAAGGAGAGCGTATCTTCGATTTCTTCAAATACACAGAAGATTACTATAGTCTAGCAGCACATATATTTGACTATTCAAAAGTTGGAGCAATAAATATAAGATTGATGAAACTACCACCCAAAGATACCGTCACACTGTACATAAGCGATATAAAGGCGCTAAAGGAAAAATTGCTACCTTTAAGAAATCCAAGCGTAACAATAAACGGAAAAACTACGACTTTCAATGTAGAACTACAACCAGATCAATACTTAATATTCAAACCTGAAATGAATACTTGTAAACTGTATTCTGCTAATGGTTTCGTTTTGAAGGACGTAGAAGTAGAAGGTGAAATACCAATTATACGGAAAGGAATTAATCGGATAAGCTTCAATTGTAAACTTTCATCAGATTCTTCTCAAAAAGCTAAAGTTAAGATATCATTGATAGAAAAAGTTGGTGGTTAATTTTGAAGGCTGGAGCTGCCGTTGTAGACGTTGCTCCTCCTTTGGGTATTAAGATGTCCGGCTATTTCGAAGAGAGGATTGCAAGAGACATTCACGATCCATTATTCGCGAAAGCTCTCGTTTTAGACGATGGTGAAACTAGGCTTGCTGTTGTAGTCTGCGATTTGATTGGTGTCGAACGTAAATATCTGGATGAGGCGAAGCGTATGGTCTGCGAGTGTACTGATATACCTCCTTCAAACGTTTTAATCTGTTGCACGCATACTCATACGGGTCCTGATGTAGAGGATATGGGTTATGGAAGTTATCTAATCCGTAGGATTGCTGATGCCATACAGCTAGCAGTAAATAGGCTTACAGATGCTGAGCTAGGTGTTGAGAGAGAGGAAGAGGCTAAACCACTGGGGAATAGGCGCTTCTACATGAAAGACGGGACTGTATGGACAAACCCAGGCATTTTAAACCCGAATATAGTTAAACCAGCCGGACCGATAGATCCTGAAGTTAATGTTTTATGCGTTAGAAAACCAAATGGTAATACCATAGGATTGTTGACGAATTATGCTATGCACTATGCTGGTTTAAGCCCTACCGAGAAAAGGGAGGACATGTATACGATTTCAGCAGACTATTTCGGCGTATTCTCAAGCCTCATCCAGCGTATTAGAGGTGAAGAGTTTGTAGCTATGCTCGCCAACGGTGCATGTGGGGACGTTATAATGTTCGACGCTATGAAGCCTCATAAAGAGGTAAATAAGTTTTTCGGGCATGCTGAGCGTATAGCATCACTTTTAGCCAGCAGGGTGATATGGGCTTGGAATCAAATGCGTTTTGAAAATGATTTAAAGCTGGCAGCATCCATTGAGGAAGTCACAATCTCAAGACGATTCCCCACAGATGAGGAAATAGAGTTCGCGTCGAAACTAGTAAAGGGAGAAGTTAAAGCCGTCAATATGAGACACTACGCTCTAAAGTACTTTTTCTACCCTAAGTTAGAGGAATTTTTAAACGCTCCTAAACATGTTAAAACATGGGTTCAAGCATTGGCGATAGGAGATCTAGCAGTTATAGTTGGGCTTCCAGGTGAGATATTCGTAGAACACGGTTTGAAGATAAAGAAAGAGTCACCTTTCAAATATACATTTATATGTGAACTCGCCAATGATAACGTAGGATACATACCAACTATTAAAGCGTTTAGAGAAGAAGGCAATTTAACGACTTCTGGAAGCTATGAAACAACCATAGGGCCAAATATCTTAGCTCCTGATGCGGGTGATATAATGGTTGAAACGGCTTTGAAAATGATTAGCAAATTATACAAAACAGTTGGAGGATAATTTGTTAATTAACAAATTATCCTCGGATCCCACTTTAAAAATATGTGTAAATTCCTAAATTCTCTGTCACATCCATCGTCTTAATTAAATATCTGAATCCACCTCAGATTATGTCCGGACTTCCATTCAATTTCCATAGTTTTTCTATGGATTTTCAAACTTTGTTTGGATTGTCTGAAACCCTGCATTGAGTTCCTAAGGCGGAGGTTGCGTTATTGACTCCATGTTTTGGATGAGTTGTAGTAGTTCTTCAGCAGTTAATATGGGAGAACCTATTAAGTAGTTAAAACCCTCAATCCAAGCTTCTGCTAAAGGTGCACGGTCCTTCCCATATTTTCTTCTAAGCTCTTCTGAGCCAATGTAGGCGTCTTTTTCAACTCTTACAAGCCAATTGTTTATCTTCAGGACGTACTCGTAACCAGGGCTTATAGACTTAAGCTCTTCCAACGATAGCGGTGGAAGACCCGATGGAGATATCTCGATGCATAATTCAGGATTCTTAGCTGTAGATAACTTGCTTAAGCGGTTACGTTCTCTAGTTTAAATTATAATACGGTCTAATGTTAGGAGCCGCTCGAAAACCATTTATCTAAGGAAGGATGAAATCCTTAAGGTCTACCTTGAGGCTATTGAATGTGGGAATTGTTGGTGCTGGAAGTAGGGCTAGAAGCCATATCAGTGTGCTCTTAAAGCTTAGAGATAAATATCGACTAGTCGCAGTATGCGATGTCGACGTGCTCCGTGCGAAAAGCGTTTCTGATAATGTGGGGGTTAAAGCTTACGACGATTTGGAGAAGATGCTTAGCGAGGAAAAGCTTGATGCTTGTTTAATAGCTGTTCAAGCTGAAGGGCATCATGTCGTAGCGAATGTTTTAGCTCAAAAGAGAATACATATTCTCACCGAAACGCCGATTGCTATAACTGCCGCATGTGCAGACTACATGATTAAGGCGGCAAGGGAGAATAGCATTCTCCTGGAGGTTTCAGAGAACGTCCCCAGATGGCCTCAGGAGCGTCTAAAGCAGAAGATTGTGGCGGATGGATTTTTAGGCGAAGTTAAAAGTTTCTATCTATCATATGTATCTGGTTCATACCACGGTATTGCAGCGATAAGAAGTATACTTAAATCTGAAGTAAAAAGTGTCGTAGGGGTCTTCCCACCTTTAGACTCTATTCTTGAAAAAGCTGAGATAAATCTTCTCAACGGTATAACTGGGGTCTATGAGTTTAACCGTAACCGGGGTAACTACTGGGAGATAAATGGGACAGAAGCTTCTTTAAAAGGTAGTGAATTGTGTTTTAGAAACGGTCAAACTTTCAAAATCTCCATTGAGACCTCTGTAGTTGACGGTTGTTTAAGAGTGGTGGGGGCGAAAGTCTCCACCAAACCTGAGTTATTTCTCCAGACGCCTCTAAGTATATATCCGCTGACCGATTACGATGAAGTCGCTATCGCTGATGCGTGGATAAGTCTCTACAATGCCATAGTTTACGGTAAACCACTCAACTATGGGTTTGAAAACGCGAAAAGGGATTTAGAAGTTTTAATGGCTATTAGAGAATCTGAGATGCTGAATGGCGTTAGAGTTGATCTTCCTCTGAAGGGAATTACGACCTACGAGAAAACTGTTCATGAGGAGTTTGCCAAGGTCTACGGCCTAGACCCGTTGGAATTGAATCCGCAACATTTAAAAACCAAGTACGTACTTCCAAAACGACTATGGGACTTGATGTACTACGGTAGGGTTCTCCAACAGTAGATTAAACTTCCATTTGAGATCTATTCACACGGTAAAATGGGTTTAAACTTCTCAGCTTTCTTCTACGCAATCTTTACATAAGAACTTTCCATTTTTGAATGTTAATAAGTCGCTCCACTGACCGCAAATTTCACAGTATCCAACAGCTACTTCTTCAGATCCAGGTGTTACTATGAGCCCTTCAATACGAGCCTTCTCATATATTATCTCTATGAGTTCTGGCATAATTGCCGTTATATCTTTCGATGATATGACTCCTACAAGCTTACCCTTATACATGACTCCAAGCCTCTTGACGTGGTAGTAGCTCATTAGCTTCGCAGCGTCGGTAATATCTGTATCTGGGTCTACTGTTATCAACGGTTGGCTCATTACGTCTTTAGCTTTAACCTCATACGGGTTTAGGTTTTTAGCTATTACGCGTTTAATTATATCCATATCTGTTATTATACCTATGGGTTTACCCTCTGCATCTGTGATAATAACGCTTCCTATATCGTGGAAATCCATGATCTTGGCGATATCTGACACTTTATCGTCTGCTTTAGCTATTATGGCTGGGCTTGACATTATCGATTTAACTTTAACCTTAAGACTTATTCTTTCACTCATATGTTTAATCCTCCAAAACACCCCCGCTTCCAGGTATAAGTCTGTAAATACAATCAATAGGTAGCTGTATACGTTTTAAAACCTTTCCTAGTCTACTCTTAAGTTTTTCAACGATCTCCTCAGCCAACCTACGCTTATCGACATTACCCGGTCTTATAGAAACGTAAGCGTCGAACATTTTCCTAGCGTTCTCCTCCGAACAAGGTAAAACCGTTAAACCGTCTTCTTCTACTTTAACACCTATACAGAGCTTTAGAGGCACCTTACGAATGTAGTTTTTACTACCTCTAATCATAAACCCTCCACGTTTAATATACTCCCCAGAGGGAGGACTTTTAGACACTTGAGTAGGCCTTACGTAGAAGACGTCTAAGTTTGCAAGACCGTCGTTCCAAGCTCTACTATAACATGCTGTAATAACGGAGGCTTCCCAGATAGCCTCTGGAGTAGGCTCTTTACCACTTGTCTTAAGCACTACGAATGGTGAACCCGCATATTCTGCGTGGAAGATAACGTCTTTCGGCTCAACATATTTGTCTAGCAGTAGTTCATTTGTAGATGCGTCTTTTCCTCCAACTATTAAAAAACCATCCCCCGTAAAAGTATACCTAAACTGTTCATACCAAGCTCCAGATTTTTTAACGTATAATCGTTCTTCTTCGCTAGCCTTAACCTGCTTACCGACAATATCCATGGCTTCTTCAATTCTCTTAGCTTTTTCCTCAGCCTCTTTAGCTAGCGTGAAAAATCTTGAAGCGTTTTCGGCTATGCTGAGCTCTGTGTTGAGTTTAAAACGTAATCCAAAGCCATCTAATTCGACAAATCTACCGTCCATTTCAACGTTTAATAAGTTTAATCCTTCTTGAGCTAATTCACGTCTTAGAGCGTCTTCAGCCTCCTTAATACCTCGACTTTGAATAAGCTCTTTAAACGTTAGGAATACCGCTTGCAGGACGTGAAGCTTATTCATTAGAAGTACGCCTATAGACCGATAGTTTTTAGACTCTTCGATAAATTTAGAGAGTGCCTTCATCTGCTGATCCAACGACACTCTACGTCTTTCGGCTTCAGCTTTAAGTTTCTGCTCCTCCTCTATTTTCTTCTCATACTCGTAGAGTCCTGAAAAATATACATCAACTGCCTCGGCGAAAGACCCGTAGAATTTAGCGTTTAAGCCTCTGTATATCGTCAAGGGCACTGGTGAGAAATCTACTAAAACCCCCTTCTCATCTGTATAGACAACTGGCTTTGTAGGTTTAGCAAATACTTCATCAAGAAACGCTTTCAATTCGTTGTATATCTTCTCAATAGATTCTTCATTTAGCTCTTCTACAGATGTAGACGGAGTAAATCCAGCTCTTGTGATGACCTCCTCAGAGTAAGGGGATGGAAGTCCGGTCGTCTTTGACAGGGCGGACTGAAGGTTTTTGAATCCAGACTTCTTTATGTTTATAAGCCTTTCAAGAGTAGCTTCTCTCGGGTCCTCTAATGTCGGAGGATACTGGTAGACAGATCCAACTTTGAAAACCCTGGTTTTCGAATACGTTCTTCGTAGAACAGCTTTAACTACGCGGTCTTCATCTAGAAAAACCACATTACCATTGGCAAACAATTCGGCTACTAGCGTGTATTTCCCCCGTCCACCCTCGAACAAAATTTCTACAATCTTCTCTAACCCTCTTTGTGAAACGTTTGAAATCCTCGAGCCGGATAGGTACTTTCTTAGAAACATTGCAAACTGGTGGGGCTTAATAGGCTTGATTTTTTCAAACGTTGTCAAGTAGACTGCTCTGTCGATATCTACTACGAGCTCTCTAGATATTCCTCCACCTCTTAGCTTTAAAATCAAAGCTCTATCTACTAGATATATGCTATCTACATACAGCCCCTCAACTAGGCTTTTAATCTCAGACAGTACTACAGCTATGTCAATGCCATTCATTCGGCTTCTAGGCATCGGTTGATGCTAATTTAAAGTAATGCTTAAAGGTTTCTATTCCCTAGAGAATAGGGAAGCCTATATGAACTTCAAATATGTATATTGGATACGCTTCAGCTTAGCTTTAGCCGTAGCCCTACTGTCAGGCTTCCTTAAAATATGGGGAATTGGAGGCCTATTACTCGCCATATGTATATATGTGTTAACACATTACATCTTTAGAAGTAGGGTTGGTGAAGAGGTCGACTCGAAGAAACTCCTTCTTGAGGGGATGGGTACTTACTTCCTCGTATGGCTAACCGCATGGACAATCTTATACAATTTCCTCAAATAGGCTATATTTTGAAAAACATTAACTTTTTTCCAAGTATTCTAGGGCCTTTCTTAGAAATTTCATCCAGCATTCGAAAAAACCTTTGTCGTAGTCGTCTATCATTGGGTTTCCAAGCTCAAGAATTTCTTTAAACTTTAAAATTCGAATTCTGATGAAGTTTTCATCTAGTTGATGGTTAACGTTGGAATTACCTTCCCTTATCGTTGAAGCTATCCCCCTCATAGCGTTTAAATAGCCCATTTCATACTCTGAAAAGCTACTTCCCTCAAATTTTTCAATTAAAGACTTAGCTTTAACATAATCTCCCTTAAGCACATATTCAAAGAATTCTCTTAAAATCGTCTCGTTTAGAGACATGTGCTACTCCTCTTTTACAGTCTCTTCTTCAGCATCTTCAACCCCGTTTTCAGTAATTTTAAATACTGCTTCACCCTCTGGAAGATATGGACTTGAAACTAATCTAGCTATCCTAACATTTCCCTTCGTAGACTTCTTAAGATATATACGCGTGTGGCTCGTATGTCCAACAATGTGGCCTCCAACGGCTTGCACAGATTCTCCGAAGAATACGTCTGGTTTAGCCATGACTTGATTTGTAACGACAGCCACAAGGTTGAAAGCTCTAGCTAATCTAAATAGTTTATGCATGTGTTTATTGAGCTTCTGCTGTCTTTCAGCCAGCATCTCCCTTCCGAGGTATTCACTCCTAAAGTGTGCTGTAAGAGAATCTACAACTATAAGTTTAACGTTGTTTTCTTTAACTAGTTTGTCACATTTATCTAACAAGAGCATTTGGTGGTCGGAGTTGAAGGCTTCAGCATAGATTATCCTTTTGACGACCTTCTCAGGGTCTAAACCTCTAAACCTAGCCATTTGAACAATCCTCTCTGGACTGAAAGTGTGCTCAGTATCTATATAAAGTGCAGAGCCCTCAAGTCCCCCCCTTTCATATGGAAGCTGGACGTTTACACATAACTGGTGGCATAGTTGGCTCTTACCACTGCCATAGGCTCCAAAGAACTCTGTGATCGTTTGCGTTTCCAAACCTCCTCCGATAAGCATATCGAGGATTTTACTCCCCGTGGTGAGCTTTCTGACGTTAATCCTCTCTTGGAGAAGGATGTCCGCTGTGACGAATTGAACGGAAATAGAGTCTCTAGCTAAAGCAATTATCTTAGCCGCCTGTTTTTCACCCAGCCCAGCCAGCATAAGCTCTTTAATAGTAGCCGTGGCGAGCGATTCAATTGTATGGTATCCAAGCTCTCTAAGCTTAGAAGCTGTAGAAGGTCCTATTCCAGGAATATCCTCGATGTTTTCGAAACGTTTCTTAGGTGTTTCTTCTTCGAGGTCCATTTTCTATCTGAAATAAACTTTGAAGAATCCTATATTTAAAGGATATACACTCGTAAAGGAAGGATTTAAGACCATCTGTTGAAGTTTAAACATGAAAAGTTTAAACTTAAGATTTAATATTCTATTATGGAGTTGGATTTTGAAGAAGTTCTTCTAGATGTTGTGTTCAAGCTCATAGATAAAGCTGTAAAAACGGTCCCTATAGACGTGGAGAAGGCTCTAATTGAAGCGTATGAAACTGAGACTTCTGAAATAGGAGTGAAGATGCTTGAAGCAATCGTTGAAAACATTAAAATAGCTAGAGAGGAGGGTGGACTTATATGTCAAGATACTGGCATACCTGTCTTCATAGTTGAAGAGGGGTTGGAAACGCCCTGGAGAATAGATTACCACAGGGTTTTTACAGAAGCCGTGTCCAAGGCTACTGTAAGAATCCCCCTCAGACCCAATGTAGTCCATCCGCTGACGCGAGTTAATACTGGAGATAATACTGGGGTTGGAATTCCAGTATTGCACGTTGTGAAAACCGATGGAAGCGACATTAAAATCCACTTTATGCCTAAGGGTGCTGGTTCTGAAAACGTGAGCAGTTTTCACATGCTCACGCCAGTTAAATCTGTAGAAGCAATAAAAAACGTAATACTATCTAGAGTTGTAGAAGCTGGAGGCATGCCATGTCCTCCGACAATCCTTGGAGTTGGTTTAGGTGGTACGGCCGAAGAAGCTATGCTTATGGCTAAGAGGGTACTACTAAGACCAGTGGGAGAAAGAAATGCGAATCCTGAAATCGCTAAGCTTGAATCTGAACTGTTCGAAGCGGTTAATAAGACTGGAATAGGTCCAATGGGGCTTGGTGGAAGATGGACGTGTTTAGACGTTAAGATCGAGTACGCCTACTGCCATACTGCGAGTCTTCCTCTGGCGATAAACTTCCAGTGTTGGGCTGCACGGAGGGCGTCAGCCATAGTTAAGCCTAACGGTTACTATGAGGTTTTGTAGGTGATATATATGAGCTTAGATATTACTGTACCAGTAGAAGACGTTTCCTCTCTTAGAGTCGGCAACATAGTCTACATTACAGGTCTAGTAGTCACCATGAGAGATCAAGCTACCAAGAGACTTATAGCGTGTTTTCAGAGTAATGTTAAACCCCCATTCAACCTCTATGGAATACCGGTCTTTCACTGTGGTCCTGTGGTTAGACGCATAGATGGAGGTTGGAGAGTAGAAGCTCTAGGTCCAACTACTAGTATGAGGATGGAGGACCTGCTGGAGTCTTTTCTAGAGGTGTCAGGGGTTAAAATTGTCATAGGTAAAGGAGGCTTCTCGGAGAAATCTACTGACGTTTTTAAACGGTTTAAAGCCGTATATTGCAGTCCTCCGGGAGGTGCTTCAGCACTCCTGTCTAAGTCTGTCAGAAGAGTTTCAGAAGCCTATTGGCTAGACCTTGGGCCTCCAGAGGCTGTATGGATTTTAGAGGTCTATAGGCTTGGTCCAATGGTTGTCACCATAGATTCGCACGGTGCTAATATTTACAGTATGGTTAGAGAAGAGGCTCTAAAAAGAGTTCCTAAAATCTTAGGAAACATTTAGAAGAAACGCTTAGAAATATCTATAGATTCTAGTATCGTTTGAGCGTGGTGGTTTGATTTCCCGCTTTCTTGATGTTCACACGCATGTGGGTTGCTATGGAGACATAGCAAATGTAAACGATCCATGGTGTAAAGTGACCGTTGAAACCCTTGCCAATTATGTTGAGTCTTACGATAAAGCAAGTGCCATAGTCCTGCCGGTCTATAGTTGGAATAGCGGGTTTATAATGCCTACGGAGTATGTATTGGACATTTGTAGGAGGCATCCTGATAAGTTCATCCCCTTCTGTGTCGTTGAAGTTAGAGAAGTCTGTTTAAGTGAAAGGATAACACGTTACGTGGATATGGGCTGTAGAGGTTTTGGCGAGCATACATCTAAAATACCGATAGACCATGACTGCAACATTAGACTTTACAAGGTTTGTGGAAAGCTTGAATTGCCAATACTTATGCACATTGCCGCCTTAAGTTCCGATACATATGGCATATTGGATACGCCTGATTTGAAAGGGATTGAGAAAATCGTCAAAGAGTATAGTAACGTTAACTTCATAATGCACGGCCCTGGTTGGTGGAGGTGTATGGATGAAAGTTTCAATTTAGAAGATTCATATCCCAAAGGTCCGATAGAACATCCAGGTAGGACAGTTTACATACTTGAAAACTATGAAAACGTTTACGGCGATTTATCGGCTTTCTCAGGCTACAATGCTCTGGCCAGAGACCTTGGCTTCGCAAAAGTCTTCCTTGAGAAGTTTAACCGTAGGCTTCTATACGGTACAGACATGGAGTGGTTCTTTAGCCCTGAAAACATACACTTGAAGCTTCTAGAAGGATTGAATCTACCCGAGGAAGTATTGGAAAATATCTTGTATAAGAATGCCGAGAAGCTCATCAGAGGCTAACATCCTTCTGAAAAGTATGGAACTACTTTCTTAGCATACATTTTCAAACCTTCAACTGTATCTTCTAAAGGCATAAAGTGGAGTATAAAGTGGTTTACACCCGCTTCAGCATATCGAGCTATAACGTCGATACAATCTTCCGGTGAGCCTATAGTCGCACCATAGCGTACTGTTATTCCACCCGGTAGTTGAACAGAAGTATTGTATTCAGCTACTTTTTCAGCCGGGTCGCCGAACCATTTTTCAACAGCTTTCCTAGCCTTTTCTAAGGCCCCATCCGACGTCACGTCTATACTTGTGTACATTTCCATAGCTATCGTTAAGCCTCTTTCAACCATGTGAAATCTTTCAACTCTATACTTTAAGTCTTCAAGTCTTAACGGTGGAGAAAGCCATCCATTTGGGTTTATACGCATAAGTCCCTCTATTGCCTTAGGTCCAACCCCTCCGAACCATATTGGAGGAGTGGGTTTTTGAAGAGGCTTAGGTTTAACCTCGCAACCTTCAATATTATAGTACCTGCCTTTAAAGTAGACTTTATCCATAGTCCAACACTTCTTGATGATTTCAGCGGCTTCTATACTTTCTTCTAACCTCTCTTTAAGGGTTCTCCAGGTGTAGCCGTAGCTTTTAAATTCGTCCTCACGCCATCCAGCTCCTAAGCCGAATATGAGTCTTCCGTTAGATATTACATCTAATGTAGCGGCCATTTTAGCCGTTAAAGCCGGGTTTCTAAATGGTAGACAGAGCACGGAAAAGCCTATTTTAACTTTTTTAGTTGCTTGGGCTAGAGCAGCTATTGTGGTAAAGCTTTCAAGCATGTCTATACTGGGTTCTCCTAATCTTTCGACGGAGTCGAATCCTAGCAGATGGTCCGGAGCCAATATGGATGTGAAATTCAGTTTATCGGCCGTTAAAGCAGACTCTAAACACATATTCCAAAGTTCTCTCTCTGTTTTAACTCTGCTAAATGTTGGAAGGTAGACACCAAATTTCGCGCTCATGGAGGACTTTAAAAATTAAATCCTTCAATCTTAATAAGCTTTTAAACCATGTAGAAGCGTAAAGATTTTAAACGTTGAATCACTATAATCTCGTAATCAACTGAGCCAGATGAACTTGAGGAAGGGTGTTTAGAGTTTTTGAAAATCGCCTTTCTAGGTGGGACGCGTAGTATAGGGAAATCTGCGATAGCCGTTAAAGCGGGGGAGACTACGGCTATTTTAGACTACGGTGTGGCTGTAGACAGCATTCCAAGCTTTCCGATGCATATCTCCCCTAAATCTGTAGACTTCGTAGTGGTTACTCATGCACACTTAGACCATAGTGGAGCTACACCACTATTCTACGTAAGTAAGCCTATTCCACTCTACGCCACTGCGCCTACAATAGATTTGATGAAAATTTTGATCAAAGACTTCATTAGGCTTTCAGGATACTACCTCCCATACGAGTATCTGGATATGAATACCATGTTTGAATATTCCAAGACTCTAAAATATGGTGAGAAATTTTCAATTAAAGACATCCAGTTTACACTTTTGAATGCTGGGCACATCCTCGGGTCTGCTCAAGTGCTCGTTGAAGCGGAAGGTAAGAGAATACTCTACACGAGTGATATAAACGATGTGGATACGTGTCTCTTGGAAAAGCTTTCTAAAAATTATGGTCCTTTAGACGCTATTATAGTCGAGAGCACTTATGCTGATGAAGACCACCCGGAGCGTTCTGAGCTTGAGAGAGAATTCGTAGAAAACGTCTTAGATGTTGTTGAAGGTGGAGGTCTTGTTTTAATACCGGCCTTCAGTGTTGGAAGATCTCAGGAAATTCTCACAGTTCTCTCTAAGTGGAATTTTCCATATCCCATATCTCTAGACGGCATGGCTGTAGATGCTACGCAGATCTTCCTTAAGTATATAGATTGGCTTAGAGACCCTGAATTGTTTAAGAAGGCTATTGAAAAGGCTAATTGGGTCTCAGGTTGGAGAGATAGACGTCTCCTACTTAAGAAGAGTGGGGTTATAATAGCTCCAGCTGGTATGCTCAAAGGTGGTACAGCAGTATTTTACGCTGAAAAAGTTGCTAAGTCAAGCAATAATGCAATATATCTCGTCAGCTACCAGATACCTGGAACGCCTGGAAGCGAGCTTCTCGAGAAAGGTAGATTCGTCATAGGTGGTAAGGTTAGAAAAGTCAAAGCAAATGTTAAAAGGTTTGACTTTTCCTCGCATATAGGTATGAGCGGGTTGAAAAAGTTTCTAAGCGAACTTGATGGGAATCCCGTTATTTACGCAGTCCATGGAGAGGTTGAGAAGTGTCAAGCACTCTGCAAGTATGCTAAAGACTTAGGCTTCGATGCTTATGCTCCTAAGATAGGGGACGTGTATGAGATTTAAAGAGAGAGTTTTCCTAGTGGCTTTAGGAGATGTAGAATTAAGTCTTTTAGAGAGGCTTTCTTCAGAGCTTATGGAAACCATCTCCTTCATCGAATTTAAGGTTTCGACTGAACGGCTTAGCATCCCCATGGAGGCTTACAACACCAGTAGGAGACAGTATAACTCTGACGTGATAATGGCGTACTACGCTAGGTCTCTTAAAAACAGGACTCTACTCGTAACTTGGATTGACCTTTACGTGCCCCATCTCAACTTTATATTTGGACAGGCTGAGAGCCCGGGCCTACTGGCAATAATATCTCTAGCCAGACTGGATACGCGTTTCTATGGAGCTGTTTTCAACGAGAGACTTTTCATGGATAGAGCCGTTAAAGAAGCGGTTCACGAGGTATGTCACACATATGGACTACGTCACTGTCCAAACCCGAGATGTGTGATGCATTTTTCAAACAGCATATTGGATACGGACTTTAAATCTAAGCTTCCATGTTCTTCCTGTATGGGTAAGCTTAAAGCTGTTTTAGACTAGCTTATATAGATGAAGAAGCACCATTATATTGAATGTCTCTCGATAAGAAGACCATCATGACCGTCCTTAGAGGGGTTTACGACCCAGAATATCCAGTTTCAGTAGTAGAAATGGGGATCGTTGATGAAGACTCTATTGAAATAATCGGAGATGGGAAGGTTCGAGTAACGTTTAAACCGACTACGCCTTTCTGTCCAATGGGAGGTTTAATAGGCGTTCTAATGAAGTATGCTTTGGAAAAGACTTTAAACGTTAAAGTCGAGGTTTTGGTTAAACCTGGGACTCATGTAAGTGAAGATGCTATCAACAGTGCTATTAACGATGAAACCCAATATGAAGCAATTATTAAACAGCTCTCAGATATGGGTTTGCTTAAAAGCTGCGTTAAAGTTAAATGATAGATCGTCTTCTCTAAGGAATTGGGGGTTGAAAAATTGAAAGTCAAAGTAGATAGAGATGCTTGTATAGGTTGTGGCTTATGCGCCTCACTATGCCCGGAAGTCTTCGAATTGGATGATGAAGGGAAGTCTAGAGTCGTCAACCCTAATGGATGTGACGGATGTGATTGTAGAGAGGTTGCTAATCAGTGTCCAGCAGCTGCGATAATTATAGAAGAATAGTGGCTATGCTTCTTTCCCCCTCTTTTTTCCATAAATCTTATCAGTATCTAGACAACTTTAATCTATAGGATGAGTTTAGAAGTTAAAAGAGAAAAACAGCTTGTAGCAAGGTACGCAAGCTCTTTGATTAGAGATGGTGAAGTTGTTGGACTTGGCAGTGGAACTACTGCAGCTATGTTCGCTAGAGAACTGGCTAAGAGGATTGAAAGTGAAGGTCTTAAAGTCATAGTGATTCCTTCAAGCATACCGATGAAACTTCTTGCTTTGAGTTTAAAAATGTCTGTGGCCTCTCTGGACGAATACCCAGTTGTAGATGTTGACATTGATGGTGCTGATGAAGTCGATAGGAGGCTTAATCTGCTTAAAGGCGGCTCCTACGGTGTTTTTACAAATGAGAAGGTGCTCGCAGCTTCTTCTAAGAGATTTCTCGTGATAGTTGACCACACTAAGCTTGTTAAGAGGCTTCATACGAAGTTTCCAATACCCGTTGAGGTTATAAGAGAAGCTAGAGAGCTTGTCTTCAGAAGGATTTCAAAACTCGGAGGGGAGGTTAAGCTTAGAGCGTACAAGATAAACGGTGAAGAAGTCCCCCTCATGACCGAGCGTGGGAACTTCATAGCTGAAGTATGGTTTAGACAAGTCGATGTAGATTTTGGAGAATTGGATCGAGAGTTTAAAGAAATACCAGGTGTTGTTGAAACCGGGCTTTTCTTAGACATGGCTGACGCAGTGTACGTTGGCATAGGTGAGAAAGTCGAAGTATTCAACCGAGGTGTTGAAATACCTGAACAGTTCATAGGATGAAGCGTTAAGTTGAGGATAGGCTTTCACATGAAGTTCACAGTAGTAGGACATACAACTGTAGATTTAATATACGTGGCTAAGCATCCCACTCGACCAACCCCCGGTGGTCCATCGGTCTATGCTTCTATGACAGCTCTAAGGCTTGGATGTGAGTCCATGCCCGTTTCAAAAGTCGGATATGACTTTCCAGAAGAATTCATGGTTTGGCTTTCAAAATCGCAGTTAAACACAAACTTCTACGTTAGAGATTTAAACTCTAAGACTACGCGGTTTAAACTCGTATATGGGAATAGTGGTAGAACCCTGAAGCTTCTAAGCTTATGTAGCCCCATCGCCCCTAATGAGCTTGTAAATCTTCCAAAGGTTGAATTAGCTCATGTAGGCTCTGTAGCGGGTGAAGTTGGGCTAGACACTTTAAAAGCTCTAAGAATCAAGGCCCAGATGCTTTCAATAGACGTCCAAGGCTTCATAAGAAAGTTTAAAGTAGATGGTGAAGTTTACGAAGAGGGACCATTAAACCCTGAAATATTGTCAAATGCAGACATCGTCAAGCTTAGCATGAAAGAGGCGGAGGCTTTAACAGGTGCAAGTGACCCTATGGAGGCAGTTAAAAAGCTTGGAAAGATGCATCGTGGTGTAGTGCTTTTAACCCTAGGGGAATTAGGCTCCCTATGTACAACAACCTGTAGAATCTTACGAAGCCCACCTTATAAGCCTCCTAAATTCGTCGATCCAACTGGAGCAGGAGATAGCTTCACAGCTGGATTTACCGTAGAGTTTTTCCGTAGTGGCGATTTAGACTGGAGTCTTGCAGTAGCATCAGCAGCTTCATCTTTCGTTACTGAAGGATATGGCCCCTCAAGATTTGGCTTAAAAAACGAAGTCTACGAAAGAGCTGAAACATTGATAGATAAAATTAAAAAACTATCTTTTTAAAGAAGTTGCTGCTAGTGAAACGGATTTATACTCCATAGAGCCTCTTGAAGAACCACCTAATGGAGACTGCAATCTAGCTGATGTTAAACGCCGCTTCAGGTATAGGCTTGCGCTCAAAGGTAATATTCAAACCAGCTGGCTATTCACGGCTAAACCTAAGGAAGTTGAAGAGAAAGCTAAGCAGTGCATAGACGTGGCTGGGGAAAACGGTGGGTTCGTCTTATCTACGGGAGACCAAGTTGGAAGAGATACGCCAGGTGAAAACATATTTCCGATGGTTGAAACTGCGAGAAACTACGGTAAATATCCTCTAAAATGTACCCATTAAATCTATTTTAAAAATAATCTAAATTACCGCTGGTGGTTTGAAGCTTTCCTTTCGAATTGTTTTATGTATATTTCTCTGACTTTGTCTATTGTATCTGCTTCTTCGACTTTTTTATCCCAGCGTATTCTTACTATTCTTGCGAATCGTAGTGCGAATCCGGATGGGTATTTCTGGCTTTTCTGTATTTCGTTGTAAGCTACTTCAACTACTATTCTAGGGTTTACCCATACTCTACGTCCTTCTCTTTTAACTACGTCGTTTTCAAGTGTTTTCGTTAGGTTTTCAAACTCTTCATCTACTAGACCTTTGAAAGTCTTGCCAATTATTGTGAAGCCACCAGTTGAATTGTCTAAAGCGGCTAAGAAGTAGTCGCTTATCCATCTGTATCTACGTCCATATCCATATTCTCCTCCAACTATAACCAGGTCTAAAGTGTCAAGTGTCTCTTTTACTTTCAGCCAATCTCTACCACGTACACCAGGGTGGTATATGCTATCAGGCTTTTTTGCTACTACACCTTCATGTCCATATTCTAAAGCCTTCCTGTAGAATTCCTCAGCCTCTTCCAAATCTTGAGTCATCAGGCTGTCTACCAGGGGTATAGACTCCACCTTCCTGGTTAAACGCTTTCTTCTCTCAATGTAAGGTTCACCTATAGTCAAAGAGCCTTCGTCAACCAATATGTCGAATAAGTATAGTTTAATCGGAAGCCTCTTAGCTTCTTCTTCAACGCTTCTTATCCGTTTAAACCTATGCATAAGCTCCTGGAAAGGGAGAGGTTTACCGTTGAAGTTAACTGCTATAACTTCACCTTCAACTACACAGTTCTTCAGCTTATCCTCTCCTCTAATAGCATCGACTACTTCAGGCAGACTAGAAGTTACGTCTTTAAGCCCCCTTGAAAAAACCCTCACACCCCCATTAAATGCATGTATTTGAACTCTAGCACCGTCGAGCTTATACTCAAAAGCAGCTTTGCCTTTAAACTCGTCTAAAATCTCCCTCACGTTGTAGGCCATACCTGCGAGCATAGGCTTTATAGGGTTAAACGGAACATACCTCATGTTCAGAATACCATGGAGGCCTTGTGTTTTAGCAACAGCAGCGGTCATAGCTAAATCTCCACTAAGCATTAAAGCTCTCTCTAAAGCATCATAGGGAATGTGGAAAGCTTCAGAGAGGGCTTTAACAATTATCCCCTCTTTAACACCTATCCTCAGGTCTCCTAAGATTATCCTAACCAAGTACTTAGCTTCAAGCGGTGAAACCTTGCTAAACAAGCCCTTTAAAACTCTAACCTTCTTATACTTAGAGCCTGGGCCTTTGATTTCTGAAACCTCTCTGAGAAGCATGTCTAACTCTTCGAGTGTAAGAGGCTTCACCATCAACAGTGTTTGACGGCTAAGCCTTTTAGCTTCTAAGATCGATTTAACAGCGCTTCCCACGTCGCCAGTATCATTGAAAGCCCTGTAGAAGTCTTCATCGTTAAACCTATACAGTTCTTTCAAAGTCTTTAAAAGCGTAGCCCAGCTTACGTTTAAAGCTTCTCTAAAATCCGACGTAGAAAGTTTAACAGCTATTTTAACCTCTGAAGCGTTTAAATCCTTGAAATATCCAGCCATAAGCTCTACGATCTCACTTCTAGAGCTAAGCTTCTCTATGGACTCGTAAACTTCACACAATCTTATGAAGGAACCTTTCAAACTTCACACTACTTAATCAATCCTCCTGTTAAAGATTATCCAACATACACGTGTAAACCTCTCCTTAGGTTGGCTTAGGCTTTTTAAAGACCATGTTTAACATATATATAGTCTAACGCTACAATTAAGCTAACGGTGGGTAACAGCATTGGTAGAAATCTCAGAGTTCCTCTCCATAAAGCCGGTAGCGGTAGTCGCACATAGAGGGGCTTCAGGCTATGAGCCTGAGAATACCATCAGAGCGGTTGAAAAAGCCATAGATATGGGAGCAGATGCAGTGGAAGTTGACGTTAGACTTTCAAAAGATAAAGTGCCAGTAGTGATACACGATGAAACCATAGATCGGACTACAAACGGCTCAGGTAGAGTTGACAGTTACACAGCTAAACAGCTTAAAAACTTCGACGCTGGTAAGGGTGAGAAAATTCCACTGCTCTCAGAAGTCTTAGATGTGGTGTGTGGACGCATATGTCTACTATTGGAGCTTAAAGAAGTCGAAGCTTCTAATTACGCTTTAAACCTCGTAGAAAGCAGAAGGATGTTAAACCAGGTCATGTTCATATCTTTCCACGAGGAAGCTCTAAAAAACGTCGCCCAAGGAAATCCCAAAGCCTATATGGGTTTAATATACGCAAAGCCCGGCGATTTCATCTCAAAAGCTAAAAACATCGGATGTATAGCCGTTATGCCAAACTATAGACTAGCCTCCCTTGAAACAGTTGAATTTGCCCATAGGCTTAACCTTAAAGTCAACGTCTGGACTGTAGACGACTTGAAAACAGCTAGAGAATTGGTCGGAAAAAAGGTCGACTCGATAACGACGAATAAGCCTGACTTAATATTAGACCTCAGGAAAACCATTTAGACCGAGAAAATCATTATATATTTAATCAAGCTAGAAATTTCAATGTCATGTCAAACGGAAGACCTTTTGAAAAATGGTCGGTGAGCATATGCCCACTGTGCTTCAGAAGAGTACCAATGAGGGTCTACGAAGAAAACAACGTCATATACTTGGAGAAAACATGTCCAGAACACGGAAAATTCGAAGACATCTACTGGGGAGATGCAGAATACTATAAGTGGTTTGAGAAAAACTGGAATACGGCAAAATATATAGGAAGTGGTCTTGAAAACCCCCATTCTCAAATAGATAGAGGTTGTCCCTACGACTGTGGGATATGCCCCCAGCATAAAACGCACACAATACTAGGCATAATAGACGTCACCAATAGATGTGTGACATACGACTGTGAGCTTATCCTCGAGGATGGTTCTATCGTGGAAATAGGAAGATTTGTGGATGAGAACCTTCCCTTAGATGGAAGCGGTTCTGGGATAATCGCTAAACCAATACGTGTATTAAGTTGCAATCCACCTAAGCCTACGTATCCTGATGTCATAGCTGTCCATAGGTTGAAGGCTCCGAACAGCTTAGTAAGAATCTGTACGGTTTCGGGAGTTGAGCTTAAAGTAACTCCCGACCATGAGATATTGATTGATGGTGAATATGGGGCTCAACTTGTCAGAGCTGATCAGCTGAGGGTGGGAGACCTTATATATGCACCTGCTAGGATAAACGTAAATGTTAAAAACCTACCAGTCTTAGAGTTGATAGACGATTATAGGCTTTACGTTTATCCAGATGATGTGCTTATGGAGCTAATACGCCGTAAAGCCAGGGAAGCATACGGGTCTCTAAGAAGGGCCATAAGTCAATTACAACTTAAATACTGGAACCTTTACGACTTAAGCGTCGGAATAAACTTTAGAGATTTCAAAAGACTATGTGAGAAACTTGGGATTGATCAGGAGTTCTCTCTAACTCATATTGAAAAGGTTTCTTGGCGTAAGAAAACGGTCGAACTAAAGGCAAAGTATTTTGACGAAGATTTAGCATACCTTATAGGGCTTATAGCTTCAGATGGGTCTCTATCTACTAGTAGAAGCCGTGGGGTATACACGACTAACTTCCATAGTACAGAACCAGAGCTAGTAAAGAAAGCGAAACATATTGTTGAGGCTTTGTTTCCAGGTACAAAATGTCATGTTTACACAGATGGAAGGGGCTGTTTAAGGCTATCATTTAACAATTTATTGGTTTATGATCTGATTGAGAAGGTTGTAATCGAAGGAGAGTTAAAGGAGATATTTAAGCTACCTGATAAATGTATAACTGCGTTTTTAAGGGGATATTTTGATGGCGATGGAGCGGTAAGCTTAGCTTCGAACTCAGTGTACTATGTTACATCTAGTAGAAAGAGGGCTGTAAGAATTGTTCAGCTCTTAAGGAGATGTGGAATCCTCGCCTCTATGCATGAGAGGCAGGGAAGTGGTTTCTCAAAGTCAAGTTACTATGTTGTTGTGATTTCAGGGTTTAAAGACGTATCTACATTCGTGAAGGTTATTGGAAGCAATCACCCCAAGAAGTTTGAGAAACTTAAACAGTTGGCTGTTGAAGGACGTGTGAGAAAAATTGGGAAATCTAGACGAGAGATTGCCCCCAGGATTTGTATAAAACTCTTGGCTGAAGTAATTAATCATCATAGGCTTAGTAGGGTAACGCTATATCCAGAAGACCCAAGTTATCTCTCCAAGGTTTTAACGGGAAAGAGAAACACAACAAAAACAACTTTAAGGAAGATTCTTAGCCGTTTACGCGATCTTGAGCTGTGTGAAAAATGTAAAAGTATTGTTCAGATAGCTTGGAGATATTCGTCTGAAGACTTCTTCTTAGACGAGGTTAAGATGCTTGAGGTAGTTGCCTCAAAAGACGAGTACGTTTATGATATAACAGTAGATAAAAACCACTTATTTGCAGCAAACGGCCTCATCTACGTCTCAAATTGCAATATGGCATGCCCTATATGCTTCGCCTACGCGGGTGCTGTAAACTACGTCTACGAGCCAACGTATGAGCAGATAGTCGGAATGATTAAACTTTTCAGGTCTAGCAGACCGTGGGCTGCGAATGCTCTACAGTTCAGCGGAGGAGAACCTACGCTTCGAAACGACCTTCCCGACCTTGTTAGAGAAGCTAAACGGGCTGGTATTAGACATGTAGAGGTTAATACTAACGGAATTAGGCTTGCTGAAGACTTGGACTATTACAGTCGGTTGCTGGACGCTGGTATGGATACGATATATTTACAATTCGACGGATTGAGGGAGGAGATATACCTGAAGCTTAGAGGCAGAGGTGGACTTGTCGACGTTAAGAACAGAGTTATTGAAAACGCTAGGAAGATTGGACATAAGTCTATAGTATTAGTGGTTACTCTTGCCAAGGGTGTTAACGATGGCGACTTGGGAGATATAGTAAGATATGCCATTAACAATAGAGACGTAATCCGATGTGTAAACATACAGCCCATATCGATGGCAGGTAGAGCTAGGAAAGAGGAAATGAGGAAGATGAGGATA
The DNA here is from genome assembly GCA_038870975.1 of Bathyarchaeia archaeon. Lineage (GTDB taxonomy): Archaea > Thermoproteota > CALKCG01 > B24 > B24 > DTBU01. The sequence continues at coordinate 458,897 of JAVZJD010000001.1, read as the reverse complement.
ACAATACCAGACGCCGTAAAACTCATCGAAGAGCAGACTAATGGAGCAGTCTCAAAATGGAGCTGGAGGCCTGTAAACTGGCCCCTACCTATTGCCAAGGGGATGGAAGTAGTCAAGAATAGAACGTATCCAGAGTTCACGCTACATCCCCACTGCGGTGCAGCCACGTTCCTAGTGGCTAAAGAAGATGGGTCTTTCACACCTATAACTGAGCTTGTAGACGTTGATAACTTTGCCCAAGTATTCTGGGGGATGTACTACCTAGGGGTTGGAGGTCATAGTAGAAGAGCCAAATTAGAAGCACTTAAGCTTCTACCGATGGTAAAGAGCGAGCTCATCAGAAACCTCCTCAAAGACATTATAACTAAAGGGAGCTATGAAGCCCTAGGGAGACTTATGTATAATGTAGTAATGGTTGGGATAATGCACTTCCAAGACGTATGGAATCTAGACTTAGATAGAGTGAATAGATGTGGCATACACTATGCAACTCCAGATGGAAAAATAATATCCTTCTGTACGTTCAATTCAATCCATAGGACTGCGTTCGAAGAGAAATTTAAACAGCCAATAGAAGACTGGATGAAGAAAACTGGGAAAAAGCTTATAGACTACGCTTAACGCCCCTAAGGCTTGGGTTTTAAACAGCATTGTCTACTATGCTACTTTTTCTCTATGAGGTTTTCCGGGCTTATACCCAGCTCTCTGGCTTTTCTAAGTATTTCAGCGAGTTGAGCCTTCAACTTCTCTCTTTCTTCTACCGCTCCTTCTCTGAAAGAAATTTTGAAGCTTTCTACAGGCTTCATCTCCATTACTTCAACAGCTACAGATATCGGTTTAAACTCGTTGTTCGGACTGGCTTCGTATTCTAAAGTTATTCTCGTAGGTTTTTCTGAGGCACCTCGCTTATTCATTTCTTCTATGAGTCTTCTTGAAAGCTCAAGCCACACTTTTCGATTCTGCTCCTTAATATCCTCAGGTACGTTTTTTGTATAAAACGCTAAGTAGAACCACCTTTTTAGTTTAAATATTGCGCCTCTGCCAGTCGGAGAAATCTTAAACCTCTGCTGTTTCACGCTCATAGTAAGTCCTCCATAATACATATATAAGTATCATGTATATTAATATTATCACCGTTAGTTTCTGGAAGAACAAGCTAAACGTTTTTACTGTCTTCCTACACCTTTAAAACCGAAGACCAGTTGAAAGTCGAACAACTTCTCATCGGCATGATGGAGGAAGCCTTGAGGTCCTTCCATAGGAGGCTCCTCGTAGTTTACGGTAGAGAATCTGAAGAAGTCCTCGCCTACATAGTCTTTAAACACTTCACTCTTAAAGCCGGGGGAGAAGAAAAAGTCGTCTACGTTAGCTCAGACGACACCTCAAACTACAACGTCTTCATCAAACGGCTCGAAGAAAAATCCTACCCTATAGGCAATGTTAAACTCTACACCTATAAAGAAACCCATAGACTCATGGGTACTACAAACGACATCTTAATCCTCGACATGAGCGTAGGAGCTAGACCAAACGACATGGGGAGGCTTATTGAGACGGTCAGAGGAGGAGGCTTAGTAATATTCTACAACCTAGATTTAAACGCTGAAAAACCATGGAGTACAAGCCTGCATAAGAAGCTTATCTCACCGCCCTATGGTGAATCCGATATGAAGGCGCGGTTTGAAAAATACTTTACTAGGAAAATTCTAGAGGACCAGAGTATCTGGATATTGGACGGTTGGAACATAATCAGGGGGAACATGCTAAATCCTCCAACCTCAACTAGAGAGAAGCCGTCTCCTCCGAATAAAAGTCGAATCCCAAGAGCCATCTACGACTTGGCATTGACGCAAGAGCAGGTAGAGGCTCTAAAATACGTTGAAAAATTTGCCAAGAAAAGTAGAAGCATAATAATTATGACTTCTAATAGGGGTAGAGGTAAGTCCGCTCTACTGGGTCTAGCGGTAGCTCCCCTCATGCTTTTCGGCTGTAGGAGAATATTAGTTACAGCTCCAGCCTGTGAAGAAACCCAGGTTATTTTCGATATGGCTGAGAAGGGGCTTAAAACTATAGGTGAAGATGTTGAGAGGGAATACGTTGAAAATTTAACATTTAAACTGAGTTGTAATAAAGGGGTTGTAGAATTCGTACAGCCATATAGGTTGTTAAAGGAGAAAGCTGAAGTAGTGTTTGTTGATGAAGCGGCTGGGATCCAAGTGCCACTCCTATTTGAAATAGCTGAGAAATTTCCAAAAGTTGTATTCGCCTCTACAGTCCACGGATATGAGGGTGCTGGTAGAGGCTTCTCTTTAAGATTCTTAAAACGTCTCGAAAAACTCGAGAAAATAACGCTTTATAAGGTTGAGCTCAAAGAGCCAATTAGATATGCTTTAGATGATCCAGTTGAAAAATGGCTTTACAATACCCTGCTACTTAATGCTGAGCCTGCGGATGTCGAAGAAAGTGAATTTAAACTCGGCGAATGCGCATATATGAAGCCTGATTTAGACTTATGGTTTGGGGAAGATGAAGAACACCTGAGGCAGTTCATAGGTATATATGTTTTAGCCCACTATAGGAATAGACCGGACGACCTCCTCATCTTGGGAGATGCCCCCCACCATTCAACTAGAGCCATTCTGTCAGCGTCAGGTAAAGTTTTAGTAGCCCTACAGATAAGTGAAGAAGGCTACGATGGGCTTGTAGAGGAAGTTTTAGCTGGTTCTCCACCTCAAGGGCACCTTATACCGTCGTGTATAATTAAATACTACCCTGATTATGCTGAGTTTTCCAGGCTTAAAGGCTTAAGAGTGGTCAGAATTGCAACGCATCCCAAATTCACGGGGAGAGGATTGGGCAGTCTAGCTATAGAAGAGTTGTGTAAGGAAGTTGAAGCTAATGGTTTTGAATGGGTTGGTGCTAGTTTCGGAGCAGACGTAAAGTTAATCGATTTTTGGCTTAAAAACAGCTTCACACCTGTGCATATAAGCCCTATGAGAAACACGGTCTCAGGTGAATTCAGCGTAATATTTATCAGACCTCTGACTGGAAAAGCAGTTGAAATAGTAAAAGGAGTCCACAGGGAATTCAAACTGAGGCTCGTAGAATCTCTTCCAGACATATACTTCGACCTTGAACCGCAGATAACAGTAAGACTTTTAAAGTCTCAAAATTGGGATAATAGAGAAGAGCCATCTCTAACAAGTTCGCAGAAAAGCCGACTATTGCAGTACGTTTCAGGCAAACTGGCTTATGAAGCCGCATGCGATGCTATTAAGCAGTTTGTAAAATCCCACTTCCTCAACTCTGGAAGCTGTAGGATGGGTCTCAGTATGGATGTTGAAGCTAAACTTATAGCTAAATGCTTACAGGCCAAACCGTGGAGGCATATTACGAAAATCTTCCAGGTTCCTCAGTCGAATTTAAAGATGGATTTAAGGAAGATTCTCGCTGAAATGGTGGACTTCTATGGAGTATAAACAGTTGAACTTCAAAAAAGAGTATAGAGAGGCTTTGAAGGATGGACGGAAAACGACGACCATAAGAGTGAATGCACACGTTAAACCTGGAGACTTAGTTGAATTAATAGCTGGCGGTGTAAGCTGCGGATATGCTATAGTAAGAAGTGTTACTCGGAAGAAACTCTTAGAGCTAAACGATGAAGACGCTAGAAAAGATGGGTTTAAAAATAGAATGGAGCTTATCAAAGCTCTTAAAAGGCACTATCCTAGTTTAACCCCTGAAACATATGTATACATCATAAACTTTAGGAGAATCCACTGAATTTGAAAACTACCTGAGTTTATCTAACTTATCGAGAAATCCAGCGGAATTATGGAAGCTGTAAGCTTTTTAAAGTAAATCTATTTTAGATTTAGTTTAGTACACTTAAAAGGGTGGCTTTATGGTTGAAAAAGAGCTGAGAGTTAGCAAGATTGAAGATGGAACCGTCATAGACCACATAACTGCTGGATATGCTTTAGCGGTTCTCAGGATAATAGGATTAACCGGTAAAGAGGGCAATATTATAAGTATTCTTATGAATGTCCCAAGTCAAAAGCTCGGCAGAAAAGATATTGTGAAGGTTGAGAATCGAGAGCTTAGAGAAGATGAAGTCCATAAAATAGCTCTAATAGCTCCAAACGCCACCATAAACATTATACGGAACTATGAGGTAGTTGAAAAGAATAAAGTTAAACTTCCAAAAATCATAAAGGGCGTGATCAAATGTGCGAATGCATCCTGTATAACAAACAGCGGAGAACCCGTTCAACCTACGTTTATCGTTGAAAGCGTAGAACCTCTAAGGCTTAGATGCCACTACTGCAGAATAGTTATGACTAGAGAAGATATTATAAATCAATTCTAAGCCGGGCTTAAAATAGGGGTTAAGGATTCGATGTCTTTAACACCGTAAGCTTTTCTTAGAAACATATTTGCTCTTTTTTCAGAAGTCCACCTGTATATTGGTTTAACTAGGGTTGGAGTTCTGCCGTATTGAACTACGGTAGCTATGTTGCTACACTTCGGGCATCTATCCCAATAGCCTTCAAACAGTTTAGAGCATCGTTTACAGTACGTTGTGAAGGTCGAGTATGTGAAGCATCTGAGTTGCTTATACTTGGACACTATGTATGATGTCGTCTTAAAGAGAGTTTCACCATCAACTTCGTTCGAATTCACCTCTATGACTGGAAGAGTTCCATAATTCATTATAGAACCCACTTTCTCCTCTATTTCAAGCCTTTTAGAAAGCGGTATGCCGTATTCTAAAGGCACTACGCATACATCGGTGTAGTATGGCTCTCTCCTGAAACCTTGACTGTTTAAGATGGATTTACCGTAGTTATTGAGGTCTAGATTTACAAGCCTAGATGCGCCCTCTTCACCGCATATACTCGTCAATCCAATTCTATCTCTACTTGCATCTAAGTATGCGCGTATACGCCTTAAAACTCTAAGCATAGCAGCTTGTGATGTAGTGCTCGTAAGGTCTGAGCCTGTGTGTAGAACAGTGGCTTCATTAAGTCCAAATAGTCCAAGAGCTGAAAACATGGCTTTAAACCTCACATATGGATCGTCTGGTTGAGAAATATTCGGTAGAAGCCCCTCTTTAATCCGGCTCTCCAAAGCCCCCCTCCTAATATGTATTGCTTCAATAGCCTTGTCCATTATCTTCTGTAAATTCTCCCAGAGGCGTTCATCGCTTCCTTTAGATATTTGAGCGAGCCTAGGCATGTTTATGGAAACGTCTACAATCATAGGTACTGCTAGCGTATCCACTTCCCAGTCTGAAAGAGGCTCAAATCTAAATCCATAGCTTGAGAAGCTGGTGTTATCATCTACATCCGTTAGATTAGCTATTACAATGGGTATGCCAAACTTCGCAGCATCGTGTATGCTCTTCATTACTTCTATCCACTCGTCTTTCAGAGGCCATTCTCTAATCTTGATTGTCAAATTGAAATTGTAGAGTGGGCTCCTCGAATACTCCTTCTTTAAGACATCTATAAGAGCTTGTGTAAACGTTAAAACTTCATCTCGATAGTCTCCATAAACTTCTCCACCAGGTATAGTTTTAAGGTTTTCAATCTTCCGATTTAAACCCACTTCTAATCCAAAGTTGACGTTGAGATTTGAGGAGATTCTCATAGATTCTATGAATACTTGAAGCGCCCGTTTAACTTCCACAAGCCTTCTTCCTCTGGTGAAAGGCGCTAAGAAGACGTTGAACATGTCAAATCCCTGGTCTAAATTAACCTCAAAACTGCTGTTGTAGGCGGCAACCCTAAGCCTGTTTAATGCTGAAGTTAACGTCGTTGGGCTTTTACTGGGCATGTTTGGAAACTTACCCGTCAGAATCAGCCGTATGTCATGTTGGATGACGTCGGGTCTAAGTATCCAAGACCCTGGGAGTTCTAAATGTATGTCTCCACTTAAGTATGCGTCGGCAACGTCTCTAGGTAGAACGTTTAAAAGAGTATATTCTCTTAAAACTGCTTCACCAGCTATTTCTCTAACTTCTTCGACGTGCATTTTCATCGTACTAGCTTTTTCAAATGTTTTAACGACGTCGTAAACTGGAAGGCCGAGTCTTGTAAGTCTATGCCTATACTCCTCAAGCCCCTTCTCTATGAGAATTGCATTAACTATTTCTCGTATAAGTGGAGCAGTTAAATATTTAACCTGAAGGTTTACAAGTCTTCTTTCAACTTCAAGCGAAATAGATTCGGCCAAGTCTAAAGGAACCTGCGCTTCTTTAATAAGACTATTCACTATTCTAAGCCTGTCAAACTCTTCTATAGCCATTCTAGAACTTCTAACCAGAAGTTTACCCGCTTTCTTCATAAGATATTCATTAAGCTCTTGAGCGAACTCTAAAACTCTAACCCCAAGGTCTGTAAGCCGATAAGTCTTACCGTCATCCGTCTTTTCAATAAGTCTAGCCTTTACAAGGCTTCTGAGGTGATATGCAAACTTACCAGCATGTTTAGCTGGCTCTAAACCTAGCATATCCATAATTTCACTATAGGTTAAAGTACGGTTTAGCCTTAGAAGTCTAAGGACTTCAAACCTAATCGGTGAAGAAAGAACCTGAAAAACTTGATTTGAAAAGCCCCTTCTAATTCTGCTCAAAAATCTCTCCTCTCAATAGATAGTATTTTAAACTATGACGAAGTCAGTTTAAATAAATTTAGGTGGTGTTTCCAATGAAAATAGTGCTTAGAATAGGCGGTTCTGTCATAGCCTCTCCGTTAAATCCACTTCTTATACTAGAATACTCTAAAATTTTAGGTAAACTTTCTCAAAACGGTTTTAAACTACTCGTCGTAACCGGGGGAGGAGAACTGGCTAGAATACTGATAGAAAATGCAAAGATGATGAACATGTCCCAAGAAAGTCAAGATAGAATAGCCATACAAGCATCACGAGTAATCGCCCAACTGCTAGCTGAAGCACTAAGACCAACAACTCCCGTGACAATCCCTAAGAGAATAGGAGAAGTCTCTAAACTGTTTAAAAAACACAGCATCGTAGTTATGGGTGGCATTAAGCCAGGTATGACTACTGATACTGTAGCAGTTCTTGCAGCAATTAAACTTGGCTTTAATCTGCTGATTAAAGCTACCAATAGAGACGGCATCTATAACAAAGACCCGTCACGATATCCCGACGCCTTTAAAATCGACAATCTAAGCTTCAAAGAGCTTAAAAATATGTTTGGACGTGTACATTATGAAGCAGGTTTAAAAACGATAATAGATCCAAAAGCGGCCAGATTAATAGCTAGACATAAAATCAAAACCATAGTTTTAAACGGTTTTAAACCTGAGAATATTGAATTAGCCGTTAAAGGTGTTAAAATAGGAACGTTAATATGTGATTAGCCTATATGAATAGTCTTCAAAAGGATTTTATGCTTTTTTTAATCTTCGTATAGACTTCTTCTAGAGAAATAGGCATGACTTTCGTATGAGAAATGACAGGCATGAAGTTTGTATCGCCAAGCCATCTTGGGACAACATGAAAATGTATATGCCCCTCTACGCCGGCTCCAGCGGCTCTGCCAAGGTTTACACCTATGTTAAATCCATCTGGTTTAAAGGTGTTTTTAAGCGCTTTAATAGATTCCGTCAAAAGCTTGAAAATCTCCATAGCTTCGTCTTCACTAAGCTCCTCCATATCTGCAATGTGTCTATAGGGTGCCACCATGAGATGTCCAGTATTATAAGGATATCTGTTAAGCATTATAAACACCCTTCGGCCTCTTAAAACTATCAAGTTTTCTTCATCCTTATTTTCACGGATTTTATCGCAGAATATACAGTTCTCCGCAGGCTTCTCTACGTATTTCGCCCTCCAAGGCGCCCAGAGAATCTTCAAAACCACTAACCCTCCTGGGGAAATATATATCTAAGATTCTAAAAAGCTTAAGCTTTAGAGTTTCCAGTTATAGCTTTGTGGAGTATAAAGAACTTTTCGCCAAGTTCTTCCCGTATAAATCTTACAGGGCTGGTCAGCTTAAAGCCATACGCTTCCTATTTGAAGCTTTCAAAAACGGTAGAATTGCACTTCTTTCAAGTCCATGTGGGACGGGTAAAAGTATATCCGTTTTAACGGCTTACATGGCTGTTAGAAGCCTCGGATTATCCAAGAGGCTTCTTGTCCTAACTAGGACTAGAAACCAGCTTGAAATCTACTGTAGGGAGGCTAGGAGAATATCCCAGTTTTCATCGGAGAAGTTTACAGTAGTCCCACTTACGAGTCGGAAACACATGTGCCCTAAGGCTTCTTTAGACGATATTAAAAACATACCATATGGAGACTTCTTAAAGTATTGTAAAAGCCTCAGAAGTCGCTCTCTAAATGAGAAATGCGCCTTCTATGAGTCTACCTTCTCAGGTAAACGACCATCATGGAAGGCTTTAAAAGCTCTGGATAAACTCGGAGAAGTTGGAGCTTCAACTCCACATGAGGTTTTCAACCTATGTATAGACCTGGAGCTATGCCCCTACGAGGTTTCCAAGCTCCTACTCAAGAAGGCGGACGTCATCGTTGGGAGCTACAACTACCTCTTTATGGACGCTGTGAGAGAGAGCACCTTTACGAAAGCCTCCATACACCTTGAAGACACCATATGCGTCGTTGATGAAGCGCACTCGCTACCAAGCTATTTAACAGAACTAACTACGGAGACTATTTCAACGGTTACTCTAGAGAGGGCCCTCAGAGAATGTGAGCGTTACAGTTCAAATGCAACCGAATACTTGAAAAATATTTTAACTGCCGTAAAAAGACTGGGAGACAACCTCCAAATTCAGCAGGACGAGGTTAGACTTCTAGAAGATGCGTACATTGAGGAACTTTTGAGTACTACTTTAAACGCAGACCAGTATGGTGGGCTTTTAGAGGTCGCCAAGTTCTTTCAAGAGGAAGGTGAGGTTATAAGGTCTATGAAGATTTCTGAAGGTCTACCGCCTATTTCATACACATCTAGAGTTGGGGTTTTTCTCGAGCATTTTGTCGAATCTGAAGAGTCTAATTTTGTAAAGTATATAGAAGGTTTCACCTTTAGAGATGGCTCCCTAAATTATAGGATTGGATTAAGGCTTTTAGACCCATCTCCCGTAGCGTCTGTACTCAATGACATTTATGCGGTTACACTTATGTCTGGAACGCTTTGGGATATGGACTACTACATTGAAGTCTTAGGCTTAAATAAGAATCGCGTCAGTAAACTTGACCTTCCATATCCATTTCCAGAGGAGAATAGGGCTATTTTCGTAGACTTAGGTGTAACTACAAAGTTTACCAGGAGGTGTGAAGAAGAATGGGTTAAAATAGCTGAGCACATTAAGGTTTTAAGGGACTCTATCGATGGGGCTATGGCTTTATACTTTCCATCATATGAAGTGATGAACGCAGTTAAACAGTACTCAAAAGACTTTGAAACACCAGTTTTATATGAAAATGAAGATACGTCTTTTGAAGACGTTTACAAGTTTCTAAAGACTAATAGTAAGCCAACAGTAATGGCTGTTGCAAGAGGAAAAGTCAGTGAAGGTGTAGACTTCTCAGATGAATTAGGTTCCCTATTATCAGCCGTTGTAATAGTCGGTTTACCTTATCCTAAGAAAACGGAACTTCAGGAAGCATTAACCAAGTATTTCGTCGAGAAGTTTGGTGAGAAGGGCTACGAGTATGCCAATGTAAATCCCTGTATTAATGCTCTGGCTCAAGCAGCTGGACGCTTAATCAGAAAACCAGAGGATAAGGGGATAATAGTGATCATGGACAGTCGAATGATTGGACATATAGCGGAAAAACTTCCCGAAGATTGGCGTAGGAACATACAGGCTTTCAGGAAAATTGAAAATTTAGCTAAAGCCGTCAGAGACTTCCAGAGCCTCTGGAGACTAGAGAGTTAACCATACGTATGAAGTCTTCAACAGCATCTTCTGGGATTTCAGCACCACAGGCTTGATTGTGTCCTCCACCTCTGCCTCCCAAAGTCTTTGCAACTTTTCTCACAATACTACCTAGATTTATCTTAGGGTCTCTTGTTCTTAAACTCAATTCAGCAGTCTTTTCTTTTAAAGCAATGGCGCATCCAATGCTAGCGCCAGAGACATATATCGAGTAGATGGCTGCTTTACCTAGAAACCCCTTATGCGGTAAATTCATAACCACTGCGACATCTCCTACTCTACGCGTATATCCTTCAACGTAACTATACACTTCATACTCTAGCTTCAACGCTTCGACAGCATAGTCGACTAATTTAGGTATCTGACTCGGTTTAATTCCTTTAGTTAAATCTTCAATTATAGCTTTCTTAAAGCTGTCATCATGTTTTACAGCCAATGCTTCACTCAATACCCCAGATTCAAGATATAATACCCTCTTATCGACCATGTTTAAGAGTTCTGATGCAGGCGGAGTATCCTCAGTGTAATCTGATATTGCCCCATAAGTAGCTAATACCGCTGCCCACCTCCTCGTGCGTTCTTCCATCCTATCGCTGTACACAGCGTAGACTATTTGAGAAGCGCACATATCCTCCCTATGGTAGATTTTAACCCCAGACTTTACCTCTCTTGGAAAATCTACTGGCAATTGATGATGGTCTATGTAAACTGCCTCAAAGCCTTGCGATATTCTTCTAAGTTCTCCTTCAACTGAAAGCCACTCCCCCTCATTTAAAGCTATATCGCATACTACAAGGGCATCTGGAGTGTTAAACTTCTTCAAATCTGGTAAAAGCTTGGAAGGGTTTGTAAAGTAGACATCTGCATGTGGATATAGCATTTTAACTATAGCGGCTGAACAGACGCCATCGCAGTCTCCGTGTGTTAATATTATCATGGCTTGCAACCATAAAAACGAGGGCGGTGTAAAATAAACGTTTCCCTGGAAACTCTTGAGTTCGATCAAGACCAAGGGCTTCAGTACGTATTTTTTACTCTACATGGGCATTAGAATATTAAAAACCTGATAGTAAACGTAAGGTCATGAGCTTCACTCCGCTAGGCGTACATCTAAGGGCAATGACGCTTAATGACGTGGTTCTCCTATGGTCTTTTCCTCGATATACATTTTTAAGTTAATTTGTTAAAATTTTTTAAGGGGAAATTTTATATTTTTTGATAATAACAAATCCGCCTTCTAGCGGAATACAACCTTTTGAATAAAAGTGTTGGAATTCTCCGTTAAGAGGTGGGGGTATGAGTAGTAGGAGGTCCTGTCTTGACTGTAAATGGCTTAGACGTACAGGACTATACTTAGAATGTTGGTATGGTGGCAAATTTCGTTTAATCCTCCCTCGTCATGCGCGCGAAATCGCGTTGTGTGAAACTCATCTTGGGCTTTTAGAATTACGCTACTGTAAATGGGAGAGTAAGGTCACTTAAAATAGAGGAAAAGTTTTAATGAGTGTGAATCATTTAAAAAAGCGTAAACTTTTCATTTAAATACGTTTGCCATTAAAAACCGTGAAAAGATATGTTTATCTATGTAGATTTTCGCATTTTAAAGCGATAAACGGACAAGCAGGTCGGGGTTTAACGTGAAAATCAAATTAAACGCTAAACTCATACTGTCTATTCTGATCTTAACAGTCTTCATAAACTTCTTTCTATACGCCGAGGGCGTTCAAGCGGCTCCAGCCGTTCGCGGTCAAATACTATACCTGTATGATATAGATGAGAATGGAAACACGTTCATATCCATCAACTTGATATACAGTGGTTTATCTCATGGCTCATCATGGGTAACAGTTCCATCTTATTTGAACTGGAGCTACGTTGTCTCAGATGCCGTTTTAAATAATGTAAACGTCAAAAGTATTTTTCGAGGCGAGTCTAAAGACCCATTCTGGGAAAACTTCACCTTCAGTTTCACTTCAACCTCTAAATTCGCAAATCTAACTATAACCTACGATGTTCCGCTTTACACCTTCATATTCGAGCCTAATGGGCTATTCTACTCATCTCATATAGAATATGATGGAAATCTGGAGGGGAAAGCCGAGATAATACTTCCACCCAATTCGACAGTGAATTCAGAAGACGTAAGCATCATAGCAGGCTCTACGATTAAAAAGCCGTCAAACCTCCTAATAACACGTTTCCCAAAAAATCGCGTTTTAATAAGCTGTTCAACAGAGTCAAACAGCCGCATCATGGTTTACTTCACCCTTAGGAATACGCCTCTTAAAGAGGAGGAATATAGATTGGGGATTTTCACCTTCCACGCGCCATCAAGATATGCAGAGTACGCTAGAAGAATTCTAAACCTCTACAATAGAAGTCTACCGATTTTTCTAGATGTCTTCGGTGTAAATGTCGACGATATACACGTGACGTTCTTCCTACCAAGTAGGAATGAGCTTCTATCAGGCTTAGGAGGATACGTTCCCTTCACTGGAGGACAACCTGGAGACATACACTTAAACATATTCTACATGAGGACGATAAGCGGCTCCATAGAATTGATAGCGCTACATGAGCTTACTCACCACATGGTCTGGTACGCAGGTGTAGGCCCTTCAAGACTCTGGGTTCATGAAGGTATGGCTGAGTACTTCAGCATGGAGATAGGTTGGATCTTGGGTTATCAGGAGGCTGTTTCTACGCATAGAAGTGAAATTGAAAGTGTTCTCACAGCTGTAGGCGATAGGTATGGATTTGTACAGTCGTGGTCTATGGGCTCAATCCCATCGAATGTAATAGCATACTATGCAGCGTCTTACAAAATCTTCAAGACACTTGGCGATAAATATGGGGGGTTTGAATACTATAAACGCTTCTTCAAAATAGTCAAAGATATGGGTTCCGTAAACGACGACTCGTCGATAATAACAGCCCTAGGACGAGCCGCTGACAATATCGTAGAGGTTTTTGAAACATTTAGGAAATGGGGCTTTACAGGTATCTCGGCTATTGAAGAGATCGCTATAATAGTTGAAAATGCTAAGAAGGCTGTAGAAAATCTGAGTATACTTCTACAGCCTTTCAAACTTATAGCTCAAATCCTAATATCTATGGCTGTAGAAGCCTATAGTAAAGGCTACTATTCAAGAGCTATATTGTATGCAAATAGCGCTACGACCGTTGCTACAAATGCACCAATACTATGCGTAATCACATATGGATTCATAGTCTTCCTCGTAGTTAGACTAGCCTATAAACGGAAGATTAAACCCAAGCCTGCAAAGCCTGAGTTACTCTTCTGTCCATACTGTGGGGGTCGACTACCCAGGGGCGCGGTATACTGCCCATACTGTGGTCAACGTATACAATACTAAAATCAACACTCTAAACGATTTTAGGGCATAGGGTGTTTACTGGGCATTCTCCACACTTTGGTTTTTTAGGCTTACAGAATCCTCTGCCAAGTCTTATCAGAAGTATATGTGCTTCAAAATAGCGGTCTTCAGGAAAGACCTCTAAGAGGCGCTTCCTAAGCTTCTCATAGCCGTTTCTATCGCTTCTAAGACCCATCCTCTTTGAAACTCTAAATATGTGCGTATCTATTGGAAATGTAGGCTTACCATAGCTGAATAATAGTACAATATCCGCAGTCTTCTCTCCTACACCCGGCAGTTCCATAAGCCTCCTCCTAGCCTCATCTACATCTAGTCTTCCAATTTCTTTGAAAAACTCCGGTCTTCCCGTTAGAAACTTTGAAAGTTCAATCATCTTCTTGGCTCTATTCCATTGAAGCCCTGCAATTCTTATGGCTTCTGCTACTTCTCTAGGCGATGCTGAAGCTAAAGCCTCAGGAGTAATTTTGAACTTTTCATTCAGACGGATGTAGGCTTCATATGCTTTAACGTCTGTAGTATGCTGAGATAATATAGTTGCTATGAGGACTTTGAAAGGGCTTCTTTCGATTAGTTCAACCGGTCCGAAGAAAGCTGTTAAAGCATTTAAAACGTTTAAACCCCAGTTTTTATCCATTAGCTGATGTTAAATTCGTAAAAACCAATATAAAGCTAACTCTCCATGTTTAGTCTACATGAAAATGTTAACATTAGCAGTATTAGACTCCTCCATATAGTGGACGATTGTTTGAACTCTGTTAAAAACACTTATTGAAGTTTTTAGCCAAACTATTATTTGGCATGAGAGCACCAATAGTAGTTGTTAGAGGCTCTTCAATAGCCTCGGTCTGGGAGCACGCAGTTTTAGAGGTTTGGAGACACGGTGTTGAAGTCCCAACAGAGTATGGTGAAAAGGCTAAAGAAGCCACACTTCTAATGGTTGTTGAGGATCCGTTTAAAGAGCCTAGGGTTCACAGGGGGGACGTCTTAGCAGTAGTTGGCTTGAAGAATTACATGGAAGAGGTTTTAAACGGCTCTAAAGATAGGCTTGTTCAAGAAGGTAAACTCCCCTATACTTACCACGAGAGGCTTTTCAAATACGGCGTTGATGGCTTTAATCAGATGGACTACGTAATTAGGAAACTTAAAAACATCCCCTATACACGTAGAGCTCAAGCCATAACATGGATACCGGTTAAAGATGTGAATTTAGATTCTCCACCATGTCTTCAAAGGCTCTGGTTTAAGATATACAACGGTAAACTTGTCATGCAGAGTGAGTGGAGAAGTCGCGACCTATTTAGAGCAGCCCATATGAATATGCTAGCTTTAACAGAGCTTATGAAAACCGTGGCGTCAACTATAGGTGTTGAACCGGGACCTTACGTCGATTTTTCAAACTCAGCCCATATATATGAGAAATCATATGACGATGTGAAAAGCTTTCTTAACGTCTGTGAAAAACGTGGTTTCGATAAATACGTAGAAGCATACGTAATCTAAAGTCAAAAATACCCAGTATGGCAGACCTTCTCCCATCTACCTTTACTACGATTTCTCTACGGAGAATTTACATAGGCTCTCCACGAAATATGGGTCGATACTATTATTCTCTAGCTGTTTCAATCATAGATGTTTATGGGTGCTCATAATCATATAAAATTATTGTTCTACAAACTTGTCTATTCACTTGCTCTTTACTAAATTGTAAGGCTTTAGTTGATACTGGAGCTACCATGACCGTTATTGACAAAAGCTTGGCGAAGTATTGGACGTTATGTACACGGGTAGGGAGAGTTTTCTTACGAGTGCCACTGGACATAGGCTTAAGGATGAGGTGGCTATAGTCAGGGAGATGACCGTGGAGGGTGAAACACTAGATTATGAGAAAGTACTCGTAATGGAATTTACGAGGCAGTCAAAAGGACTCTGAGCAGTCTCGACGTCCATCCCTTAATAATCGTGGATTTTACACATAGTAGACCACTTATGGTTGAGCATGGTCATATTTCTCTACTAGATTTCACTTTTAGCACTCCGCCAATCTTTCCTGTAAGCTTTTCGTCATCGGTAATTAGAATATAGTCATTTTTCATGGCAATGGTTATATATGAAGCATCGTAAATTGTTAGTCCATATTTACATGAAGTTTCAAACACTTCCCTCTCCAACCCCTCTATCGATATCTTATCTATTACATTAAAAATTCTCTGGAAAATCGTAATAAACTCTATAGCTGTGTCCCTATCTATCTTTCTAAGTTGAAAATGCTCCTTCCAAATAGCATTTAAAGCTTCATACAAGGCTAAGTCGAGGGTTACAGCATCATACAGCTTAAATAGCTCTCCTCTTTTGACGATATTCACTAAGGCACTAGCGTCTAAAAGATACTTCAACGCTCCCGATCCTCTCTAATCAACTCGGCAATCTCATCGTCAGTTATATCTTTAAGCTTTAAGCTAAGCCTTTTAGCGTCATCCTCCAACTTCTCAAGAAGAACCCTCTTAATCTCCTCCTCCAAAGCCTTTCTTATAACAGGACCTGGTTTTATCCCTAGAGTATCCATCAGCTCCTTAACCTTCTTAGGGACTTTTGCAGCCACTACGACATATCCACTCATGGAACCTCTACGTCTCCTTATTAAGGTTTACCTTAATAAAGTTTACCCGCCGAACTTACCGAGGACGTGTATAATAGTATCGGCTTTCACATTGATAACTCTATGATATCCAATAGCTTAATTTTTACATATGGTTTAAACCCTCTCATTATTCTCTATCTTCTCTTCCCCAGTTAGAGTGCTACCTTGTAGACTTTGGGAGGTTGTAGCGTGCTCATGTGTAAGTCTGAACAGGGGCTCGCCATTTATATAGTCCACTAATATTAATCCGTCGTCTACTTCTATTTCGTATGAGCTTTTTTCTAGTCGTCAATATTCCTTCGAATATTAGCGTTAAGCTTAGGCTTTCGACTTTAGTAGTATGGATTTGCCTAGAGCCTCTCTTTCAACTCTTGCATGTTCAAGCTCTTCAATGGCTGTCTCTATACGGCTTATTTTTAACTTGAAAAGTTGTCCTCAGCCTTTAAAGAGAGTTAGCTTGAAAAAGCTTTAGGTTCTGAATGATACGTTAGTGTGAAAGTAAAGTCTACACGTTAAAACAAAGACTTTAAAGCAGAGTCTATGCTTAAATTTACTTGGTCTCTAAATGAAAGCGGATATAGTTTTTAAAGCCGTTCTTACGAGTAAGGTTCTTACGCAGGATCCTGTTGAAGGCGAATGCGTCAAATTGGATTTCTCAGAGTATAAGCCTATCCCTCCTCCAATAATAACTTCGACCGATGAATCCGGGATAGTTAGAGAAGTTGCTCCAATAATTCAACAGGTTATTCAAAGTATGCCTTTCACTCAGAGGGGCATGGTTAGAACACCTAGGTTTACGCTTTGGCTGACTAAGAGAGAGTGGGATTCGCTCGAGTTTAAGCCTGATATAGGCGACGAGGTTACGGTTGTAGTAAGGCGTGGAGAAGTTTCAATAGACCTCAAGTAGATGCCTCCGTTAGCTCTAGCACGTTTCCAATAGTGTTGTCGAAGCATACGTATATTTTATCCTGCTTCTGAATCCAACCGTTAGACTGCAATTCATTTTCGCATCTATTTAACTCTGCCACAGTCTCGGAAACCTTTGCTTCATCCCATCCGCTTCTATACTGGCCTCTAGCCAGTTGAACTTTCCCAACTTTAAAGTCTACTCTAAAACTCACCGTTAAATCCCTGCATGGAAACATATTCTCAACAAGTAACCTTAAAAATCTACTCCTCCTATCCACATGAATGTCCAGCGTCTTCGAAGCGGCGTAATGTGATGCTATTTCACTAAGCTTCATCCATATTATTCTATCTTTAAGTAGACTGTTCAACCTTTCAAAGACTTCATCCATAACCTCTAAACCATGCTCAGCACCGTTAGACCATAGGCTATTCCAATGCGTATGGAAGATTACGTAGCTTCCAGAGTTTAACAGTTCCACTAGCCTCCCCCTTTTACCGTCGCTGGTTATGTAGTAGTCTGCATACTCTAATGCTCTACCTCTACACCACGTCCTCCTACTCTCAGGCGTCATAGTTTCCCATATTACATCATCATTGCCGCTTACAATGCTTACCACGGCTTCCCCATCGTATTTATCAAGGTAGGCAAGCTTTGGATAGACCACGTATGATCTTGGATCGACTTTAAGAAAGTACCATGCCAATTTAACTCCGTAAACCCTCTTAACGGCGTTTAAAACAGCCTTCGCATACTTAGACTCTACGTCTATGCCGAAGGCCCCTGGGGATGTTACACCGTTCGTTTCAAAGCCTACGTTCTTCAGGGTCTCCAAGGCTTTAGCTATGTAGTCTGTCAAAGTTTCAACTGTTTGACTACTGGCCCAGGTCTGCTCATGCATAGGTAGGAGTTTACCTGTTTTAAGATCTAGAGCATTCGTATGGGTTAGCATCTCAGGTGTTATGTCGAATAGAGGGGCTACATCTTCTCTAACCTTTCTAATCCACCACTCCACCCCCTCCTTCGGGTACCCTTCGACTCCACTATCTATGTACCCTTGGCCTGCTGGGTTTGGAATAACGCTAAACTTTCCCTTGATATTTTGCCTCTTTACGACTGCTATGAAGCTTTCCAAGAATTCGTTCGGAATTGTTTTAAATTCCTCATAGTATTCTGGGTAGTTGGGATTTAGGAATTTCTTGAGATAGTATAAGTGGTTTACATACGGCGCAGGGTCGTCTACTATAAGCGATATTGGTGTCTTCAACATCGGCATTTCAACCTTAAAATCCAACATAAAACTCATCTCTTAAGGAGAGATTCAGCGTTCTTATAGAATATCTCCTCTATTTGTTCTCTAGTAGCTCCAAGCTGGGGGAGTACAGTCAGCCAGAAGTGTATGTATTTTTGAAATTCCTCCGGCTGTGAGTCTGAACCAAAGAGGAGCTTAGAAGTCTTAATATCAAAGAATAGGCGGCTTCTAAGAGTTAAGGCTATGTAAAACGTATGTCCTCCTGAAACGTCGAAGTAGACGTTCGGATTATGAAACGATACTACTGTGGCTTCTTCACACCATGGGTGGCCAAGGTGGGCTCCAATTATTTTAAGCTTTGGAAAGCTTCTAGCTATAGTCTCCAAGTAGACTGGGCGCATGTTTCTAGATGAAACTCTTCTAATCTTGTCGGTTTCGCTTCTAGCTACTATACCTGTGTGGAACAGCGTAATCATGCCATATTGTTCTGCGCGTTCATAGTATGGGAAATATTCGTCTACGTCGTAGGGCTTCGGGGGACCTATAAACTTAAGCCCTGTGAACCCTCTAGCGTATAAATTGTCTACTACTTGAATACTGTCTCTCCCCAAGTCTACGTATCCAAATCCTTTAATCAAATCTGGGTATTCTCTGAAAGCCTTCTCAACGGCATCATTGCCCATTTTTCCAAAACCCTCTGGAAGGCCGCATATAAAGCTTTTCACAATTCCAGCTTTTTCACACGTTTCTACAAACTTTCTAATGTTTCCATCAGTTGGAGGATGGACATGTGCATCTACAACCTTCAGAATAACCACCGAAGCTTACTACTCCGCTCTTGAAACTTAAGTTTTAAGATGGTTTTAAATCATCCATCACTCCCTATACTTACTCTTTATATAGAATATAATATCTGAAAACTTAAGTTTCCAGCGATAGTAGTCTTCTTTGTATGAAGACTGATAGGCGTGTGGCAGTTATAGACTGCGGCTCTACGAATGTTAGAGCTGTTATTGTAGATTCAAACGGTGCTTTTACAGCTCAATCTACCGTGTCGAATAGGCCTTCGCCTCAACCCGGTAGAACTGGTTGGCTCATATGGGATATGGATGAACTGTGGAATAGGATACGTGTTGTTCTTAGAAGCGTATTATCCAAGGTCAGTAGAGTTGACGCTGTGATCGTTACCACTTGGGGGGCTGATGGTGCTCCAGTTAAGAGAAACGGTGAATTGACCTATCCACCCATATGTTGGCAATGCCCCAGGACTATTCGGCTCGCTGAGCAATTACCATCGATTATGGACCCTTGGGAGATATACAGAATAACAGGCTACCAGATAATATCCTTCAATACGCTTTTGAAGCTCATCTGGCTTAGGGAGAATGAGCCTAAGGCTTTGGATGAAGCCTATACATGGCTTATGATGCCTGGTTTAATAACGCATAGGCTTACAAACGTATTCCACGTAGAACCTACCAGCGCCTCCACTATGATGGCTATGGACCTCGCCAAGAGGGATTGGTCTCCTGATATGCTTAAACTGGCCAAGTTAGACGCGGGGTTCTTCCCTGACTGGTTTGAACCTGGCGAAATAGTAGGCTACGTTACGGCTAAAGCTTCTGAGGAAACCGGCTTAGCCGAGGGTACTCCTGTTGTCGTAGGCGGCCATGATACTCAATTCGCAATATTGGGAGCTGGTGTTAAACACGGTGAGGCTGTACTGTCAAGTGGCACTTGGGAAATCCTGGCGGTTAGAAGTAGTGTTTTTAACCCTTCTAGGGAGGGGTTTGAATGGGGTGTTATAACCGAGGCTGACGTTGAGCCAGGCCTTTGGAATCCTCAGCTTCTGATGATAGCTTCAGCAGTTTTGGAATGGGTTAGGGAGAAGCTATACCCTGAGCTTTCGGAAGGCGATTACAATGCGTTGGTTAAAGAAGCCTCTGACATACCACCCGGTTCAGGAGGATTACTATTCATACCAAGCTTCGTTAAAGACTCTGGTCCAACTAGAAGATTTAAAACAGAGGGTACACTGCTCGGTTTAACGCTTGGGACTTCTAGAGCCCACGTATATCGAGCTGCGCTTGAGGGTTTAAGCTACCAGCTTAAACTCGCTGTAAATGCTCTAATCAAATCTATAAGCTTCCAGATAAACGCTGTCAGAGTTGTAGGCGGGGGGTCCAAGAACAAACTTTGGAATCAGTTGAGAGCAGACGTAACGGCTATGCCCATCTACGTAAACACCATAAGGGAAGCCACGGTATTCGGAGCCGCTTTAACAGCCTTTAAAGGAATAGGTGTCTACAGTAGCTTTGAAGAAGCCCTATCGTCAGTACGTATAAGTGAAACATACATCCCAAGCCAAAACAGGGAAATCTACATAAACCTTTATGAGCAATACATCAAAGCCTTAAACGCTTTGAAAAACTACTACAGGTAGAGCCTAATCAGAAGAGGAATTTTAGCTTAATGGAAATTTTACCGCAAAAAGTTACATGCCTTTTTGGGAAATATTTCTCAGGTAGAAGAAATGTCAAAGGAAGTAGCAGTTTAAATCCATCATTGGATGACTTTTTACCATTTATACTAATAATCTTAACCAGGGGGTTCTTTACAACTCGGGTTTTCTAAGACAGAAGGTATCCCCTAAGAGTTTAACGCATGTCTATATAGGACTACTACTGGGCTTCTTTAAATTCAGAGAAATTCACTAATCTGTCGTGAGGAGACCTACCTTCTTCAGAAGTGGGAGAGATTGTGACGGAGTCATTAGTAACGGTTTTAAACGTCCAAGTGTGAAAGTTATGTGGAGACCTAGTTGAGGAAGATAAGCCCTAGGGAAGCTAGGAGACTTATGAGCCGTATGGGTGTTAAAATGGAGGCTCTCGACGGTGTTGAGAGAGTAGTCATATATATGGATGAGAAGGAGCTTCTAATTGAAGAACCCAATGTAATGGTTATGGAGGTTGGAGGTCAGAAAGTCTTCCAAATAACTGGGAGAATTTCTGAGAAGGCTGTCGAGAAGACTGAAGAGGTTGTAGAAAAACCTGAGATATCCGAAGACGATGTAATGCTTCTAGCTTCTCAAACGGGTGTAACGGTTGAAGAGGCTAGGAAGGCCTTAGAAGAATCCGGTGGAAACCTTGCAAGTGCACTAGTGATCCTTAAAAGCCGTAGAGGATGAGCAGTCCAATGGACTACTTAAAGGTCTTAAAGGAAGTTTTAGAGGAATCGAAGTCTAGAATAGTTAAAGCTCTTGAAAGCCCAGAGGCCTTTAAACCAGTCTCTGGGAGGACTCTGCTCATAGATAAGTTGGCTGAGAAAATAGTAGTTGATGCGCTTTCGGAGAAGATCGGAGGGTTTACACTAGTCTCTGAAGATGCTGGCGTTGTGAAAGTACATGGAGGAGGTGGTATAATAGCCGTACTAGACCCGATAGACGGCTCTACCAATGCCTCAAGGGGTTTTCCAATATTCTCAACATCGCTTGCCTTAGCCGAAGGATACAGTTCAAGTGATATAGTTGTCGGAGGGGTTGTAGACTTCTCTAGAGGAGCTATTTACTACGCGGCCAGAGGAGTAGGTGCGTTTTTAAACGACAGGCGGATAACGGTTTCGAAAGTCAAAAGCCTCAGTGAGAGTATCATATCGCTAGATGTTAGTGCTAAAGGTAGAGCTTTTAAATACCTATCCCTACTTTTACCGGTCGTAGAGAGAGCATACAGTGTAAGGTCTTTAGGCTCCAATGCTCTACACTTCTGTATGGTTGCTTCCGGAGTCTTCGACGTATTCATAGATTTGAGAGGGGTCTTAAGAGCGGTAGATGCTTCAGCCGGAGTACTGATTGTTAGAGAGGCTGGAGGGGTTATAACCGACGAATTTGGAGGAGAATTGAGCTTCAAACTGGCAGTCGACACGAGGTTAGCTCTAATAGCTACCTCCACGGTGGAACTAGCATTTGAAATATTGGAGCTTTTAAGGCTTTAACCGAAAAGTTAAAAGCAGTAGAATACCCCTCTACGTAGAGGAGGGAGGGACTCATTGAAAAGGAAAAAAGAGCTCATTCCACAGCCTAGAAGCGCCTTCATTAGAGTTAAATGTCCATCATGTGGTGATGAGCAAGTTGTCTTTAGTCATCCTGGGACGCAGGTGAAATGTCACATATGTGGCGAAGTCTTAGTTGAACCCACAGGTGGTAAGGGTAAGTTTAACTGCGAAATATTGGAGGTTCTAGGTTGAGTGAAGAAGAGTGGCCTGGATTAAATGAACTAGTAATAGGCACAGTTGAAACAATCACCGAGTATGGGGCATATGTTAGGCTAGATGAGTATGGCGGTAAAAAAGGATTTTTACACGTATCTGAAATATCTTCAAGTTGGGTTAGAAACATCAGAGAACATATAAAGGAAGACATGAAGCTCGTCTTAAGGGTGCTTAGAGTCAACCCATCTAAAAATCTGATAGATCTATCCCTTAGGAGGGTTTCAGAGAAAGAGAAGGAAGAAGAGCTATACTATTGGAAGAGAAGGGTTAAGGGCAGGAGCATGCTTAAACTTGTAGCGGATAGGATCGGCAAAACATATGATGAACTTTACGCCAACTACGGTAGAAGACTTGAGGCGCATTTCGGAGATTTATACGAGGTTTTCCATAGACTTTCCACAAGAGGGCCGAAGATTCTGACAACTATTGGAATTCCTGAAGATTTAGCTCAAGTCTTTTACGAAGTCGCTACTGAAAAAATCAAACAAAAACCGGTTAAAATCCGAGGAACAGTTGAAATAACCACTCTTAAGCCTGATGGAATAGAAGATATCAAAGAGGCTTTGATGAAAGCTGAGAGGTTGAGCAATGAAGAAGTTACAGTTGAAGCATATTCTATAGGAGCCCCTAGATACGCAATTGAAATTTCAGCTGGAAACTATAAGAAAGCACAAAGCACTCTTAGAGAAGCATTTGAGTTGATAGAGAAAACTATGAAAAGTAGAGGCGGAACCGTTTCATTTAAGGAGGAGCATTAATGGTTTGGCTTCTAAGGAAATGTGTAAAATGTTCTTCTTACACTCTTAGGCAGGATGCCTGCCCATACTGTGGAGGAGAAGTTAGAGTCCCCCATCCTGCAAAATTTTCACTTCAAAATAAGTTTGAAGTTTACAGGATAAAGGCTAGGAGATCATCTTGAAAAACGTTGAAATCAGAGAATTTAGACAAATAAAGCCTAGAAAACCAGTGCTTATAGCTGGTTTTCCAGGTTTAGGTTATATAGGCAAACTAGCTGTTATGCACATGGTTAACGTTTTGAGGGCTGAGAAAATCGCAGAAGTATATTCACCATACTTCCCATACCATGTTCTGTCTGATGAGAATGGTATTGTTAGACTTCTAAGACTTGAAATATACTACTGGGACAACCCGGATGAAAAAGGTAGAGACCTTATACTTTTAACTGGTGATGCTCAGCCTCAGAGTGTCGAAGGCGGTTATGTGATAGTCTCCGAGCTTTTAAACTACGTTAAAGAGAAGGGTGTTGACGTAGTCATAGCCTTAGGAGGCTATCAGAGTTTCTCTAAAAACCCGACTCCCATGGTTATAGGTGCTTCAACAGACCGTGAAATACTTGAACAGCTTAAAACCGTAGGCGCTAAAGTAGGTGGATGGGGGAATCCGATAGTTGGATTAGCCGGGATAATCGTCGGTTTAGCTGAATTCTACGATTTAAAAGGTATATGTCTCCTCGGAGAGACGTCTGGATATGTGGTAGATACCAAATCTACTGGTGAAGTTCTTAAAGTTTTAAGTAGGCTTCTCAACGTGGAAATACCATTGGAAGGTCTTAAGAGGGATATTCTTAAAGAAATAGGTGAAGTTATTTCAGAAGTGGAAGCTGAGATGAAGAGTCTTGAGAAGACGATAGAGAGGATGAAGGGAGAGAGCATAACATACATAAGCTAGCTTCAGGAGCCTTTAAACCTCTCCGCATTTTCAGCCGTAATTTTCAAGTATAAGCTTCCATACTCTAAGCTAGGCTCTATTTCACTACCCTCATGCCACTCGTTCCACGAACATATCAACACCCAGTCTGCACGAGACTCATAAGCGGCCTTCCAAGCTTCTCTGTAGGTATCTCCATTTTTCCGAGGATAGGTGAGTCCAGGCTCTCTTATATGTGTATCATCATAACCGGGTAGTACTGTAGCTGAGAATATGACACCATGATCTTCAGCTATTCTCTTAACGTTAGCGTAGACGCCCTTCAAGTCTCTGCCCTCATGCAGTATTCCAACCGGGTTATAAGTGTGCAACCCGTCGAATATCTCAGCTACGCGTTCGTCAAAGCCGTCGGCTATTAGTAGGACTTTAAAACCATCGTAGCGTATCTTCCTGATCACGTAATCCCAATCCCTATAGTCAAGCTGATGTAGGGCTCTCGAATATATGAAGATGACTGGATACCCTTGTACTTTAAGGAAAGCCTTTTGACCTCCGTAGTCTCTAAGAATCCGCTCAATATCTTTAACGGCTTCATCTCTTCCTCCGTGGATAACTTCATAGTACACGGATAGCTTTATAGAAGTGTTTACTTCTTCAGCAACTTTCAACATCAAACGGAAAACCTCATCTTCAAACGTTTCAAAACCCCACCAGCTAACTATGAAGCCATCTATACATGCTTCTTCAGCAAGTTTGAAATGCCAAGCTATAACATCTTCGTCTTTAGAATCGTAAGGCCCATTAACAGGGTAATCTGTCGTACCTAAATCTCTCCTACAATCGATAAATACGTCGGGATTATGTCCCCCCTCATCCCAATGCCTCCAAAAACCTGTAGGCCCTTCAGGAGTGCCATACCATGGATAATAAAATGCCAATACGTACTTTGGGAGCTCATCCAGCTTTAACGTAGGCTTTTTAACGTTTCTAAGCTCAGGATGCAGTATAAATGGGTCTCTTAGAAGCATGACGATCATCATTAAAACTACAATCAATACCGCTATAAGTATAAACGCTAAGACTCTCCATTTAAACATAAAACTCATTTAACGTTAAACCTTCAAAATAACAGGGGTAAAATAGGTTTTACTCCTGCTTCCAGGTCTAATATTCCATATTCTGTGGAAGGAAAACTAAAGCTGCTATAACCGAGCCGTAAAAACCCTTGGGGACGCTTAGACTTTCAACCCTATACTTAATGTTTTTAAGCTTAATACTCCTCATAATAGCCATTTCATTAAGCCTATCGTTTAAAGTCATTTTAAGCTTCTCATGGTCCATGTTGTCGTGTGCTTCAACAACCACGCCAAACTTACCGTTTTCCTCCCAAGCCCACGCTATGCCAGCACCTAGTGTTTCACCCTCTGATCCGTCCATTCTAGCCATAACGACGAAAACTATAGAACCAGCTGGGATGTCACATAATTCACATTCTTCGGCTCCACTTGGTAGGATAGAGCTTACAGGCACTAGGTTACAATTCCCAATACCTGCATCTATTAAAGCCCTATCGAAAGCATTAAGCTTCGAGACTCTGCTTAAACCTCTGCCAGTCGTCACAAAGAATCTTTTTGGAATCAAAGCTAAATCGAAAAGTTTCATCCAGAAGACGCCTATATAATCTTTTTTCTCTGAGAAAGATTTACCCCCTAAAATCTACGCTACATCGATTACAATTATCTCTAAGCCTTATCCATCTCTCATGGTTTAAATCAATATCCTTCTGACTTCAATCTCAGGTCTATAGTAAATTATACATCTAAGTGATGTTAAAGTCTAAGTTCACTTCAGTTTTATCTCACATTTACACATAAGTATTTTTAAATTATTGATTCCAATGGATTTTTATATCAGCATTTATACTGTCTATATGATTTGGATGTCGACCTTGAAGTTTAAGGCTGTAGTGTTAGATATGGATGGCACGCTCGTAGATTCTTCAGAGGCACATTTAAAAGCTTGGTCTAAAGCGGCTGAGATATTAGGCGTGTATATCTCAGAAGACAAAATAAGATCCGAATTCGGCAAGTCGAGTTACGATATGGCTAAGGCTTTCTTACCTTACAATAGAGTTGGAGATTTCATTCGATTTGCCGAGCTTAAAGATGAGATATTTATGGAGAGTTGTTTAAACTTGGTTAAACCGATCATGGGAGTTGCGGATGCCATCAAAGGATTCAAGGCGATGAATTTGAAGACCGCTGTGGCTTCTTCAAACCCAAGGAAGCTTATAATTAGGGTCTTGGACTTAACTGGATTACTCAATTACGTAGACGTTGTAATAGGCGCTGAGGATGTTAAGAGGGGAAAGCCACATCCAGATATAATAGAAGAAGCGGTTAAAAGGCTAGGTGTAAAGCCCTTCGAAGCGATATATGTAGGTGATACTATCTACGACGTTGAAGCTGGTAAAGCTGCTGGTGTATTCACAGTCGCCGTTTTAACAGGGGCTGCATCTAGAGAGAAACTTGAGAATTCGCGTCCTGACATGATTGTGGAGAACTTGAAATATCTACTTGAGGCTTTATCAAGAAGTGGACTTACATGAAAATTAGAGTCGCTTATTCTACTAAGCTAACGTAGTTGCTATGTTAAGCCTCTAAATGCTTTGTGTCATAGATTTCATATTCCGTATGAGCTGTAGTAGCTCTTCTGCCTTTAGTATTAGTGAACGTAGCGAGTAGTTGAGGCCTTCAATCCAGGCCTCCGCTAGGGAGACGCGCTTCTTCCCATACTTTTTGATGAATTCCTTCTCGAAAAGGTAGGCGTTTTTAAAACTCTTACAAGCCAATTGTTTATCTCTAGAACATAGTCGTAATTCGGACTTATGGATTTGAGCATCTTTAATGATGAAGGTGGAAGACCAGATGGGATGTCTCAGTCGTTAGTTCAGCCGTTCTTATTGTCTTCAGCTTATTAAATCATCTGTCCGCGGAAAAGTATAATTTGGTTTGATTGAGACTATTTAAGAGGTGTATATGAGGCCAGTTAAAATAGTTGATTTAAGCCAAGTGTTGTATAATTGTATGCCTTTATGGCCCACTCAACCGAATCTCCTGTATGAAATGTTGAGCAATGTTCCACGCGATGGAAGTACTATGCATATAATTCGACAGATGACTACGCACAGTGGTACGCACGTCGACGTACCGCTACACTTTATCGTTGATGGGAAGTCTGTCGATCAATTGCCAATAGATAATTTCGTTGGCGAAGGCTTAACGGTGGACCTTTCGTATAAAAAGCCTAGAGAAGCCATCACTATTGATGATCTTAAAGTCTATGAGAATGAAATTAAGCCTGGAGATGTCTTAATGCTCTACACTGGCTGGGATAAGAAGTTTGGGTTTAACCCAGAGTACCTTTTCGAATGGCCGTATGTAATCGAAGAAACTGCTGAGTACTTGGTCGAGAAAAAGATAAAAGCCCTTGGGGTTGATACATTAAGCGTTGGTGGCTGGGATGGACAGTTGCCTGGACATGGGCCAGTCACAGCTAAGGGGTCGCCGGCCAGAACTCATCGTATTCTACTCGGTGCAGGTATAATCCTAATAGAGTCCCTAAGAAATCTCGACTTAGTCCTTGATGGCAGGAAACACCGAAGGGCTTACTTTATCTATGCACCAGTAGCTTTTAAAGATGCCGACGGCGGTCCATGTAGGGCTTTAGCTATGATTTTTGAGTAGAATGTAAAAGAAGTGGGATGACTATTACAACACTAGAAATCTTCGAGCATATTCAACATCCTTATCTTCATGCACTATTGCACATATAGCCTTCATAGTGCTTTTAATATCTTCCCTCTGCCATACGTTTCTACCGACTACAACTCCCTTAGCTCCAGCATCCATAGCGTTTTTAACAAGTCCTAAGTATTCTTCAAAGGTTTTAACTTTAGGTCCTCCAAGAACTAATATGGGTACATTAGCATTTTCAACAACCTTCTTATACTCCTCTACAGATCCCAGGTAGTATGTTTTAATAGCATCCGCTCCAAGTTCTGCGCTAACTCTACTTACAACGAGTAGATCTTCGATGGCTATGAAATCTGTTAAAGCTTTTCCACGGGCTTTTTCCCGACTGAAATGGTAATCGATCAATTTAGCTGGAAGAGCTTCAACTATCAGCGGAAGACCGAGTTTTTCACATTCCGTTGCAAGCATACCTAGCTTCCTCTGCTGCTCGGATGACCTTGCTCCTCCGAAATAGCACATGGTCATAGCAGCATCAGCCCCCATAGCTACTAAATGCTCTACGGTTGTAATCGGCATATCGTTCTCCATATCATCGTACACGGTAACGCTACTATCAATTCTAGCTACAGCCGCTAGATTTCCCATAGAACTACACACCCTCTCCAACGTAAAGGGTGTTGCAGCTATAGCATCAGCACAGGTTTCACTCAATTTTTCAACTACACGTTTCGGATTCTCAAGCCCAGTTATATAACCCCAGTAGGATCCGTGGTCTATTGCAACTATCACGCTTCTCCCATGGGTGAATAGCCTCCTAAACCTTAACCTCTTACCAATATTCATGGCGTAAAATCCCGAATCTATTTAACGCATTTTTACCTTATAAAAAATATGGGGATTTAAAATGGCACGAAAAACCTTATAATGCTTATCAATCCCCCTATGAATATTGCTAACATACATCCAGCGGCAACTCCACCGAAGAATGGTAGACCGACTTCTTCATATCCCTTGCTTCCGCCTATCCTCAGGGTTATGAACTTTAGAACCCAAGCTACTAAGAATGGAAGCCAGAATCCCCATAGAATCGATAGATAGCTCCAGCCTACAATCCATCCAATAGGTTCAAACGGGAACCATATAAACCTTGCGTGAAGCGCTGAAAGAACTCCTGCTATTATAAATCCTACTAGAATATATTCAAACATCGACCCGGCGGCAGGCTGTTCATTGTAATACCACTCGCTCGCTAGATGGTGAATTATTCCATCACCGTAACCCCAGTTGTACGTAGTAAACCTGCTAAGGCCAACCGTATAACTCATGGTTAGCACTGTAGAAAGTGTCACGATTGGTAGCAATACTATCGTAACAATCAACGTCTTGAATATATTCTTACTACTTACACCCGTTAAACTGGCAACTCTATAACTACAGAAGGCTCCGAAAAGTGTTCCACCCCATCCGTATGATGGTGTATCAATACCCATCGTCCTCACTAAGCATACTGAGAGGACAAAATCCTTCGTCCTAGTTTCAGGAACCACAGGCCATATGGGTTTCCAGAAGATCATACCGTAGCTATCGCTTCTAGTATGTAGTCCAGCTAGACCGAAAACTCTGGAAAAAGCGATCCAAAATATGAATATCGTAAACATGAATATTAGAGATGATGTCAAACTCAACCCCGTTACCAGCAGGAATACTATGCAGAGTATCAAGGACACTAGGAGCATCAGCCACGATGTTTTGTATGATGTTGGCTCAGTGGCTTCAACACCTTTAAAGGAGCTACTTCTCGAACTGAACGCTGCTCTTAACGTTTCAACTATATAGTCTCTGCTTAGGTAGAGATACAAGACTGCTATTCCAAGGTTTCCCCCAACAAAAGTCATTACGTGGAATTTAAAAGGTGGGTCGTTTAACGGCGATGGATGACACCATGCCCTACCGCATCCACCTATGTTTTGTATACCCGTGTAATATCCAGCGGTATATGCTACCTGTGTTAATAGTAGGAGGACGACGTACCAGAACCAGCCGTTAAATAAAACTGATAGTGGCATCATGTAAGCTATGGCGTATGCTAAAGGTTGTTTATTCCAAGCCGTTAAAGAGACCAAGCCAAGTATTGTTTCACCCCAACCCACGTACTGTTGACCAGATGGGCATGTGTTAACACGCCAGGAGAATATGTCTGGAAACCACGGAAAGGCAGCCTGCAAATATATAGGCAGTTGAAGACCAATGCCGACGATCAAACCTATCAGGAAAAATTTGACAATTTTCTCGGGAACTTTAATATCCGTGGAAACGTGTCTTATTGACTCATAGGTAGCCATAGCGTGTGGAAACGGCACTTTTTCAATGTCTATATATCGCCTACGTAATATATTGGCGATGGATAACATAAATAAACCGAATAACACTTGACAAAGCCACCAGTAGAGTAGTGATGGAAGCCACTCGACCATTGGAAATGGTACTTTTCCAAAAGTCAATTGTCTTGTTATTTCAGCCGGGGGAGCCATAAATGATGGTACGAAGGCCTGTGAATCTTCAGGATACATAAATCTATCTAGCCAGAAGCGCATAGGTATATTCCACGGCCAGTGGGTTGAAATGAAGTAAGAACTTACTATCGCTACAGTATATACGTAGGTTAGAACAGTAGAGTTTATTTTCGCTCTAAACCCTTTAAAGAATCTACCTAAGCCAGTAATCAGCACCAATATGAAGGGGGCTGATGTTAACTCCATGCCGCAGACGACTATCCCAAGGTCGTATGCCGAGATAAGGCTTCCTGGAAGAGTAGAAATCCAAAGCGTTCCAATAGAGCCTAGTAAAACCGTTAGAACTATCACGAGAGCCCATGGCATTCGCTCTTGGCTTCCCTCAGACATCTCCCTCGCCTCAAATTTCTCTTAAAAAACCAAGTATTATATAAGTATTTTAAGAGAATTGGTTAAAGTAGGGGGCGTGAGTATGAGTAGAGATGTATGGGGTGATCTAAACGTTTTCTACAATGGATATGGTTCTATGCTTAGAGAACATTTTGCAAGACTTTGTGACGAACTTGAAAGAAGTAGGTGTAAACCTAGCGATTATTCGAGTTGGCTTGAAATGAGGAGCAGAATTTTGACGATGTTAAGGAAAGCTATGGGAGTTGATAATCTACCGGAGAGAAGCGTTAAGGCTAATCTAGTCGGTAGAGTTGAGAAGAAAGGCTACGTCTTAGAAAAGATTATTCTTGAGACGATACCGGGTTTCTACGTTTCAGCCAACCTATATATACCTTCAAAGCTTGAAAAACCAGTACCAGCCGTTCTCAGAGTACATGGCCACTGGCCTCACGCTAAACATCAAGATGCTATACAGGCTAGTTGCATAGGCTTCGCCTTAAGAGGTTATGTAGCTCTGGCTATTGATAAAGTAGGTTATGGTGAAAGAAGGTATCAAGGCCATTGGGAAGGCTACATACTCCCCACTGTAGGTTTAACCCTACAGGCCATTGAAGTCTTCGACAATATGTGTGCCATAGACTATCTCCAATCTAGAAGGGAGGTTGATCCAGAACGCATAGGTGTAACTGGCGCCTCTGGAGGCGGAAATCAAACAATGTATCTAGCTGCGTTAGATGAAAGAGTTAAAGTCGCAGCTCCAGTATGTTCAGCTGAGGTTTTTGAAGACCAAGTTGCATCCGGTAGATGCTTCTGCGAGTGCATTCCTGGTATGCTTAAATTTGCTAATATACCCGATATATTGGCATGTATAGCTCCACGTCCACTACTGATCGTTAGCGGCGTATTGGATGATACTTTCCCAATAACATCGGCGAGAAAAGCCTTCTCACGCGTAAAAAGCATATACGGTCTTATGGGTTGTGAAGATAAAATAGCGATGTATGAGAGTTATGCACCACACGGATATAATAAGGATATGAGAGAAATTGTATATCGCTGGTTTGATAGGTGGCTTATGGGAGTTGAAAGAGACTATCATGAACCTGTCATAGTGGTTGAGCCGCCTGATTCAAACGTGCTTAAATGCTTTTGTAATATTATCCCAGAGAAAGCTGAAACAATCTTTTCAATTTATAATGCGAAGTATGATTCTTTAAACAGGTTTGCAAAGTTAAATCCAGAGGAATATCTCAAGCGTAGAGAGGAGCTTAAGAAACACATAACTGATGATGTCTTTGGAGGTTTTCCAAGGAGGGCGGATTTAGACGCTAGGACCTATAGAGTTGAATATATAGATGGTATAGAAGTGGAATATGCAAGCTTTAGAAGCGAATGGGATATAGTGATCCCCACTATCCTCTTAAGAAGGGGGGAGTTTGAAGAAGCACATATCTTCTTGACACCTTCAGGTAAATCCTCGATATTCGCCGATATAAGAGTTAGAGAAGTCGTTGAAAACAAGGGACTTGCCGTTTTAATCGACTACAGAGGTGTTGGGGAAACCGATTACGATGAAAGTGTGGCAGCCAAGAATAGTCTAGTCTTAGGAAGACACATACTTGGGATGAGGGTGTTCGACGTCTTAAGGACTGTAGATTATTTAGCATTTAGGGGGTTCCTACGTAAGAAGCTTGTAGTCCATGGCTTCTCAGACGCCGGGTTAATAGCGTTATTTGCAACGGCTTTAGACAGTAGAATAGATGAACTAGAAGTCGAAAGGCTTTTAGCATCATATAGAATAGAGAAGTCTCTAGCTCAGCCTCCAAGCCTATATCCACCATGGATACTACTCTACGCTGATATACCTGAAGTTGCCGCCCTCGTAGCGCCTAGGAAGATGCGGATTAAAAGACCAGTTGATAGTTCTGGCGTCATATTAAACGCTGACAATGCGAGAAAGCTTTTCGATTTTACAATCAAAGTATATGATGTACTAGGTGCAGAAGATGCATTTAAAATTGAAGATTGAAGTCAATTGAGAGATGATAATTTAGCTGTTAATGTATAGAGTATTGACCCTAATTGAACACCTACTAAGTTTCTAATGGGTATCACTGAGTAATTCGATAGATTCATAAACTCTTTACACATATACTCTATCTTTTTAAGGCTCCACTCGGTATGCTTCTTGAGTGCGGGCTCCTCAGGTTTTTCGCATGTTAATCTATAGAATAATCCGAGCCTAAGAATTCCATAGAAATAGACCCTAGCAACCATATTATCGAATAGCTCTGAAACCGTAGCCTGACGAGCAGTAGATGGGTCTCTCTTCGCCCAGTTCTTCCTAGCCTTTACAGATTCAAGTCCTATCCTTATAAACTCCGATAAAGCCTCGTAGAATGGAGAAGATTCATTAACGTAATGCTCGATAATTCCTAGTCTCTTTTTAAGCTCTACAAGTTGCCGTCTGGTTTTTTCAGCTTCTAAAAGTATGACATCTCTACGTTTTACACCAACTGGTGTAGTATTAGCGATCCTCTCATCATATATGTAGGGGACCTCGCATACCAGTGTTAAAGCATCTTTGTTAACTCTCTTCACGTACTCATCGCTACTAGCACCGTTTCTTATCACTTCAGATGGGTCTTTCTTAAGATGTGTAGCTAAATACTCATATTCCTCAACTACTGTCGGCATTTTGAAGATAGCGTCGGCAAACTTACTGGCATAAGGTACTTCAGGCTCACCTAGATGAAGCGGGATATTAAACTTAGATGCAACCATATGGAGTTTATCGTATACATTTGGAATTGGATCTGAAAGATAGAAATAAGCTCCGCAGAAACCAGCGTTATGAAGAGAACTCACATAGTCAGGCTTAATCTCTTCGATTAAATTCATTAAAGCACGGGTCTCAGGAGTAGGCTTATTAAACTTCAATGTTTTATATTCTATTGGAAAAGTCCATTCAATCTGTTTATATCCAGGAGGCCTATAGTAGTTTAAAGCATACTTTCTTGGAGACCAGTCTCCTTTGAACCAACCCTCGTTTAATCTAGCTCCAAAAGGGTCTGCGCACTTTACAATATACCACGTCGTATTCATCATACTTCTAAAAGCATCATCCATACACAACTTCCAAGAAAGATACTCCAACGTCATACTTCCAATTGGCTCATTGGGATGTGGAAAAGCGAAGAGCAGAGCCGTCAACTTCCCAGACCCTATTCTAAGACAATTGATCGGTTCTCCATTCCTCGCCTCGCCTATCTCAAACATGGAAACTCTATCTGGATATTTAAACGCTAGTTCTCTGGTGCTCATGTTAAGTTCATCAACAGTCATAAACTCTTTGAAGTCCGGGATCTCATTCAAAACCCGCCATATTGTACTCTCCAATCAATCAACACCTCCAGACCGATACAATTACAGTCCAAGTATTTATATCTAAAGCCCTTCACATATCTAATGGGGTTGACATGACGTTTAAAGTCGTTCTCATAGGTGCTGGGAGCCACGTGTTCGGTCAAAATCTCATAACAGATATACTATCCTACCCTGAGCTTAGAGATTGCACAATTAGCCTTGTAGATATAGATAAAGATAGGCTAAGTCTCACTGAAGCTTTCGCAAGGAAACTCGTAGATCAGTGGGGTTTTAAAACTAAGATAGAGGCTACGGCTAATCGTAGAGAAGCTTTAGAAGGAGCAGATTATGTTGTAACATCTATTAGAGCAGGCGGTCTTGAAGCTACTAAGCTTGACCTAGAGATACCTCTAAAATATGGAGTAGATCAGGCTGTAGGGGATACCGTTGGACCTGGAGGTGTATTCTACGGTTTGAAAAATGCTTCAGCTATACTAGACATATGCTATGATATGGAGGAATTATGTCCTGATGCTCTTCTAATGAACTATACAAATCCCATGGCTATAGTATGTTGGAGCGTGTATGAAGGCACTAAAGTAAACGTGATTGGATTATGCCATAGTGTTCAAAGTACTGCGCATACCCTCGCAAACTACATAAATGTTCCTCCAACGGAAATATCATATCTCTCAGCCGGGATAAATCACATGTCCTGGTTTTTAGAGTTTAAATGGCATGAAGAAGACGCCTATCCCATTTTAAGGAAGAGGATTGAAGACCCTGAGTTCTACAAAGGTCCTGCTGGAAGAGACCTCGTGAGGATAGAAGTTTTCAAAGCTATAGGCTACTATCCAAGTGAGTCGAGCCACCATCTGTCCGAGTACCTACCCTATTTCAGAAAAAGACAGGATATAATGGAGAAGTTTAAATTAGTTGGGACTTTAAGGCGTATCCAATCTATGGGAGATAGAGGTAAAGAGGATGAAGCGTTTAGAAAGCTGATCGAGAGCCCTGAGAAAATACCTATACGTAGAAGTGCAGAATACTGTTCCTCAGTAATACATTCGATGGAAACAGGTATACCGAGTTTAATCTACGGAAACGTTAGGAATACTGGACTGATCACAAATCTTCCATATGGTTGCTGCGTCGAAGTCCCCTGCGTTGTGGATAAGACCGGGGTACATCCTTGCTACGTTGGTATGCTACCTCCGCAGTGTGCAGCTTTAAATAGAATGAATATAAATGTTCAAGAACTCGCAACTAAAGCCATCTTAGAGAAGAGTAAAGAATTGGTATTTCAAGCAGTACTAGTAGATCCATTAACTAGTGCAATACTTACTATAGATGAGATAAAAAACATGGTTGATGAAATGTTTAAAGCCGAAGAAAAATATCTTAAAGGTTTTTCTTGTTGATCTGAGAGATAAAATTTAAATTAAATGATTAATGTCCTCTCATTTTTATGAAAATTCATTTATTTAAAGCTATCTTTTGATTATTCTCAGATAACCGATTGTACTTAATTTCCAGAGTACCGTTGATATTTATGATCAGTTCTGACTGTTAACGTTCACAGGTTCCCCTCTAGTATTCTAGCTATAAATTCACTTCTTACCACATTAGCTTTCGAGATAACTCGTCTATGCTTTTTAGAAGTTCTTCTAGAAGGCTTACACTTACTTTCTTGCCAGTCATCCATACCTCTAAGTAATACCTTATGCTACTTCGTCTATACTTATCTTTAAATCGATGCTATTTAGAATGTCATTGTATGGAGCTACATTAACCATGAAACACGTACAGAAGACTAAAGCTTATTACCTATAACCTTGAGTCTATACGTTGGAGGTTATTAAAAATGATTAAACCTGTGGTTTTTAAAAACCAAAACCAAGAATTAGTTGGAATACTCCATTTACCTGATGATTTGAAACCAGAGGAAAAAACCCCGGGAGTAGTCATGTTCCACGGTTTTACTGGAAACAAAACGGAGGCTCATAGACTTTTTGTCCAAGTAGCGAGAAAACTTTGCAAATCAGGTTTCACAGTTTTCAGGTTTGACTTTAGAGGGTCAGGTGATAGCGATGGTGAGTTTGAAGATATGACTTTGCCTGGCGAAGTAGATGATGCAGAAGCTGCTTTAACTTTTCTAATAAAGCAAAGGAGGGTCGATAAAAGAAGGGTTGGAGTCATAGGTTTAAGTATGGGTGGAAGGGTTGCAACCATACTGGCGTCGAAAGACGAACGTGTAAAATTTGCAATATTGTACTCAGCGGCTCTTGGCCCTCTGCGGGATAGGCTCCTCAGCCATATGAGTAAGGATGCATTGGAGAGGCTTAATGCTGGTGAAGCAATTGAAGTTTCAGATGGCTGGTATTTAAGGAAAAGTTTCTTTGATACAGTTGACTATGTGGTCCCCTTCGAAGTTATGGGTAAGATTAAAATCCCGGTGTTGATCATACATGGAGATCGGGATCTTCTCGTACCTTTAGAAGAAGCTGAAAAGGGATATGAGATTATTAGAGGTTTAAACGATAAAAA
Source organism: Bathyarchaeia archaeon (assembly GCA_038870975.1). Classification (GTDB taxonomy): domain Archaea; phylum Thermoproteota; class CALKCG01; order B24; family B24; genus DTBU01. Next base: position 422,268 of record JAVZJD010000001.1, on the reverse strand, counting down.
TGAGCTCTACATAGTTAAAGGTGGAGATCATACGTTTTCCAAGAGAGAACATACGCTGGAGGTTATAAACAAGACGTTAAATTGGCTTAGCCTGGTAGTTTAATCACGACATACTTTAAGGGCTATTCATAGATAAAGGTATGAAATCTTTAGAAGTTTGAAAGTATGATGTCATCGTCACTTAAGTTGAACACCGTATTTCTCAGACATTTTTCTGCAGAAAGCTTCAGCGTTCTCAAGATTTAAGGTTGAAGTTTGAATGAAAACGCCTTTAGGTGATATTTGATCTAAAACTGGAATTACTTTAGATATGGGAATCCCAGGAAGTTGGAGGAGCTTCCCAGCACTCTGTATTTTCCTATACAGTGGAATCCAACAGCTATCACCTGGATCTGGATTTCCAGCCCCAGGGATCCACTGTATACCGTTAAGTTCACTTATGTTTAAGAGTTTGTCAAGGTGGGGGATTTCGAGAGGGCCATCTAAATGCCAGAAACTTCTCTCAAAGAATTTACACTCTTCAACTACAAGGGGAAGTATGAATTCTTCGAATAATCTAGGGGAAAGATATACGCTGAAGTCGCATTGAAGTATGAAAGATTTCCGCTTGCTCCATAGTGTGGCCCAATTTGAAAAACCGTAAATACTCGTATCGATTACTTCTGAGATTTTCTCAAAACAGTAGAACCAGATTTGATGTAGATTATTTAAAACCTTCTTCAGTTTGATGGGTTCAAGAAATACGTCTTTAACCAATTTTGACGCTCCACCTCTAAGATGCACTAAACTTGTAGCTACGTCTAAAATGTCTGTGAAAGCGACTATAGCTTTATTCTTACACATGGCTGAAGCTTTTCTAGTGCATTCGATCACATAACGCCACCACTTATTCTCAGGGTTTAATTCAACACTAAGAAGGTCGTCTAAAGAAAAAGATCCCTTAAACCAAGATGTTCCTGCCTTCAGATTGAAATCTATATCCGCACCTAGAAAAGCCGATAATGCACCAGGACCGATGTTTACAAAAACGTTAGGATAGGCTTCACACATGAATACTGTTTTAGAGAAACACTCAAAGAGGGCTTCTAGAGCCTTCTCTGGATGAAATCTCATAAAAGCCCAGCTCAAAGTTAAAGAGTAGTCGATAACGTCTACATTAGGCGATACATGTGTCAAAAATATGATTGGTCTGGTCAGCTCACCTTCCCACCAAGCTTCATAGGTTTCAGAAACTCTTTCCCAGTCTTCCTTATATAGGAGAGTCTTCAGAAAGACCACCACTTATGGTTAACGTAAAGGTATTTAAAAGGCTAAAGTCTCTCTGGGAAATAGTTTAACTTAAATCATACTATAACGTATTACTCCCGTTGGTGCCTGTTATGAGTGGTTTAAAAAAACTTCTTAAAGACGGGAATGTAGCACTTGGAACATGGATCACTATAAATCATCCAGATGTTGTAGATGCTCTATCTGAACTGCCTTTCGATTGGTTTGTCTTCGACATGGAACATGCACCCATAGATGTTAGAGACCTTGAACTCCTTGCAATGCCTCTAAGAGGGGTTAATATCGCTCCACTTGCAAGAGTTCCATGGAATGACCTTGTCATGGTTAAACGGGTTTTAGACGTCGGTATGCAGGGTGTTTTAATACCGTGGGTTAATAGTAGAGCTGAAGCCGAGGCGGCTGTAGTAGCCTCTAGATACCCTCCTAGGGGGATTAGAGGGGTTGGACCTAGAAGATGTATTAGATTCGGCAGACGGGATTTTATAGAGTATTATGAGAAATTTGAGGTGGAAGAACTTGTAGTTATAGTTCAGATTGAAACAGCGAAATCTCTTGAAAACTTGGAAGAGATACTTTCAGTTGATGGAATAGATGTAGCTTATGTAGGCCCCATGGATCTTTCCGTAAACCTAGGCATACCTACTGGATATGATCATCCAAAGTTTAAGGATGCTCTGAGGAAGGTTAAAGAGGCTTGTGAAAAGTATGACGTAGTCCCAGGTATTCATACATTCAGCATTGAAATGGCTGAGAGAATGATAAAAGATGGTTTCAGATTTGTAGCTTTAATGAGCGATATGAAGATTCTAATGTCTGGGTTCAGTGAACTTCTAAGTAAATTTGGAAGGAAGATTGCTGGCGAAGCAAAAGGATACTAAGTCTCCTCAACTTTTTATCTAATGTAGTCGTTGCAACTAGGGTAGCTGAACTATAGGCTTGTTAAAATTTTAAAAACAATATATAAGGGTGCAGCGAATTTTAAATTAGAACATGGATTTAACTAGATTGACTAATATTAAACAAGCCATGGAGAAGGAGGGGCTGGAGCTTCTTATATGTAGAAACCCTGAAAATGTTCTATATTTGTCGGGCTATTGGCCTATTACAGGATGGTCTTTAGTGGTTCTACCATTGGAGGGGGAGCCAGTTTTAATAGTTCCAGTTTCCGAGTTTGAGTATGCTAAAGATGGATGGATTAAGGATATAAGAACATACGAGGTTGAGGGTTTAAATGAAGTTTGGAATCCATATAAGATCATCTCTAAAATTTTGGAAGAGCTTAAACATCGTAGATATGTTAAAATTGGTTGTGAGCTTAACTTTGAAACAGTTGCCACTAATAGTATTGTAGGTGAGGTGAACTATGCTAGTATTCCGACCTTTAAAATGCTTCAAAAGGTATTCGAAGCGGAGTTAGTTGATGCCTCTAGAGTTATTGCAAAGCTCAGGTCTGTTAAATCAGAGTATGAAATCGAAAAGATGAGACTTTCAGTTAAACTTGCATCCCTAGCCGTTGAAAAACTCCTTAAAAGTATTTCGGAGGGGATTAAGGAGAGCACACTCGCCTCAATTGTTGAAGCAACAGTGTATAGCGAAGGAGTTGGATTTGAAAACAAGGTTAGAAGAGCTAGAGGTTTTGCATTTGTAATGTCTGGCGAAAATACTTCGAAAGCGTGGTATCCGTTTAATATTTCAACCGACAGAAGAATTAGAAGAGGTGATGTCATACTTTTAGAACTTAACGTGTGTGCCGATGGATATTGGATAGACGTCACTAGAACGTGGGTTCTAGGTAGACCTTCAAGCGAGCAGGAGACCATCTACTATACGTTATTAGAAGCGCAAGAGGAAGTCTACAAGTTTGAATACGATGGAGTAGAAGCTTCTAGTGTTGATGGAGTTGCTAGAAGCCTTATAGCTAGGAGGGGGTTTTCTAAATTTTTCCCACATAGGTTAGGCCATGGAATTGGTTTGAGGATACATGAACCACCAGCTCTACATCCAGCGTCAAGAGATATCATTAGAAGAAACACTACTCATACTGTTGAACCTGGAGTTTACAAAGATAATTTCGGAATAAGGTTGGAAGATGTTGTAGTGGTTCAAGATAGAGGCGTTAAAAACCTCTTTGAAAAATATAAGACCTTGAGTCTTAAAACTGTATAATTCATATTCTAAAGCCTTAATCTACCTCTTTCTGAAGAGTATTGCTACATTGGAAGCTGTCATGTATTTGACTCCTACCATCCACGTGGTAATTCTTTTAAAGATTAAACGCTGAAGCTGTTAAACAGTTTAAAGGAGTGTGTTCAGTTGAATATCATAGTAATAGTTGTAGATAGTTTAAGGCAAGATCATGTGAGCTTCTACAATAGGGGGAGACCTGTTTTCGAAAAAGTTCCAGCCTGTAAGACGCCCCATATAGATAAGTTTGCAGATGAATGTGTGGTTTTTGAAAACGCTTATCCATGTGGTTTACCGACAATACCTGTGAGAACGGAGCTTATGACTGGGCATTATACGTTGCCTTACAGACCTTGGAGTCCAATGGAAAGTGAAGATATAACACTAGCCGATATTTTAACTAGAGAGGGATATGTATGCGGTTTGATTTCAGATACGTATCACCTTGCTAGACCAGGTATGAATTTCCATAAGAGCTTTCACAGCTTCATCTGGATTAGAGGTCAAGAATACGATTCCTACATTCCTCCACCACCCCTCAAGAAGAGGGTGGAAGATTACGTAAACAAAAATTACACAGATAAATGGAAGAATCTAGTGGCAAGGTTTCTAGCTAATACCGAAGACTTTTCAAGAGAAGAAGATTGGTTTCCCGCTAAAGTTGTTATGGAGTCTTTAAAATGGCTTAGGAGGGCTAGAGCCGCTAGATATAACAAGATTTTCCTTTGGATAGACTGCTTCGACCCACATGAGCCTTGGGACCCGCCTCCAAGATTTGACACTTACACCGACCCCGACTATAAGGGGGCTAGACTCATACTGCCAATGGGAGGCTATGCTTCTGAATGGGCAACATCCGAGGAGATACGTTACATAAGAGGTCTATACGCAGGGGAAGTAACATTTGTAGACTATTGGCTTGGGTATCTCTTTAAAGAGCTCGAGGATTTAGGATACTATGACGATTCAGTTATCGTTCTTACAGCCGATCATGGGCATCCACTTGCAGATCATGGGAAATTTCTCAAAGGTGTAGATAGATTATATAACGAGCTTCTTAAGATTCCATTTATGATCAGACTACCGGGTGGTGAAAAAGCTAAAAGGACGAATGCCATAATTCAATTCCCAGACTTATTACCAACACTTTTAGACTTACTAGACTTTAAATGGGATATGTTCCCCATGCACGGAAGAAGTTTTCTACCTGTTTTAATGGGCGAATTAAACGACCATAGACATTATGCAATATCTGGATACTATGAGGGTGTAGACAGATGTATAAGGGATGAAGAGTGGTCTTTAATTCAAAGACCTGAGGGGCAACCAGATGAGTTATACAATATTAAAGATGATCCTAGAGAGAGTAGAAATCTAATAGATGAATATCCTGAGGAGGCGAAGAGACTGGCCAAGGCTTTTGGAGGCATTTTCCGGAGGATTGAACAACGCACCATTAAGGGGATACAAGGTAAGTATGAAATTCCGTGACCGTAGGAGGTGCTCAACCTAGCTCGCGTATTGAGAATTGTAATATTTCTTGGGAGTGTAAGCATTTCTGGGAAACTATTGGGTAAGTCCATTGTCCAAATTTACTTGGTTACAATTCACCGTTTATATCAGAGTATTAGCTTTGTACTCTCTATGTAAGCCTCCAACTTTTCATATAGGCTGCTGTAAATACTTAAAGCATAGTTTAAAGCTTCATCTACTGTTCTTTTTCCAAGCTCAACTTCACCCATAATCTGTTCAACAAAACGTCTAGTGTCGGGCGTCACTAACTGCGCATTTACATTTTCCAACAGTCGGATTAATCTCTCACCCAATTGTGTAATGACGAAAGTTTTACTCTTCTTATCTGCATATCCACGACTTATTATTTTTGAAGGATATTCGTGTCTTGTTGCATCAGTACCAATTCCGTTTTTCTCCATTAACTTTAGAAGTTCGGATTCAGTCAACCTAGGTGGGGGTTTGGTCTTCTTCTCCAAAAGCTCAACCTTTAACACTGGTAGAACCTCTCCAGGTTTAACTTCAGGAATTCGACTGAGGTCTTTGGGTTTAAAGAAGGGAAAGACCTCGTAGAAACCACTGTCGATTATGTACTTGCCCGCAGTATTCATAGCTACTTCTTTCAGAAGTACGTCTAACCTCCAACGTTTCAACATCGCATCTTTAGAAGCTACATTGGCAATGTATCTCCTAGCTATATACGACCATATTTTGCCTTTGATATCATTATATGGATAGGGTTTTATCGGATATATTGGAGGGTGAGCATTATCGTTTTTCCTGCCATCCTTAGGCTGGAAAATCCCGCCTCTAACATATTCACCAAGGGAGGTGTTTGAAAGCATATCTAGGACGTATCTATGATCCATTCTAATCCACATGTTTGTCTGAGTCCTAGGATAGCTTATAAAGCCGTCTGCATACAATTCTTCTGCGAGAGCCATTATTTTAGCACTGCTGATTCCAAGTATTCTAGTAAGTTCCTGGAGCATAACATCAGTATCGGTAGGCAGTGGTCTATGCTCTGAGAAAAGTTCAGATTCAAAAGAAGAAACGGTAGACTCTTTAACATCTTTAACTTTATCGTAGAGCGCCAATGCTTGAGATCTATCCTTCACGGGTTTTGAAAAGACTTCTACTTTGACGCCTTTAACATCTAAGATTGCTTTCAATTCATAGTATGTTTCAGGTTTAAAGTTTCTAATTTCCATTTCACGTTTGTATATAAACCAGAGTGTAGGTATCTGACAAGACCCCCATGATAAAAGCTTATAGGGATACTTATTCTTACGTGCTGATAGCGTAAGAAGCCTAGTATAGGTTGCACCGGTTATAAGATCGAATTTTGAGCGGAAGTATGCTTTCCAAACCCAACCCCAGTTTAAGTCGGGTTCAAGCTTCGTCCAAGCTTCTCTAAGCTCATTAAATGCCGTTGAATTGAACCTCATACGCATGTATTTAACCTGACTACGAATACTCTTAGCTATTTGAAGGACTTCATAGGCTATGAGCTCCCCCTCATGGTCATTATCTGTGGCGAGGATCAACGGACCGTTTAAGCTTTTCAAATGCTCCTTAAGGCTCTTATACGTTTTAAAATCGCGAACAACCCATTTAACTGGAGCTTTAAACAGTTCCTTAGGATTTACTGCTCTCCAATTATTATACTCCTCTGGAAAATCTAAATCAAGGATATGCCCTTTTAACGCAAAAGCCCTAGGGGGCGGTGAGATAGCTTTACTTATTGCAACCGCCACTGAGCCTTTTTCTGTGACAACAAGCATTAGATACTCAGTATCTTCTAGTGATACTTAATATTTTTACTTTCGTTTCCTGAAACGCATTATACTGCTAGAAGGTGTTGGAAAAGAGCGTTTTATAATATTTACACTCGGTGGTTGTTATTGAACTCCAACATCCGACAAAAGGTAAGGTACTAAAAGTATGGCTACGTTTTCCCACAGCAACATAACAACTAAATGAAGCTTTAGACAGGTACACCACTATGAACCCTTCATAATTTTCTAAATGTCTTCAATATCGTGGGAAGCATCATTCGCCTTGTAGATATCAACCTACTACTGACATACGTAACGGTTTTCTAGATGATAAGTTGAAGTTGAAATATAGATGTATAGTCTAAAAATTGAATTGGTGGAGGAAAAATAGCAGGTTTTCTCCATCTACTGGGGGCATGGAATACTATAAGCTTGTAAAAAGTGTAATAGAAACATCTTCTTCAACTTCCAGTCCTATTGTCATCACTCTGAGGGACTGTTATAAGTGGTATAGCTCCACCGCCGATTATTAGAATCGGTCTTTCAACTCTCTGAAGCTGCTCTAAGAGGGCGTATATTCTCAAAACCTCAATATCTCCGGTGGCATTATATATCCTCACAAGAGCCGTTTTAACGGCTTCAGCCCTAAGTATAATTGCTCTGGCTTCCCCCTCAGCCATTATTATCCTTTCCATAGCTGTAGCATTTGCAAGGGTTAAAATCCTCTCACGCTCATACTCTGCAGCTATTTTCTGCTGATACGCAGCTATTTTGGCTTCTATGGCTTCTTTAATACGGTCTGGAAGCTTTATACCTCTAAGCATGACATCGTGAAGTCTTATAGCTTTAAGCGTAGGATCATCTTCTATTCTGCGTCTATACGTCTCCTCTATTTTCACGGCAAGCTCTTCCCTATTGGAGATCACCTCTTCAATAGTATACGTAGAGGTAACATCTCTAACTATTTGACGCATTATTGGAACTAAAACCTGTTCTTCATAATCAACCCTGGGATAACTCTTAACTAAGTCTAGAAAGAGGTTTGGATCTATGGAGTATGTGAACGATTCTTCTATCGTTATTTCAACCCCATCCTTAGTTAAAGCTGTAATAGGAGGATAGTCCGCTATTCTTTCAGTAGTCATATCGATATAGTCAATCGTATAAAAGTCTTTGATTAAACCCTGCCATGGTGCCCTTAGGAAGATAGTAGGGCCAATATAAGGACCACTGTAGCTTTTAAAGAGTGGATCGTATGTAACGGCAACTTCACCAGGGCTTAAACTGGTTATACATATCGCTATTAGGAGGGCAGATGCTAAGAGTATAACCGTTAAAACTGCTATGATTTTCCAAATGCCGATTGAACGAACACGTTTAATTCTCTCTTCTGGTTCATAAGACCAATCCAAAATCTCACAGTAAAAGTGATAATTGATCAAGGTTTTAAACCTATCTAAAATTAGATTTTCTTCAGAAATAAGATGCGTAAATGTGTTAAAAGCTAGATTAACTCTTATCGACTTGTCTCATAAAAACTTCTGGAAGTACGAGAAATCCCAGAGATGAAAATCCTAACGTGAGAGCCCAGTCTTGAAGAGTTAAAGGTTCTAGGTCGAATAAAATATCGGCAATCTCTATGTATGGCAGAATTGCATTTATAACCATGCAAGCTAGGACGGATATCAGTAAGTATTTATTGGACCACGGTTTAACTTTTAAGAAACAGTTGCGTTCTGAACGGCAGTTCCATATAACTATAAGCTCAAAAAACGTCGCTTGTATGAAAGCTAGGGTTCTAGCTTCATTCAAATGTTCTCCCCAAATGAGAAAGGAAATCAGAAAAGAGCCCAGTGTTCCAATTGCTTGAAGAACGAACGAAGCTATAACGAATAGGAGCATACCGTGGAAGATGCCGGTTTTCGGGTCTCTAGGTTTCCTAACCATGACATCTTCATCTGGCGGGTCAATACCTAAAGCCACAGCAGGAGGTCCATCTGTAAGTAGATTTATCCATAGTAGCATGGCCGGGGTCAGAGGTATCGGTAGATTAAGTAATGTGGCTACCGTTATGACGAATAATTCGTCGAAATTACATGCAAGTAAGAAGCGGATGAACTTCCTTATATTGTCGTATATTATTCTACCGCTTCGAATTGCTTCTACTATTGTTGCGAAATTATCGTCTGCGAGAATTATGTCAGACGCTTCCTTAGTTACATCTGTACCAGTTATACCCATTGCAATACCTATGTCTGATAGCTTTAAAGCTGGTGCATCATTAACGCCATCACCTGTCATAGCTACGATGTGTCCTTTCTTCTTCAAAGCTTTAACAATTCTAGATTTATGTGCGGGAGAAACTCTAGCGTAAACTGTTACATTTTCAACGATTCTCTCAAGTTCATCATCGCTCATCCTGTCGAGATCACTACCACTCAAAGCTATACTGTTTGCCTTCCACATACCTATTTCCTTAGCAACAGATATCGCGGTAAGCTTATGGTCTCCAGTAATCATGGCAACTTTTATGCCAGCTTTTTCGCAGAGCTTATACGCATTTATAGCTTCTTCCCTAGGCGGGTCGATCATGCCGACAAGCCCCATAAATATCATATTATGCTCAATATTCTGAGTAGTGTATGGATCTGCAATGTATTTGTAAGCTAAAGCGAGTACTCGAAGACCAGATGAAGCCATTTCATCATTAACCTTTAAAATTTTACTCTTAACTTCATCTGTTAGAGGTAAAACCAAACCATCTGAAAATCTTTGAGAACATAATTGTAGAACAACTTCAGGCGCCCCTTTCATAAACACTATGTATCTTCCATCGTAATTCTTGTGAACGGTTGTCATACGTTTACGCTCCGAACTGAAGGGGATTTCTCTAACCCTAGGCATTTTAGATTCAAGGTCAGTCTTCCATAGCCCGGCTTTAGCGGCTACAGTTAAAAGTGCAGCTTCAGTTGGATCCCCATATATAGTCCATCTATTCTCTACCTGCTTAAGTTCGGCGTTTGAACATAAGGCTCCAGCGGTCAAAATTAGCTTAAGACCGTCATCTAGCTCATATTGTTCTCCATTCAGCAAGAATGTACCCTTAGGCTCATAGCCAACCCCAGTAACCTCTATATGCTTCGACCCGATGTATATTTGTCTAACAGTCATCTCTCCCTTAGTCAGTGTGCCAGTTTTATCAGAGCATATAAACGTAGCTGAGCCGAGCGTCTCAACCGATGCCAACCTTCTTACGATGGCATTTTTCTTAGCCATATTTCTCGCACCTAAGGCTAACGTTACAGTGGTTATAGCGGGCAATCCCTCAGGAACAGCTGAAACCGCTAACGCAACAGCTACCATAAAGCTTTCGAGTAAAGGGTCTCCTCTAAATGCTTCAAGTCCGAAAATAGCTATACACAATGCCATTATAAGGTAAGCCATTTTCTTAGCGAATTTGTCGAGTTTAATTTTAAGAGGGGGCTCTTCAGCCTCTATCATTTGAACCTGTTCAGCTATTCTACCGAATTCTGTACGCATACCAGTAGCGACAACTATAGCCTTTCCTCTACCGGATACTACATGCGTCGCCATAAACGCCATGTTTTTTCTATCGTGTATCGGTGTATCAAAAGCTAGATGAGTAATCGTTTTCTCAACTGGTGTAGATTCTCCCGTTAAAATAGCTTCATCGGTTCTAAGTTCATGTGCTTCTATGAGCCGACAATCTGCTGGAATTCTATCTCCTTCTTCTAGGAAAACTATGTCTCCTGGTACTAGGAGTCTAGCTTCCAACGTCTTAATTTCTCCATCTCTTAAAACCTTAGCTTTAGGAGCCGTAAGCTTTCGCATGGCTTCCAAAGTTTTCTCAGATTTATATTCTTGAATGAAACCTATTACAGCATTTATTACAACTATCGCTATTATGACAGCGGAGTCGGCTAGCTCTTCAAGCCCATGCTGTACAGATATTATAATGGATATTAAAGCTGCCGCAATTAACATTAAAACGAAGATCGATTTAAACTGATTTACGAGTATCTTTAAAGCGGACACTGGCTTAACTTCGATGAGTTCGTTGAATCCATATTTAGCAAGGCGAGCCGATGCTTCTTCTGAGCTCAGGCCACGGGTACTCGAGTTTAATTTTGCATAAACTTCTTCGATCGTTAAAGCATGCCATGAAACTTCCATAAGCATTCTACTTTAGTAGTACAAGAGAGGCTTTAAAACTTTAAGTTTGAAGAAGCCACTTTTACTGTGATAACTATGGTTTATGATGTGAATACACCTAGACCAGATTTCATTAGAAGCCTTTGGATGAGCCTTGAGGGACTATGGGATTTTAGCTTTGACGATAACGACGTAGGATTGAATGAAAAATGGTTTTTAAATGGATTGCCTGAACCTGTAAAGATAAGAGTTCCATATCCGTTTCAAAGCAAATTAAGTGGGATAGGGGATGAATCAATACACAATGTTGTATGGTATTGTAAAACGTTTAAACTCAGCGAAAATTTCAGACAGGCTAAAGTTTTACTCAAATTTGGAGCTGTAGATTATAAAACCACTGTGTGGCTTAATGGGAAATACTTAGGTGAACATAAGGGAGGATTTTCACCTTTTAGCTTTGATATAACAGACTATGTCGACTACGAAAACGTTCTTGTCTTAAGAGTGGAAGATTTCCATGGAGACCAGGCTAGGGGCAAGCAGGACCCAAGACTTAAACCTTCTGGATGCACGTATATGAGAGTTACTGGGATATGGCAACCAGTTTGGATAGAATCGTGTGGAAGCGCTTGGATAGATAGGTTTCAGATTTTTCCAGATGTTGAACATAATGGATTTCAACTGTATGTATACGTAAACGGACAGCTTAATAATTTAAAGCTTAAATTGAGGGTTCTTCTAGCCGAGTCTGAACTCATCAATCTAACTCAAGAAGTGAAAGAAAATCCCCTGCGTATTTCACTAGAACTTCAAGAGGTATGTCTATGGTCTATCGAGGAACCCGACTTATACACAATTGAACTCATGATCGAGAAGAACGACGTAGTTTTAGATAGTGTTAGAGGATACTTTGGCTTAAGGAAGATAAATGTTATAAATGGAAAAATAGCGTTGAACAATAAACCAATCTATCTCAAATTTGCATTGGATCAGGGCTTTTTCCCGGATGGATTATATGCAGCTCCCAATATTGAAGCCTTAAAAAGAGACGTCGAAGCCGTTAAAAAACTTGGATTGAACGGTGTTAGGAAGCATCAAAAGCCTGAAGACCCTAGATACTTCTACTGGTGTGATAAACTCGGGGTTCTAGTTTGGGAGGAAATGCCAGATTGGGGTATGAGCCTTGAATATAAAAACCTTGATAGCTTCTGGGGAGAGGTAGAATCTGTGATACTCAGAGACTTCAACCATCCGTCGATAATAGCATGGGTCCCATTTAATGAGAGGGAGACTGTAAAAAGTAGCATTGAACACCGTAGGTTTGTAGAAGAAGTCTGCATGAGGATTAAAAGTTTAGATCCAACAAGGCTTCTCGTGGATAATAGTGGTTATATTCATGTGGGACCTACAGATATAGTCGATATTCATGACTACAGCGGTTGGAGGGGGCGAAAGTACTTTAAAGAGATTCTTTTGAAGCGGGTTCAATCTTTGAAAACGGGAGAACCTAGAGAGTTTAGAATAGCCGTTGAAGACTTTAAATATGATAATCAACCCATAGTTTTAAGCGAATGGGGAGGATGGGGAATTAAAGGATTTAGACCTATCGTAGACCGTGAGATTATGGTTTACGGTCCTCCCGTTACAGATGAGTATGAATTTCTAACAAGGTATAGGGAGAACATAAGAGCCATTTATGAATGCGAATTTTTAGCAGGCTTTTGCTACACTCAACTCTATGATATAGAAGGTGAATTAAACGGATATATGACTTACAATAGGAAGTGGAAGGTGGATCCTAAGCAAATAGCTAAAATACATAATAGTAATATTGATTTCTGAACTTTTCTATGAAGCATTAAAAATTTTCAATTGATACAATCCATGGATTCTGAGGAGATCAAGCGTTCTTCTGTTTAAGGAGAGAGGGATAAAATGTTAAGTAGTTGGTTAAAGCTTTCCATATTTAGAACGTGTCTCTGTAACGTATCTGGTGATTAAGATGGAGGAACGTATCGCAATTATTGGAGGAACAGCTGGCATAGGATATTCCATAGCTGTAAGGTTGGCGAAAATAGGGAAAAACGTTGTTATAGGTTCAAGATTTCGGTGGAAAGCGGAGGAAGTTGCTAAAAACATAGAGAATATGCTTAGGGGGGTGCACGTAGAGGGGGCTGTAAATTACGACGCTGTATCTAAAGCTGAAATAGTCATTCTAACCGTGCCTTTTAAAGCGCAAGTGGAGATTGCAGAAGATATTAGAGATTTCTTTAAACCAAATTCTATCCTCATAGATGTTACGATCCCAATTAAGCGGTCTGAAGATGGATTTTTTAGCCTCATACGTTTAAAGGAAGGGTCGGCTACTGAAAGGCTTCGAAAGATTATACCTGAGAACGTTAGTCTAGTAGCTTCGTTCAAAAATATATCTCAACACGTTATTAACAGCATGGATTATACGCTAAAGCCCAGTATACTACTTTGTGGGGATTCTATGGAAGCTAAGAAGAAGGTTGCAAATCTTATAAACGAAATGGGTGGTGAACCAGTAGATTGTGGGCCTCTATCGAACGCTATTCTCCTAGAGGCACTAGGGGTACTCATGATAAACATAGAATCTATGACTAGGCGGAACATATATGTAAGGTTTGAGGGAGCCTCCCATTAATCATGCGAACTATCCAAGGCGGTTCAAATCTGAAAACTTCCATCAAGCTTTCAGTTTTTCGTACATTTTTTCAAGCGTCCAACGAATGGATGTTCTAAGCTCTCTAAGCCTGCGTCTATCTCCATAGTTTTTTATCTTAATTTCTTTAATAGCATCTCCCTCTATTTTCAACTCATAGTCGAAAACTCTATCAGGGTTTAACTTCCCTTCTCTAACAAGTTCTAAGTCCTTAGTTTTCATAGAGTCGAGTACTCTGCTTACTAGGAAAGATTGGAATGGTGGAGTCGACACGTATAGGTTTAAACCAGGTTCAACAACCACTTGGGCATCTCTATCTGCGACGTACATTTTGGCTAGGAGAGTCCCGTCTGATGCTTCCAAGAGAATTGTTTCTTGAGCCAATTCTTCAGGTGCTTTTGGAGTTGGGCTCGCTTCTACTTGGGCGGGTTGAACCTGTTGCGGTTGAGGTACCTCAATCCTCCTAAAGCTTTTAGATACTAGAAGTGAATCCACGATAGATATTAGAGACTCTAAAATTTTAGCCTCTTCTTTGATTGTTTCAAGCTTCTTCTGCAGTTTAACTTTTAGTTCGGCTAATTGTTTAACTTCCTCAGATTCATCTGACTCCATCTAATACAATATTTGCGAGATTCACAGTTAAACTTAACTGATAGTGCTTAGATTATCGGCGGTTATCAATCACTTAAGAAGATGGTAAGAATAGTGTGAGCAGACTTAGAAAAGCATATCGGTCTTCTTCTTAGAAGACCTTCAATTTGAAAAGTTTATTAATTGAATTTTAAGTTTCTAAACTGAACTGATGCTTTAGAATTTTAGCTGTGTAAATGAAATCTAGAGCTAGAGGAGATTGCTTATGATGTTTAAAAGATGTAAGAAAAGTTTTCGTAATATGAGAAAAATTTTAGAAGTTATTTGATAGAATATTAATCAGGTGTTCGATTGAGTCTACTAATAGGTTCAGACATAGGAACCCTAGGCACTAAGACTATTCTAACCGATTGTGAAGGAAGAATACTCGCATCATCCTTTAGAGAGTATGGGGTTTTAACACCTAAACCAGGTTGGGCAGAGCAGTGGCCTGATGTATGGTTTAATGCTTTATGTGACACCATAAAAGAGGTCTTAGAAGCCTCCAAAGTAGACCCGAAAGAGGTTGCGGCTGTGAGTATAAGCGGTTTATATGGTGGGAGCGGTATTCCATGCGATAAAGAAATGAAGCCCCTTAGACCTTGTATAATATGGGCTGATAGAAGGGCTACAGAAGAGTGTAAATGGATTAGGGCAAATATAGGAGAAGATAGAGTATTTAAAGTCACAGGTAATACGATAGACCCATACTACGGTTATACTAAAATGTTATGGATAAAGTTTAATGAGCCAAACATCTGGTCGAAAATCTATCAAATACTCACTCCAAACGGATACTGCATATACAAGTTGACAGGTTCGGTAGCTTTAGATTTTTCAAGCGCTGGAAACTACGGTGGAATATTAGATATAAATAAGAGGAGTTTTGCTGAACAGCTTATGGAAGAACTCGGAATAGAGAGAAGATTCTTCCCAGAGAAGCTTGTAGAATCTAAGCAAGTAGTTGGTGAAGTTCATAGAGAGGCCTCAGAACGCACAGGTTTGAAGACGGGAACGCCCATATGTGCGGGAGGAATAGATGCGCCTGTGAGCGCACTAGCTGTAGGGGCTTTAGATGATGGAGACCTTGCTCTCATGTTAGGCACAAGTATGTGTTGTGGCTTCATAAGCCATAAACCAAGGATTTCGATAAAACTCATAAATTATCCATATGTCGCTAGAGATAGGGAGCTTTTATACAGTTTCGCAGGCGTGTCTACAGCTGGCTACTGTATAAGGTGGTTTAGAGACCAGCTTGGACAGACCGAAGTTGAAGCGGCTTCTAAGCTTAAACTCTCAGCTTACACGCTTTTAGATATGGAGGCAATAAAAGTACCACCAGGGTCAGACGGGCTAATATTCATGCCACATATGATGATCGGCGATAGGGCGCCATACTGGAATGAGTATATTAGGGGGTGTCTACTAGGTCTAACGCTTTATCACACTAAAGCTCATATATTCCGAGCTTTTCTAGAGGGTGTCGCCTACGGTCTTAAATATAGTGTTGATGTGGCAATTGAAGCGGGTATGCCTATTAGAAGGGCTATACTAGTTGACGGTGGAGCTAGGTCAGAACTTTGGAGGACTATTTTAGCTGACGTATCAGGTCTAACCATGGATTATATTGCTGAAAACCCGGGAGCACCCTTAGGCGATGTTGTTTTAGCTGGTGTAGGGGTAAACTTATTTAAAGACTATGACGTGGTTCGTGAATGGGTTAAGTCATCGGAAGTAGTTAAACCGAACCCGAAAAATAGGGAAGTCTATGGTAGACTTTATAGGGCTTATCTTGAAGCACTTAGCAGGTTGACAGATGTTTTTAAAGGCTTTAGCTCTTAATATTGGGTGATTGAAATGGTAAATGTATATTTAGGTTGGAACAATTGTTGGGCTGTAAAAAGGTGGCCTCTTCCAGAAGAATGGATTGAAATATGCAGACAGATGAACGTCGAATACGTTCAGTTTTCATTTGATCTACTAGACCCTAGGACTTCTGAACACGCTTTATCGAACATGATCTGTAGAATTAAGGATGCAGCTTCTAAATATGGTGTTAAAATACATTCAACTTTTACCGGTTTAGCGGCATACTCGATGAACCTTCTAACACATCCAGATGCTGGTATGCGCGTCGATGCATTAGACTGGTATAGGAAAGCTATAGAGGTTACATCGCTTATGGGTGTAGATGCAACTGGCGGACATATTGCAGCTCAGAGTTATAACGATTTTAAGAACCCCAAACGTAGAAAATTCATAGAGTCAATTCTAATAGATTCTGTGAAGTATCTTTCAGTCTACGCTAAATCCATGGGTCTTAAAATGTTGCTTTGGGAGCCTATGCCTGTTTTAAGAGAACCTCCCGCGACGATAGAAGATGCGAAACATATACTCGAAGCGGTAAAAGATGAAGGAGGGGCACTAGTTAGACTTACAATAGACCTCGGTCATCAATGTACAGTCCATGTGTCTGAAAAAAATGCAGATCCATATAGTTGGCTGAGAGAATTAGGCGCCTTCTCACCTGTTATCCACATGCAACAGACTGATGGAAAAGGAGATAGACATTGGCCCTTCACGGAAAAGTACAATAAAATTGGTATCGTAGATCCTAAGAAAGTTATTGAAGCTATTGAGAGTTCAGGAGCATTGGAAACCTACCTTATGCTCGAATATATACCGCCTTTTGAAGAAGAAGACGATAGAGTGCTTGAAAACCTTAAAGAATCTTTAAAATATCTCAAGGATTTCATTTAAAAATACTCAGCATTATATATATCTATGCTGAAACTTTTTTATTTTTTATACGCATGGAATAATATTATTCTCAGTAATATCAAAAAGTTTAAATATTGCTTTTAGTGTTTGAATCAAACTCAGGGTTATCCTGCTGGCTAATTCCATAGAATACGTATTGATTCCCATGGATAAGTTTAGTGCTCTCTATCCATCTATGTTCGCTCGAAGCTCAACTTTCACAGTTTTCCAAGAATATGCTACGAGGGGATTGTGATGCTCATCAGAATGGAAGATATTACAATTGAAGGTTTTAAGCAGACATTTAAGAAAATTCTAGAACTTAAGGAGAAGGCTGGTATTAAAGCCGTTTTAAATAATCCACCCGATCTCTTTGAGAGGGCTAAACTATACGGTGTACAGTTTAAAAATGGTTCATGGGGTTGGGCTTCAAACATTTGGCACAGGTCTGCCGCGGGAAGCGTAGTAATAATGAACGACGGAGAATTGAAAAATGAACATAAGTTTCTCATGATGAGAGTCCTTGAACATGTTCTAGCACAGGGACCCTTAATTCAGGTAGATTGCTACATCGGTTCAGAAAAATCACCAGCCAGAATGCATGCAAGGCTCTACTGTGACCCTCAGTTTCCAGACATAGCATATAGATGGTCTCAGTTAAACTTCCCAGCCCCTTCTAATGAGGAGCCTGACGTTATGGTTATAACAATTCCACACTATCTTGGAAATCCAAATGTACCAGGTAGCGATCAAATGCTCAGAGTGCTCCGTTTTCCCCTTCATAACTACACTATCATTACGTGTAGTTCATACCAGGGAGAGGTGAAAAAAGGAGTACTTTCGCATTGGATCTATCATGTTTATAAAAAAGGTGGATGTGGTGAGCATGCTTCACTGAAAGAGTTTACCGTCAGAAAAGTGGATGGAGCACTAAAAAGAGTTGTAATGTGTATTTGGGGGTTGAGCGGAACTGGAAAATCTACACATAGCATGTACGTCTTTGGCGAACATAATAGGCAAATATTCATAAAGAAGTTTGGAGTAGATCCAACTGAATACGTCTTCGACCAAGTGATAAGAAACGACGATATTGTTGCTATTTTCGAAGACCGTGTCTATGGTTCTGAAAGGGGTTCTTGGACGAAGACTGAAGATATTGATGAAACTCAATTTACAGTATGGAGGGCTGCAAACTCTCCAAGGGCTTTACATGAGAATACGGAATTCGACTTTAATGGAAACCCAAGTTTTAAGGGAGAACTATTCCAATACTGTGGCTTACCTAATAAAAACGCAAGGAGTGTATTTTACTTAGAAGATACTGGGTATTTTAATGGCGATATAGATTCTAGTGGTCCTTTAAACGTAGCAGTTTTTATAAGTCCAGGAAATTTGACTGATTATGCATGGTGTCGAATAGAAGATACGGCTTTTGCTGCCAAAGTCCTAGCTGATGGAAGAACGGTAGGTCACCCCGCACAATCTATATCAGTTATTGGCAAGGAGATATATGAGAGTAGATACTGCTTACCCTTTACCATGGGTGTATCCAATACGATGCATATAGTTAGGTTTTATGAGATTTTAGAGAAATTGAAGTGTAAAGGACAGCCAGTGGAAGTTTATCTGATTAATACAACTGGTAAGATAGGTGCAGAATATGAGTGGGTTAAGGAGAAGCTCGGAGATAAAGAGTATCTAATGCCTCAAACGAAACTCATAAGAGATTCTGACGGTATTCCAAAACCCATCGGAGGTACATCCCCGACAATTGAGGAGACAGAGTTGTTCCTACTTCAAGCAGTTAGAGGTGGAGTTGAGTATAAACATCATCCCATTTGGGGTGGAAAAGTTCTCGTGCCAGTTTACGTTGAGGGTATCTCCCAAGAAAGGCTTAACGAATTAGACCCATTTACCTACCGTAGCATGGATGAAATGAGAGAACTTTTAAAAGCTATGATTATTAAGAGTAAGTACTACTTAGATCAACAAGCTCCAGGTCTTCCAGAGAAGATTTACAATGCTATGGATTTTTAACCGTTAGATGCGTCTTCCTTAACACTATGATACTATTAGCCAAAATCATCCTCGGTTTTAGACTTTCTAACCTTTACTATTATTGCTGTAACCACGCTGTTACTAGGTATTAATATCTCCTTTGAACCATCTTCAGATATTAGTATCGTATGCATGATTCCTATATCTTTGACAACGCCTGTCTGTCCAGCAACTGTTATTATATCTCCTGGTTTAAAAGGCCTCAATAGGACGAGGAACATTCCCGCTACTGCCTGTCCTAAGACTGTTTGTGTTGCAAAACCAACTACCATACCTGCGAATGACCCTATGGTTAGTGCAGCCGCTGGATTTATATTGAAAACTGACGTTAATACTGCTAGTAACGTTGCTATGCCCACTATTCGCGTGATTGTTCTGAATAGTGTTGCTGTGGCGTGGTCAAGTCTTCTTCTTATAGTCCAATAGATGAAGTTCGACATGGAATTTACTATGAGATATCCTAAACCGAGTACTATTATAACGGTGACATATACTTCATACTCTAGAAGTATTGGAGAAAGTTTTCCTATTACCGTTTTAAACAGTAGATTCGAAGCCAATAGTAGTAAAGCACAAATAAGTATGTACCAAATTGTTCTACTCAGGCTTTTTCGTATCTTTGCCTTAATCTCTTCGACGGATAGAGTAGTATTCATTATGGCCACCCACTTCTAGGTAAAATGAGAATATTTAATAATTTGCTTATAAATCAATATGTTAATCTTGATGGAAGGAGAATATTCAAATAGAGTGTTTGTCATTTTCTGGTTTGACTGTGAGGATTTTGTTACACCTGAGAGTGATAATGCCCTTAAAAGGCTTGCAGAGATACTTAAAGCAAATAATGTAAGAGGGGTTTTCAAACTTGTAGGTGAAAAACTCAGAGTTCTTGAGAAAAGAAAAAGATTTGATGTTATAGAGGCTCTTAAATGCCATGAAATAGGTTACCATACGGACTACCATTCAGTCCACCCAACGGTCGCTGAGTACCTTAAATATATGGATTTTGAAGAGGGCGCTTTAGAATTCATAAAACGGGAGGGGAAAGGCGTAGAAGATATTAGACGCATTTTTAATGTGACACCTTCATGTTATGGTCAGCCCGGTGGAGCATGGGCTCCTCATGTCTATCTAGCTTTAAAACTCCTTGGGATTTCAACATACCTAGACGTTACAGATTTCATAGACCTCGATGGAAGACCATTCTGGTACTGTGGTATATTGAATATTCTTAATCTAACTGGCTCTAATGGAGGCATAATAGGTTTGAACTTTGAGCTCGGCACTCCAGGTTTCATAGAGAAAGCCATCTACGAGTTTGATAAAATCTACCAGAGGATATTAAATGGTCAAGGTTGGGGCATTATAAGCATATTTAATCATCCATGTACTTTAGTAACTAAAGAATTCTGGGATGCCGTGAACTTTTCAAGAGGATTGAATACACCTATGGATATGCTTAAACCAGCCGAATTAAAGCCTAAAAATTGGGTTGAAGCAGGCTATGTGGATTTTGATAAGTTCGTGAAGCATGTAAAATCAAAGCCATTTGTGGAAGTAGTCACAGCTAATGACCTACAGTCTCTATTTAGAGACAGCGCATTAAACAGAGACTTTAGTGAAAATGAAATAGCTTATTTAGCATCTAGTCTTACGAGTATTTCGTTTAAAAAATTGGGCGATATATATGTTTCAGCATCTGAAGTTTTTTGGTTAATAACCGCAAGCCTTGCGGAGTATAAAGTAAGTAGAGTATTACCAGGTAAAATAAGAAATGCTTACCCCCTTGGACCCTATAGGTCCTTCGAGACGGAATTACTAAAGGATTTTAAGCTGGAAGAATTTCTAAAAGCTTCCTATGATACTAAGATTTTTATAGAGTTAAACAATAGGATCCCAGACTTTATCGAAATTGAAGGTGTAAGAGTGAGCCCCGTCGACTTTTTAGCTTCTGAAGCAGAACTATACATAAAACTTCATGGTGGAGAGAAAATAGAGGATGTTAAGCTGGTTAAGGGGAACTTTGAGCCAAATAAATACGTGAGTATTGAAGGCGCTAAAGACTGTTGGAACTGGATAATCTTCCCCGAAGGGTTTAAAGCTTGGAATCTAGTAGAGTTGGCTAAACTTCAAACGTGGACTATTAAACCGGCAACCATTCGCACAAAGTGAATATTGCATATTTCCTTCTGAACGTTTAACTGAAAAGACTGAAATAAGAGAAGAGAGTTAACAAACGTTGTTGGTGATACTTATGAGGGTAGGTTTCCTGACGGGTGGACAACTTGGAAATCTAGTTCAAACCCTTAAATGGGCTGAAGAAAACGGTTTTGGAGCAATCGAGGTTTCATCACAGCCGGGGAGTCCTCTTATAGACCCTGCTAAGATTGACGACTCTAACTATGTTGCCGAAGTTAAGAAGACATTGAAAGAGGCAAGCGTTATAGTATCTTGTTTAACGTGGTGTGTCAATCATATAGATTTAAACATTCAAGCTAGAAAGGCTCGAAATGAGCATTTAAAGAAGATGATAGAAATAGCTAACAAACTTGAGATACCTGTAGTGGCTACTTGGGTTGGTATGATTCCAGGGGGAATAGATACGAACATTAAAGCATTCGCCGAGGTTTTTCCAAGTCTTGTAGAATACGCTGAAAAGCATGACGTTAAGATTGCTATAGAGAATTGTATGGCGAACATCGCTTATAGACCAGACATATGGGATGAAATGTTTAAAATAGTTCAATCCAAGTATTTTGGACTTGAGTTCGACCCTTCACACCTCGTCTTCCAATTTATAGACTATATATCAGTATTAAAGAAGTTCGGTGGAAGAGTATATCACACCCATTGTAAAGACACTGAGGTGATTAAAAGTAGACTTGCCTACGTAGGATATACAGGTAGTGGATGGTGGAGGTTTCGAATTCCGGGTTTAGGGGATATAGACTGGCGTCGATTCATATCGACTCTAATGGAGATAGGATATGACTATGTATTGAGCATAGAGCACGAGGACCCGTTCTTTGAAGGTGCTGAGGGATTCCGCAAAGGTCTCTTAATAGGTAAAAAAACCTTGTCTCAATATTTACCATAAACTCTTCATTTTTTAAAGTAATGGTATACGGGTGATATCTTTAATTTCCTTAAATGAGCCTAGGTATACACCGTCTAAAAGATAGACCTCCGATTTTTCCACGTCTATACAACCAGTTCTTAATATGGGGCTTATAGCTCCAATAGCCGTCTCCTCAAAATCGTCTTCGTTTACAGCCCTCCCCTTCATGAAATCGTTAAAACTAGGCATTATTATTAACCTCTTAAAACGGATTTCAAAATCACCAGTTTTAATTCTTTTTAAGTGATGTTTCAAAAGTTTAGGCTCTATATCAGCTTTAATCCAGACTCTTTTTAAGAATCTACTGTTAAATCTATCCTTAAAGGCTACAGCTGGATGTATATGGCCCATAACGAGGGTATGACATTTGAAAAGCTCAAGTTTAGGCCAAGAATGACCATGGAAAAGCCCCACCTCATCCCAGAGAGCTAATCCACCAGACTCTCCTATTTCAATACCATCTGGTATTAATGTTTCCAAATCTCCATCATGATTACCAGGAACGACAACAACTCTTTCAACTAAATTTTTAATGGTCTTGAAAAACTCAGGAACATCCACCCACTCAGTCTTCTCAAACTTTGCAATAGAATGTTTAACATCGCCCAAGAGTATAAGTATTCGGGGTTCGGTCGTCGTCAACAATTCTATTAGTTTTTTTAAGAGCCTTTTAGTCTGAGACGGGATATATATTCCATGTTCAAATAGGGAACTTTCCCAACCTATGTGAAGATCAGCTACAGTTAAAACTTTGTAATCTCCATGTTGAATCAGAAGCGCTGGCTCCGGGAAAAATGGCTTCAGAATTACGCTCGAACAACTCTTCATAAAAGCCCCCTAGATTAAAGCTTAACTATTTGAGCATGAGGAACACCCGCTATATTCGTAATGGCCTCTGGATGTACAAGTCTTTCTTTCATAGCTCTGCTTACAATTACAGCACCTATTAGATTAGCAGTATCCGCATTTCGTATAAGGTCAATGGCTTCCTCTACGGCCATTTTAAACCCTTTAAAAAATTTTTCGCTAACGTTGAAGCATATGTCATTCTCGTTTAGAACTTTCCCGAGGAGTTCTTCGTCGCATACAGCTACAAGAACATAGCCTTGAAATCTATGAACTTTAACATAGACGTTGCACATATAATTCACCTCGCTATTACTGGAGATGAGGCTCCACACGCGTCACACTCTATATAAAGAAAACGCCCGTATTTTTTGAGATGCGTGTCAGGTCTCATACATACCTTACATAATACAAAATTTTGCACGTATCTTTCTATGAGTTTGTTTAGTGTAGCTCTGTCGAATTTTCCGTGTATTTCAGCCATATCGTCTTTTAAAGTTCCAGCTGAACCAGCCTCCTTACAGAGGAATTTTAACAGATGCTCAGGGTCCCTATTTATGACTGATGCAATTTCTCTAAAATTCCGAACTATAGTCCTATTTCCCACTACAATAACGTCGGCTGATGGAATTTTCAATCTTTCGGATTGTAGAGGCTTCTTAGGCAAAGATGATAAAGCCCTTTTAAGCATATCTTCGTAGTCTACTGAAGCCATAATACCAAGGAAAGATAAGCGCTTAACCACTACTTTAATCTTTATGTGGAAAATTCCACGAATAACAAGCGAACAGCTTTTCTAAGGAATATTCTACACAAAATGAGAGCACTTAAAAGTAACTCTTTTAAGGAGGCCACCATCTTTTAGATTAACAAACATGGCTAAAAGAGTTCTAGTAACAGCGGCTTTACCGTACGTTTACGCCCCGAGACACTTTGGACATTTAGCTGGAGCGTATTTACCCGCAGATATATATGTTAGGTATAGAAGGCTTAAAGGAGATGACGCAATATACATATGTGGTACTGATGAAAACGCGACATCAGTTATCCTTGAAGCAATGCGACTTAAAGTTTCACCTAAAGAACTATGTGACAGAAACTACGTCATTCAGAAAACTGTTTTCGAAAAACTTGGAATAAGCTTCGACATATATTCTAGAACATCTTTACCTATACACTTTGAAACAGTCGAAGAATTCTATAAAACTCTTTATGCGAAAGGTTTCATATATGAAAAAACAATTAGACAACTTTTCTGCCCAGAATGTAATATTTTCCTACCGGATAGATTTGTCAAGGGTATATGTGCATATTGTGGAGCCACAGATCAGTATGGTGATGTCTGTGAAAAATGTGGGAGATGGTATGATGCTTGTGAGCTTATAGAACCTAAATGTGTCATCTGCGGTGCCAAACCAGTTTTAAGAGAAAGTCTTCACTATTTTCTCAAACTATCGGCACTTACGGATAAGGTTTTACAGTATGTGAAGCTTAAAGGCTCAAATTGGAGAAAAGCTACGTTAAATAAGACTTTATCTTGGCTTATGAAAGAGGGTTTAAAGGATAAAGATATAACTAGAGACTACGAATGGGGTCCACCCGCACCATTTCCAAAGGCTAAAGGTCAAGTAATATACAATTGGGCTGAAAACCTCATAGGCTATATATCTGCAACAAAACATTGGGCTATTGAACATGATAAGCCTGAGATGTGGATCAGCTACTGGAAGAAGAGAGATACTGAAATCTACTGTTTCATAGGTAAAGACAACCTATTCTTTCACACAATTCTCTTTCCTGCCCTTTTAATCGCCTATGGAGATTTCGTCCTACCTGAAAACGTTGTAGTAAGTGAATTTGTCAACCTTGAAGGTGAAAAACTTTCCACAAGTAGAGGATGGGTGATATGGCTTCATGAAATGCTTGAAAAATTCCACCCAGACATGGTAAGATATTATGCCGTAGTAATAGCCCCAGAACATAGAGACACAGATTTTAAATGGAGAGATTTTCAAGCCAAAATAAACAATGAACTTATTGCAAATCTTGCGAATTTCGTAAATAGGGTTTTAACTCTCATTCATAAACTTTCAAATGGAGTTATCCCGGAGCCAGGTAAATTAGATGAGTACGATAAGAAGATACTTAGTGAAATAGATAAGACTGCCGATAGAGTTATGATGGAAATTGAGCGTTTTGAGTTTAAGAAAGGCCTTAGAGAGATTATGAGGCTTTCATCAATCGGAAACAGTTATTTAAATACTAAGAAGCCTTGGAGTAATATTGAAGCCGCATCATCAACGCTTTATGTGGCTTCTCAAATAGTCTATACAATTTCAATACTCTTAATACCCTACCTGCCTTTTACGGCAATTGAAATAAGGCGTATGCTTAACCTATCCGACGACTTAAACTCTATACGATGGAATTCTCTTAAAGAGGGACTTAAAACTGGACATATCGTTTCCAAACCTAGGCCTTTATTCAAGAAGATCAAAGATGAAGATATTATACCTGAAATAGAGAAACTTGAAAAGTTGAGGATTAAACATGAAGTTAAAACTTGATCTTCACGTGCATACTAACGTTTCTGGAGATTCCTTAATTAGACTCGATGAAGCTTTAGTCGAGGCTAGGGTTAAAGGCTTAAATGGTCTAGCCCTAACTGAACATGAAAAGCCTTCAAAAGTTAAGGGTCTTATTAATAACATCCTTGTCATACCAGGTTTAGAGACGCAGACATCAATAGGTCATGTGTTAGTTTTAGGGTTAGACCAGTGGAGGCTTAAACCCGGACTAAAACCAATATGCGTAGTTTTAGAAGAGGCGAAGAGATTTGAGGCGGTTGCGGTTTTAGCGCATCCTTTCCCCAGAACGTTAATACCTTCGCTTATACTCAAAGCTAGACGATTAGGTTTAGACGCTATAGAAGTCCTAAATTCAGGCACCATTTTCTACCCATTGTCCTCTAGAGTTAACATGAAAATATCTCTTAAGTTCAACATACCTATGACTGCTGGAAGCGATTCCCATATACTTAGAACGATAGGATATGCATACACGATCGTTGAAACTCCTTCAACTTGCATAGAAGACATCTTAGAATCCATCAGGAGGGGGTTGACAGAAGTTTATGGAAAACCGAGTGGCTTAAAAGCTAAACTTGAAAAGAAGTTCCTCGGGAAAATATTTCGGTGATTTTCTCCGCTATAAATTCTGCCGGATTTATCATGGAGGCTAAAATCTCTTTCGCTTTTCTTTTAAAATTGGCTCTTACACGAGACTCTAGAAAAGTTTGTATGAATTTTAAAGCCTCCTCTGAGTCATGAACTTTACGTAGGAGACCCCTACTCATAAGGTATTTTTCAACATATGTATCTTCACCCGGATAGCACGAAATCGTTGGAACACCTAGCAAGGCAGCTTCAGAGTTCATAGTTCCACCACCCCCTACGAAAACCGCAGCGTGATACAATAGATTTACGGCATCAATAGTTTTTTCCAGTACTAAAGATTTCCCACCGAATTTTTCTAAGATTTTCCGCATTTGCTCCTCATATCTAGGCATTATAACTGCTTGGATATCAAACATCTGGATGGCTTTTAAGGCTGTTTGTTCGACAAGTCCACCCATGCCGAGTATATACGATGCCTGGCTTTCTTCAAGCCTGAATACTACTATTGGTTTTTCCTTAGATAGCCCTAGTGACGCAACAATATCTAAGTTTGGTCTAAAATCTTTAAGCCATGCAGCCGGGTCTAAAGCCCTGTATTTAAAGATTTTAGAGCGTTCTATGCCATATATTGTCCAAGCAGATTTGGGTATAATCCAAGGTGTGAATAATATTCTAGACAATGGAATGGAAAGTTTTGAAACGGCGGTTGAATGGGGGCTATCGCTTACAGCCACGTGAGGGATGTTTAATCCAAAGGCTACTCTAGAGGCCTCTGGAGAAGAAAATGATATGACTAAATCAGGTTTGATCTTTTGGAAAACCTTTTTAAGTTCTATCATCCGCTCTAAACTAGCCTCAAGTTTCCCTTCAAGCGTCGCCCCGCCGTATCTGCCCGTTAGATGGGCTTCTTCACCTAATAGTTCTAAAAGCTCAACAACTTCTCTGAATATTCTAGCTGTTTTGTAGACTTCGAAACCTTTACCTTCTAGTTTTCGTCCTAAAACTGAGAAAAACCTACATTGCTTCGGCGTTAAAATATCGAGTAAAATTCTCATCAGACACTTAAACATTAGTAGAATGAATTAAAGTTTTATCAAAGGGTTGATAATTTTAAGAAGGTATAATTTAAATTCTCTCAGCCAGAATTTTAAATACTGAAGCGTATATAGAGGTTTGTCTCCAATGACTAATATAATGGATTTAAACCCTGATGAAATCCCAGGGATGCTTACTAAAGGATTACTTAAACTGAGTGTAATAGGCTGTGGAGTTATGGGTTTGCCGCTGGCGTGTCTTTATGCCGATAGTGGGGCTGAAGTTTATGGAGTAGATACAAGCGTAGAACTCATCGACAAACTTAAACGTGGTATAATTTCAAACCCTGAACCGGGACTCCAAGAACTTCTTCAAAAAGTACTCAGAATGGAAAAATTCCACCCAACCACGGATTTTAAATCTGCTGTTAGAGATTCCGATGTAATTATGGTAGTTATATCAGTATCTGTCAACCAAGCTGGTATTCCAGATTATACCCCCCTCCGTAAAGTTGCAGAGGACTTAGGAACATGCGTAAGAAGAGGCAGTCTTATAATTCAAAGTAGTACAACTGGTCCTGGTATAACCGAAGAAGTAGTTAAAGAGAGAATCGAGACACTATCCAATTTAAAGGCGGAACAGGATTTCGGCTTCGCATACAGCCCCCTCAGAGGATCCGAAGGGTCGCTATTGAGAGACCTTGTAAGCTACCCAAGAGTAGTCGGGGCAGTTGGACCTAGAAGCCTTGAAGCCAGCGAGGCTGTTTTGAAGACCGTTGTTAAAGGAGGGATTTTTAAAGTTAGAGATATTAAAACAGCTGAGGCTGCGAAACTTTTTGAAAACTTTTACCGTTTTATCACATTAATTGTTAGCCATGAGCTTGCAATGCTGTGTGAAAAGATGGGTGTAGACTATATTGATGTTTTGAATGCTGCTACAACTCAACCCTTCTGTCATCTTCTCAAACCTAGCATAGGTGTAGGAGGGCATTTACCTAAGGATGCTCAACTCTTGCAGAATTCAGCTGAAAACGTTAATTTCAATTTACGTATGGTTAGAATGGCGTTAAGAGTAAACGAGTCCCTCCTAAAACACGATTATGGGCTTGTGATGAAAGCTTTAAGAAGACTTGGAAAGCCTCTTAGACGTTCTAGAATACTTATACTTGGATTGAGTTTTAAACCAAACGTTAAAAATGCCAGAAACTCCTACAGTGTTAAATTAGCAAATGAACTTCTAAAAAAAGGAGCTGAAGTGATAGTGTATGATCCTTATTTTACGATCGAAGAAATTAAAAGAATGGGATTTAAAACATCTTCAAGTCTTAAAAGGATTGTCAGAGACATTGATTGCGTAATCGTAGCTACGCCACACGATGAATTTAAGAATATAAGCTTAAACAACCTTAGGAGGCTTAACGGTAAACCTATAGCCATAGTAGACTTTGGTAGAATATTCGACCGTGAAGAGGCTGAAAAAGCCAATCTTATATATGTAGGTATAGGGGTTGATTCCACTGATTAAAGTAGCAGTTATAGGTGTAGGCTTCTGGGGTAGAAACCACGCCAGGGTCTATAGTGAAATAGAGGATGTTGAACTCGTCGCAGTATGTGACATAGACCGTGAAAAGTCTAAAAGTATAGCTAAAAGGTACGGTTGCAGAGCATATACCGATTTCCGGGAAATGCTCCTCGTTGAAAAGCCAGATGCTGTAAGTATATGTACACCGACGACTACACACTTCGATATTACATCTGAAGTTCTAAACCGTGGGATCCACAGTTTAACAGAAAAGCCTTTATGCAGTACTTTAGAGGATGCTGAGAAACTTCGAGATTTGGCGTGCAGTCTAGGACTTAGACTCATGCCAGGTCATATAGAGCGTTTCAACCCAGCCGTGAGGAAAGTCAAAACATTAATAGACGGTGGAGAACTTGGTCGAATTATACTCATAACTGCAAGGAGAGTTTCAAGGTGGCCTGAACGTGTAGGAGATGTTGGCGTTGTTAAAGATTCTGCTATACATGATTTAGATGTGATGCGTTTCCTCGTTGGCGATGTTGAAAGTGTTTATGCTAAAGTCGGCAGTCTTGGGCATAGGTTTGAAGACTATGTTGAAGCCATTCTCCACTTTAAAAGTGGAGTTACAGGATTTATAGAAGCTAATTGGCTCACACCCCGTAGGATTAGGTCTTTGATAATTACTGGAAGTGAAGCTGTTGTGTCATTAGACTATATAACTCAAGAAGTTTCAATAGAGGATTCTGAAAAGGTTCTCCAGCCGACTGTTAAATGGGAAGAACCCTTAATGAGAGAGCTTAGACACTTCATCAACACTATTCTGGGTGAGGAAGCCCCAATTCTAACGGCCAATGATGGAGTAGAAGCACTTAAAATATGTGAAGCAATACTTAAATCTAGTTATAAAGGTGAAAAAGTTTATTTGGGGTGAAATGGTTGAAGAGGAGATTGATGGATATATTAGCATGTCCCATCGATAAGCATTATCCTCTTGATCTCTTCATATTTGAAGAGAAAGAAGATGGTGAAGTAGTTGAAGGCCTTATTTGGTGTTCTAAATGCAATAGATTTTATCCAATACGTGATGAAATTCCCGAAATGCTTCCAGACGAGCTTAGAAATTTAAGAGAAGACTTAGAGTTTCTTGAAAAGTGGAAAAACAAAATACCTGAGAAGATTCTATCAGAGGGAAAACCGATAAACCTACAGTTTAAACGCGGTTAAAATGATATTTAGGAGATTATAAAATTGTTAAACGAATACTTGAAATCCACAATCCTAGAGGAGCGACGGTATTGGAATTGTTCCATCTTTAATCCATCGCGCGTGTCTAACAACTTTGGTCAATTTTAACGATTTATCTACTTCTTCAATTCCAGCCTCTATCATTCCCTGGGCGATGTACCCAAGCCCCAATACATAATGTAAGTTTGCAAATGAAACGTCAGTTCCATGTATAGATGCTAAGTAACTATCTTCATCCCCGAATTCCTTAGACAGTCTATTCAATTCTAACTTGGCTTCCTCAACGACTTTTCTAAGCATAAGCCTGGATTCTTCAACTCTTCCCAGTTTTCGTAAAATCAAAGCTTTAAATACGTGATTCTCAGGATTCTCAGAAATCCGTTGGAGAGCAGCAGACCATATCCTCTGCGCAGTAGAAAGTTCTCCGAGCTTTTCATATGATAAACCAGCATAGTAAAGTTGCATTAGATCTCGCCTATATTTTGGATGCGGTGCACCTACACCGAGGTTTTTAGGATAACTCATAGCTTCTATGAAGCATTTTGCAGCATCTTCAAACATACAGCTCTTGAAAAGTGTAAATCCTTTAGCCATAAGAGCATCAACGTAAATTTCCCAAAACCCGTAGTAACCCTCCATAGGCTCGAAAAACGTGTTACATAGAATATTTAGAGCCTTCTCATACTCCCCAGTATCAACGTATGCTGAAGCAAGCCTAGCGAGTAATGCACTATGCTTAGCTTTCCGAGGTATATTCTCCAGCAATTTAACACGTTCAGTATGGTCGCCAGTCTTTGAGTAAATATCATCCAGTTCCACGTAGAGTTTATGATTTTCAGGTTCAAGTCTTATGGCCTCTAAGTACATGTTAATAGCTCTATCGTAGTCAAATGTTAAGAGAGCGTGAGCATGTGCAATATTGCGGCAAAGCACAGCGTTTCTCAACCCAAGCATATAAGCCTTCTCCCATTCCTCAAGACCCTCCTTAAACCGTCCCAGATAGAATAAGACGTTGCCGAGTAAATAATGCGGTGTTGGATCTAATGGGAGACTGCTAACGACGTCTTTAAGAACCTCTAAATCCTCTAACCTATGCGGAAAAACATAATCGATGCTTTCCCTACCTCCATATTTGTAGTAGTCTATTGCATCGTTAAATCTACCCATCTTCTTGTAGGAGTACCCAATGTAATAGTAGATTAGCGGATTACGTATACCATGCTCCAATGCGGCTTTTAATATCGCCAATGAATCATCAAATAGA
The DNA here is from genome assembly GCA_038870975.1 of Bathyarchaeia archaeon. GTDB lineage: Archaea > Thermoproteota > CALKCG01 > B24 > B24 > DTBU01. Next base: position 390,995 of record JAVZJD010000001.1, on the reverse strand, counting down.
CCTGCAAATATGTAATCTTTTGACGCCTCCAAAACCTTCTGGAAGCTTGTAAAGACCACTCTTTTAAACTCCTCATCTGAAGATAGAAGATACCTCTCCGCAAGCACTAGGTAATCGAGAGGCATTATACGATGTGCTTCCTCTAAAATCCTCCATGCCTCCTCACGCTTCCCCTGCTTTCTAAGAGCCATGGAGAGAGTGCATAAGGCTTTCAAATTGTAACTGTACTCTTTTATTGCTCTTTGCAACATATCTTCAGCATCACGATACGCGTTCAACCTCATCCTTATAATACCTAGGAGGTATAGTGCTAACGGTCTGTAGCCTATTTTTGAGGAAACCTTCCAGAGTTCTCTCTCAGCTTCCTCGAGATTGTTTAAAACGAGCATTGTTAAACCAAGGTAGTAACGTGCTTCTTCATCATATGGATTTCTCATCAATGCCCTCTGAAAGAAGGATACGGCTTTATCGTACAGACCTGATCTATAATATAGGAGTCCTAGAGCGCATAGACTTTTAGAGAAGGCCCCATCCTTCTCCAAAGAAGCTGTGAAGTATCTTTCAGCTTTAAGAAAAGTCTCCCTCTTTAGAGAATCAACTCCCTTCAACCAAAGCTCTTCAGCAGTATCACCCCAGTTCCAATTTGGGACCTCTCCAATCCATGAGGGGGCTTCATGCGGTTTTGTTCTATAACTTCGAAAATCCCATGAAATTATTTCCCCTCCATTTACATCGATTATTTTAAGCAATAGTTTTCCAAGCGGTGCTCTAACCTCTCTCTTAAGTGTCTTCTCAGGTAAAAGCTCTATCAGTTCCTCGTGGAATTTTTCACCCTCTGCGTATAGTATGAGCCTAGCTTTACACGATATGGCTGAACATACATTGATCTGAAGTTTACGCTCAGCTTTATTTTCCTCGTTTATGTAAATGGCTACCTTTTCGTTAGCATATGTTATACCATCCATATCTCGAACTGGATACCAGTATTCTTCCCAAGACTCAAAATTCAACGGGTCTATAAGCTCAACTATCCCCTGAGTTAGAAAACGCCCACTTTGAATTTCTACGTAAGGTATGCCTTTATCTGATAGGAGGTCTTTCCAGAATAAGCCGTCCTCAGATAGCCCCCAGCTGAATATCTTCTTCCCAGGAATGATGTTGTGATCTGCATAGTGAACAAGTCCTTTGGAAGACTTATAGTCGTACGCGGCAAAAAAGTCTTCTTCGGAATCTAGAATGAATATGCTCAATGGTCTATCGTAATTTACATACCAGCTTAAGTCGATACCTTCTTCATTCACTGGAAATTTACCTATGTTTGAGAGAGAACCAGGGTAGAAGAAACGGAGGTTTTCACTTGCAGATACGGCGGCATTAGACCAGAAGTAGTACCTCTGAGGAATGAGGTCTGTATTGAAGATTTTCACGCGAACATCTATCCTGGCAGTCTTAGGTCTTAAAGCAATCTCAACTAAATATCTTACGTTAGTATACAGTATGAGGTTACCTATCAATATCGAGGCGCTTCCATCTTCATTCTTAACATACGTGTAATCGACGGGTGAAAAATTGTCCGCCGTATGGCTCGGATGTTGGCATAAGTTAAACTCTAATCCCCCTGCAATCCATGCTCCCCTTTGAGCTATTAAGAAGGGTTTGATTGTGTCAACATAGTGGAATACTTGATTCTCAGATATTTTATCAAACGCTGAGAACAGGCGGGCGCCAAACTCCGGTCTAACGGATATTTTAAGGTATTCATTCTCCACGACGAGTTCCTTATACTTGACTGGAGTGGGTTCTGAATAATCGAAGAAGTCTAACCTAGTATAAGGGTAGTATTTACTCATAAAATACGGAAGATTATCCTCTCTCAATATCCTGTAAGTGGGCTTGACGACATATCCTTCCCAAACCTTCACGGCTCCATCATTTTCAGAGTTAAAACTTCGAATGGGCAACATCAATTTAAGGATTTAACGTAAGAGTTTTAAAATTTTGTACGAATTTGCATTGAAAATCATCTGAAAAATGGTGGGGTTTATTTAGAATGGTATGAAGAACCTTATTATCCACATTATTCCGCCTAGTATCATTCCTATCATGCATCCTGTTATGGCTCCAGAGGTTATTGGAACTCCACAACCTTCGTAGAGTTTAGTTCCTCCAATTCTAAGAGTTAACATTTCAAGCACCCACGTAACGAGGAACGCAGACCATAACCCGAACAAGGCTGAAGCACCTGTAGTACCAAGTGTGTAACCTATGGGTTCAAGTGGAAACCATACGAACCTAGAGCGATGTAAGTGGAAGCAATATTCTGAGCTGTTAGGGTCGTAGTCAGCACTGGCAAGCATTTCGTTGACGAAGTCCCAAGCCGACTTAGACCACCCTAATATAGACGCCTCAGGTATTCTCTTCCCAATTTCCATAACCTTATTGTGCTCCCAGTACATGTGACAGTAGTATGCACAGATGTTTACATAGCCGTATACCTCGAAGAGATGCATAGTAAACTCATCTGGTCCCGGAAAAACGTTGGAACACACTTCTCTTCATCTTCCTTATATTTTCTAAGTATAATCCTAAGTAGAGGATAGCGTCTTCCCCATTAACCAGAGGGTCTACAAGCCAAGTATTATGATTAACGCCTATCTCCTGCGGTCTTATGTCTTCATTAACACAGTATCTCCTCTCGAACGGAGGTATATTTAACCACAGTGGGAGAGTTCTCATAGCAACCCGATGAAGTATCGCAAATAGCGATAAACTTCACCTTCGTTACTCTTCGAACAGCATCTACTACAAAATTCGTAGGATTAACGTAGCTTATAACCCAAGCATCTGGACATAAATCCTCTATCATCTTACATTAGTTGAGAGTAGATGGAATAGTACATTGAGCCATAAACGTGCCTCAGGACCAGCAGTTTCACCGCCGCATATACCATACTTCATCGGTATTTCGAAGTCAAACATCATATGTTTCACACCACCTATTCTATAACCAGGCATAACAAACATAGCTCCTTCAAGAGCCTCCCTAGGGTCTGTAATCCAAGTAAACCTCATTTTAACATTCGCTCTTCTAGAGAGTTTTTCACCTAGTCTTATTAGCAGTAGGAGACGCATAGGATCTATATCCATAAGACATATTTCGCTACCCTCAAGAACCTCTTTATTCTCAAGCATCACGTAAATCATGGATAGGACGAAGGAGATTCCTCTCCAAGAAGTGTTATCTTTTATTGAGAGCCCATTTAAACCGGTTTAAATGATAGTTTTTTAATAGATTGAAAACCTTCCCAAATATTGTGAGCAACGTTATCAAATCCATGCGTATTTAACATAAGAAGATTTATATGGTTAAACTTATAGTAATACTTTATGATACTTATGGTTAAACTTAAATTGAAAGTTGGACCTAAAGGGCAGATAGTGCTTCCCAAGATTTTTAGGGATAAGCTTGGGATTAAGCCCTATAGCTACGTAATTGCAGACGTCAAGGAAAACGAGATCTCCTTACAGAAGGGGTTGGATATTGAAGAGCTTCTAAACTGGTTAAGAGAATATAGAAAACCGATAGCAAAACTCGTCTCTAAGATCAGCTTAGAGGATGAAGCCCTTGAAAATTTTCCTTGACTCATCTTATCTGATATACTTGAGATACTCTGAGAGCGATGAAATCTTCAACTACGTAACGAACTTTTTGAAGGAAGCCGTTAAACGTAGAGACCGTTTATTCATCAACATGGTTGTTATAGATGAGGTCTTATGGATTTTAACCAGAAAATATAAGATTGCACTGGTTGAAGTGTTTGAGCTGATCGATAGGTTGATGCCTCTCCTAGACGTTATCCCAATAGATTACACAGACTATAATGCCATGAAGAAGACTATGGTCAATCATGGATTAAAACCTTCAGATGCACTTCACGTATCCTCCATGACCAAAGCTGGAATTAAACAGATAGTTTCAGAAGACGGAGAATTTGATAAAATACCTGGAATAAGGAGGATTTGGCTGAATACTAAAACAACTTCTACTTGTAAACCTTCTGATGGCTCTTAGGTTTCTACCACATATTCTCTCTACTTTATAGAATTCGAATTCCTCAAGGGCACGTAGGTACAGTAAACATTATCCATCTTAAATTATTAACGTCAAAACATTGAAAAACAATTTTAAGAGTTTGAAGAGAAGACACCTCAAAGTAGGTGGAGAAGTTTACTTGAAAATCCATAAAAAGCTATGTAAGTTTGATGGAGAAAAACTTGAATGTTTCTAGTCGAGCGATTATACAAGTTCGCTTACATACAACTGAATTAAAGAGTTGGATTGATATCTTAAACTATGCAGAGACATTTAATCAATACGATATAGAACTGTATTCCTGCGAGATTTTTCAAGAAAGCAAGTAAAAACTTATAATATAAAGATGCCACAAATTTATTTATCTCTTCAACCCACCTTTCACAATTCATTAATCGATATATTCCAACTCTTAGCACATAGTGTAAGTTTGCAAATGAAACATCGGCTCCATGTATGCGTGCTAAGAAACCATTTTACATCTTCGAATTCCTTAGACAGCTTATTCGATTCAAACTTAGTTTCATCAATCAATTTTCCTAATAATTCTCTAAGCATAAGCTCAGCTCTCTCAACCTGTTTAAGGGCTTCAGACCATATTCTTTGTGCTATATGGAAAATTCTACAAATTTTCGTATGTCAAGCGAGTATAGTAAAGTCGTATTAAATCTTGCCTATATTCTGGATGCAGTTACGCCTACGCAGAGGTTTTTAGAATAGTTCGTAGCTTCTATGAAGCATTTTTCAGTATCTTCAAGCATACAGTTCTTAAAGAGCGTAACTCCTCATCCATAAGCAAGTCAACGTAGTTCTCCCGGTATCCGTAGTAGCCTTCCATATGCTCGAAGACGTATTGCATGGAATGTTTAGAGTCCTTTCGTATTCCCCCAGCGCCCTCATCATTTTCACTGTTAAAACTTTAAGTGGTCAAGTTTGATTTGAAAAATCGATGTAAGAACGTTAAAAGGTTTTCCCACAGACTTGCATAGAAAACGTCTAAAAAAATAATGGATTGTTTAAAACGGTATGAAGAACCTTATTATCCATATTATTCCGCCTAATATCATCCCTATCATACATCCTGTTACTGCTCCAGAGGCTATTGGAATACCGCTCTCCTCATAGAGTTTAGCGCCTCCAATTCTCAAAGTCAGCATTTTAAGCACCCATGCAACAAGAAAAGCAGACCATAATCCGAAGAGAGCCGAAGCGCATGTAGTACCTAATATGTAACCTATGGGTTCAAGTGGGAACCATACGAACCTGGCGTGAAGTAAGCTGAGCGCAATAGCTATTATAGCTCCAATTATGCTATATTCAACCCAAGGCTCGCGAGCTGGTAGTGTAACCCAGCTTGTAGGTACACCAGTTAGCGCCCAGGTTCCTCCCAAGTACCAACTTGACCATATTCCTATACGTCTACCGCCTACTGCATGTAGGAGCCATATGAGGGCGATATTCGATACGAGAGGCGCTATCAGAAAAGCTGTGGCTAGTGTTTTAAATGCATCTTTTGCGCTTAGACCAGCAAGACTGGCAAATTTATAGGATGTAAATGATGAGACGGCGGCTCCACCCCACGGGTAAGATGGTGTATCCGACAAGAAAGTGGACATCCTAAACACTAGGAATTCTCTAGTCGTTGGCGGGTCATGACAAGTCGGATAGAGTAATCTGAAGAAAACGAAGCCCTTGTCTACACTTCTCCAGTATGCTCCGGCTAATCCAAAAAGCCTGCTCATGGGATACCATATGCAAAAAGCAGTTAAAGCCATGATTAATGCATCTAAAAGCGTCATGGTAGACCACATCCAGAACAGCGTGGAAGCTACGAGAGAAATAGCCAGCATTATGTAACACGTTCTGTAGGTCATAACTTCTTCTTTAAACTCGCTAGAGCTTTTAGATGCTTCTTTAAAGGTTTCAATTATATATCTTCTATTAAGTATTAAATGCATAATGCCAAATGCTATTAAAGCACCTACTGCTACAGCCATAAATTTAAGAGGTGGGTCTGTAGATGGAGATGGGCTACACCAATATCTACCACATGTACCTATGCCTGTTATTCCGGTGTAATAGCCCATGTAGTAAGATATTTGAACGGCTATTATGTATACTAAAGCGAAAAACCATGTGCTAAACTGTATGTGCAGAGGAGCCATGTAAGCTACGGCCACCGCAGTAGGACTGTACGTCATACTCATCATACCCGGTATGGTACCTAAAGGCTCATCCCCTCCAAACCATCGCGTTAGCATGGGGCAAGATCTGTAGTTGACGCCGTATACGTCTGGAAACCATGGGAATATTCCAGTGAGAGTTACTGGAATTTGGAAAATAAGTCCTAGTAGTACTCCTATTAAGAAAAACCTACTCCAACCCTTTTCCCTAGAGATGTTTTCGGCCAATTCATATGCAATCAAACCGTGTGGAAATGGCACCTTTTCTATATCTATCCAGAGTCTTCTAAATAGAGTAGCCAGTGACAGCATGAAAAAGCTTACGGTTACGTTTAGAAGCCAATACCAGGTAATTGGAGTTGCCCAAGCACCCCAGTCTATTGGTCCACCCTCTGATAGGAGAATGGCCACTTCATACGGAGGGGCCATAAAAGTCGGTATAACCATGTCTGCCAGCTCGCGTAATGTAATTCTTAGAGCATACATATAGTGTGTACACAGCGCCCATGGATAGTGTATGAAGTACGATGTTGCTAAAGAGCTTATGTATAGGTATGCCAAGGTTTTAACACCTAACCTGTCCCTTAGAGATTTAAATTTATAAAGTGGGGCGGTTAACAGAAGCATTAGGAATGGCGCTGTAGTTAACCCTATATGGCAGACAGACTCGCCTAATGCACTGGTAATCCAGTAGGGGAAACTACCTATAAGCAATTGCCATATAGGCCCTATTAAGCTCAATAACAGCGGTATTAATATTACGAGCAACCATGGAAACTTCTCTTTAACAACTTCCTTTGACATTTCCACCATACACTAATACAGACTCAAAATTATTTATGTTTAACTGTTAAAAATCTACTATCCTACAGTTGAAGAATTTAAAAATGTATAGAATAGATCATGTCTTCAGCTGGTTTGCCACTACGTCTTAAACCGCTACATGAATTCTGCATCCATATTCTGGATGTAGAGACATGCTAGCAACGCTTGATATAGGAGGTCCTCGTCTCCAGTGGGAACGGCATCTGCTGTCAGCTCCTGCCAGTTCAAATAATGTAAATACCATTCTGAACTTCTCGCATAATAGAGGCCCCCTTCTTTACCTCTATATTTATCAAAATCAGAGCCTACGTGCTTTCTACAATTAGGACAGTAGTCAATTATCTAGCCTTCATTCTTCGCTAAATCCACCATTATCTTTTGGAATAAACAGATGTTCTTCACATCTTTTTCAAGACCTAATAAAAAAGCAACTATGGGCGTCCATAGAAGTAGGGTTTGAATACGTTATGGAAATAGAAAACTCTAAGATATTTAAAGAGGAGGAAGTAAGATTTATAATGGCGAGAAATACGTAGTCTATTCTGGTGGGGCCGTAGTCTAGCCAGGCAGGACGACAAGCCTAATCCACAAGGATTGGGCTCGTTAAGGGCTCCAGAAGCTGGATGGCGACCGGGGTAGGACTCAGGAAGAGGATGATGAGAATTCTGGAGCGCTGGTGAAACCCGTCGGTCGCCGGTTCAAATCCGGCCGGCCCCACCATGTTTTTAGTGCGTTAGTAATGTCTCCTGTAGGTTTTCTTTGAAGGCTTTCCAATCTTTTGATGGCATATTCTATGGGCGTCTGTCACTGCACGCAGTGGGTGTTGAAATCTGACGAGTTAATTCAGCACATCTGCCTGTAGAAAGTTACGATAAGCTTTAACTATTCTAATTTTAAGCTTCTCGCCAAGAATATTTCCATCGTATAAAACAACGATGGGTTTATAAGCGTAATTTCTAGTTATCCAACTTCCAGGTTTTAAGCCTCGTTCTTCAACTATTACTTCGCCGATCCAGTTTAACCAGTTTAAATTGCGCTTATAGGATATGTCGAGACATAGCTCGTTCAATCTTTGAACGCGCTTCTTAACAACTATGGGCGGTAGAGGCCTAAGCTTGTAGGCTTCAGTCTTAGGTCTAGCTCCGAATTTTGAAACGTTAACATGATCAGGCTCTACACGCTTTATGAAGTTAAGCGTAGCCTCAAAATCTTCCTCAGATTCTGTTGGATATCCAACTATTACGTCTGTCATAAGTGAAAGCTCAGGATACTTGGACCTAAACTTGTTCATAACATACTCAGCATCTACAACCGTGTAGCCTCTACGCATATCATTCAAAACTTTGTCGCTTCCAGACTGGACTGGAATATGGGCGAATTTGAAAACCCTATGGTCTGAGTACAGGTCTAAAATTCTATCTATGAAGGTTTGTAGATGCACTGGGTTCATCATACCGATTCTAACTTTAAAGTCCTTCTCTATCTTCAGGATTTTCTCAAGCAGGTCTGCTAACGTCAAGCCTAGGTCGATACCGTAGCATCCATTGTCTTGAGAAGTCAACCATATTTCTTTACAACCGTGTTCTAAAGCTCTACGGACTTCTTCGACGATTAAATCCGGTGGATAGCTTCTAAGAGAGCCTCTTGCAATTTTAACTTGACAAAAGCTACAATTTCCAAGGCATCCTTGAGCTATTGGAACTATACCTATGAACTGTTTAAGTCTAACTCTGGGTTTACATAGTGGAGTATCCCCCGGCTCGATAAGTTTAATGAATCTACCTCCATGTAGGGCTGTTTCAACAGCATCGACTATTCGTGTAACGGCTCTAGCACCTAGTAGAGAGGCCTTGGGGTTTATACGCTCTATAGCTTCTCTACTTGTTAGAGGCATGCATCCCGCTACTACAAGTGGCTTCTCAAGTTTAGATAGGCTAGATATCACGTGAATCATCCTATGCTCGGTGGGTGTTTTAACGGTGCAAGTAGCTACGATGTTGACGTCCGCTTTTTCTGGACTATCAACTATCTCATAGCCTCTACTTCTAAGTAGCCCAAGCATCACCTCAGCATCAGCCACATTAGCACTACATCCATAGACTTCCAAGTAGACTTTAGCCAAACCCAGAGCCACCATTAAACTTATTACCACTCAGACTTTTATCCTTTAACCGATTATACAATCGAATATAAAAATGGAATGTTTTAAGACTATCTTTCCAGCTCAAACCTTCTTCCATACACTGGCGCTTCATGTATAAATTGTATGAGCATATCCATACTTTTGCCAACGCCTATGAAGCTTCTTTCTTCTACAAGCTCTATGGCCGTTTGAAGTTTAACCGAAGATTCTGCGTAGATTGTGAAAAGGGTATCTCCTTTTTCAACATGATCACCGATCTTTTTATTGAGAAGTATTCCAGCACCTTTGTCTTTAGGTGCACCAGCAGCTCTGGCGATTTCTATTAGTCTACCATTATCTATCCACAAAACCATACCGTCGTTTTCAGCTTTAACTTCGCATGTTTTATCTCCAATGGGTATATCTTCTGGTTTAATATCTGGGTCTCCACCTTGAGCTGCAATAATCTCCCTAAGTTTTTTCTCAGATCTACCAGACGTTATCAGTTGAAGGGCGGTATTAAAGTCGCCTACACCAGCCATTTGAAATAATGCTCCAGCTACGTTTGCAGCTTTATTTAGAAGGTCTAAGGCCTTATTAGAACCCATTAAAGTTTCCAACGCCTCTTTAGCCTCTAAAGCTGGTCCAATAGCATATCCAATTGGTTGCTCACCGTAGGTTATAGCGCAACTGGTCTGTATACCTAATCTACGACCAAGCTCTATAAAGTCTTTAGCTAAAGCATTAGCCTCACCTATGGTTTTAACCTTAGTCCCTCTTCCAGTTGGGATGTCTATTACGAGTATCTTAGCGTTAACGGCTTTTTTCTTACTCATGATACTGGGTAGTAGCAAAGGGTCTATGGCTAAAGGATACTCCACTTGTACGAATATATCATCTGCAGGAGAAAGGTGTAAAGCTCCACCCCAGACGAGACAACCCCCGGTTTTTCTAACAACAGACTTTATCTCCTCTAGGCCTAAGTTAACAGGCATAAGTACTTCAGCCCTATCAGCTGTACCTGCAGCACTCGTTATCGCCCTTGAACTGGTCTTAGGTATGACCAGTCCTGAAGCGGCTATTGTTGGAACGGCTAATAAGCTCGTTTTATCTCCTGGAACGCCACCTATGCTATGTTTATCTACTACAAAAGCGTCGTCCAAGTTTAAGGTCTCACCTACTTCAACCATAGCTTTGCTTAAACTTGTAGCCTCATCTAAATCTAAACCAAAGGTGTGTAAAGCTGTTACGAAGGCCGATATTTCAACTTCTGTTAAGCGGCCATCTACAACATCTCTAACTATCTCATAGATCTCAGGATATGTTAGCTTCTTACCCTTAAGCTTCTCCCTTATGAAATATGTGCTTTTAGGTGGTTCAGAAAGTCTGACATCTACTAGAGAGCCATCTTCAAGTTTAAGCCTAGAGGCTACTTCATCATATACGCCTATGACGCCTTTTTCAACAGCCCTATAGGTTACGTTTACTACAGATGTAAGCTCACGCCCCTCGGTGGTTACAATTTTAACGCGTCCAAGCGCTCTAACACCTATATCGTCGGCATCCTCTTTATTGAGTAGGACTATAGGCTTACCACCAGCCTCTATGTACAGTCTCTTGACCTTAAGAAGCATTACAGCACCCCTCTACTACTCTAGTAGATAACATTATAACCTTACCTATATTTAAGGTGAAAAGGTAAATGCTTTTCTTTCACAGGTGACAAGTTTCATTTGGGTGGGAGTTTAACAGTAGATGCTTTTCTCAAACTATTGGAGGAGGCTGTTGTCAGGATAAGGGAAGCTGGTTTTAGTGAGGCATTCATAATCCACCATGACGAAGCTGACGGTGTATGTTCCGCTACGATAACGGCTAAAGCATTAAATAGAGCGGGTTTGAGTTTTAAAACGATTTGTCTTGATAAGCTCTACCCTGAGGTTTTAAAAGGTGTGTATACTCGGGGAGAGGGGTTATACTTATTCACTGACATCGGCTCGGCTCACGTCAAATTAATTGAGAGGGAAGCACCTAGGGGGAGTTTAACAGTAATACTTGACCACCATGACACTTTACAATCCTCACGCAGTGACGTTTTAAATGTAAACCCTGAACTCTACGGTTTATCTGGCGAGAAAGATGCTTCAGCTTCAACTGTCGCATACTTATTCGCTAAAACGCTAGACTCTAACAATTTAGACCTTTCAACTTTAGCTTTAATAGGGGCTGCTGAAATTCCAGGTCCACTTACAGGTTTAAATCAATTGGCTTTAAGAGATGCGTTGAATGGCGGTTTTATTCAATTGGAGAAAGAGGATTTTAAGATTATGAGCCTCGGTAAGCCTCTTTCGTACAGGCGATACTCGACGATACTATCTGTTTTAGCCTCCGTAGGATACTACAGGGGAGGACCTATGAGAGCATTAAAAGCATGTATGAATGGTTTTAAAGACGAAGACTATGAGGAGGCTTCTAAACTCGAAGAAGAGAGGAAGAAAGCTAACGCTACGTTGCTAAGCATTCTTAGAAGAGAGAAGCCAGCTAAAATGAAGGCTATACAGTGGTTTTCAGATAGAGGTGTGTATAGAGGCATGGGAACTAAAGTCATAGGAAGCTTCTGCAGTTATCTTCAGTATCAAGGTTTCATAGATAAGGATAAGTACATTGTCGGCTACATGGATGTTCTACCAGATATACCGGGATACGGTAAGCTGGAGAAGACATACATTAAGATCTCTACAAGGGCTCCGAAGCCACTAGCCGATAGAATAGCGGCTGGTGAGAAGTCTCCACTATCCAGAATACTTCCAGAAGCCTGCTCGAAATTCGGAGGATTTGCCGATGGACACACCGTAGCGGCTTCTGGCGTCGTCGAGAAAAATGCGATAATAGACGCTCTTAAAGCGTTAGATGAACTCGCATCATCATAAGCCTTGCCAGTCCTTAAGATGAAAATGTACATGTTAACGCTCAAAATTTATACATACTATTCGAAAACCCACTTATATTTGATTATGAGGAGGGAAAATCATTAATTATACAAGGTCGTAGAATTCTTTAGAGCAAAGTGGGCCTGGAAAAAATCAAAGAACCCTACAGCTTTCTACTTAAAAGATTGGTTGAGCTCTTACATGTTAAGCTAAGCGATAAACTGGTCTCAGTCGTCGTTTATGGTAGTGTTGCTAGAGGATCTACCCGTAAAGACAGTGACGTAGACATGCTTATAATCGCTGAATCTCTGCCTAAAAGCCGTATGAAGCGTCAGCAACTGTTCATTGAAGTTGAAGATGAGCTTAAACCGATTATTGATGAGCTTTGGAGTAAGGGGTTTTACGTAGATTTTTCACCTATAATCCTATCTGTTGAAGAAGCTTCGAAAATTAGGCCGATATATCTAGACATGGTTGAAGACTCTGTAATACTTTACGATAAAGACGGATTTTTCAGCAGTATCATTGCACGACTTAGGAAGAGGCTTAAAGAGCTGGGCTCTAAGAGAATATGGATTAAAGATAAATGGTATTGGTTGATTAAACCAGATATAAGATTTGGAGAGGTTGTAAATATTGAATAACGTTGATATGGCTAAATCATATCTTAAGCAGGCTGAAGAAAGGGTTAGACACGCCGAGGAGGCTATGGAAACGGGGAATTACGCATATACAATACGTCAAAGTCAAGAAGCAGTTGAACTTGCTCTCAAAGGCGTATTACGGCTAGTAGCCATAGAGCCACCTAAATGGCATGACGTGGGACCGATTCTCAAGAAACATAGAGAACTCTTCCCAGAATGGTTTAAAGCTGAAGTAGATAGGCTTGCATCAATCTCTAGAAAGCTTAGAAGGGAGAGAGAACCCAGTATGTACGGAGATGAAGAGACGGGGATGCCTCCAGATCAGCTTTATAGCCGTATGGATGCTGAAGAGGCTTTAGAATACGCTAAATCTACCTTAGACCTTTGCGTAAAACTCCTGAGAAATATAACTCAGTCATAGCCTCTCCAGAATAGTAAGGATATCTTTTTGTGAATAAATCTGAGGGGAAGATAACATTTAACCACTAGTAATGATATAGGGGAAAATTTAAAGGCAAACTTAGTAGGAATACTTAAGGGCAAGTTACATAAGTAGCTGTTTGTAATTCTCGGTCACTTTTCTAAATGCTTCGATAAATTGATCTATAAGCCCTTCCTCGGGCTCTATGTGGGCAGGTAACGTTATGACACGTTCAGCTAAACTCTCAGTTATTGGGAAGTCTCCCTTCTTATACGGTTTAAACGGTGGTAGACCCATGAAGCCGTATTGAGTATCCAACGGTCCACGTCCATGCCCCCACAAGTCGAAGCCTCTAGTGAATATTATTCTTAAGTGTTCTCCTAAATGTCCAGATGCCCACCCGTGACCGCTTACGGGAACTCCTTCGGCTCTAAGAGCTGCTTTAAACTTCTCAGGGGGTAGTCCTCCGAGTTCCTCAGGCTTGTATATTATCTGCCAGCCTCCGTAGAGGCCGTGCCACTTAGCCTTAGGATAAGAGTGAACAGGCTCAACGCCTGGGACATCTTTCAAGCCTTTGAAAAGCCTCTCTCTATTCTCTATGGCTTTCTCAACACGGTATGGAAGAGTTTTAAGTGAAACTAAGGCTATGGCTAAAGCTAACGGGTGGGCTCTATACTTTAAACCAAGTACTTCAGCATCCAATCCTCTATAGGCTGGGTTTGTAAGCTCTTCAACTATTCTATACCTATGTAGGTGGCAGTAGATGAGCATCCTCTCGTAAAGCTCCCTGCTATTCGTGCATACGATGCCTCCTTCTCCGCCAGCTACTGGTTTCCCAGTTGGATTTACACCTTGAAGACTGAAGCATGTTACATCTCCAACATTTCCTATCTTCCTACCATCCCACTCGCATCCAGCGGCATGAGCCGCATCTTCGACTATAGCGATACCATGCTTTCGGCCAATATCTATTAAAGCATCCATATCGCATACCTTACCACTCATATGAATGGGGTTTATAGCTCTAGTACGGTGTGTTATCCTACGTTCAACATCTTCAGGATCCATGAGAAGTGTTTTAGGATCTATTTCACAGAAGACTGGTCTAGCACCCATGTGTAGTGCTCCAGCATAACTTCCAATATATCCTGCCGCAGGCGTTATAACTTCATCACCAGGCCCCACACCAACAGCATAGTATGCACTTGCTAAAGCAGTTGAGCCATGGTCAACGGTTAGGCAATACTCACATTCCACAAACTTCTTAAACTCCTCTTCGAATTCTAAAGGTAAACCTCCACCTGAGCCAGATATGTCTCCCTTTTCAAGAAGCTCCCAGATGAGCTTCTTCTCCTCTTCGATGGGTCTCTTCCACTTTTCCTTAGTGCTAAGGGTTACAGTAGGCTTACCGCCTAAAATAGCGAGGCTAGCCATGTTAAACCACCAACGTTATGCATACATGGTCACATATTTAATAGTGTCGTAATCGGCTTAATGGAAAAAAATGGGGGGTTTAGAATGGTACGAAGAATCTTATAGCGAGTATAATGCCTCCTACGAAGGCGACGATAAGCATTCCAGTAGCAAAGCCTATGGCGACTGGTATTCCTCTTTCTTCATAAAGTTTACTTCCTCCAATTCTTAAAGTTATAGTTTTTAAAACCCATGCTACTAGTAACATTGTCCATATACCCTCTACTAATGCATGCCCATCTACGGCCAGTAGGAAACCTATGGGGTCTAATGGGAACCATAAAAATCTGGCGTGAAGATAACTCAGGATAATAGCGACTACAGCTCCAGCTAACATGTGAGGCCACCAGGGTGGGTATGCTGGTCTTCTAGCTAGAGCCGATGGATTTCCGAGCCAATTGTAAGCACTCCACCAGCTTCCACTAGCTGTCGGCAACTTAGTTATCCCAAAAGTATGAAAGCCCCAGACAGCTCCTAATAGGGCAAGCAGAGGGGCTATTACTGAAATCGGCAATAAAATTTTAAATATAGTTTTTGAAGATACACCTTGGTAGCTTGCCAAACGATAGCTAGCCAGCGACGCCACAAATGGAAAGGCGTATCCTCCTCCAGTAATAGGCTCATTGACCATGCCATAAGTCATTACAGCTCCTGAAACCCATCCTTTTGTTAGAATTTCTGGGATTTCACCTAGAACAGCTTTTATGGGGCCATAGTAAAAGTAAGACCCCGCTGGAACCACGAAACCTACCAGGCTGTAGTTCCTTGAGGCTATGAAAGTTGTTATACAACTGCATACTAGAAGTGTTACTATGGCCTCAAACGGTATCTCCAGAAGAGAGAGAAGTATTGTAAGTAGAGCCACTCCAACTAAAAAAATTAAGTATAGGTTTCTATAAGAGAGCGGTAGATCCTTTTCCAAATCAGCTTTCACGGCTTCAGGAAGAATTCCTAATGATGCTTTAAGTGTGTTTATAACATATCTCCTATTGAGGATCATATACATTATAAACATTCCAGTTGTCAGCCCTGCTGAGCCGAAGACATCCCACTTAAAGGGTTCACCAACTCTATAGCTTATAGTTCCACACCACACTCTACCACAACCACTTAACCCTTCTATGCCAGTATAGTAGCCCATTGTATACGCTACCTGCATTAGAATTACGAAAACTAGGTAGAAGAGCCAACCACTAAAAAGTATATCTAAGGGTGCCATGTAGAATATGGCCGCTAGGAGTGGATCTTTATTAAACTGAGCAAAGCCTACTATCGAAGCCAATGGAGAGTCTGGTGTAATCCATTGGGCGCCATGAGTACAAGTATTTATCCTAAATCCGTATATATCTGGGAACCATGGGTATAGATATGCTAAGAATAACGGCAGTTGGAAGATCACTCCCAAGGCAAGCCCTATAAAAAAGGGTAAGCCAAATTTCCTAATTAGAGATGTCTCCTGCGTTTTAAATTTATCCATGAGTGTAGATACTATTATGGTATGTGGAAATGGTACACGTTCTACATCAATCCATTGATTCTTAAATATTGTTCCAGCACTAACAGTCGTTAAAGCATAGCCTACTGAGAAAAGCCACCACCATAATATTGTTAAAGACCAAGCGTTCCAATCTATTGGACCACCCGTTGCTAGTATGGAAGCGACATTTTCAGGAGGAGCGAGAAACAATGGTATGTATTGAGATGCTATTGGATCAAGCCTATCATAACAAAGATTGGGGAATGGACTTCCAATGGGGAAAGAGTCGCTTGAAGTGTAGATAATGAGACCCATACCCGTCGCGTAAAGTATGACATAGGTTGATGGGTTTATTCTCTTTCTGAGAAATCTACCTATCGATGCTGTTATTAGTATGAGAATTAATGGGAGAACTGGTGCTACAAGCTTACATGCTACACGTCCAGGTGCATACCAAGTAGCGTTAACCAGTGTTGAAACCCATAATGGTCCTAGGAAACCAAATATAAGCGTTATTAGACCGACAATAATCCATAGAGGCAAACTTATTTTCTCTTCAATAACTTCTTTCGACATCAAGAGTAGGTTTTAGGTCACTTTTAATTTAAGGCTTTCGGCTTAATTCTTCGTTTTTCAATTTCTCTCTTCTGCTAATAGCTTAATTAGTGAAAGCATTAACATACCCTGTAATAGGATAATACCTTCTCCACGGCTTTAGCTATATCTTCTACATCTTCTTCCGTGAAGTATTCATTACACGGTAGTGTTAAAAGTGTATTCAGGGCTTCTTCGGCTTTGGGGCATAATCCTTCACCGTAGTCTATGTTCCTGCCGTAGAGTGGGCATAACCAGGGGCATTTGGATCCGCCGTATCCCCTCTTCTCTGTGAATAGTGGAGCCATGTATATAGGTTTACCTATGTAACCCGTTCCAGTCGGTATTCCCTCAGCCGTTATGGCTTTAGCTATATCGCTTAGGGAGGCATTGAACTTAGAAAGCTCTATCTTCAAAGGATAAAGCCAGTAGCTGTGCCTGCATCCTTTTGGAACTTTGGGAGGGTAAACACCTTCGATTTCACTAAGCCTCTTAGTTAGAGATTCTGCTACTGCTCTACGTCTTTCAACAACCCATTTGACTTTCTTAAGCTGTGCACGTGCAACAGCTCCTTGAAGCTCAGTCATTCTATAGTTGAAGCCGAGCATGATGTAGGCTCTTGGAAGACCCAAGCTTCTATCCCAGCCCTTATCCATGAAAAGTTTAGCCCTCTTAGCAAGCTCTTCATCGTTTGTAACGGTTATACCGCCATCCCCGGTAAACATATGTTTAGACTGCTGGAGGCTGAAGCATCCTAAATCTCCGATTGTTCCTACAAGCCTACCCTTGTATTCAGCTAGGTAAGCTTGAGCGCAATCCTCTATTATGATTAAGTCTTTCTCCTCTGCAAGCTCCATAATTGGATCCATATCTGCTGGTAGACCGAATAAATGGACGGCTATTATAGCTCTAGTTTTGTCTGAAAGTCTCTTTTTAACGTCTTCAGGCGATATGTTATACGTATCCGGGTCTATATCTGCGAAAACAGGTATGGCGTTTTGACCAAGTATCGCTATTATAGTTCCTGCGTCTGTTATGGGGCTTGTTAAAACCTCCATGCCAGGCCCTAAGCCAGCGGCTCCAGTGGCTATATGTAATGCCGCCGTCCCAGAAGTAGATGCAATAGCGTATTTAACGCCTAGAAATTTGGCAAACTCTTCTTCAAAACTACTGACCATTTCTCCAGAGTACCTGAATAGTCTTCCAGATTCAACAACCAACTCGAGGAGTTCCAATTCTTCTACGCCTATGTTTCTACCGGATTTATCGTTCACTGTCGGTAGGGGTTTGCTTCTAATGGGTGTACCACCGAGAATCGCAAGTTTACTCATGAAAACCAATACCTATTCAGACTACTGTAGAATTTAAGTTTAAATAGTATGGACTTATTAAAATTCGTTAGCTTAATTTTATAAGAATTCTCTTACAACTTTGAAACTGTGAGTGGCGAATTAAGGATAGTACATTACCTCGACGTTAAGAAGGAGCCTGTTATGGACCAGAGCAGTAGAGGCGCATGGATTAGATGGTTGATATCATGGGAACATGGAGCCCCAAACTTTGCAATGAGGATGTTTGAAGTAGAACCCAATGGGAATACACCGATGCATAGCCATAATTGGGAGCATGAAATATTCATAGTGGAGGGAGAGGGTCTTATAGTCTGCAGTGGGAGAAAACATAGGATTAAGGAGGGTTATGCTATTCTAATACCGCCTAATGTTGAGCACAGCATTGTAAATGATGGAGATAAAACCCTCAAGCTCCTATGCCTAATACCTAAGGTCAGATAGCTCAAGAATGGTATTACAATAAACTTGTTAAAAACTTTGATTAAATACTTCATCATTCACAAATACGGTGAAAAATCATGGAGAGGTTCAACCCTGAGGAGTTCGTAAAGGAAAAGATTGCATGGCTTAGAAGGGAGATTCCGGGGAGAGCAATTATAGCTCTCTCAGGAGGAGTTGACAGCTCTGTAACAGCCGTTTTAGGTTTTAAAGCTATAGGTGACCGTTTGAAGGCGGTTTTTCTTGAAGACGGGTTTATGAGGATAGGTGAATCTAAGAGAGTTGTAGAGGTTTTCTCAAAGCTGGGTCTTAAGGTTGAAGTTTACGATGTTCAGAATGAATTCGTAGAAGCTTTAAAGGGCATTAGAGAAGCTGAAGAGAAGAGGAGGGCTTTCAGAGAAACCTTCTATGGAGTTTTCTCAAGGGTCGCCAGAAACCTTAAAGCCGAAGTAATATTGCAGGGTACGATAGCTGCAGACATCGTTGAAACAAAAGGCGGAGTGAAAACTCAGCACAACGTTTTAGAGCAGATAGGTATAAACCCGCTTGAACGCTACGGTTTCAAAGTCCTCGAACCTCTTAAAGAGCTTTACAAAAAACAGGTCAGAGAACTCGCTAAATTTTTAGGGTTACCCGATGAAGTAGTGTATAGGAGGCCTTTTCCAGGTCCAGGTTTATCGATAAGAATTATAGGCGAGGTTACTAGGGAAAAGCTGGATATAGTTAAGAGGGCTACACTAATAGTTGATGAAGAACTTGCAGATGTAGAGTGCTTCCAAGCATTTCCAGTTCTCCTCGAGGGAAAAGCCACAGGTCTTTCGAAGAATGGGTCTAGGAAATACGGGTATATGATAGCCTTACGGGTGGTTGAATCTGAAGATGCTATGACCGCAAAATACGTTAAATTAGACTGGAGTAGACTTGAAAAAGTTAGAAATAGGATAATAGATGAAATCCCAGAGGTTGCTAGAGTTCTGTACGACATAACGGATAAGCCGCCTGCAACAATAGAGTTTGAGTAAGAGGAACGCGGATAACTTTTCCATTTAATAGTTTCTAGAGTTGAAATTCTTTTATCTAAGTTGATAGTTAAATTTATTGAGGATTGATTTAGGTGTCTACTGAGGCTATGGAAAACTACCTTGAAGCAATATATCTACTTACTAAGAGGAAGCAGAGAGTTAGGATTTCTGACATATCTTCAGCTTTAAAGGTTAAAGCTCCTACAGCTACGGAGATGGTTCAAAGGCTTGCAGATAGAGGTCTTGTTACATATAAGCCTTACAAGAGGAATATTCAGCTTACTGCTGAAGGTGAGGTTGAAGCAGTGAAAGTAATGAAAAAGCACAATATTCTCAAGGGTTTTCTCCAACTGCTAGGTGTAAGCGAGGAAATAGCAGAAGAAGATGCTTGTAAAATAGAGCATCACATCCACCATGAAACTATGAACAGACTTTCAAAGTTCATAGAGTTTATCCAGGTACATCCTGAAAGCCCTAAGTTACTTGAATCCTTTAGAAGCTTCTGCTGTGAAAAATAATACCATTTGAAGGCTTAAGATTGTTATCTAGACTACACCTATAGATGTTAGGATTATGTTTGCTAAGGCTGATACAGTTATGGCGACGGCTATATTAGTCAACGTTATCAGAATTGTTTTGGTGAAGCCATACTCTTTAAACATTGCTACTATCGTAGCTATACAGGGTATGTAGAGTATTGTAAATACGCTGAATACCACCATCTGCCTATGTGTTAAAACTGCGTTGAAGTCTGTAGTTCCCGCTGCTTCGGCAAGCATTGCTATCGTAAGCTCCTTACGTAGAATCCCGAAGATTAAAGGTATACCTGTTACGCTGGGTAGTCCAAGTAGGTTTAAACCTGGGCTGAGGATATTTGATAACTCCTTCAGCAAATTTAAGTCGTTCAGCAAACCTACGACGCCGCTTCCAACTATGAGAAGTGGAAAAGCCATGACTATGAAGTCTTTAACTCTAACATAAGTTTCAACAGCTATTACTTTTAAACTAGGTATTCTATAGGGAGGCATCTCCATTATTAAACCAATAGGACTGCCCGGTAAGACCGCACTTGCCATCTTCCCTATGATGAACACCACTATTAAATCCAACGCGTATATTGCAAGAGCTACGTGTACACCTAGGTATTCTCCAACTAGAGTTAAAATAACTATCGTTCTAGCTGCACAGGGGATCATTGTAATCATTAAACCCAGTATAAGCTTCTCCCTACCAGTCTCCATTATCCTACATCCTAAGCATGCTGGAACATTACAACCATATCCGAGAAGAAGAGGGATGAATGCTTTACCGTGAAGACCGATTTTGTGCATAAGAGCATCCAGAAGGAAAGCTGCTCTTGGAAGATAGCCGGAATTCTCCAGAAAGAACAATATAAAATAGAACGGTATTACGTAGGGGATTACTAAAATTACTCCTGCTATCAGACCGTCTTCAAGACCACGGATAAAACCCGAGCCTTCAGGTAGTAAAGGAATTACTAGAATAGAAAAATAATGCTCTAGGAGGGTGCTTAGGAGTCCACCAACTATGAAAACTGAAGCGAAGACAGAGGACATTATCACCGCCAAAAGAAAGTAGCCCCAAACCATGTGAGTTGTTAATAGGTCTAAACGTTCTCCAAACGTTATCAAAGGCTCTTTCTCAACTGTTAAAACCTCTTTAACTATACGATTTATAAACGCGTACCGTTCTGAAGCTATTATTACTTGAATCGGCTCTCCATGGATTGCTTCAAGTTCTCCAATGACCTTCTCGGATGTTTTTATTACTTCGGATCCCCTTGGCTCGCTGGCAACTTTTCTTAAAATATCCTCATCTTCCTCTAGGATTTTGATAGCCAGCCATCTAGCAGGATACATCTTACATAGACTGGGAAGTTTCTCCTGCAGCTCATTAGTAAGTTTAGCTAACGCCTTCTCTACCTCCAAACCATATACAACCTTAATTGGTGAGATTTTGATTCTACCAAGTGCTACTTCAACCGCCACACTCAATGCTTCACCAACGCCTCGACCGGATACTGCAACCATAGGTATGACTGGGACTCCCAAAATTTCAGAAAAACGTTCAATGTTTATTTTAAAACCTTTCTTAGCTGCAATATCGACCATGTTTAAAGCTACGACTAAGGGGGTTTCAAGCTCTAAAAGCTGTACCGTTAAGTAGAGGTTTCTTTCAATAGCAGATGCATCGATTATATTCAATACTACGTCTGGCTTATGGATAGCTATGTATTCCCTAGCCACCATTTCCTCCTCACTATACGCGGAGAGCGAATACGTGCCTGGTAGGTCTAGAATGTATACATCATATGGGCCGAATTTAACAAACCCTTCTACTTTTTCAACTGTTTTACCAGGCCAATTTCCAACGTGTTGAGAAGCCCCAGTCACTTGATTAAAGAAGGTGGATTTACCCGTATTAGCATTAGCGGCTAAAGCTATTCTTATGGCGGTTTTAGACTCAGACATATTATGAAACCCTCTTAATGAATACCCTCTTAGCTACACCATAACCTAAGGCTAGATTCGTACCTCTAACAGTTATTTCGACAGGACCGTTTAGGAAGGCCCTTCTTAAGACTACAACTTCAATTCCTGGAGTCAAACCCATATCGGCTAGTCGTCTTACGAGACCCCTCCCTCCGTAAATATAGACAATTTTGCCACGTTCACCCTCAGATAGAGTACTTAGTGGAGCTATTTCTTCTATTCTGGCTGGAATCGCTTTAAGATCGCTTCTCATAGTGTTCAAGTCTTCTACGCTAAATCCGTGTCTTAAACGCCAGTGGTGGCTCCAGTTACGAACCCTATCTAGGGTCGTCTCCTCTACGTAGCTATGTACCATTCTATGGAGGTGTTCTTCTCTATGCGACTCTAGAAGACTTTCACCTGAAACGGTGAGTTTAAATTGCTCATCGATTCTACGGATTAAACCTTTGCTTAGGGCTTCGTCTAGGGCTTTAACTAATTCTTCCTTCGGTCTGTTAAGTTTGCTAGAAGCTTCATCTAAGTTTAATCTACCGTTGTTTTCAACGATAAACTCCATAAGTTCTACGATTACTTCTCTGAACTCCATAGCGCACTACCCTTTACGCAATCAACTTTTCTAAAAATGTTAGGTAGACCTAATATTTAAAATTACCCTCTTAAAGTGGCTAGTTTTATATACGGATAACTGGATACGGTTATGTTGATCGGCTTTGGGTTTCCTAGCGGGCTTCTCGAAGGAAGATATCACACCAAGCTTAGATAAGAAGGTTTTCTTAGCAGGCTTCGGTAGAAATAGAATAGCAGAGGGCATCCACGACAGGCTTTGGGCTAGATGTCTATCCTTAAGCGACGGTAAAACCACGGTAGTCCTAGTATCCTTAGACCTTATAGGGCTATTTTATGAGCCTTACGTTTTAAAGCTTAGGAGAGAATTTGAGAATACGGCGCTCATAATAGCTTCAACGCATAACCACAATGGACCAGATACACTTGGATTATGGGGTCCTGGTATCTTTACAAGCGGGTTAAACCCGGATTATATGAATCTACTTATCAATAAAATCCGCCTATGCATAAGTAGAGCTTTAGGAAGCATGAAGCCTGTACGTTTATCCGTCTCCGCAGATGCACGTGAAGAACTTATGAGTATGCAAGGAGATGGAAGGCCGCCAATAGTTAAAGACCCGACGTTGAATATCTTAAGGGCCGTCGATTCAACTGGCGAAGGCGTTTTCACACTTATACAATGGAGTAATCACCCCGAAACCCTAGGAGGAGCTAATAGGCTGATAACAGCAGACTTCCCGGGCATTATATGCGATAAAATTGAGGGAGAGGTGGGTGGAGGAGCTGTATATGTTAACGGAGCTATAGGAGGTCTCCTATCTCCATTGGATATTGAGAAGCCTCTAATAGATCCAGAGACGCATGTAAAAGTTGAACATAAGACCTTTAGGGAGATGGAGGTTTTAGGTTTAAGAGTAGCAGATATAGCTTTAGAGGCTTTTGAGAAGGGGGAGGAGGTTAAAGACGCTCCAATTCAGGTGAAATTTAAGAAGATATTCATACCCCTTAGAAACAGGTTTTTCAGGATATTAGCGGGGACTGGTGTTTTAAAGCGACCTGTGTATACTAGGGGGGAGGTTGACGATAGAACAGAATATCTGAATACTTCTGAGTTTGGAAAAGTGAAGATCGTTTTAGGCGAAGACGTTTTAAGTGAAGTTGGCGCTTTAAACATAGGGCCTGTTCAAGTAGCTCTAATCCCTGGTGAAATATACCCCGAGCTTGTAAACGGAGGGATTACCAGACTCCCAGGTGCGGATTTCCCAGAAGCACCCTTTGAACCTATAATACGTCATAATATGCGTGGGAAATATAAGTTCATTATAGGTTTAGCTGATGATGAAATAGGCTATATAGTACCGATGTGCGAGTGGGACGAGAATCCACCGTGGTTGAACAATTCTCCAGAACCTCCCTATGGAGAGGTAAATTCTCTAGGCTATGATACCGCTAGAATCGTATGTGAAAGCATCTGCTCCATACTTTAATTTTCTCATTGGACTATGGCTTTTATCCCTCCATGAGAAACGAAACTTATACTATCTTAATGAATCTACCAACGCCTTTCTCTAAAGCCTTATCGTATGCGATTTTTGCGGTAACAGCGTCCTGAACAGCTAACCCTGTTGAAGAGAAAATTGTTATCTCACTCGGATTTTCCCGTCCCTTCTTCAACCCGGCAATTACTTCGCCTATTTCAGCCCAAACATCCTCTATTCTTATTAATCCACGGCTTAGGGGGACGTTTATCTCTCCACCATGGGAGGCTTGCATTAAATCGTCGACAACGATTTTAGCCTTCTTAAGAATGGCTGGATCGAGTTCCTCCTTTCCAGGGGCATCTGCTCCTATACAGTTGAAGTGCATACCTGGAGAAACCATGTCTTCCATTACTAAAGGTTGTCTTGAGGGTGTTGCTGTTACAACAATGTCAGCACCTTCAACTGCCTCTTTCACAGTTTTAACAGGAACTATTGTACATCTATCACCGTACTTAGACTGCATTTCAATGGCGAATTCTTCAGCAGTTCCATGAAGCCCCCAAACTCTGACCTCATCAAATCCCCCATAGACTTTAAGAAGAGCAAACAGCTGAGTCCTAGCCTGTGCTCCGGCTCCTACAAATCCTACGATTCTTGAATCCCTCCTCGCAAGGTATTTTGCAGCAATGCCTCCGGCTGCGCCAGTTCTAATATCTGTTATGGTTTTACCGCCCATTATGGCTAGGGGAAACCCATTTCTAGGGTCTATAAGAACTACAACTGCCATTACAGTTGGTAGATTATATTTCACCCTATTCTCTGGATGTGAATTGACAATTTTAACGGATGAAATGTCGTAGTCTTCAAGGTAAGATGGCATAACTCTTAAGTCACCATTATACTTATGGTAGAATAAGTAGACTTTAGTCGGCATCTGTGTTCTCCCAAGGCTTTTCTCAACAAATGCCTGCTCAACGGCTTTCATGACTTCATCCATTGAAAGAAGCTTTCCCACCTCTTCATCTGTGAGAAGTAAGGTTTCCAATGTCTTCTCTTAAGTGTAATTAAGCGTCTGAGATTTTAAAACTTTAGCTCTATAACCATTAGCTTAGAACTACTTCCACCGTTTACTGGATGGAATACGGCTTTGAAGTTAAGCGCTCTAGTGTTTAATTGGAAACTGTTAACAGTATGTATGGGGGCGTTTTTAGATATTCACATGCAATACTCATGGATATTTAAGCTGGAATACCAAGAGCAATCTGATGGTAAAAATAGGTGTGAATATTATTGAAGTGGATAAATATTTGATATCTTCAGAACTTCTCTGAATTTTTCTAAGGTTTCCTCTAAGCCTCCTACATATGCTTTAACCGTATAGGAGGCCGTTGAAAACTGTATTCCATTAGTTAAAGTTGATGCTGGAAATTGAAGCTCTATTTCACCAAATTTAAGCCATTCGGCATTTGGACCGGAATTGTAAGATTGAACGGCTGCTTTAGCTCCTTCTGGATCTGCTTTAGCTACATCTAAACATTCCGCTTGAAATCTAGGCGCGCAACACGTTTCCATCGTTATGATGAAGGCTTTTCCATCGCTCCAGGGCGCTTCAGCAAAATATCCTATGGAAGCCCAGCCTCTAAATCTAAAGTCCTCAGGTTTAACCCCGAGCTTACAAACATGGCCTCCATCTATCAGGAAAGCTATGTGATTATCTGTCACCTTCAGCCTATTCTTAGGTATAGGTCCGAAGTAGTGTATGGGTTCGGCTTTCCGCCTAACAGGTACTGCAACTGTTCCAATACCTCCACGCCCTGGATAGACTTGAGCTAAAGCCCATAAACTTATCCTGCTCTTACGAAAACCTGAAGCAATTAAAGATTCTCTGACATGAATTGCTAGGCCACAGTCATCCGCATCCTCGACCACTATATCTCTTACGATGGTTATGTTGAGTAATTCATTATTCAATATGTCTCTAAGCTTAAACTTAGACTCAAGAGTAGCTGAGGACTTTGTAAAATCTACTATTCTAAAGTTTCCAGGGTCTAGCTCACTAGGGCAGAACCATTCCCCAAACACCTCAGGATTC
Organism: Bathyarchaeia archaeon; assembly: GCA_038870975.1. Lineage (GTDB taxonomy): Archaea > Thermoproteota > CALKCG01 > B24 > B24 > DTBU01. The sequence continues at coordinate 364,771 of JAVZJD010000001.1, read as the reverse complement.
TTATAGAAGAAGTTTCTCTCAGGAGAAACCCAAACTCTAAGTCCACCTACGTTAAAACCCCCATCCTCAAGAACTTTTTCAAGGTTTGGATTAACCCATAGGAGGTTTGGAGAGCCATTAACAGAAACACCTATGATCCTTCCACCGTATTCTGAGATCAGAATAGAGCCATTGGCCGAGTAGAGATCAACAGTAGCACCATACCGCTTAAATTTAAACGCCAAATCTTCAAGGCTCATAAAAAGAAGTATCACTTAAAACCTGTTAAATTTAACCCCCCAACATTTAAACCTGCCCATGAACATCTCGGAGCAAAACCAATTACTGTACAATAACAATATGAATTCTTACAGAAGAGGAAAGCTTAAAAATCAGAGTGAAATTCTAAAGTAGTGGTAAGAGAAGCCCTGGTGGTGTAGCCCGGCCTAGCATCAGCGGCTGTCGCCCGCTGGACGCGGGTTCAAATCCCGCCCAGGGCGTTACATTTTCAGGTCTAGATCTTATCCTTTCCTTAATTATATTCCTAGAATTTAAAAGATAGAGCCAAAATTTAAAAGTGGATATTATGAGTTAATGAAGGGGGATATCTTCAAAGTTCTCTTCTATTTCAATGTCTCTGATTTCAATCACGCAACTAATCGATTTACACCTACAGTTTTGGTCAGACAGATGTTGTTAGAGCTATTACAGTAGCTAGAGACGTAGGCTTAATAAACGTGCAGGGCTTCGGCATGGTTTTTTTTAACCAAATGATGCTTTTGATGAGTGTCATTTACGATTATCCGCTCTATTGATCGTTTATTATTTAAAGCAGGTATCTCATGTAATGGGGAAAATGAGAGAATATTTAATATTCTCCATAGGTTTAGAATGATTAGTGGCGGAGGAGGTATCGTGATAAAGTTATCATTTAGTACTTTAGGCTGTCCCAACTGGGATCTACATAAGATAGTTAGAAGTGCCGCTGAAATGGGTTATGACGGCGTCGAGTTCCGCGGCCTACTTGAGGATTTAGATATAACTAGACGTCCGGAATTTACGACAGAGCTTGGTAAAACAAAGAAACTTCTTGCAGATTATGGCATCTCTGTTTCCGGAATCTCTACATCCGCTCGTTTTGTTGTTATAGACTCAGGTGAAAGAAGAGAACAGTTTGATGAAGCTAAGCGTAATATAGTACTCGCTGCTAATTTGAGTGCTCCAGTTGTCCGCATATATGGGGGTAGAATACCCAGTGGCTATAATGTTGAAACTATAATGCCGATAATTGTACAGAATCTACGGGAGGTTGGAGATGAGGCTGAGGATTATGGTATAACTTTGGCTCTAGAGACGCACGACGACTGGATTGATACGTCGCTCTGCGCCCGCCTCATGAAGGAGGTTAACCATAGGCGTATACGCATACTATGGGATCTACACCATCCATACCGTTTTAAGGGGGAAAAGCCAGAGGAAACCTATAAAAACATAGCCCAGTATACTGTTAGTATTCACGTTAAAGATTCTATCGTAGAAGATGGTAGAATAAAGTATGTATTGCTCGGTGAAGGCGACGTCCCGATAAGAAAGATGCTTGAGATTCTAGTGAAAGGAGGGTATAGGGGATATGCCATAGTAGAGTGGGAAAAAAGGTGGGATCCAAAACTACTAGAACCAGAAATAGTATTACCACAATATGTGCAGAAATTACGTGAATGGCTAAGCATGATGCATTAAACTTTTAAGTTTAGACAGTTTTCTGTCTATTTCAAAACGGCTTCTACCGCAGACCTGGGAAGGTGGTTAGTCTATGGAATAGAGGAATTACTACTTATGCTCTTTTTCGACCCTGTTCCTCGGTCTTTCCATAAGCTTTCATTGAAATGGAGAATAGTAGAATTCTTTTAGTGGCTAACCTGAGCATTATGCATGGTTGCTTTATACGAATTTTTATTCGGATGCTAGAGTGGCATTTTTCTCTACAACATTCATACGAAAAAATTATTAACTAGCTATTTCTTAGAAAGGGGTTGACAATTGGTAGTTGGCGTCTATTCATATGCATAAAGTGCTCAAACGGGATGAATAATGGAGTACGCTGTTGAAACATTCGATTTAACAAAAGTATTTGAAAATAAGGAGGGGGGCGTTAAACAGTACGTCAAGGCAGTTGACCATGTGAACATCAAAGTCAAACGTGGAGAGTTTTTCGGTCTTCTTGGACCTAATGGTGCAGGGAAGACGACGCTTATAAAAATGTTGTGCACTATAATACTTCCAACCGAGGGGACGGCCAAAGTAAATGGATATGATATAATTAAAGAACCCCATAAGGTTAGAAGTAGCTTCGGTTGGTTTCACGGCGAAACTGGGGGAAGGTCGCTTTACTGGAGGCTTAACGCTGAAGACAATCTGAGGTTTTACGCGTATCTACAGAACGTTCCCAAGGATGTGGCTGAGAAGAGGATTAAAGCCCTCCTTGAATTCTTCGAGCTGACGAAAGATAGTAAGAAGCTTGTTAAAGACTATTCAACAGGCATGAAGGTTAAGGTTATGTTGGCTAGGGCTCTGCTACATAATCCACCGATCCTATTTATGGATGAGCCGACGATAGGACTTGATACGATCAGCGCTGTTGAAACCAGGAGGCTTCTAAAGGCTTTAAATAGCGAGTTAGGGAAAACAATCGTATTCACAAGCCACAATATGTTCGAAGTTGAACAGTTGTGTGAGAGAATAGCCATAATGAAGGATGGTAGAGTGATAGCTGATGCTCCCCCCTCGGTTTTAAGGGAGATGCTTAGAGACGTTCACGCTGTTGAAGTGGAAATTAGAGAAATTGATGATTTATCGAATATCATTAAAAGCCTATCCAATTTGTCAATTGTTAAGAAGGTTATGGATGCTAAAAACGAATCGTCCAACGTGATAGTGCGTTTACAGGTCGACGATGAGTATGAGGCCATACCATTGATAGCTAGTAAGCTCTACTCACTGGGCGTTAAATTCTCAGCAATACGTAGGTCTGAACCAACACTTGAAGACATATTTGTTAAACTTACCAAGGGGGAGGAAACGTGAAGATTGAAGACTTAATCAAACTTTTCAAGGAGGAAAAGCCACGTCTATCCTCAGAGGCCGTACATATCTGGGCTGTTTTCTGGGCAAACTTCAAAATATTCCTATCCTATAGGACTTGGGTTATAATGGAGACGATTAGCACAGTAGCTTCTATTGCTATGTATTCTTTTATGGGGTTGCAGGTTGATGCTACACGTATCGTTTTAGCTGGATATGGAGAAGTTAACTGGTTATCTTTCGCCTTAGTCGGCGTTGCTACAGCAAACTACTTATGGATGTGTATAAGTAGATTAAGTCACTCACTTCAGCATGAAATACGCGAAGGAACTCTTGAACCCATAATTACTTCGTTGATAAACATGAGGTCTTACATAATCGGACAGTCGATCAGAGGCTTTCTAGTAAGCGGATATTTCATGCTTGGCGTGATGGTTGTCGGTATAGGTGTTTTAAGAGTACCATTGATAATTAACCTTAAGACAGTTCTATCGTTTATAGCAATAATTCTACTGATGGTTTTAAGTTATGCAGGCATAGGCATAATGGCAGCTGGTCTAATACTTGTATATAAGAAGGGTGACCCACTCACGTTCCTATTTGCAAGTGTAACGGAGTTCTTAGGTGGCGTACTATTTCCACTGAAGTACCTTGAAAACTTTCCAATACTCTATGCTATGGCCTGGCTTATGCCATATACGTATGCCCTAGATGCTGCACGTAGAATCCTACTTAATGGAGCTACATTGTTTTCGCCAAGCGTCCTTCTAAATGTTGCTGTTTTAATTGTTTATACTGTGGTGTTTATTCCATTGGGTTTGAGGGTATTTAAATGGGGTGTTAACCGCATAAGGTATGAGGGAACTGTCGCAACATACTAAGTTGGTGGGTGTAAACGTGGAGGTTGAAAAACTTATTGGGGTAATTTCCGAGGAAGTTCCTAGAAGGAGGACACCGATTCACTGGATAATTCTATCCTTTGTCATCAGGGATTTTAAGGTTTGGTGGACTTATAAGTTCTGGCTTCTACTCGACGTATCGGGTATTGTTCTATTCGTAGTTACATACTACCTTTTTTCACTGATTACAACATCTCAGCAGGTTCAAGAGGCTGGCTACGCAGTCGGCGGCTACTTCACTTTTGCATTAATAGGTATAGCATTTCAACAGTATGTTCACTTTGCAGTTCAAAGTATAAACGAGAGTATAAGGGAAGAGCAGTGGAATGGGACGATGGAGACCATCCTCTCAACAGCCACGGACTTCAGAATATTCCTCTTAGGTGAAGTGTGTTTCTCATTTATAGTTTCATCTATTCTTCTCTTAATGTCGCTACTTATAGGTTTCATGCTTGGAGCAAGATTCTACGTAACCCCACTATCAATAATAACAGCAATAATACTAACCATACTTTTAATCGCAGGTCACATGGATATTGGAATATTGAGTACTGGAGTGATAATGAAAGTTAAGCAAGGTAGCCCAGTAACCTGGGCATTTTCATGGCTGAGCCAACTAGTATCAGGCGTCTTCTACCCCCTGAAACTTCTACCATGGTATTTAGAGTGGGTTGGAAGAGCATTCCCCCTAACTTATTCACTCGACGGTATACGATTGTGTCTCCAATCTGGAAAAGATTTAACGTCACCAGTAATAATCTCCAACATCATGAGTTTAGTTATCTTTATAATCATAGCAACCCCAATAGCACTGTACGTATTTAAAGTAGGATATGATGCGGCTAGAAGAGATGGATCTTTAGGACAATACTAGGCTTAGCCAGAGTTTGAGAGACCTTAGAAAAGCTAGCAACCGTGGTATTGAAGGTTCCATTCCGTTATAAACTTAGTTCATATGTGGACCACATAAACATTCATATAGTTTTCATCTACAGTTGCCTGATAACCAGCTCTTCTAATCTCATCCATTGAAAGCCTAAGCCAGTAGCCGAAGGACCCTATTTCAACGTTATCTGGGTCCATAGAGTTTACTCCACTATAGCCTTTAAACCGTGCAACTTCAAGCAGTATATACTTTGCGGCCCAGTAGTCTAGAGCAACCGGATCTGTACTAGCAGCTATTATATTGACTCTCGTTGCTTCCTCGTAAGACGTGCTTGGACCATTGCCCGGTATCGCGTTAACCCATATGGCGTCGATTATATTTAATACTGGAAACCGCGTCTCAACCATTTCCGTCCCCATTCCACCTGTACCTACAGTATTATGCATTCTACTACCGAGAGCAGCCGTTAGCTTATCTGAGCCAACACCCATATAATGCTTCACACACGCCGTAACACCATATATGCTGTGGGATTTTAAAACCGGGAAATTAATAACTTTGAGCTTATCACTGTAGTAGGTTTTAGCCTCATCATCCCAAACACCATATTTAAAACTTATATACGTTCCGAAAATCGTTCTAAACTTAGGGTAGGAAACCATTATTCCAGTCCTCGGGTTAACAGTGGTATTAACAACATAGCCGTCTTCCATATCACCTTCAAAGTACTCTCCTACCCTCTTAGTAGTAATTGTATCCCAGAGGTAGGTGGAAACTTTATATCCCATGGCGGCAAAGGAGTCCACAACTCTTTGAATCGACTGTGAAATATCTTCAGCGTTATTCCTACTCCAATTAAGACTTCCACCAGAACCAGCTGAACCATACTGTGCCTGCCCATTGTCAGCTACGACTATTTCACCGATAAATCCATCCGGATGGTTCAATATAGCTTGAATAAGAGCTTTAACTAGATCAGTGTTTGTCCCCCCTCTCTCATCCCACTGACTATTCACCTTTATTATTACAACGTCATCTCTACTAATGAGACCGTTTGGCCCCTTATTCTCACCATAATCTGGAGACTTGTAAAACAGTAAACCGTGTTCAGCCATTAGATTTATCAGTTTGAAAATTCCATCGTCGTAACCTCTAGTACCATTTACGACGAAAATATCTGAAGCTGGTTCAAACCTAGCTGTCTTTCCAACAATCTTCAAACCCAATTCTCTCAGCTCTCTTTTTCTTACAGCTTCATATAAGTTCCATAAGGCTATAGACCCTCCGATGATCAGTATTGCAAGTACTACTGGAAGAAGTCTCCTCCAATTGAATTTTCTACGGATTTTTTGGTTTATAGCACGAAAGATGGGGAATATGTATACTGACAGCCAAAGATAGCTGTTTGCGGCAGCTATTCTTTGACATGGATAGACGATTCTCGAAGGCTTCGTTCCAGTTCTAAAGATAAACCATAGTAGGCTAAACAGACCTATCATAAATGGGCTGAAAATCAGTGCATATAGTCTTCGGTGTGTTGACGAGGCTTTTTCACGTAATTTTACGATAGGGTTTTTCATGCTTATTCTCCGCAACATAAATAACCAGTTTAAACTATTTCAAAATTGCGATAAAGATTTTACTTTCACTAAAATTCTAAGGAATTTTTATGGATACTGGCAGTCGGAACGACAGGCTTGCCATGTGATAAGTAGAAAGTTAAAGCCTAAACTTACTTTTTTGGAACAACTACTCGAGTTTCAGCATATTTAGTTAAGTTTTATATAGTTTTCAAGTAAATTTTCCGATTGAGTTGCTCTCCGGCGATTATTCATTCCATACAGTTTATGGAAGAAAACTGATAACAGGTCTAGCTGAGACAGCTCCAACTCCATATATAGTTGTTACAATGAGAGAATTATGGCATCTTTTAGAAGATGAATTGGGGAGTAAAGATTTAGCTTACGTTCACTTCGTTGAGTCTTTAGAGCTCGACCGATTAGAAGAACTTGTAAGGAACCTTCCAAAAGCCATGAGTGTCATAGGCGTGGGTGGAGGAAGAGCTATGGATGTAGCTAAGTTCATAGCTTGGCGTAGGAACATGCCGCTTTTCCAAGTACCTACGATTACATCTACCAATGCCGCTTTCACTCATCGATGTGCTATACGGATAAAGGGAGTTGTCCGTTACATCGGATGGGCTGTTCCAGAAGTAGTTTACGTAGACTACGATCTGATTAGAAGAGCACCACCTCACTTAAACCATGCAGGTGTAGGCGATGTATTCTGTATTCACACAGCTTTATATGATTGGAAGCTTGCTACGGAGCGGGGGAAAGAAGAGCTGTGGCCTTGGGATGAGGAGTTGGCAGCTGAAGCTAGAAAAGTGCTTCAGAGCGTTAGAGAAAAAACTCATGAAATCCATAAGGTTTCTGATGTAGGGATTAAAACTTTAATGGAGGCCCATCGTTGGACTGGAGCAAGCTATCACAACTCAGGATGGAACCCCCGCCATATTGAAGGATGTGAACACTTCTTTTTCTATACTTTGGAGTATTTAACTAGAAAGGCGTTTATTCATGGTGAGCCTGTGTGTCTAGGAATAATATTCATGTCGCTCCTTCAAGATAACGACCCGGAAGGAATACGGAAAAGTATAGAAGAAGTTGGAGTGCGTATACGCCCTGAGGATATGAATGTGACGTGGGCAGACGTTGTTACAGCGTTGAAAGAGACTAGGAAGTACGCTGAGGAGAATAGATTATTCTACACCACCGTGAATGAACGGGATGTAACTAACGGCATAATTGAAACAGTAAGAGAGTATTTATATGGAAGTGGATAAAGTTAAACAGTTTAAAATACCGTGTTAGATTCCTAAAATCGTTCCTACGGAGTATCCTCCATGATAGTATGAACCGAGCCACTCGTAATCCATATTCCTTAAGATGCGTTTTTCCAATGTCTTTAACCTCCAACAGTAGTATCTAGCAGGGTATTTTCGTCCCTCTGAGTCCTTATACCATGAACCTATGATTACCCGTCCTTCAGCAACTATAGGCTTACAGCAACAGGACATTTGATACTTAGGCTCTGAAACCGCCGCAATAGAGCCGGTAAAGTAGTCTATGATGAAAAGCCTATTCTTCATAATTTCGAAAAGGCCATCAGATGACATAGGTAGATTGTTTCTTCCCAAGATTATGAAGACGCCGTCTGACGCGGCTCCTCCAGCATAACCCCAAGGGTCACTGCAGTCTCTCGACGCGTATCCGAGGTTTACTAGGCTTATATGCCATAGTTCTACTCCAGTTTCAAGGCTGAAACAGTATATATCGCCATCCGCCAACCACACTATTAACCGTCCATCAGGTGTTATGGTACGCGGTCCACCGGCCAGAGGATACTCAGGCGGCCAATCTCCGTATTTAACGTGTTCAAACCTTTTAGACCACACGATTCTACCAGTCATATGATCTACAACCACTACGTCTTTACGGCATACGATAGCCATGAGGTTTTTCCAAATTTGAGGACAAGCATAAGTTGTCGGAGGACTTGGAAGGGTAAGTCTACGTATTAAACGTCCATTTAGATCGTAAGCTTCTAAGTTATTGTCAACTGTCGGTTTACAGACCCACAGTAGACCGGTTTCGGGGTTGAACGTCGGTTCTTGACCATATTCACCTTCTCCAGTCTCAGGAGTCCACTCTATACACCATTTGATTGCTCCGTCGCTCTTCCTAATGATCGCTAGCCCCATTGGAAATTGAACAGCTATATAACGGCTCCAAGCTTCAGTGATAGCTTCCGCTAGGAAATCGTCTAAGTTGGGGTTTACATTCCATACTACTTCACCGTCATGTGTGAAGCATTTTACAAAGCCTTTAGTTGAAGCACCGTATAGGCGGTTTTCATCAACCCACGGTGCGCCCCAGACGTTACCAGGCATATCATACGTTTTCAAAATTGAACCGGTTTCAGGGTCGACTTTCCAAAATTGGTTTTTAAAAGTTGGAGAAAGCCATAGATATCCAAATTTATACACACCGTGTTCAGCCGGTCCAACTCCTACTTCTAAACTCCAAAGCTCTTTAATACTTACATTCAACCTTTAACCCTCTTCATTAAATCAGATTAACTTACTATTTATTTGCAACTAATCCCCATATTTAACTATTCAATAGTGGACGAATGGTTGCAAATTTTTCTGTGCTATATTTAACTGGTATTTCACACGTTTTCCCAATTAGTCTAATGCATGTAGGAAATGAAGTCATTAAGCCTAATGACTTTCAAACCTAAACTCGCCATATACTGCTTAACAGACTCTTAAGCAAATGCCTATTCTCGGTCAACATACTTTCAGACCAAAGCATATTTTGCGTATCATAGACTTGGATAATTTTTACCAACCATGACGTTCTCTGTTAAGCTTGGTGCACCAACCTTCTTAACTACTTCCTTAAAGAGACGATTTCCAATATAGATTGAGGGAAAGACTTTAGTAAAAACACTCTGTAATTGTAAACCGGTGTAACTCTATGAGCACGATTGAGAAAACCGTAGTTTATTTCAGTAAGCCTGGTGAAGAGAATACTGAGGCTGTTTTAGCCCTAGCGAAGAAGAGAGCTGAAGAACTAGGAATAAGAGATATTGTTGTTGCGTCGACTAGAGGTGAAACTGGCGTTAAAGCTTCAAAGGTTTTTAAAGGGTTCAACTTAGTCGTTGTGACTCATCATACTGGTTTTAGAGAGCCGGGGAAACAAGAGATGACGGAAGAAAACCGTAGGCTGATAGTGGCGAATGGAGGTAAAGTATTCACGGGAACACACGTTTTCATGAACGTTGAAAGAGCTATAAGGAATAAATTTAACACGGTATATCCGGTGGAAATAATGGCGCAAACTTTAAGGCTTTTCTGCGAAGGGATGAAAGTTGCCGTTGAAATTACGGCTATGGCTACTGACGCTGGTTTAATACCAGTAGATAAAGATGTGATAAGTATAGCTGGGACTGGTAAGGGAGCTGACACAGCTATAGTTATTAGACCGGCAAATTCAACAAGAATATTCGATATGATTATCAGGGAGATCATAGCTAAACCTAGAGATAGATAAAATGTGATTGGTAAATTGAATAATCTAAAGTATAGACGTGCGACAACTTTAATACGAAAAATGTTAATTGCAATATTGACGTAGATTATTCCTTTACTTTCTCCATGTCTTCTATCGGTACTAGACAATGAGGAGCATATGTCTCAACCGGGATTCCCATCTCAGTTAACAGCGCTGCTGGAATGAGACCACCTACCATAGAAATCCCACATCTATCCATTGATACAGGTACTCCTAGAATCGGTTCATTAGGTTTGCCAAAAGCTAGAATACCTCCCCAACCACTCTTTTTAAGCTCTTCAATTATCTTAAATGTCTGATCCATTGAGACTGCAGGTATCTCTCTTATGTTTGCGGGTATCATTCCGGAGCCTGTCTTCAAGATGCTTGCTATTGAAGTCATTTTCCTGTAGACAAATACTTCAAGTGGCGGTACTGTTGTAGAATCGTAAGCTATTAATTCTGTAAATCTTATAGGCTTCCATTTTATGAATTGGACAAGTCCACCGTATTTTAAAATTAAAGGTACTCCAGAGTGTATGAGAATACCATCTATTGTTAAATTGCAGACGGTCATTAGGGCTATTTTACCCTCTGGAGCTGATATTTCTCGGTACTCTTCTTCGTCCAAAATTTTAACATAGGGAGCTGGCAGAAGCCCAGCGTAGTAGAGATTTCTAACAGCTTTAATCGCTTCTTCTTTAAAATTTCTATCGACCATAAATACATTGGCTACAACTTCACCTTTTCCACTTTCCGGAGAATACGTAACTCTATAGGCTAGAGAGAGATACCATGTTAGAATAAAACCTACTCTCTCATATGCTAAAGCTCTACTGAGCTCTTCCAGTCCCAACTCAGTAATCGTCCGACCAGCCTTCTCATGCCCTTCTACAAGCCCCCTCTCCTCTAAAAGTTTTAAGTGGTATCTTATGGCTCTTTCACTTAATGGAAACCCCCTCTTGGCGAGTTCCCTCCTCAGCAGTGAAGAACCTATAGGCTCATTCTGTTCACTTAAAATCCGAAGGATTTCTATTTGTTTCCTATAGACCTCTTCTTGACCGAAGTTCATATACATGACGATTAATAAAAGACTGAAGTTTAATTTTAGTTTAACTTCATCGGAGTAATTACATCACTGGAAATTAACTACTGGGACTCTGCCCGATTAAAAATTCGTCTTTTAAACAGAAAAAGCTATGCTTAAAAGTGTTTCTTCCGTATTTTTAAACGGTGTATGTCTCTAGAGGAATATCTTAAAATTTATGAATACGATAAATCAAAGCCTTTAAACTTAGAAATTTCAAAGTTATTTGAAAAGACAGATTATCTAGCATATAAAGTCTACTATAGTAGTGTAGGAGACGTAAGAGTACCCGCCATACTTACACTACCTAAAATTGATGTACAGATACATCCATGTATAGTTTTCCTACATGGATATGATGGAAGAAAAGAAGACATACTGCCATTAGCAGAGGTATTTTCAAAAGAAGGATATGCTTTCCTATCGATAGATGCACCTCTACATGGTGAGCGTAGAGAACCAGGTAAAGTGTTGTACTCCCCCAACATTGAGGAGCTCAAATCTAATGTTGTACAAACAGTTCTCGATTTAAGAAGAGGAATAGACTTTCTCGAGCAAAGACCAGAGATACAATGTGAGAAAATAGGTTATGCTGGTGGAAGCATGGGTGGTATAATAGGGTCGCTTTTCATAAGCGTCGAACCTAGGATTAAAGCAGCGGTTATAGTTGTCGGAGGAGGAAATTTACCTCTCATGATTAAAGAGAGTAAGCACTATTCAACATATCCAATAAGAGAGGAGTTGAAAAGACGTGGATTAAGCTACGATAAACTTAATGAAATCTTAGCGCCAGTAGACCCTTTAAATTTCATACATCTGTTTGCTCCGAAACCTATCCAATTCCACTGTGGAAAATACGACGATATAGTTCCAGCTGAAACACAAAGGCTATTAACTGAAAAAGCCGGAGAACCAAAAGAAGTTTATTGGTATGAATCGGGACATGGAATCCCTCTTGAGCCCATGCTTAAAAGAGTTTTAAAATTCTTTGAAGAGCATCTTAAAAGAGCATCTTAAAAGTCTTAAAAGCATAAGAGGCTTTTGAAGTAGAAGCATATTTTTTGATTTTACATCCTCTCCACAGGCTCTATACCTATCAATTTTAAAGCATTCCTCATTGTTATTTTGAACGCTTCAACTAAAGCCAATCTCGCTTCTCTAATACCTTTTTCAGCTTTGATAACGGGATGGCTGTCGTAGAAAGAGTTAAAAGTAGTCGCTAAACTGCTACAGTACATGGCTAACGTATGAGGAGAAAGTTCTTCAGAGGCCTCTATGAAGACTTGTGGAAACATTGCTATGTTTAAACCAAGCTCTTCTTCAAGAGGTTGCGTTAGTAATGTCGGGTCAAATTCTTTAAGAGATTCTTTACCAGCTTTTGAGGTTATACCATGGGCTCTAGCATAAGCATAGAGTATGAAAGGTGCACTATTCCTCTTAAAGTCCAAAACCCGATCCCAATCGAAAACTACATCTTTAAAAGGCTCTACGCTTATAAGGCTGTATTTCACAGCGCTTACACCGACGTTTTTAGCTATCCTTCGTCTTTCATCTTCAGATAGGTGTGGCGATATTTTACTAACCTCCATATAGGCTCGAGCTTCTGCCTCATCTAAAAGATGGTCAAGCGTTATGTATCTACCTCTTCTACTACTCATTTTAAATCCGGGAAACTTAACAAGTCCATAAGAATAGTGTAGTTGATTTTCGGCTTGCTCTTTGTAGCCTAAGACGTATAATGCTATACGGACATGTATTTGGGGAAGAGTCTGGTCGAATCCTACAACGTTTATCACTCTATCGGCGTTTTGGAACTTAAGTATGCTATATGCTATGTCTCTAGTTGGATAAAGCGTTAATCCATCGGCTCTTAGGAGAGTTAAGCTAGGTATTTCAAACCCATCTGGTATTCTTAGTCTTCTCCTTACAATCGGGTCCTCAACTATTTTTCCAGCTTCAAATTCAGGCACATTGTTTTCAAATTTAACATAGCCACTCTTCATAAGCCCATATAAAACTTTTTTAACAAGGTTGGACCAGACGACTTCGCTCTCCCAATCCCAAAAATCGAACGAAACACCTACTCTTTCAAGGGTTTCTTTAAACCCTGTGAGACACTTCTCCACTATCGGTCTGATTAATTTTTTTGCTTCTTCAGATCCAAGCTCATAGGCTCTTAAGATCTCTCTGACTTCTTCCTCTGGATCTAGAGACTTCATACCGTTTAAGAGTATTTGGAGAATGTCTGAGTTCTTCCTTTCAACTTCGGATAGTATTACCATCCATTCTGAAAGCTCCTCTTCTACCCGTCTAGCTTCTTCATATTTACCCAATTTTTTAAGAGCTTCAGCTTTATTCCTGAGCTTTCTAATTTCAACTAAAGCAGATATCATCGTATAAACTCTACCTATAGCGTGGTCTGGTTTCACGTCAAGCTTGAATATTGTATCACCAACCAGTTTATATGCATAAGCTAAGAGCGCCACTTGACCGCCAACATCATCGACGTAGAAGTGTCTTAAAACACGGTGACCGCGGGCGCTGAGAATCCTCGCTAGAGAATCCCCCAGAAACGTATTTCTAGCATGTCCAATTGTTATAGGGTGTATTGGATTAACACTAGTATGCTCTACAACTATCCTGAGAGACTTATCTGTTTTAACATATCCCCATTCGTCTTTAAGTGTTAAAGCTGAATTCAAAGCCTCTCCTATCATTATAGGACGCTTCAAGTATATGTTTAAATAGCCAGGTTTACTGACGAGAATTTTCTCTATGAAAATTGAACCTTCCAAAGATATTTGTTTAAGAACAGTCTCCGCAACCTCCATAGGATCGGTAGAGATTTTCTTAGCGAGACTTAAACAGGCTGAACAGCTTAAATCTCCATATTCTCGAGATGGTGGCTTATCAAGCTGAATATTCACTTCAATTTCCGGATAAGCCAGTTTGAATGCTTTTTCTAAAACACTATGGGCTTCTGTTAAAAATACACCCCAGGGATTATCAAAGACCATATTCTAACCAAACATTTTAAGACAAGGTTAAAAACGTTGCTTTACTTGTCAATTCACGTACTTTCAAATCCAAACTATGATAACACTGCTATCTTAAACTTTAAGGGAGATGCAATGGTTTTAGTATACTAGTATAATGCATTATATAGGGGTTTCAATGAGCGTTGAAGAGGTTATTTCAAGGTTAAGAAGCTACTCTGAAGAACTGGGTTTAGACCTAACAAAACCTGAAGATAGATTTAAATGGTTTTTAGCATCCATACTCTTTGCAAAGAGGGTCTCAGCTGATATAGCTAAGAGAACCTACCGGCGTTTTATCGAAGAGGGACTTACAACGCCAGAGAAAATACTTGAAGCTGGATGGGAGCGTTTAGTTGAAGTGCTTGATTCAGGAGGCTACGTCAGGTATGACTTTTCAACAGCCATAAACTTAATGAGAATAATGGAAAAGCTTAAAACAGAATATGGAAGTCTAGAAGAACTATATGCAAAAGCAAGTAGCCCAGAAGATCTTGAGAGGATACTACAAACGTTTAAGGGCGTTGGTCCAGTTGCAGTAAATATATTCCTAAGGGAGCTTAGAGGTATATGGGATAAAGCAAGACCAAAACCGTCTAAAATGGCTGTAGAAACAGCTCAGCGCATAGGTTTAAAAAATGTAGAGCTTTACGAGTCAGCTCTAGTAAGATTAAACTTAGAGTACTGTAAGAAGAGGCTGTGTGCGAAATGCCCATTGATGAAGTATTGTCAAAAAGTGGAGTGAAAATACTACAAGATATTTTAAGCTAGAGGCTCTAAAACTCATTAAATAAGACTTTCAATCAAACATATGAAGGACTTGAATTAGACAACTTTCACTATAATAGAGTCGATGCTTTAAAATCCTCGACTGTATTTAAGTTTAAAAAGTGTTTAGGATTTCCAAGCTCTTCGGCCTTCACATACTTTACTATATTTAACCTCGCTATCATCGCTCTGACGCTTAAAGAACCCTCTTCTAAGACCCTCCAAGAGGCTTCTATACACGGTTTAACCCTGTAGACCGCATGTAACGGTTCGATAAACCCATTATTCCACATCGGTATAGCAGCGTCTAAACCTAAAGCTTCTTCGAAAAGCTTATGTATAGCCATCGGATCGGTCTCTGGCGAATCGCACGGCGATACTATCGCATACTCATAGTTTGAATTTTCAAATCCAGTTAAAAGACCTACTAGGGGGGCTTGTATTGGAAGAATGTCTTCACATATCTGCACACAACTGTCTTCTAAGACTTCTTCTATGCTTCTAATACGCTTTTTAACCACGACTATAAGCTCATCTACAAGAGGTTTTAATCGTTCAACTACATGAACTATCATGGGTTTCCCGTTTAAAGGTATCAGAGCTTTAACAGTTCCAAATCTCCTACTATACCCGCCCGCCAAGATTATACCAGTTCTCAACCTTTAAACCTCTACGTTATGACAAACGTCTAATGACCTTTTTCCCTTTAGCCTGGGGGATGACTTTAAGTTTCCACCCTTCGAATTCCTTCGATAGTTCTCTACCTTGGAAAAACCTGTCTAAAAAAACAGCTAGACTACCGCATTCTGAGTGGGGTTGAGAAGAAACCGCTACATTCCAATCCGCGAGTTCATAAACCACTCTTGGAACCTTACTTGCACCAACTATTATGAGCTTATTCCTATCCGAGCTTCTTATAGAGTCTATCGCGTTTTGTATTGGAAGTCCATAGACAGTTAAGTGTATTAACTCCCATCCGTCTTTTTTAAAAGACTTAAGTAGATTATACCAGTCTTCAACATACTGGATTTCAAAAGGGCCTCCCCATAATTCAACTACCTTTTCCAGGCTTTTGACAAGCTTATCGTCTCTGTCGCCAGATATTATTATACCGTCTGCTCCAAGTGCTCTAGCTATTAAGCCCACGTGAGTAGTTATACGCTTGTCTCTAGCAAATCTATGTCCAAGCCGAAGTACGTAGATTTTCACGGAAAACCACCTTAAGAACGCTTTATACGCCGGAATCTACTCCTCGTCTCATTTAAAACTATACAAAACACATGTTTAAAAACCAACCTTCAGGTTTCGTCAATCTTCTTTTTGAGAAGATCCCCTATAGTTAAACCCTCTTCTTCAACCTTAGAGACGCTTACAGCCTTTAACTCAGTCAACGGTGTTAAAAGCTTAATTTTAAGGAAATGTTCAAGTTTTCTTGCCAGTACGTTATCTGGTTTAAGCTTACCCTGCTCTATTTTACGTATTACTGAAGCTTTTTCGCCAAGTTTAGTACCGAGTTCTTCGTGCGATAGACCCATATGTTCTCTAGCATTTTTAACCAAGAGGCCAAAGTTCTCAACTAGAGTGTAAGATTCGATTGACTTCTCAATATCTCTACTTGGAGCTTTTAACGGCTTTATGTTTTTAGTCGTCTTAGCCGTAGTCCTAAGTGTAGGTTGACTTGCAAATTTTAACTTATTAGCGGCAGTGGCTTTGACAGGTTTTCCCAGCCTACTGCAATTTTGACATACGGAAACATCAACGCCCTCTATTACAACTCTAGTGAGTACTGGTACATTTTTACCGCAAACTTCACAGGTAGGGATTTAAACCCCTCCAATTCGTATTAAATACAAGAACGAATATTTAACATTAAACCTTAAACTTAAGCTCAAGACATTTTCCAATAGGTGCCGAAGCTTGGAGAGGTTTAGAGTGTATATAACGGAGCCAATTCCCATGTATGAGAAGATGATTAATCTTCTTAGGAGGTTCGGCGTAGAAGCCGAAGCCTCGAAAGTCTTTCACGAATATGTTCCCGAAGATAAATTGTTAGACTTTGATGGAATTATTGTCGCAGATTCAAAAATACCGAGCAGACCTATTGAGAAAACTGAAAAGCTTAAGATTATTCAAAAGTTTGGAGTTGGTGTTGACAACATACCTGTAGAACTATGTAAGAATAGGCAGATATACGTCTGCAATATACCTGGGATAAACAGTTTAGATGTGGCAGAATTTACATTGGCAGCCATTCTCTCGATACTTCATAGGATTAGGGAGAGGGACCATATGGCTAGAAAAGCCGAGTGGAGCGCTAGACCAAAGGTACTGTCTGAAAGACTAACAGGGAAAATCGTAGGCATAATTGGCTTTGGTAGGATAGGGCGACAGGTAGCTATGTTACTCAAACCTTTCAAAGTAAAAATTCTCGTATATGATCCCTATGTTTCTGATGAGACTATTAGAAATGCTGGCGTTGAAAGGTCTGAGCGACTTGAACAACTGCTTAAAGTCTCAGACGTAGTTACAATTCACACCCCTTTAACCGAGGAGACTAGACATATGATAGGATGGCGTGAACTAAACATTATGAAGCGGAATGCCATACTCGTAAATACTTCTAGAGGCGCTGTTGTAGATGAAGAGGCGCTATACAGAGTGATTAAGAGTGGTAGATTGAAATCGGCACATATAGACGTGTGGAGCATAGAGCCAGTCCCAAAAAGTAATCCTATGCTTAAATTGAGAAGAGTCCAATTAAGTCTCCATCAGGCAAGCTGGTCTGTAAATTTCTTCACAGAAGCCGCAGAATTCTGCGTTGAAAATATCATGAGGGTATTTAAAGGTCAAAAGCCGTTAAATGTAGTTTGGGAGGTCATGCACTGATAGCGCTATTATGATGGTTGCCTAAATATTTAAAGCCTATCCATAAGTAATTTATAGTTAAATCGACTTTAATGGTGATATTGTAATAGTGGGTGATTGTATTGCTAGTTTTAACAACTGGCATACTTGTCGTTGATATAATAGCTGCAGAGCTTCCACGTATTGCAGATCAAGGTGAACTCTTATACGTCCCAAGTGGAATAGCTGTGACTCTTGGAGGTCATGCTGGTAATGTATCGATAGACCTTCTCCAACTTGGACTTAAGGCTGGAGACGTCTACTTAGCATCCGTAGTTGGTAGAGATGTTTTTGGAGATTTTGTAGAGAGGTTTTTAACGGAAAGGGGGGTTAGGGTTAGACTTAATAGAGTGGATGCGCCTACATCGAAAAACCTCATTCTTGTCGTCAAAGGAGAAGATAGACGCTTCCATGTCGACGCTGGCTCAAATCTTTTCCTAGACAGAAAGTTCATTGAAGACACTGTTGAAGAACTTAAACCTAGAGTATTTTACATTGGGGGGGCAGGTATGCTTGGAGAGTTCGACTACGGCCTACCGGAGGTTTTAGATAAAGCTAGAAGTATTGGAGCGTTAACGTTTCTAGATATAGTGGCTCCATATAGCAAAGGTTGGGACTTCTTCAGAGAAGCAATACCCCACTGTGATATTTTCCATTGCAATCTCTTAGAGGCGTCTAAAATCACAAGTGAAGAAAATGCTCTTAACGCTTTAAAGTCTTTAAAGGGGCTCGGTTGTAAGTTTCCAATAATAACAATGGGAGATAAAGGGTTGATAGCGCTCTTCAAAAATATACTTATAGAGATGCCAGCTTTCAAGGTAAATGTTGTCGACCCCACAGGCGCTGGAGATGCTTTCTGTGCTGGTTTAATCTTTAAACTTGTTGAAGAGCCGAATCGAGTGGAAAACTATACGGTTGAAAAAATCATCGATGGGCTTATCTTCGGCTCAGCTTCGGGGGCTGTATGTTGTACAGCCAAAGGTACAACTACGAGTGTTAAACGTGGGGAAGTAGAGTCTCTTCTGAAGGTTCAACTAGACGATTTAAGAAGAAAGATTAAGCTTAAAGAAGTTTAGACGAAGATCTATTTTTCAAAGGTTATTTTTCTAGATATATCGTATGCCAGCCTATATAACGTTATAGGAGCCGATTCTCTCCGAGCTATTGCTAAAAGTTCTAATATTTCGCGATACATTTCGAAATTTCTCGATTTCTTCAAAAGATCTATTGCCTTGTGGATGTGGTTGTGGGCTAAATCTAAGATGAAGACGTTTCTATTCTCCACTCCATAAGAGATGCATATTCTAATGGTATCTGTAGACCGTTCGCCTGTAACTACAGATTTAAATAGATTCTTCGCATTTTCCAACTCTCTAAGTGCCTTTTCAACATATTCATCCTTTTCTTCCACTTTTGCAAGATGTACCATAGCTTCACAGACGAGCTTCACGCATTCTCCAGCTAGATAAACGGCAGCATTACTGTTGACTTCCGCGGATCTAACCCCAGATGTAAAGATGATCGTCTCTATAATGAGACTATGTAATGCTTTAACTAGGCTTTTAACAAACATGTACACGATTACAAGAATTTTTAGAGATTAAAAGGCTTAAAAACTAAGCGGTAGTCTTAATCTTAAGAAAGATATATTCACTAAACTTTTCCACCTACTAGTGGATAACGGTATCTCCTATAAATCTACATCTAGATAAAATGTTGACATTTTACTATTATCCGTTCTATTCCAGCCTTAAAGATTTTTCATTGTTCTCCTCATTTCTACAACAGGATGACTTCTCATATTCTCCGAGAGATATGCGTAATTCTTATTTCTCAATTAGCTATGTAAGGCATCTATGCTAATTGAGATGAGTTCTAACTGTGTGGTCATCTTTAACGGAGTCATACTATTTAGAAGGTGGAACTGGGAAGGTATCTACGATTTCTACGAATCGTTTTATACTCGGGTCTGTGAATATGTCATATTCATCTCTACTTGTACTTGAGAACTCTGAAACGACCGCGCCTTCTTCTCCTGCTTGAAACCAGTGGAGAGTATTTGGAGGTATTGTATATTGACCCCCGGGTTTGAGGACTATTTCATGTTTAACTGTGAAAAACTGCTTCTTATCCTCCGGTATTCTAAATGAGGGGTTGGGAGTTGGTTCTCCCGGTACGTAAAGGTAAACTGTTCCCCAACGGCATCTAAACGTTTCCTGCTTACCTGGATCACTTCCAACTGGTGGATGTCTATGCTCTGGACATATTTGCCAAGGGAAAAGCACAAGTTCTTTAGCACAGTATCTATCTGTGTTAACATACACGAGAAGCTGTAAACCTATTTCATGTATCCTGCTAAGTCCAAAATCTGTAACTTCAAGCTTCTGCTTTTCATCTTCTCTAATGGCTATGTGCGCTTTCCTGAAGAATTCCAAGGTTTTTTCGACAATCGATTCATATTCACTTCTCGTTAAAACCATGTTATTCACCACAAAATATCGTTTCTAGAAGAGAGATAAATATTATCTGCTTGAATAAGCGTTGGATGTTTAAATGTAACGTTTGAATATATCCAAAGTTCAATTCCACGGCTTCTACAAGCATCATAGAGTGGCTTCATAAGCTTAAGTCTTACACGGCGGTCGAGTATATAATATGTACCACTCCTATATCCATGTTGCATGTAGTAAGGTTTAAGCTCTCTATAGAAGGTTGGGAAAGTCTTACAAACACCTACAGGTAAAAGAAGACATCTAGAAATAACTCTATGTACTCCAGCTTTTTTAGCCTCACTAATTAATGTTTCAAACTCAATTTTAGATTGACCCGCCACACTACCGAAGCTGGGAATTATAGGCTCAACTCTAAGATAAACTATAAAACCCTCTTTGATTAAATCAGATACAGCATCCATCCGATCATATGGAGAAGGAGCGTAATTTTCAAACCTTCCATCTAGAAAAGGTATTGAAACTTCTATTCGAACGTTTTTCCTGTTTAAAGCCTCCAAGTAGTCTGGTTTAAGCAGAAGAGAAGGATTTTTAGTTAAAATTGTTACGTTCATAAAATCGTATTCTCCAAGAGTTTTTAGTGCGTAGAGTGTGTTTTCATATTGATTCTCAAGTTCCAGAGAAAGCGGCTCACAGCTTGGAGAAATATATACGATATACTTTGAGATGTTTAGTTTTCCAAGCACTTCTAGGTCTCTTTTAAATCTTCTCTTAAAAATCCTCTTCGAAGAGGGATTCTCTATATCTAGAGACTTTATATATCCATAGATATAGCAGTAGGTGCACTTATAGGAGCATCCTTTATACGTGTTAGCTGCAATATGTAATTCATCTAAGTAATCGACCTTGAATTTGAAACCATTTAAAGGCTTGAGTACACGAAGAATCTGCAAAGCCTCTATGGGTTTTAGAGCAGCCAAAAATTTACCTCCAGATCGGTAGAAATCCTACGTAAGGATTTTCAAAGATATCGATTAACAAATATTAATGTGGAGAAATAGTAAATGTTTAAGTTTTTAGAATTTAGATTTATCAAAAATTAGTTGATTTTGATAACCTATAAGGGGGGTTAGCCTCTCTGTAAGGTTGCAACTATTTTAATAATATCTCTATCTCTAAGCTTATAATCCTTCGGTAGTCTTAAGCCTGTACGGGCATCTATAGCGCATATCATAGTCTTACCGAGCTCAGTATGTATTTCATTGGCTAAATCTAATGCCGTGGCGTCGTAGTGCATGAGAAAAGCGTCTGGTAGAATATTTCCATGTTTATCTGAAAGCCGTTTTTCATCTTCAACTGGGTATACGACGTTCATTCTGAGGACTTTAAAAACCAAGACGTTTATAGCAAATTGGACACCCGTCCGCCACCATTTGTTTAAAACTCTCTCTTGAATGTAGTTTAAAGCCCATTTCTGCTTCTCGTTGAGCTTCGATTCGTCTGCTACTTGGAAAACTTCTTCACCTGGTATGTAGCTTATCAAACCGCTCTTCTCAGCTTTTCTTAGAATAAGCTCGGCTTCGGCTGAAGCTGGTATTACTGGTATTGGTGAAAGTGCTTCAATCATTCTTTTGTAGTTGTCCTCAGCAATTGGAATATCCATCTTATTAGCTACTACTATAGAAGGTTTAGATATTCTTCTCAATGCCTCCGAGAACTTTAAAAGGTCTTCTTCCACCCAATCGTGGAAAGCCTTAGACTTAATGTTGGATACTTCTAAGGCTTGAGCCACATGTTCTTCTTTAACTTTTAAACCGGTTAAAACAGAGGTTAAGGCGCCTTTAAGCGTATCCCTACGTGTTTCAATAGTCTTCTCAATGTATTTTCTCTTACTTTCGATTATTTTAGCTATCCACATTACAAGTTCTTTTTCAATATCGTAGAAGTCTTGAAGGGGGTCACCTGTTCCAGGCTCTGCTATATTTCCATCTGCATCTACGCTACCTGAGGCATCAACCATGTGGATTAAAGCATCAGTTTGAGCAGCTACAGATAGAAATTCGTTTCCGAGACCTCTACCCTTCCACGCGTCTTTCACTAAACCAGGTAAATCTACTATTTCAATCGGTATGAATCTCCAGCCATTTATACATATGGAATTTCTAGGGTTGTCTTTAACCCCAAGTTCTCTGCATACGCATAGGGTTTTAGCATAGCCAATACCGCGTTGAGGTGTTTTAGTGGTAAAGGGAAACTTATCTATACGTCCACTTAGCATAGTAGCCGCGTTGAAGAATGTGGTTTTACCTGTGTTCGTTTTCCCAATAATTCCTATTCTAATTGACATGTCTGTTAGACCAATTATTGAAAACTACAGAGTGCTTAAAAAATATGTTGGTTTGCATCTTCAAACTTGCGTAAGACTACAATTGGATAGTGTGGGATTCTCTCAAGCATACTCCAAGTTATAGATGTTACCTTAGTTCCAAATCTAGCTGCAGCCTCCCAAATATTCTGACCAGCTCCATATCCTCTAGCTTTATCAGCAATTTCGCAAACGTCAAGCAACGCTTCCATAGAATAAGGCCATCCAGCGACGGCAACTGGTGTCGCACGTGCTTTTAAACCTAGTGAAGCCCCTAATATATAGGCTAACGGACCAAGACAGATCAACCCCTTTATACAATGTGGCCTGGAGCAGAGGTGTATTGGCCCAAGGGAGAAGGTTTTATCGCTATCTGATATTACAACTGAAACTTTTATACCGTATTTTTTTAGCAAAATCCGTCTTATGCGCTTGACCAATTCATCCGGATTTTTAAGAGGTAGAGCCGCATAGGAGTATGGTAGGTTTACTACATCTATAGAGCCTTCAGAGAACGGCTTCAAGGCCTGTATTAAGCCTGAAGTTCTGAGGACAACCTCCTTATGTTTAGAGCCCTCTTCCATAGGATATTTTCTAAGCTTATCTATGGTATCGGGTTTGAGCCTACAGAGGGGACCTAGCATGTATCCCCATATCTTCCTCATCCAAAAACCAGCTAGAAGCTTCGACGTTAGACTAGGCTTAACCTTAGATTCGTCTATTATGTTTCCGAGAGCTGTTGAAATCGCCTTTTCAGATAAAACCACTATGTCTCCGTCTCTAACTATACGTCTTAGCCTTGAAATTATAAAGCGCTCATAGTCGAAGCCCGGCCTCCAATATGGAGATTTGAATTTAAAGACTCTATACTTACTATTTCCCCCCACAATCCTCCCTAACCCACTTAGACCTCTGTTGAAACTCTAAATGCTCTATCTTCTTCCTAGTTTCACTTAGAGATCTCTGTATACCTCTTATTTTCATTTCTACTTCAGAAAGTTCGCTTTCAAGCGGCGCCATTCTTCTAGAGAGGTCTGTCATGTCTTTCTCAAGTCTATACGACTCGTAAATATCTCTAGTACGCTTAAACTGGTCTCTAACATCATCAAGTTTCTTTTTGAGCTCTGATAGTTCATTCGTGAGTTGGGCTTTCCTCTCTTCAAGCTTTTTAAGCTGATCTAGGAGTTCGCTCTCCTGTTTTTTAAGCTCTTGGAGGACTATTTCTCCGGACATTGGTGAAACACCATTAGAGAGAAAGGTGAAGAGTAATTTAACTTTTCCCCTTTTCCGAAGATATTTAAACAAAATTTTATAAGCTTCTTTTTTATCCATAAATAGGGTCGGTGCTTCTTTATGAAGAATAACATAGCAGAAAGAATGTTGAAGTTAAAAGCAGAGTCTGCTTTTTTCGTTCTACAAAAGGCCAAAGCGCTTGAAAGTCAGGGCTTCGACATTATACACTTCGAGATAGGTGAGCCGGACTTCGACACGCCAGAACACATTAAGGAAGCTGCTATAAAGGCATTGAGAGAAGGCTTTACACATTATACGCCTTCACCAGGTATACCTGAGCTTAGAGAGGCGATTGCAGACAGCATTGAAGAGGAGTTCGGCGTGGAATATACCCCTGATGAGGTTATGGTTACACCAAGTGGTAAGACGGCGATATTCTATGCTCTCGTCAGCGTCGTTGGAGAGGGCGATGAAGTCATTATGCCTACGCCGAGTTTCCCCGCGTATGAGTCTGTTGTCAGATTTCTAAATGCTAAACCAGTTTTCGTAGAATTGGAAGAGGAGGAGGATTTCAGGCTAAAACCCGAACTGGTTGAGTCTAAGGTAACTCCTAAAACTAGAGCGATTGTAATAAACAGTCCTCATAATCCATGCGGTTCCATATTGACTAGAAGCGATGTAGAGGGTTTAGCCGATCTCGCTCTAAAGCATGATTTAATGCTTATAACGGATGACGTCTATCATAAACTCATCTACGATGGGTTTAGACATGAGTCTGTAGTATCAATACCGGATGTTAAAGATAGAACTATTCTGATAAACAGTCTTTCGAAGACGTACGCTATGACTGGTTGGAGAGTTGGCTATGTTGCAGCTAATAGAGAGCTGATAAACCATATGACGATTTTGCAAAATAACGTAGTGTCTTGTGTACCGTCGTTTATACAGAAGGCTTCAATAGCGGCGCTGAGAGGACCGCAGGATTTCGTAAAGAAGATGGTTGAGGAATATACGCGTAGAAGAGATATAATAGTAGACGGTCTAAACAAGATTAAAGGGTTCGTTTGTAAGAAACCCTTGGGAGCTTTCTATGCTTTTGTAAATGTCAAAAATGTGGGATTAACGGATATCGAGCTTGCCGAGTACCTACTTAAAGAGGCTAAAGTTGCAACACTTCATGGGTCTGCATTTGGCTACGGTGGAGAAGGCTATTTGAGGTTTTCATATGCTACTTCTATGGAGAAGATAAAAGAGGGATTGAAGAGGATTAAAGAAGCCGTTGAAAAGCTTTAGGGGAAAACAATTGAAGGTTGGAATTTCCAAGAAGGCTTTTGATAGCATATTGTTCTATGCTTTTAACATCCATCCAAGAGAAGCCATACTCCTCTTAAGAGGAAGTGTTGGAAGGGGGCATATAACGGTTAAAGAAGTGCTTATACCACCCTTGGCGACGCATGGAAGAGGGTTTTCTATTATACCGTTGGCCCTCCTCCCCATAGATTTTTCAATTGTTGGAACCGTCCATAGCCATCCATCTGGGGTTTTAAACCCATCAGTTGAAGACTTAAATAATATATATGGCTGGATTCTAATGGTTGTTGCGCATCCATATAAAGGATTGGAAGATGTAGCCGTCTACTCTAAAGATGGAAGTAAGCTACAACTTACTATCGTAGGTTAATGGATTTATAGACCCACTTCTTCTATGAGCTGTTCTAGTTTAGACTTACTTTCCACGTATTCTTTCTCTATATTTGGCACATGACCTATGTCTAAACCTATGTATCCATTAAATCCGTGTTTTTTAAGAGCTTTTAAAACACCAAGCCAATCTATTGTCCCTTTACCTATGCCTAAGTGGTAGTTGTCTCTACCGTCATTATCTGAAGCATGGACGTAAACTATGAGTCTTCCAAGCTTCTCCACGGAAAGTGGAAGTATTTCCTTTTGAGCATGTAGATGCCCAGTGTCCAGTACTACTCCAAAATTTTCACTATCGATGGCTTCAGCGAGCCTAAGCATGGCATCTGTGTTTGAGACGGATTCGCCAACTCTAGGCTCTAAGCAGAATCTCAAACCATGTTCTTCAGCTATCCAGTTACATTTTCGCATACTATTTACTAGGAGTCTCCAGAAACTCCTCCAATCAAAGGCTAAGTCGACATCTACCTTGAAGATTTTACCGAAGTTTATCGCATCCTTGTAGGGGACATCACTTATAAACCTTAAAGGGGGGATGAACGTATCTGTCTGAACCATTTGAGAATTCAAATAGACGGCAAGTTCACAAGTCTCACTAAACGCTTTCAAAGCTCTTTTTCTAGATGCCTCATCTGGGGAAATGATGTCGTGGAAAATTGGGCAGACGTTTATGATCTTTAGATTTAAAGATTCTATATGCTCCTTAAGGCTACGCTTACTTTCCAAAATCTCTCTGAGGTTTTCATAGCCTAATGCTTCGATTTCTGAATACCTAAAACCCATTTCTGAAATCTCTTCTAAAGCCTTAAACATGTTGTTTAAATTTGGAGGATAGCCGTATTTGCTAATAGCGTAAAGCCAACAGCAACTTACCCTGACCATATGACATCTGTAAAAATTCACTCTTAGCCTTCTGAAAAATCTTCTCGTCTGAAAGTATGGAGAAGCGGTTGTTTCATTTGAAGCTTCATAAGTCCAATAGTTGTAATCTGGCCTTCCCATGGATTATTGTACGCCATCCCTGTTGTCGATCGAGTATTACTGGTTCTCCCGATAGGAGACGTATTATAAGCGGACATTTGATCTTTTCAGCAATTCTACGAATGCATGGTATTAACTCAGGAGGTGGTCTAATCGCGTATAACAATGACGTACCCTCGTATATTTTCATATTTGGTTTTTGAACATCATCTACGTAGGCTGTCAAACTCAGCCTTCTAGCCTCTTCCACAGCATTTGGATTTACGTCTACGACCACTATTAACGTGTTGGGAAGCCTCTTTTTCAGTGCAATAGCCACGTCGAATTGAAAGCCAACACCTATTTCAACTATTTTAGAAGAATAGCCGTATTTTAAGGCTATGAATTCAACTATGTCTTCGACATCTGGTAAAGGCATGGTTAATTTCCTCCAAATTCTTCGAGTTTAGCCGATAAAATAGCCTCGGGAGGGAAACCCTTTCTATACGCCTCTTCTAAAGTTATCTTGTAGTATTTACAGCTTTTCTTCAAGTCTTCAGGTTTTAAGAGAAGCCAACTATAACCAGATCTTTTAAATTTGACTGCAAGATACGGATTTGCACCAAACTTATCTGAAAATCTGACCAATTGGTCTAAGCTTTCTAAACTAACATAAAGAACTTTACGGTTAGTTGTTTTAACCTCTAGAGCTATGCATAGCCCTCTACGACCGGCTAATATGTCTGGCCTGTCAGATTTAGTCCCAGATCCTGATGCCGGGGCTCTTAAAACAGCGAAGCCCAGCTTTTCAAGTCTATTGACGAGTTCTCTCTCTTCTTTAAACCCTCTTCTATTGGGCAAGATTATTCAATAAAAAGGAAGGTGCTGAAGCTTAAAAACTTTGGAGACTACTAGAGTTCTTCAGACCAGCTGAATTTAAAAAACGGCTTGTCTTTTTTAGATTCTGCTAGTCTCTCTAGTAGGATTTTCCTTTCTATAGACGCCACAAGCACTCTTGTCTCTATGACCTTGTCAGGGTTTACAGATAGACTGGTGGCGCCTTCTTTAACTAGGAATTCGACTATCTCTGGGTAGTTTGAAGGAGCTTGTCCGCAGATGCTTGTGGTTACGTTGTGTTCACGGCATAGTCTTATTACATGGCTTAAAGCTCTCAAAACCGCCAGGTTCCTCTCATCGTAGATTTCTTGGACAGATGCATCGTCTCTGTCTATGCCGAGTATGAGCATTGTAAGGTCGTTTGTTCCAAAGCTTACACCGTCGATGCCTGCTTCAATAAACTTGTCTATGAGAAGCACTGTACTCGGTACTTCAACCATTATCCAGACTTTGAAGTCTGGCCCCTTCTTTAACCCTTCTTCTTCCATGATTTTAAGACAGTTCTTAAACTCCTCCACTGTCCTTACGAAGGGTACCATAACCCACACGTTTTTAAGACCATACTCTTCTCTGACTTTCTTGATAGCTTGGCATTCAAGCCTGAAGATATCTGGCTCCTTAATATACCTAAAGGCCCCTCTATAACCTATAAGCGGATTAGGGCCTACGTGTCCAGCTTCTTTTTCATATTTTTCACCGCCAGGTAATGCTAGGAACTCATCAGGTTTAAAATCTAAGAATCTGTAAACCACAGGTCTTGGGAAGAACACCTGTGCAACTTTTCTAATGCCTTCGGCAAAGGCATCAACCATTTTTTCAGCTCCACCTTCTTCTATTAAGAGCCTCGGATGTTTACCCACGCTGAGCATTAAGTGTTCAGCCCTAAGTAGGCCGACCCCGTCTGGGCGGCTCTCATTGAAGACTTTTTCTGCTACATCAGGTATTGAAAGGTTCACGTAGATCTTAGTAGCTGTTACGGGAGGATAGATAGCCCACTGTGGCAATGTCATGACGGCTTCCGCCGTTACGGCTGTTGGAGTAGCTTTAGGTGCGGGTTTAATTAGAGATTCAACTATACCTTCATAGACGATGCCCGAAGTTGCATCGATTGTATAGTAGGAGCCACTTCTAAGTACTTTAGTAGCCTCTTTAGATCCAACTATGCATGGTATTCCTAATTCTCTTGAAACTATAGCTGCGTGGCAGGTCATACCTCCATCATCGGTCACTATAGCACCAGCCATCCTCATGTATGGAACCCAGTCTGGGTTTGTCATTTTCGTGACCAGTATGTCCCCCTTTTCCATGACTTTGGCTGCCTCCTTGTGATCTAGAGCGACTTTGACTCTACCTGCGTATATTCCTGGACTTGCGGGTAGCCCTTTAAGGATTGGCACTAGCTTCTCGACGGGTGTTGGGGCTTCAACAGTTGGCTTCTCTTCAGCTTTAAAACTCCAAACTGTTTCAGGTCTTGATTGGACTATGTATACGTTCTGAGGGAACGGTAAATCCCTGTCTATCGCAAACTCTATGTCCTGAGGTTTTCCGTAGTGTTGCTCTATACGTCTAGCGAGTTTGGCGAGCTCCATTATTTCCTCATCCGTTAAACATGGTATGTTTCTACGTTCTGGAGGGACTTCAGCATGTATTGTTTTGCCAGTCTTAGGTTCTCTCACGTATTCAACGGTCTTATCGGCGACTTCTTTAGCTAGGATTTTAAGCGTAGCTTTATCGACTACGAACCTATCGGGTGTTACTGCTCCAGAGACTACGGCTTCTCCCAAGCCCCAAGCGCCTTCAATTACTATTTTACTCCTATCGCCTGTAACCGGATGGAGTGTAAAAATTACTCCAGCAGCTTTGCTGTTTACCATTTTCTGAACTGCTACGCTTATCAAAACCCTTTCGTGTGGGAAGCCCTTTTGAGTCCTGTAGAATATTGCTCTAGGGGTGAATAAGCTAGACCAGCATTTACGAACATAGTAAACGAGGTCATCCCCTCCCTTAACGTTTAAGAAAGTCTCTTGCTGACCTGCAAAAGATGCATCCGGCAAATCTTCAGCAGTAGCGGAAGACCTTACGGCTACGAATGCTTCAATGGCTCCTACTCGGTCGTTAAGCATCTCATAGTTTTCTCTTATGGCTTTTTCTATTTCACTCGGTATCGGTGTGGATTCTATTAATTCTCTAATTTTCGCAGAAGCCTCTTCATACTGCTTAGGGTCGTTTGGATCTTTAACAGTTTCTCTTATTATTGAATAGACTTTCTCAGCTATACCTGTTTTTTCGAGGAAGAGTTTATACGCATAGGCGGATACTGCAAATCCAGGCGGTACTGGTATTCCAGCATTTATCATTTCACCTAAGTTTGCACATTTACCTCCAACCAGTGGAACATCCTCCTTCCTAAGCTCTTCAAACCAGAGGACTAGTTTTTTCGCTCTGTCTTCAGACATCACAGACCACCTTTTAATACAACATAAACCATTCAATCGTGATATTTAAGAATTCGGTTAAAAGGACTTTATAAACCCTTTAATAACATCGGAGATTGATCTTAAAAGAGGATGCTTTATACTATCTAAGTCTTCAAGGTTTTCAAGTCTATTTATCCTAAATGAAATGGGTGGATGTGGGTCCCATCCAAGCCAAGATTCAAACCTAAACTCCGATGATCTTTCAAGTCTAAGCCTATTATAACCTATCTTTCTAAGAGACTCTGCTAACAGCTGGGGCTGTCTGGTTTTAATAGCTGCTTCTAAGTCTGATTTAGCTTCTAGGAACTTCCCTACGAAGAAGATGGCGCTCATTATGAAGAAGAAGTATAGGAATGGTATGAAGAATAGTATAGGTGCTATGGGAAGCAGAACATAGAGCCTGAATAAGTATTCGAAAGCAGATAAAGCGAATAGTATAACTGGGTCTCTACCCTTAAGATGGCTAAGTTCGTGGTTTATCACGGCGTAGATTTCACCTTCTTCTAGAGTTGTCAATAGACCGGTTGTTATCATAACTACTCCAAACTTTGGACCGACACCTGAGGCCGCAGCGTTCGGTATGATTGTATTAGAAATTACTACACGTGGCATAGGTAAATTGAATTCTTCACTGGCTTCTTTGACGAGTCTATAGATGTTTATAGTTTTGATCTGAAGGTCCTCAGGTCTGAAGAATATACCATTCTTATGTAAAACGTCAGCTATTACATTCAAGTCTAAGCTTCTATTCTGCGCTAAAGTCTTCTCGTAGATCTCATGCTTAACTTGGTAAAGCCAGTCTCTACCTTTAACTCTAATCATATCTAAAACCATTCTATACTCGTCTGGAAAAAGGTGGTATTGAACTACAGTTACGTTTTGGCTCTCAGCCGTTATCTTCCAATCTCCGAGCTTCATTATTATCTTGTGGGAGCAGAGAAGAATGCAGAACTGGAAAAGTACTATTATTATGGGGGCGTAGAATGGACTTATAGCAAAAATTATCATGTTTATTACTAGGAAGAATGCGAAGAAGAGTATCATACTGTCTGTGAATATGCGTTCAATAACTCTGCTTCTAGCTTTAAATCTCTCAGGAATGGGACTGCTGTTCTCTACGAATGTTAGGAATATTGAAGACCTTCGGAAGTTATCTTCAAACATTCTAACAGCGATTATAAGGTCTTCTCGAATTCTATTTACTATGGACTTATCGACCAATCCATCCCAAGATATTGTAAACTCCAATATTTTAAAGGCTCTAACTTCGACATTAATAAATCCGTTTTCCAAGGCTATAGTGAATCTTAAAAATTCCCCAATGAAGTCTCTGGCTTTCTCAACGTGTATTATGCGTTTTCCAAGTGGGAGTACGTAAGTATCGTATATGAAGTCTAGTATGAGCGGAACATAAGCATCGTTGACACTAGTATATACCGTAAACACCATTGCATTGTCGAGGCTTTTCCAAGGGTACAAATTCCTACGTTATTATTTTTTAAAAACATACTGTTAAATTTAACTCCACGAGGTTTAAGGGGTGAAAACATGGGGATTAAAGCAGTAATCTTTGACTTAGATGGGTGTCTGTATAGAGGAGACATTCCCATAGAAGGGGCTTCAGAAGCTTTGGAAGAATTAAGGGAAATCGGGTTTAAGGTCATGTTTTTGACCAACAACGCTACGAAGACCGTAGAGGAATATACGAGCCGTCTAAATAAACTCGGCATAAAGTGTCAGATGGAAGAGGTACTTACATCGGGCTTAGCCACTTCAATATATCTTGCCGAAAGGTATGGTCGGGTTAGAGTTTTACCTGTTGGAGGAAGAGCTCTTGAAGAAGAGCTTAGAAGAATGGGACATACTGTCTTAAACTTGAGAGAAAAACCCGAAGTGGAATTTGTAGTGGCATGCTTAGACTTTGACTTCAACTATGAAAAACTTAAATATGCATGCCAAGCCATCTACGGCGGAGCTAGATTCGTAGCTACCAACACAGACCCGACAGTTCCTGTCGAAGACAGGCTAATTCCAGGTGCTGGAGCAATAGTTGCAGCTATATCTAAAGCTACTGGTAGAAGACCTTTAGTCGTGGGGAAGCCATCACCGATAATCATGAGAATTGCCCTTAGGAAGCTGGGGGTCAATGGATTTGAAACGGTCGTCGTTGGAGATCGATTGGATACAGACGTGAAGGCAGGTTGGAGAATCAACGCTTTAACAGTGCTTGTTTTAACTGGGGCCACGAGTTTAAGGGATTTGGAAAGGTGGAGAGGGATTAAACCAAGCCTCGTCTTGGAAAGTGTAAGAGAGCTCCCTAAGGTGCTTAGAAAACTTTGAAAGCTTTAGTATACTCGGCTTTAAATTTTTTCCAATATAGTTGTAGAGTTTGTAGGGTTTTATCAAAGGGTCTATTAGAAGTATTGTTTCTAGAACTCCGAGACGTATAAAATCTAGTACATAGTCTCTATATGGTTTTCTATTGAGAGTACTTTCGATCGTATTCAAGTCGACGCCTGCAACGTATATACGGTTGAAGCCAGATGTTACTATTTCCTCGATCCATTTCAGCCATCTCCAAGATAAAGCGCAAGTGATCAAATTATCGTATATTTCTCTGACGTATAGTTCAACTGGAAAATCCATGTATAGCATGTATAGGCTTTCAAGGTCTTCAATAGTCTTATTATGTCCGTTGAACAGTTGAGACTTTAGAATATTCATTGGAACAGTTATAGCTAGGTTTTTTAATCCCGCGTCTACATATAATCCGTCCTGTTTTAGCGTTAAAATTCTACATTTCAGTATACAGCCCTTCGATATATCTAGGTGTGTTTTTGGAAGTATTCCAATTACCGTAGATATTAAATTCACACCAGCTTCTAAATTTTCACCTTCGAGTGAGACTTCCACCCATCCATTGGACGCGATGTGGTAATCTGAAATGTGTATTCTGAGAGCTTTCATCAGGGGGTTCAACAGTTTCTCTAAAGCCTTCAAACCTTTAGAGCCATATGAACCGTATATTCTCTGGTTTAGTTTGACAGTGTATCTACTGCCTACAGACATATGTATAAACTCCTTACATTCTAACAGGTATGTTGCTTGAATGGCTCATCGTTTTAAGTATGATGTATTAATGCTAATCTTCACTTAATTCCCTTATTTTGGCTTCCAGTCGGTTTATGATCTTCTTATTGTCTTCATACTGAAGTGAGGTGCCGCATGTACTACAGGTAAAATTATTCTCGACGGCTTCTTCAAACGTTAACCTTGTGCAGCCTTTTGGGCAAGAGTAGAATTCGTGGCTTTTTTCGTATTGAAGTCTTTCTTTAAGCCGTTTAATGAGTTTTCTCCTCTGGTCTTCAAGGTAGAGTTCAACTTGGTCTAATTGGACTATCCACTTGAAGTAGTACCAGCCTGTTTTTTCATCTCTAAACCTTTGAACTGTTACGATAGAGTTTTCAGCGAACTGGTATAGGATCCGTCTCACTATATTGGGCTTTAAGCCTAAAGTTAACGCTAGCTCGTCATCTCTCATGCTTCCATTATCTATGAGACACTTAATTATTTTGACGCCATCTCCACCGGCTATGACTTCAGCGAGTCTGTAGAGTAGATTCTCTCGTTTAGACATTCATTTACACAGTAAATATGCGAAATAGGACTCTTTAAGGTTTTAGGTGTTAGAGGATGAATATTCCTGTTTTTGAGGAGACTTTCATTCTTTATTAGCTGTTTTAACTCATTACGGTATGAGAATTAAAGTTTATGAGGAACAATACCGTAAGATTTTAATGCGGGGGTAGCAGAGCCAGGTTAAATGCGCGAGGCTCAAGATCTAAGGGACTTTAATAAGAAACCTCGTGGGCGTAGGCCCTACGTGGGTTCAAATCCCACCCCCCGCATCAATTTAGTGTTAAAAATTTATGTTCTACGTCCGCATTTATTCTTCTGCTAATTCTGTAAAAGACTTAGATGGTTCAAATATCTCTTTTGGAGCCATAATTTCCCCTTAATCTTTCCGTTTGCAACATAAAAGTAACATAAGGATATACTTTTCCACAACCGAAAGTTTCTCTCTATATCCCTCTACTTCCATTTTACTTCACTTAAACTATTCATTGCTCCCTGACCAACATTATTATATATTTTTTAAGCATCCATCTTGATAGTTCTAGATCTAGCCAACGCTAAATCCGCAGCAAATACGCCTGCATCGCCATAAATATCCCTTAAGATAGAGCGAACAATCTCCATACCGAGCACCCTATCATCGTCATGCTTCAGCCCATAGAAATGAACATATTTTCTTCTTGGAGGGGCGCTAATCAATGTTACTTCACTAAACTCCACGTGTTTTGGCTTCGGTTCGCTGATCACTTTATAGTCCTCTTTCCTAAGGGCGGAATTCACGTTGGTAATGGTATGATTGATGGTGAGGTTTATGAGCGCGGCATTAGAATTGCGGTTAAATTGAAGAGCGATAACGACGATATCCTGCGCGGATTAGGGCAACTACTAGAGGCTCTGGCGCACGGATATGATGAAGCACTCCTCGTAACAAGCAGTATACGCGCAGAACGCCTAGACATAAGGGTCTTTGAAGCCAGCGGACGCGATAAGGGCTGTTTAACTTGGAAAGTCAAGGGCAAGTATAATGCTTATGCCATCCACACTCTCAATGATGGAAATGTAAGGAGGATATGACATTATCTTGGAACTGATCACGATGTTAAGGTTCTGCCAACTGATAGCCAGTGAAGGTAAGAGAGCGCTAAGACGTATCTAAAAACAAGAAATATCATGGGAAAGAAGATAAGTTAGAGGAATTACAAATTAAATTTTATTTCTGTTTTAAGGTTTACTGCTATAAGCTTTATTTTATTTAGTCCATTTTTTAAGGCATATTGGTATTCTGCTTTTGCGTCCTTTTTTTTTGGGAAAAGCTTGCGGCATACTTTTTACCCTTAACGTTTCGGCAGCCTTTGCCTGTTGTGATCTCGAGGCTGTATGTTTTAACAGCCGTTACTTCGACAACCTTGTCGTCTTGATCAGATACCACTATGTCTGGATGCCCTCGTTCTATGGAGCATACAACACTGTAGCCTTTGCCCTCCCAATCTTTTCTAATTTCGTTGCAGATGCACGTTTATGCCAGTATCTCTTGCTTTGGCGCCTTTTTCGCTGGATATTTTTCTGCGGCATTTTCAATTTGTGTAACAGGTTTTGTCAGCTTTTCCAGCGTGTCTGAGTACGTGTAATCTTTTTCGTCGCCATAGAATCCCTCGGATTTAACATTTCTTCCATATAATTCTAGACTTCTGCGTATAACCTCGTCTGGGTTGTAAGGGCCTAAACTTATGTCGACTGTTTTTAGTATCATCTGATCTCTTGCGCTGGCTATTGGCACGGATATGAACATATGACATTTTGGGTGTTTTCAATGTAGTTGGTTTGCCTCTCAAAGCGCTTTATGAACTACTTAAGAAGACTGGAGTAGACTTGCTCGACTACATACGCTTAAAGACAAGTTAGTTTTATGCTTTTTCGACGTTATTTTAACTGGAGGTGTTATAGTTTGGTTTACCTATACGGTAAATCCTTTAAACGAGGTGAATTGCTTAAACGAGTGGGAAGCATAGATCAAGTAGGTGGGGTTAGGCTTCTAAAGGCTCAGGATGGTATGGAGCGTGACGTTAGAATCGCCTCTATGAAGACTGGAGAAGTCGATTTATTGATAATTGTGGATAGGGGGTTAGATATAGCTAATGCGGAGTATAAAGGGATACCTTTAGCTTGGATAAGCCCGACTGGATTTGTCGCTCCATCTTTCTTTGAGCCTGAAGGTTTCGGCTGGCTTCGGGGCTTCTTCGGAGGGCTTCTTACGACTTGTGGTTTAACCTATCTTGGAGCGCCCACAGTCGATATGGATGAAAGCCTTGGTCTGCATGGTCGTATATCTTACATTCCTGCTAGGCTTACAAGGGTTGAAGGTTATTGGGATGGGGAAGACTACGTTATGGTCGTTGAAGGATCCTGTAGGGAGTCTAAGGTTTTTGGCTCAAACCTTGTTTTAAAGCGTAGGATTGAGTCTAAACTTGGATCTAAAACTGTGGTTATTGAAGATCTTGTAGTGAACGAGGGTTGGGAAGCCCAACCCTTAATGATTTTATATCACTTCAACTTTGGCTTTCCCCTCATAGATGAAAATGCATACTTGATTTCAACGTCGAAACTTTACGTTCCAAGAGATGTGTATGCCGAGGAAGAAGCTGAGAGATACGATAGATTTCAACATCCAACTAGAGGTTTTAGGGAGAAGGTTTACTTTCATGATATGGAAGTGGACAGCGATGGATACGCCTATGCTGGTATAATTAATGAAAAGCTTCTAGATGGTTTAGGGGTTTACATTAAGTATAGGAAGGGGGAGCTAAACCGCTTCGTAGAGTGGAAGATGATGGGCGAAGGTACTTACGTAGTCGGATTGGAACCAGCTAATTGCTTAGTCTTAGGTAGGGATAAAGAGAGAAAGTGGGGTACTCTACAATTTATTCAACCGGGTGAAGAGAGGAAATTCACCATAGAATTTAACGTATTAGCTGGTTTGGAAGAAATTGGCAAGTTCGTAGAGAAGATATATTCGATTACTGGAAGAGTCAAACCTAAGATGTTGAAATCTGTAGAAGAGTTTGTAGAAATCACCAAGCAAAAACACTAAATTTATACGCATCAGCTACTAGGTTAATATTCTGTAAAATTCAATTGCCAGTGACCATATCAAGTAGATACACCTGAATGTATTCCCGGTTTTGAATAGCATACGATACGTCGACCTTTCATAGGGTCGACCAATCTCCATAGTAAACGTCTTTTTTCCAATGGGCTTTAACCATGGATTGTATTTCAAGTTCTATCCATTTTTAGGGATAGAGGTGCTTGTGTGGCAAATATTTTTATTATATTACTTAGAATTCTGACTTGTATGAGCCGTAAAAACAGGTTGTTTGTATTAACGCATTCAGCAGGATTTAGACACAGCTACTTAACTACTGCAGTTGAGGTTTTAACAAGACTTGGTGAGAAAACTGGTGTTTTCGAGACATACGCAACGGAGGAGTGCTTCGAATTTAACGATAGAATACTAAGTACGTGTGCTGCGGTTCTATTTATGACGACTGGTGAACTTCCTATGAGTGAAGAACAGAAGAGTGCTCTAATACGTTTCGTTGAAAGCGGTGGGGGATTTATAGGTGTACATAATGCTACGGACACTTTTTACAAGTTCCCTGAGTATGGTAGGATGATAGGTGGATACTTTAACGGGCATCCGTGGACGCAGGAGGTTTACGCAATAGTTGAAGATGATAGCCATCCCTCAACTAAGCATCTCCCTAAGAGGTTTAAAGTGCTTGAGGAAGTCTACACGTTTAGAGATTGGAGTAGAGATAAAACTCATGTACTCATAAGGCTTGACAATAGCTCTGTAGATTTGAGCAAGGGTACACGTCCAGATAACGACTATGCTTTAGCCTGGTGTCATGAATACGGTCAAGGACGAGTATTCTACACGGCTTTTGGACATTTCACACCTCTCTGGAGAAGTGAATGCTTCCAGAGACATATACTCGGCGGAATAGCTTGGGCTATGGGTGAAGAAGAGCGTTTAACCTCCATGTGAAATTGGTACGAAAACTATTTCATCTCCATCTTTAAGCGTGGTGTCTAAGCCGTTTAAAACTCCTATGTCTTTTTGATTGATTAGTGTTAGTATCGTCTCTCTTACGTCTTCACCTTTTAAAACTGCATTTTTAAACTTGGTCTTCCGTTTAACTATTTTTTTCAAGAGCTCTCTCAACGTAGAGCTTTCAGAGACTTCTATTGTTGTCTCTTCATACCCGTAAAGTTTTGCGAGAAAACCTAGAAACCTGACTTTAACCTTCATAAGTCAACACCATTAAAACCTTAGATTGGTATAGTGGGGTCTGTGGAGATACAGCTCGTCATTCAAATCTGTCTGTGCAGGTCAGTCTCTTCATCCCCAGATTATAGTTTTTATGAAGCTAGATTTAAACGTTCACCAGTGTAGACTTCGAGTATTTTCTCTAAAAGCTTCTCAGCTATAGATATCTGTTCTCCGACTAGTCGGATATATATTTCTCTAGGGTATGTATATGCGTTGTCTACGATGTTTCTGATGTACTTCTCCATGGATGCTAAAGTGTTGATCAAACTGTCGTCTGCTTTAGCGCCCCCATCGACAACCGATACGATTACGTTATAGATTGACGTTGGCTCTGCTAGGGCGTAGAGTACTGCCGTCTGGGCTTTTCTAACGGCCGTTGAGCCTAGGCTTGTATAGGTTTCTCTATCTGTGAGAAGCTTTAGACATTCGTAGTCTACTTTAGCCTCTCTAAGGTATCTTAGAGACCAATTTAACCTGTACTCGTCTATGAGGATGGAATTAACCTTTAGATGCAAAAGCTCACCTAGTTCTGCCGACGGATATTATCTGGATTTGGTTGACGCCTTGAGTGGTGCTAATGGCTTCTTCAACTCTGCCCATGAAGCCCTCCTCATCCGGTATTGAGACTAATAATAGGAGAGCGTTTAAACCGAAGGCTATGGGCTCTTCACCGACCCCTTCGATTTTAGAGTTTTCGGGGAGGCGTTCAGATATACGTTTTACAAGTTCTTTTAAATCTAGGTCTACGCTTTCAGGGAAGATTCTCAATTTGACTAAAACTCTAGCCATAACATCACCTTACTAAGGACCTGTGAAACCACACAGTGGACACTTATAAGGTTTAGCTAACGCTCTACATTTTTCACAACGCCATATTACTATTCTTCCGCAACTTGGACATGGGAATTTTACGGCTAGGTCTCCAGGCTTTATAGGCTTATTGCACCAGAAGCATCTGGGAAAGTCTGCTTCAGCCATAGATCCACCTTATAACTTTAAACAAGGAAAGTTACACCATAAATATAAACATATCTTATAAGACTTCCAAGGTGACGGCTGAAGTAGAGCTGAGGCATGACAGCTGAATAGCTAATATAGTCAAGTTTATCTTATGTTCCACCTCAATTTAGACTGGTGTATCT
The DNA here is from genome assembly GCA_038870975.1 of Bathyarchaeia archaeon. Taxonomy (GTDB): domain Archaea; phylum Thermoproteota; class CALKCG01; order B24; family B24; genus DTBU01. The sequence goes on along the minus strand of JAVZJD010000001.1, from coordinate 325,818 downwards.
ATGCGTATACTTAGCGGACCGAGCTCTGTAAAACTCGCGGAGAATATATCTGCAGAACTTAAGATACCCCTTGTTAAAGTTCAATTTAAACGGTTTCCAGATGGAGAATTCTACTTTAGGCTTTTAGAGAGTATTGAAGGCGAGGTCTTGTTAATTGTTCAAAGTCTTCCTCCACCTCAAGACCAGCATATACTTGAGCTTATCTACATGCTTGAAACTTGTAGAGAGCTTGGGGCTAGAAGGCTCATAGTCTATGCGCCGTATTTAGCCTACAGTCGTCAAGATCGACGTTATCTCTCTGGTGAAGCAGTAAGCTCTAAGATACTCGCACAGAGTCTTGAGAGGGCTGGGGCTTCAGAACTTTACACGGTTGATATTCACAATTTAGGAGTTTTAGACTACTACCACATACCTGCATACAATCTGACGGCTGCGGATGAAATAATCAGGTATTTCCTAGCTAAGGGGGTTGAGAGGCCTTTAGTCGTAGCGCCGGATGATGAAGAAGCTGCTCTCAAGAGGGCTGAAGTTGCCGCTAAAGCCGCTGGAACGGATTATGATTGGCTTGAGAAGCAGAGGGATAGGTATACGGGTGAAATAGTGACGGCTGAAAAAACTTTAAACGTCTCTGGAAGAGACGCGGTGATAATAGATGATATTATAAGCACAGGTGGAACGGCTGCTAATGCTGCTAGAATACTTAAGAAGCAGGGTGCCAGAAGAGTATACGTAGGCGTAACACATGCTTTACTGGCTGAAAATGCATTAGAACGCTTGAGAGAAGCTGGAATTGAAGAAGTCGTAGGAACGGATTCAATACCTGGACCCGTATCAAAGATAACGACAGCACCTATCATAGCTAGAAAACTTAAATCGATGTAAATATTCTTTTAAATACGTATCGTATCCTCCTACACTGGTAAATACTACCATTTTTAAAGCATTTCAGACATATGTTTTAGAAGATTGTAGATCCCACAGTTGAGAGGGGCTCTCTCATCTAAAGCTTAACCGCATAGTCTGAGGATGGAAAAATAATGGGGTCCTCAATGAATGTTAAAGGCGGCAGTGAAAAAACAGGCTGCTTTACGAAATAAATGATTAAAAGGAGTAAAGATGGAGGAGGAATCATTATATTTTGAAAACCTCCAACGCCATTAAACCTACGACTAAGCTCTTAACATACGCTTCTGGCTGAACAACACTATCGCAAATCTTATAACTTCGTTCAAAAACTGAATAGATTAGCCTCATCTAAGGGCCGGTCGTCTAGTTGGCTAGGATATCCGCCTGACGCGCGGATGGTCGCAGGTTCAAGTCCTGCCCGGCCCACTTCTACGGAAGAATGTTGAGGAGTTGGGTCGGAATTCGCTGGAATGCATGAATTTTACGTTTTCCAGTAGATCTCTCCGCCTTCTTTTCAAAACTGCTTTTAAGAAGAGTCTTCCATTATAATGGGTTTTTTATGGACGTTTTTATGGAGAGATTTTATGGATATTTAGACCCCCTCCCTAGTTAAATCTCTTTAAAGGGTGGAGGGGGGTGTTTTCACTTCTTCCATTAAAGTAGTTTTGCCTTTTCTATTTCAACCTAGGATTTTATTTAGCTTAGTTTTTCCAGCTTATCCCTGGGTTTTCCCATTTACCACTGGACGATTTAATCGGTCTTTTTCAAGTTGAGAAGGGTGGGTTGAAAGTCTTGATGGCTTTCAGCGGGCTGAGGTTAGCGGTAAAAGAATAGGTTGCTTTGGTCGCACATGGCTGAGCCTGGAAGACGTACTTCATCCATGCATGTGGAGTAAAGTATACCGCGTTTAACACAAGCCTGGTAGATCGGTTTATGGAGTTCCTGTTTTACCTCGTTCTTTAGTTCGTAGCAGTTTTTCGTCCATTTACCGTTGAGCTGGTAGTACGGCCTTAAAGCATGGTAGAATTCTGGGTATGCTTTTGTCGTTGCTCCTACAAGCCTTAGGCACTTTGCGATGATAAATCTCACCCCAGCTTTATGCAGTTGGTCGATAAGGGTTTCAACCTCAGATGGAGATTGCCCAGGTATGCTCCCATAACTCGGTACAATCGGATCTACTCTTACAGCCACGGTATAGTCTAATTCGTTGAGCGCGGTGATCGATTTTATCCTCTCCATCGTCGGTGGAGCGTAAGGCTCGAAGAACCGTGAATCTAAGAAGGGTATGGTAACCTCTATGAACGTCCTCTTTGGATCCATAGCATCGAGGTACTCGGGTTCAGTAAGCTTTGAAGGATTCTTAGTGATTATTATGAGATGGAAATCGTTATCCGTTAAGAGCTTGATGGCAAATAGTGCATGTTTATACTTGTCTTCTAGAGGTTGAAAAGGCTCACATGAATTTGAAATGCCTACGGGTAGCTTGTTAAGTCCAAGCTGAAGAGCTCTCTCAACATCCTCCTCGAGGTTCTCCTTGAAATCGGGCTTACACCTAGGCCTATTAAAATCGCGTATATATGCTCTAGCGTAGCAGTACTTGCATTGAAAGGCGCATCCCGTGTAAACGTTGACTTCAAGCCTAGGAGGACATGCCCTCGATTGGAAGGGATTAAACTTAGTCAGTACCTTAGCCTTCTTACTATAAACTCGAAGCCTATTCTCAAAGTTCAACTTCTTTCACCTCTTTTACTGCTTGCTTTATCCGCAATTTTTATTCGTTAAAACCGCTAGAGAAGTAACAAATTTTACCAATCATTAAGTTTTCTCATAGATGAAATAGGCTGTAAAGCTACTTACTAATGTTTCAACTTCCAATATCCATAGGATAAGACAGGGCAAAACCGAGGTTATACTGGTAGTAGAAGAAGGGTGACCTAGTAGGTTATATCCTACATAGCCCACTGGCTTGAATTATCTTGAAATCAAGCTGAAAACCTTGCGATTTATATTCACATTATTATCCATTACTTTTAGTGATAGGCTGTTGGAGGAGGCTTTAAATGGGCGGTGGGTATATTCTAGCTCATGATATAGGTACCACGGGAGATAAGGCGACGCTATTTGATTTAGATGGTCGTTTGATTACGAGTACTTTGAAAGAGTATGTTCTCCATCAGCCTAAACCGACGTGGGCTGAACAAAATCCAGAAGACTGGTGGAATGCTTTTATCGCTTCTACACGTGAGATTCTGAAAACATCCAAAGTACATCCGGATGATATTGAGGCTGTTGGTTTTAGTGGTCAGATGATGGGTTGTCTCCCCATAGATAAATATGGAAATCCCTTGAGGTCTAGTATTATCTGGATGGATCAGAGGAGCATAGAACAGGCTAATTTCATAGCTGAGCAGATAGGTGAAGAAGACTTCTACCGGATAACTGGAAATAGGGTAAACCCATCGTATACTATTTCTAAAATCCTCTGGTTGAGGGAGAATGAGCCTGAGATTTACAAGAAGACGTACAAGTTTATTCAATCTAAAGACTATATAATTCTAAAGCTGACTGGGGAATACGTTACAGACTTCTCCGACGCCTCCTTGGCTGGTCTGCTCGATGTGAATAGGAGGCAATGGGCATATGGAATTCTTGAAGAGCTTCAAATCCCAGTCGATAAGTTGCCGAGGCTTTGTGCTTCAACTGAAGTGGTAGGAGGAATTGAGCAGTCAATCGCCGAAAAGATTGGTCTAAAGCCTGGAACGCCAGTAGTCGTAGGTGGAGGAGATGGAGCATGTGCCGCGGTGGGTGCTGGAGTGGTAAGGTATGGACATGCTTATAACTATGTTGGGGCGTCTTCTTGGGTCAGTATCTGTACTGATAAGCCACTTATAGATTCAAAGATGAGGATTTTCAATCAGTGGCATTTAGACCCCAATAAGGTTTCTCCTACTGGCACGATGCAGACTGCTGGTAGTTCCTATAGGTGGCTTAGGGATGAGATTTGCCAAGCCGAAGTGAATGAAGCGTGGAGGCTTGGAGTTGACCCTTATGTGATTATGGATTCAGAAGCCGAGAAAGTGGAGCCTGGCTCTGAGAAAGTGATATTTCTCCCGTATTTGATGGGTGAGAGGTCTCCATGGTGGAATCCGAATGCTAGAGGTGTGTTTTTCGGGTTGGCGCTTGGACATAGGAGGAGGCATTTGATAAGGGCTGTTTTAGAGGGTGTATGCTTCAATTTAAGAATAATTCTAGAAGCATTTGAAGAGCAAGGGGTAAGAATAGAGAATATCAGAGTGATAGGCGGTGGAGCCAAGGGGAGGCTTTGGAGGGATATTATGGCAAGCATCTATGGTAAAACTATACTAGTGCCAGAGTACTTGATGGAGGCGACGTCTTTTGGAGCTGCCATAGCGGCTGGTGTAGGTGTGGGGATATATAGGGATTTTAGTGTTGCAGAAAAATTGGTTAGAATTACAGACGTACATAATCCGAACTTAGCACTGTATGAAAAGTATTCCCTGCTATATGAATACTTTAAAAAACTCTACTTGACACTTATACCGCTTTATCATGAGCTAGCAAGTCTTAAAGTCTAAGGTTAAAATGTGGATTTTGTACCCAGCCAATTTCAAGATGTAGTTTAACATATTTTACATCGGCTTGAGCTATCTGTATGGTATTGGAAAGCTTAAGCTCTATCTATCGTATTTACTTTTGATACTGACAGCGCCGTCATTTATTCGATTCGTAGAATTACTTTCGATGAAATTTAGAGCTAAGGCTTCAAATTAGATAGATATAAATATGAGCTTAACCCGGTAATAGTAACCGGGTCTGCATGGGTATTGATGAATCTGTTATAACCAAAGCCATAGTTAAAGCTGCTACAGATAAACTCTACAAGTTGGCTGATGTAGATGTCATCGTTGTAGGTGCAGGACCCGCTGGTCTTACGGCTGCAACCTACCTGGCTAAAAATAGATTAAACACACTTTTAGTTGAGAGGAGGCTCTCCTTTGGAGGGGGCATAGGTGGAGGGGGGATGCAGCTCCCAGCTGCAGTAGTAGAAAAGCCAGCTGACGATATACTTAGAGAGGTCAAATGTAGACTTAAACAGTTTAATGAAGAGCTGTATTTGGTCGACCCAGCGGAGATGGCGGCTAAACTTGCCGCGGCGGCCGTAGATGCTGGTGCAGAAATACTTTTAGGAGTATCAGTTGACGATGTTATTTTTAGGATTGAAGACAATACTCCTAAGATAGTTGGAGTTGTTGTACAATGGAGCTCCATAGTTCTAGCAAATCTACACGTAGACCCGATTTCATTTAAAGCTAAAGCTGTTGTAGACTGCACTGGGCATGAGGCTGAAGTATTATCAATAGTTTTTAAGAAGGTTCCGGGTTTGAATAAGTCTCTACCTGGGGAAGCATCCATGTGGGCTGCTGAGGGTGAGAAGCTTGTAGTAGAGAAGACTGGAAAAGTTTGCGATGGGCTTTACGTTGCAGGGATGGCTGTTGCAGCGCTTTACAGACTACCTAGAATGGGCCCTATATTCGGCGGCATGCTTCTATCGGGTAGACGTGTTGCTGAGATTGTGAGTAGAGATATTTTAGGTAAGTGGCATGTGTAATCATGGTTTTAGCTTGGATATCTTCTCCATAGTGTTGCAGAATATATCAATCTCTTCCACTGTATTATATATGTAGAAAGACGCTCTAACCGTGCTTTTCAGTCCAAGCCTCTTATGTAGGGGAGCCGCGCAGTGTAAGCCTGATCTAACGGCTATATTCTCTAGTTCGTCCAGTAGAAGGGCTACATCATGGCTATCCATGTTTTTAATGTTGAATGCTACGAGTCCACCTCTATCTTCAGCTTTCTTAGGCCCGTAGACTGTTACTGCCTCTAAATCGTTAAGCTTTCTAAGGACTAGATGGTTTAGCTGGATTTCATGTTTTCGCACATTATCCATCCCAATTTTTGCGAGGTATTCGACTGCAGCTGCGAGTCCAACTGCTCCAGCGACGTTTGGAGTTCCAGGTTCAAATCTCCATGGTACGTCGTTCCATTCTGCTTTTTCCAGTTCGACTTTACGTATCATCTCTCCACCTCCAAAAGCAGGTTGAAGGATGTTTGAAGTGTCGCTGTTTACGTATAGAATACCTATTCCCGTAGGTCCAAGCATTTTATGACCGCTGAAAACTAGAAAATCGCATTCAAGTCTTTTCACATCTATGGGAATATGAGGAACAGATTGTGCGGCATCAACGAGGACCAGTATTTCGTGTTCATGAGCTATTTTGACCACTTCTTCAACCGGATTTATCGTTCCTAATACATTCGATACGTGGTTTAAAGTTACAAGTTTAGTCCGTTTAGATATTAAATTTGGGAGTTTTTCAACGTCGAGATGTCCATCATTAGTTATATCTAGGAATTTCAGTTTGACTTTAAATCTGTCTCGTATCATCTGCCATGGGATAAGGTTAGAGTGATGTTCCATAACAGTTGTGATTACTTCATCTTCAGGTGTCCAATTTAAGCCATAGGCAACTATATTAATGCCTTCAGTAGCGTTTTTCGTGAAGACTATTTCACTCGGATCGGCGTTTATGAATTTTGCGATGGTCTCTCTAGAGTTTTCATATAGTGTGGTCGCTTCTTGGGATAGCTTGTATAGGCCTCTATGTACGTTGGCTGTATAACGTTCATAGTAGCGGACTATGGCATTTATAACCTGACGTGGTTTAAAGGTTGTGGCGGCGTTGTCTAAGTAGATTATGGGCTTGCCGTCTTCCCTGCTTAGTGAGAGCATTGGGAAGTCTCTACGTATGTGTTCAACGTTTAACATGAACATCAGCCGAGTAACTACATATAACTACAATAATAATTTTATAATAAGTTTGCGAAGGCTGTTGGTATGCTGAAGGTCTGAGATGTTTACGTAGATGTTGAAGTACGTCTATCCTCCTGCTACGGGTGGAAGGATAGATAAGACATCTCCATCTTGAAGTTTTGTTTCAAACATTTTATCGAGTGATATGTTTCTTCCGTTTAGTAGAAAGTTTAGAGATACTCCTTCAAATTCGCCGAGTCCATAAATATATTCTCTAAACTTTTCTCCGTATTTGTTTGAAAGTGCTTCTAAGAGTTTTCCGACAGATGTGTCTTCTTCTAATTCGACTAAATCCTCACGCTTTCCCGTGATTTCCCTTAAATATGCGAAGTATTTGATTTTAACCTTCATCTTCTACTTTTAAGAGGAGAGAGGTTTTATTTTAAGCTGTCGTTCCACTACATGTGGGGCAGTCGTTTCTTCTAGATAGTTGAATCGTGTCGAAGCTCATCCTCCTTAAATCTATGAAAAGCATTCTTCCAACTAGAGGCTCTCCTATTCCCGTCAGTAGTTTTATCGTCTCTAAAACTTCAAGGGAAGCTAATGTCGCTGGAACTGCTCCTAGTATTGGGATGACTTCGGTTTCCACTGTTGGAATTCTGTAGAGGACACATCTAAGACATGGACCTTTTCTAGGCATTATCGTCGTAATCTGTCCATATAGTTCTGAAACAGCTGCGTGGACAAAGCAGATGTTTTCCGATACACAGTAGTCGTTTATGAGAAATCTGGTTCTCCAGTTGTCTAGACAATCTACGACAACATCAACATGGCCTATAGTGTCTGCTATGTTTTTCTCAGACAATTCAACTGGAAGAGCTTCAACTTCAACATTGGGGTTAAACTCTTCAAGTTTAATTTTTGCAACCTCTACCTTTAGCTTCCCTAAGTCTGACGGGTATCCCAGTATCTGTCTGTTTAAATTGTTTAGTTCAAATCTTTCTTTATCTATGAGTATTAGTTTGCCAACTCCTGCAGCTGCTAAGTATATTGATGCTAAACAGCCCAATCCTCCAATCCCAACGACGGCAACTTTAGAGTTTCTAAGTCTAATCTGACCTTCCAATCCGAAGTCTGGTATACGGATTTGTCTATCATAGCGTTCAAGCTCATAGGCTGATAGCGTCATCAATTAAACTTCTACTATTTAAGTATAAATCTTCACCTTCAGTTGGAAAATGCTTATAATAGACCGAAGCGTAGGTAGTTTAAGGTTGAAGGTCAAAGTTAATACGTACGGGTTTATAGCTCAAAAACTCGGCAGCAGGTTAGAAGTGGAAATCGAAGATAAATCTACCGTAAAAGACCTCATGGGTAAACTTTCTGAACGTATTAAAGGCTTTGATTTAACGCAGGAGATTATTCTCGTGAACGGCAGAGCTGTGAAATCTGACCATCTTCTTAACGAGGGGGATGAAGTGACGATAATGCCTGCGATAGTCGGTGGTTAGACCATACTGCTTTTGAAGCTAGATAGTCTTTAACTTTTTCTTTCAATCTACAGAAGCTACAGACTTCAGCTACGGTTAAATATCCGCAGTTTCTACAGGGCATTAGGTTTTCCTTCCTAGGTGTAAGTCCAAGCTTCTCTTTCCTCTTTAGAAAGCCCTTGTAGAAGCCAATTATCGAGGAAGGCATTTCTCTTTCTACTTCTTGAATTATCTTTTTGAAGAAGACGTAGGTTCCACCTCTAAGAGGGCATGGGTTTTTTACATATGGAAGCTTTAAAATATCGCAGTAAAGTTTTGTTTCACGTTCGAAAGTTAGACAGAAGGGCTTAGCCCTCTTTTTAAGAGGTCCTTCTTCTCTCAATACTGGCCACTGTCTCTCTAAGAATTCTCTCCAGAATATTAGGGAGGATAGGAGGTTTGCTGCTTCATCGTCTAAAGTATGTCCGGTGACGAGGACGTCAAACTCTGCGGCTTCTCTATTTAGAAGATACCTTTTCACCATTCCACAGAGGGCGCATATTTCTTTACTTGCTATTTTTGCCGCTAGTTTTACGTCTACTTCAACCTCTTTCTTGAAATCTAGAATCGTAAGGGGGAGGTTTTCCTCTTCAGCGAATTTTTCAACTGTTTCTTGGCAGTTCTTTGAGTAGTTTTCTTCTTCTATTTGACAGTTGATGTGAACGAGATGGATGTTGTACCCTAGGTTTTTTAAGGATTTAGCTAAAGCTGTGCTATCCTTCCCTCCTGAGATAGCGACTGCGATTTTATCGTTTTTTGAAAACATTTTAAACTTTTCAATGGTCTTTTGAGTTTTATTCTCGAAGAAGAGTTGGAAGCAGTCTAGGCAAAGCTTTAAATTGTAACTCGGTAAATAAACGCCTTCTTTAACTACGCCGCATCTCTTACACTTGACTTTCTTAAAAGCCTCCAATTCCTCCCCTCCAGCTTAGATTTACACTTCTCCTTAAGATAGAGGCTCTTCTAGAGTAATTTACGAGTGTTGTGAAGAAAAACTTTTGATTTCTATGTAGAGAGTTTACGATTTTAAACGTAGCGCCTCATATTTAGAGTTAATCGACAGTTACTGGTCTTCTAAAAGTTTTTAAGTTTGAGGGTTAAATATAACGCCGTTATGTCGAAGGGTAGAATCAAAAACGTGGGGATAAACGAAGTGAAACAGCCAGTAAACGTAGATTTAAAGATTGTAATCCCTACGTACAGTCGAATCCTCAGTGAAAAATGCGTTAGAGAACCTATTGTAGTTGAAAAGTCAACTATGGTTGTTTTGAAGGGATGGGAAGTATTTGAGGCTTTAAAGATTTTCTCAGCTGAGAAAATCCCCGTGCTTCAAATCGACTCTTCTAGAGTGGTTGTTAAGACTCTAAATACGCGATTTGGACCTGTTACGTTGGAGGATGTTATTAGAGCTGGTATTAAAGGTCCGAGGCTTCCATATGGAAGTTTTGACGTTCAAATCAAGGGGGGAGTCCCAAAAGTAGATGTAAACTTGAATTTGTTAAATGTTCGTAGAAAAGATGATAGGAGGCTTAGAGTTTATAATAGCACTTTAGAGCTTTTCTATGGAGATTGGCCGACGCCTCTGGTTAAGCTTAGGTCTTTCTCAAATGGTGAAAGAACTGTCTGGGCTAAGCTTGAAGGGTTAAATCCGTTTAGTAATAGCGTTAAAGATAGGACTGGCTGGGCTTTAGTTATGAGGGCTCTTGAAGATGGTGTTTTGGGAGACGTTCTGTATGAGGCTACTTCCACCAACACCGGAATTGCTATAGCGGCTATAGCAAGTATCCTAGGGAGAAAGGTGAAGCTATTCCTTCCGAGGACTGTTCAGAAGACTAGCGATGTTTTACTCAGGGTTTTAGGGGCTGATGTTGTAAGAGTACCTGTAGATTTAACTGTAGAAGCCTTAGAAGAAGTTGATGCGAAGTCTAAAGAGGATGGAGCGACGCATTTGAATCAGTTTGAAAACGACGCGAATCTTAAAGTCCATCTCAAATATACGGCTAGGGAGATCGATGAACAGCTTGGAAGTCTAGGACTAGTTCCAGACTATATTATAGGGTGTTTGGGGACTTCAGGACATATGAGTGCTATATCTATCTACTTCAAAAGCAAGTATGGAGATTCTGTGAAGATCATAGGTGTTCAATCTGCTCCTAATGAGACAATACCCGGCGTACGTAGGGTTGAAACAGGTATGAAGTGGATTCACTGGGCGGTGTTCGACCAGGTTGTAGACGTTAGTAGGAGAGAAGCTTTAGAGGGCGTATTGACAGTCGCTAGAAGGGAGGGGCTTTTAATAGGTTTAAGTGCTGGGGCTGTTTTCACTGCATTCACTAGAATGATGAAGGAGCGTGGAGTTTACGTTTTGGTTTTTCCAGATACTGGCTATAAGTACGTAGAGCAGTTTGAAGAATATTTTAAAGTTAAGGGAGGAGTTTGAGAAGTTTAGATTCGTATAAATTTTTAGATGGATCTATGGCAAAATTTATAACAGAGTAATAATCCTTACTACTCTAGGAGAAATCTATGGGTTTAAAACCTCCGTGCGAGTCGTCTGTCAAGTTTATTCTACCAGCTGTAAGACTTCTTATAGCTAAGAGGCTCGTAGAGAAGTATGGGTTTACTCAAACTTCAGCCGCTAAAGCTTTAGGTACTACGCAGGCAGCCATAAGTCACTATTTGCGGTCGAAGCGTGGATGGAAGCTTTCCGAAAAATTGATGAGAGTTGACAGCGTTAGGAATATTGTGGAGAAGATCGCGGAAGATATCGCTAAGTCTAAAAGCCCTGAGCCGAATGTATTGGACATTTGTCAGATCTGTAAAGTCATCCAAAAGCATATAGATGAGTTAGAAAGCCTACGGGTTTAAAGATTCAGAAGGTTATAAGAGAGATGGCTCTCATCGGACATGCGTCTACGCAGATGCCGCATGCTACACATTTACTTTCATCGAAAGATACCGTGTACTCTTGAGATAATTTTATGGCATCTGCTGGACAGAGGGAGAGGCAGGCGCCACAGTGTATACATTTATCCGAGTCTACGGATATTGTCCTTCTAAGTATGACTTCAACGCCTTTGCTTTCAAAAGCCCTGATTATTTCATCTGCGTATTCATCTGAGACTTCTATAAGCATCTCTCCGCCCCTCTCATGTACGAAGGCTTTTAGAATGTTTATTTTAACGCCTTTCTCTAGGATGACTGTTGAAGTTATGGGTTCCCTCATGAGCCCTCTATGGAACCTCAAGAGTATTTTAACCATTTTTAACAACCTCCTACAGTATTCTCTTTGCGACGACTCCCTCCCTCATTGGTCTAAATATAGAGTCTTTAGGTAGGTTTTCAACGGGTTTAGAGAGGTAGAATGTTCCTTCTTCAATCCACTTCTTCAGGGTTTCAGCTATATCTAGTGCGATTTTGATGCTTGATAGAGGGCTTACTTTGACAGTTTTACCTAGGATTTCTATTCTCCCAGTTTTAAGCTCTTTGTAGGAGACTTCTCTCAATATGGGTCTTTCCCTCTTAGGGATGCCGTAGTCTACAACTTTGACCTTTATGTTCTCATCTTTTGTAGACGCAATGTTTTTAGCGATTTTCAAGCTTAATATTGGTATTGGTATGCCGAGTCCAACGTATATCGATGTTCCATAGCGGGTTATAGCCGCTCCTCTGACGTACTTAGCGTCCATTTCCATACAATTTCCTCTAACCATTAATGTGCCCATTTGATTCTTCGGGTCATGTTGAGTACCTTCACCTATTACGTAGCCTTTCGCACCTCCAAGGAATATCCTCGTTCCAATGCCTATCGTTTCGTAATCTGGATCGTTCATCAGAGGGTTTAATTCACCAGACCCTGAAAAGGTGGCATTTCCGTAATGTGGCAACAATTTACCCATGTAAGTATACATTGTAGTATCCCTACTATTGGTTGCACAGACGTATTTTTGATAAGCATTTCTAAAGTTCAACATGTAGAATTGGTTTAAATCGTACTTCGTTATCGTGGTTTCAAGTCTAGTTCTAGGGTAGCAGTCTGTTCCATAGGCAGTAGCCCTCAATTCGACTTCATTTCCACGTATTAAGTCTTCAATGACATGGCCGCCGCCGTATTCAAAGGGCTTGGTTTCAGACATTTGAGTAGCTCCTATGTATAGGTCTACTGCCGCCCCCGGATGGCATACGGGGACGTCGTTTATCCAGGCTTTATCTATCTTAATAGGTGGGTCTGAATGTCCTAGGTTGATTACAGCTCCTGAGGAGCACATGGCTCCAAATGTGCCAGTCGTTATAACATCGACCTCCTTAGCTGCCGCTTCAAAACCTCTATTTTCAGCTAGACGTTTAAATTCATCTGCTCTCAAAACTACAACTTCTCCTTTTCTGATCTTCTCATTTATTTCTTCATAGGTTCTTATGGGTTTTTCAAGCTCGCAATCTGTCAAATAGGACACTGTAAAACGCTGTTATATACATATTATTAAACTTTATCGTTGAAAATATAACTAATAGTTATATTTTCATCGGCAGATGAATTATACGCTCTAGGTGACTCTCTCAGGATGGGTGTACACGTTGAATCCACTCTCTCTGACGAAACCGATAAGCGTTATTCCAGATTGCTCTGCGAGTGTTATTCCGAGGGAAGTCGGTGCCGATATTGAGGCGATGATTGGAATTTTCACCTCGGCGGCTTTAAGGACGATTTCAGATGAAACTCTTCCACTAAAAGTTAAGAGTACACGGCTGAAGTCTTTAAACCCTCTTAAAGCGTATGCCCCAATGACCTTATCTACAGCGTTATGCCTCCCCACGTCTTCACATAGGATTTCAATTCCCTCGATGCTTGTGATCATAGCGGCGTGTGTTCCACCAGTTCTTCGGAATATCGTTGCTTTGGTGTTGAGTTTTTCAACGGTTTCAAGTATTTTAGTGTGAGGCCATTTAACTTCGGATTCAACTTTCCAATTGTGGGTTTGGTCGAATGCCGTTTTTAGTGTCTTAGTGTGTTCAATGCTGTGCTTCTTTACTCTCTGTTCAACCGATTCTAGAACTGTGATGTAAATTGAGGAGTTTCTCGTACGTATCTCGATTATTTCCCCGAGGTTTTTGATGAGTCCTTTTGTCATCAAGTAGCCTACTGTAAGTTCTATAAGCTCTTGAGGGGTTGCGTAGAGAACGTCTAGAAGTTTTCCATTGATGTGTATGGTTATAGGATGTTCTACTGCCACTTCATCCTCTACATACTCGAAGGACCTGCCTTTGAATTTCACTATTCGAAGTTTTCTGAAGGAGACTTCCATAGTCTCAGACATCCCTATTCGTTTTCAACTGCTGTTCTATCTGAGTGGATTTGTGTGAACTGAAGTTAAGGCTTTTGCTTGTTGAGCCGTTACATGGCTGTTTCTGGTGGAAAATGTGTGAGATGTTTCTATTCTAAACCCCCTCGGCAATCTTGGGAGAGCCAAGGCTTGTGACGGAACCCCTCTCAGAGGTTTTAACTTGGCATGGTTTAACAGTAGTTGAACTTCCGGTTGGGAATTAACTCGTAGCATGCGAATTATCGGGGAATGTGGATCTAGACTTCGACGGCGGACTACCGTACTACTATGCTAAGAAGACGGGGCTAAAAATAATCTCCTTCGACAAAGCTTTGATAAAGTAGACGTGGAGAGTAGAATCTAAAGATGTACAGTCGTAGCTATGGCAATTTTATCGGATTTATTTAAACGATTCTTTCGTGGTTGATAAGAGAGGGTGTAGAGTTTATGGTAGGGAAAACCTAGGTTAACACTCGTAAGGTGAAATTCAACTGCCCGTTTTCTTGGTTTGAAGTTTTCAGAAAAAGCTTCTTTAACAGCATGGATAAAATATCCATAGTTCTAAAGGAAGGATGTGAAGATATATTTTGACTGGAAGATGAAGGTTAATTCTACACATATTTTTAAGACTATGAGTGTACTTCTCTAATTCATATCCTATCAAGCGGTAAACGTTTATATGCGTTTAAGTCGTTTTTTCGTTGGGAGAATAATGTGGAGTTGAAGGCCATTCTATCTGAGGCGTTGAATTGTATTAAGAGGGCTAGAAGTATTAAGCCCAGTTCTGATGTTGAGGCTTCAGCGCTTAGATGGGAGGTTTACGCTACGTTGCAGAATGTCTTAGACGTTATGTCTATGGTTGTAGTCGACCTTGGCTTAAGGAAGCCAAGTTCATACTCTGAGTTGGGACGCATCTTCTATGAAGGTGGTCTTGTAAACGTGGATGCTGTTGAAATCGTTAGAAGAATCGCAACCGTTAGGAATACTTTAGCCCACGCCTATCGGAGAATTTCAATCGAAGATTTGCTAGATATAGTTAATAGGCTACTGCCGGATGTTGAGAAGCTGATAGGCTCTATAAGTAGGATAATCGAGGAGAAGGGTTTAGACCCTGATGGGAGGGGGTTTGAATCGGCGGAGTCTATGCTGAATAGGATGGCTGAGACTTTTAAAAAGCATAAGGTTATGATAGCATATTTATTTGGAAGTAGAGCTAGAGGAGATTTTAGAGAAGATAGCGACTACGATATAGCTGTTCTATTTGAGAAATATGATGCAACAATCTTAAATGAGGCTGAACTAGCGTTGGAAATAGCCGATTCCTTAGGAATACCCGTGGATAAGGTTGATGTTTCATCTTTGAACAAGGCTGATCCGACGCTCATATCGAGGGTTCTAAAGGAGGGAGTTGTCATATACCAATGCGACGAAGCATTGAGGAGAAACTGGGAGAAGAAGACATACTTTGAACTGCTTGGAAACACAGACCTCTACGCGGTTTACTTCAAAAGAGCCTTCAAAAGGCAGGGGTAAAATAGAGGGTTAAATAGGGGAAAATCTTAATCGCTTCTCCAATTGTAGATTCATCAACTATAAGGCTAGAGTAAAAGAATGTGGATTTACCTATCGCGCTGTCAAAGTAGGCATGTTGTGAATAGCCGTCTAACCACCTTAGCCTAGGTATTTGAACCTCGGTATGCCGTATTTCCATCAAAGGAGTAGTGCATGGAATGGTTCTACACTCGGTATGTCCTACCCACCTATACCTAACATAAAATTTTCAATTAGATATAAAACACAACCCTATTTAGAGAGAAGCCAACATAACCATTTAGCATAAAAAATAAGAGGGGAAATTTAAGAGGTTAATACTCTCCTATGGGTCTCCTGAGGGATATTCTACAGAGCATGATAGAGGGCATACAAACGGAAACCTGTTGTTGTTAAGCCCGTCAAGCAGATCCTTCCAATACGCCTGCTCAGCTCTATTAGTTCCAGACAGAGCCGTGTTTGCATTATCTAATATTTCGCCTATCTTTATGAAGCCTGTTGGAACGTATGACGATGGACCAACATATACAATTGTACTGTTGCTTAAGAACCCGTGTAAAACGTTTAGCTTCGTCGCGATAAGCTGGGCTGAAAGCATCCAACGCATATCCTTAGCATTAGCTTTAAGCAAATAGTCTCTAATCTGGGTTTTCGCCGTCTCAAGAGTACCACTGAAGGGTGGATAAGTCCATCCGCTCGGCTTGTAAAGATTTAATCCGTTTAATGCCGTTACATCGTCTAAGGTTATCAAGGCTTGTCCGTTCTTATTAGTCCAGAAGCCTAACGTTCTACCTCCCTCGCCGGGCTTTAGACAGACGTTTCCAAAGTTATTGCCTTCGCTTACTTCCCCAGACTCTAAGGTAACAGTCAGTTCTGCGGAAGTTGTATTGATCCAATTGCTTGGTAGAACTTCCTTCACAATATACGTTCCAGCATCAAGCCCCTCGAAACAGTATTTTCCATTTTCACCGGTAAATACTGTATCCAATAATTTCCAGTCCATATCGTAAAGTTCTATTTTAAATCCTCCAACGGCAGGTTCATCTTCATCCCACACACCATTCGAATTAGCATCGTAGAACTTGAAGCCGCTAATCGTTGCTTTAACCGATGGAACATGTACTTCGACTGTCCAGTCGTCGCTACCCGTCACTTCAGTGTCGCATGTGACGAATGAAGCCGTATTCTTAACTTCATAGTTGCCGGGTTCATAGTATGGTCCTATCGGACGAGTATACGTGAAGGTCTTAGGAGCCTCTTCATACTTGACTGTGCCAAGGTCACCAGCGTAGGTATCGCTAACACTTATGCTTTCATCAACTTCCTCTATAGTTGCTTCAGTAAAATCGACCTCTGCAGTGCCGGAGAAGTCTGTAGTTTCCGTAGCGGTTTTAGTTCCATCCCAATTGTAGGCGTAGTTCTGAATAGTTACAGTAGCCGTGTTTGTACGGGATGAAGCATCAGGTAGGCTTGCACTATATGTTCCAGTTAAAGTACCCTCCGCTGGAAGCAAATATGGGAATGTTACTCCGAAGTCTGCGTCGGCATTAATGTCTGGCGATACTACGTCTGTAATGCTGGTTATGTTTGCTGGTATTGGAGCAGGATTATGCACGGTAATCGTTCCCGAAACCTTCCAATCGCTGTCAGTATAGGTTGCATCCACAGTTATTTCATATTCGACTTTTGCAGTTTCTCCAACCTTAAGCGTTAGCTCCGACGTATCAGCCTCTTTATCTATGGTCCACTTATAGGTGCGTGTAAAGGAGGTGTCTGCAGTCTTCCTCACCTCAAGCTCGTAACAGTTGACTATAACAGTAGCAGAAGCAGACTGCCCAGTCTCTCGAATCGTCGCAGTATTCACATTCTCCCCTTCATCAGCACATGTGAAAGTCTTCTCATAAGATACAGAGCCGCTTTCACTGAATTCCCACGAACCACCGTTAGTATCGTCGATGTGAATAACGTTGTTGACTAATGTTGGACTACTCGGTAACTTCGTTGTATCGCTAGGACTAGGCCCAAAAGGTTCGCCCAAAAACCCACTGTGATTTGTAATAGTCACATTAGCAGTAACCTTGTATGTGCCGTCGGCATGTATACAATTACTAGGTATTGCTATTTTATAATGGTATTCTCCCGTCTCTCCAGGATCTAGGACGGGATTACTACTGACGTCAACAGTAGTAGTCGCGATTAAATCCTTTGGCGGTGGATAGCCATCCCTGAGCTCGATTACAATCTTCAGGTTTTCAGTAGGTCTCTCACCACCGTTAGTGACGGTTACTACGCCCTCTACCCATGCTTCTTCAGTACCGCTGTACTTCGTCACAGTGATCGTGTACTTTGATGTGCCGGAATCGCCTTTAAATAGATGCCAAGTATCTGGGTTTACGGATTTCTCAATCATCCATCCATATCTGATTACCCAGTAGGCAGTTGCCGTTACTTCTGCGCTAAGGGTTGTTCCAGCCTGACTTTGATTGTCACCAGTTACACGTAATATTGTAGGAGCAGCCGCTACAAGCATGAGCAGTATCAATAAGTTGACCAGTATTTTCTTCATTTACTCACTCTCCTCTCTAATTGGGGAGCTATCATCGCTCTCGGCTTTAACGGGGGCTGATCCCCTTTTAGTCCCCCAGACGCATCTAAACGCATGATGGTCGTTTAGAATCTATGGAGCTATGGGTATATAAGACGTGTGAACCATGTGGTACATACTTGGAGGTACATACGCTGTAGTTCTATAAGCTTAAATATAGAAACGCGTAAAAAAATGCTTTAAATGCTTAGCAAGTTCAGCCGTATATTAGAGTATTTAGCCATAGACGGAGAATGGCATACTGTTGAAGAAGTAGCTGAAGCCGTAGGTCAGAACATTACGGAAACTTCTGAACTTCTCAGTAAACTGGCCTACTTCAACTTCGTAGAATTCGACGAAAAGGGCAGGGTGAGAGTAGACCCGGAGTTTAGAAGACTACCTTGATAAAGCCTCTAGGAATATCCTACCCCTACCAGTAGTCTTGTAGATTTTAAACCCTCCAGGCTTCTCTAAAACCTCTAGAAACCCAGCCTTAACCAAATACTCAGAGTATTCTCTGAAACGTTTAGAATTCAAATTCACACGGTATATTATCTCAGTAGTCCTCGCTCCGTCTAAAGCAGCTTGTAAAATGTCAGCGAATATCTCAAACTTGTCACGTCTACGTGCAACACTAACCCTACCATGCTCTTTAAACTTCTCCAAAGCCAGACTAGATTTTGGCGTTGTAACAGTCTTAGGGAGTAGATTACGCCTTTTAAACTCTCCTATGAGTAGGTTTCTCAACCACTCGGAAGGCGCTAAACCCTCACTTAAAGCAACCTGTGTAACAAGGTCTTTCACATAAGGTGCAACTCTGAACGCTATTATAGACTTTTTAGTGGAAGCCGTGGTTTGAGACATATGTATTAATGTTAAACAAACGTTTACATAAGTTTTTTAAGGATTTTCTGCAATATTTCATTTGTAAACATTTGAAAAATCCCAAAAATCCATATATACACCTGAACGGGAATTTCAATTTGAAACAAGAGGCTCAGATAGATACATATATGAAACTTATAATATTATAAAAAAGAGAGAAATGAATTATAATATTTGAAAATGACGTTTAAACTTTATAATATTAATATTCTAAAATTATAATATTAATATTCTAAAATTATAGAAAAAATAAGTGTTAAAAATTTAGAAAAATAATTTAAAGATCAGGCCCCCGTCAGCCTGAATCCAATGGAGCTACAGCCATTAAAACCCACTGCTTCATGAGGTTTTAAGTCTAGAGTTTAACATAGTAAAGCTTTAAATCATAGGAGGAAACGTTTCAACCATGTCAATCGTCCACGTTTATGCTTGGAGTGGTTTTTCAAACGAAGCTAAGAAGAAGGTGATAGCAGGCATAACTAGGCTTTTCACTGAAATAGGCATACACGCGAGCGCAGTCGAAGTACTTATACATGAGGTTCCAAGAGAGAATTGGAGAGTCGGTGAAGAACGAGCCAGTGAGAAGTTTAAACATGTACAGCTACCATAAAACGTATTACGGCTGTTGAGCCGGAGCGGCTTTAAGCGCTCCTCTCTCCAGGAGATGGAGGGGGTTGTGGAGAATCTAAAGGCTCGTTTAAGCTTCCAGACCTATATCCGTATAGGTCTAGAGTAACGTATACATATCCTAGGCTTCTAAGCTTAGCCCATATTATGTCCATAAGCTCTTCTTTGAAAAAGCCCCTCCTCTCATCTCTACCGACTTCAATCCTAGCTATTCCACCATGGTCTCTAACTCGAACCTGCTTAACACCTGTTAGCTGCCTTATATAGGATTCAGCCTCTGAAACCCTCTTAAGCCTATCATAGGTTAATTCCACACCATATGGAATCCTCGAAGCTAAACAAGCCATTGAAGGTTTATCAGCCGTGGGAAGCCCTAAAAACCTCGAAACAGTCCTCACGTCGTTTTTGCTGAAGTCCAATTCCGCCAGTGGACTCCTTACTTTGAATTCTCTTAAAGCCTTAAGACCAGGTCTGAAGTCTCGATAATCCTCGGCGTTCGAGCCGTCAACCAGCAGCTCTAAACCTTCCGCTTCAGCGACTTCGGTTAAAGCTTTCAACATAAGCCTTTTACAGTAGTAGCATCTATCCGGAGGATTTTCAACAATCTTAGAATCGTTCAACATATCGATTTCAACAACCCTATGCCTAACCCCTATTAAGCGGGCTAACTTAACAGCCTCCTCAACCTCCTCACGGGGAAACATAGGTGAGGCTACTGTAACGGTTAAAACTCTACTACCTAAAGCCCTATAGGCAGCATAAGCTACAAGAGTACTATCTACGCCTCCTGAAAAAGCAACCAATACACTGTTTTTATCTTTAAACCAGTCTAAAAGCCTCCGAATTAGACTTTGGGCTTTCGAATAAGTCTCTAAGCCCCCACTATTCCCATAGACCGATTCATCAGACATGACTCCTGTCTAAATTTCTACAAAGCCTTTTATAATGGTTGCCCTATGTAAAGAAAAAATTAACATAAAGTTTAAAAATAATAATCAAGGTTAACAGTAGCGATTAAAATTATGAAGCCTAAACTCGTACTTGTAGGAGGCTTCTTAGGAAGCGGAAAAACGACCCTCCTACTCAAACTAGGCGAACAGCTGGTAAACGAGTATGGGAAAAAAGTCGCAGTTGTAACAAACGATCAAGGAGAAGTCTTAGTTGATAGCGCTACGGTTAGAGACTACGGCTTCGAAGTAGCAGAAGTATTTAAAGGATGCTTCTGCTGCAATTTTCAAGACTTCATCAGCCAAACTCAGAAAATTTTAGAAAAACTGAAGCCAGATATAATCCTCGCAGAGCCTGTTGGAAGCTGCGCTGGACTAATGCCAACACTATACGCACCTGTAAAAAAGTTCTACTCAGACAGGCTTGAGCTTGCTCCACTAATCGTCATTGTAGATGCTTCACGAATCCTCACGCTTCACCAAGAAGTCAACCTCTTAAATGCTGAAGACCCCATATCCTTCCTCATAGCATCGCAGATAAAAGAGGGGGAAGTCTTATGTATCAACAAGATAGATCTGGTTGACAGCCCAACAGTAGCGGAAACAGTCAACCTCTTGAAAAAGCTGAGGCCTGAGGCAGAATACGTATTGACATCTGCTAAATTCAACGTCGGAGTCGACAGAATAGTTGAAATTGTACTCAAGGGTGTGTCGAAAAGGCTACCATATCCAGATATAGACATGATCAAATATACACAGGCTGAGCTTGAACTCGCATGGTTCGACGGGCTTTACGAATTAAAGACAAAACACGGTTTCAACCCTAGAGATTTCGTCAGAGATGTTTTATCTCGGATCGGGAGACGCATTACAGACCTCAATGGGTTTATTGCGCACGTAAAAGCTTATCTCAGGACGAAAAGCGGAGTATTCAAAGCCAACATCACATCAATAGAGCAAGGTGCAACTATAACTGGATCTGAAGACGTCAACTATACGGACTATGGAATGCTCCTACTGAACGCTAGAGTTAAACTAGACCCCGAGGAGCTGCATAAACTGGTAAATAGCGTAGTAGAAGAGGAGACATTAAAACGTCAGATTGAAGTTTTCAAGATTAAAAGCGAAGCTTTCAGACCTAAACCTCCTAAACCCCAGTTCTATATACCGTATTCTGAAGATTAGGTGAACGGATTATAACCGTAAACCTGTCACACCTGTTCAACAGATTATCAGCCGTCCTTGGAGAAACATTTATAAGCTTTTTCTAGAAATGAAGACTAATAACGGTGTTATGGAAGGTTAGGTAGACAATGGCACTTACACAGATTCAAAAGAAGATAATTCAGCTAAAAGAGAGGGAGAAAGCTCTAATTCTAGCCCACAACTATCAGCGTCCAGAGATTCAGGAGATTGCAGACTTCGTCGGAGACTCTCTACAGCTGTGTCTCACGGCTACTAAAGTTGAAGACTTCAAGTATATTGTCTTCTGCGGTGTCGATTTTATGGCTGAAACCGCATCCATTTTAAACCCAGATAAGATCGTCGTAATACCAGATGTTGAAGCTAAATGCCCTATGGCTGCACAACTACCCGCAAACATAGTTGTTGAAGCTAAAAAGAAGTATCCAGACGCTGAAGTCATGCTGTACGTCAATACACTAGCCGAGGCAAAAGCCGAGGCAGACGTCATATGCACGTCTTCAAACGCGTCGAAAATAGCAGATAGACTAAACTCTACGAGGGTATTATTCGGACCAGACCGTAATCTAGCCTGGTATACGGCTAAACACTGCCCAAACAAGGAGATAATTCCAATACCTGAAAACGGCTACTGTGTCGTACATAAAATGTTTAAGGCAGAAGACATCCTCACTCTTAAGAAGAAGTATCCGGATGCTGAAGTACTAGTACATCCAGAGTGCGACCCAGAGGTTCAAAATATAGCAGATTTCATCGGAAGCACAGAGCAGATGTGTAAAAGATGCCTTGAAACGTCTTCAAAAAGGTTCATAATCGCAACTGAAATCGGTCTAGTAGACCGCTTGAGAAGAGAAATCCCAGGTAGAGAGTATATCCCAGCGCTTGAAAACGCAGTGTGTGAAAATATGAAGCTTCACACGCTTGAAAAAGTCTACCAGGCTTTAGAGAAGAAGAAACCCATAGTTAAAGTGCCTAACCGCATAGCTGAAAAATCTAGATCTGCAATAGAGAGAATGCTAAAGCTTTCAAAGTAAGAATCATCCAAACTCCACCGTTTTTCGCTTTGACTGGGCTATTTTTAGGTTGAAAAGCTTTAAATAACAGCGTTATATCGTTTGATACCGTCATTCTCCGGTTTGTGTTAGACATGGTTGAAAAAACCAAACTCAGAATAAAAGGAATGCATTGTGAAAGTTGCGCTAAAACCATTGAGAAGGCTCTCCTAAGAGTAAGGGGCGTTGTTTCAGCTCACGTCAGTTTCACACTTGAAGAGGCGGTTGTCGAATACAACCCAGCTGAAGTCGACGTTGAAAAGATCAAAAAATTTATTGAAGAAGCTGGCTATGAGGCGTCGGATAGAGTAGAGACTGAAGATGAAGTTGAAAGTGGCTGGTGGAGGTTTTTACTTGGAGTCGTTTTAACGGTTCCCACCTGGGCTATCATCAATTTCTTCTACAATTCAAGCTTGAACCTTCTACTCTTCAGCTTATCTACACCAGTACAGGTGATACTCGGCCTACCATTCTACCGAGGAGCCTACTTCAGTTTAAAGCAGAAGACAACTGACTTAAATGTTCTAGTATCACTTAGTACTTCAGCCGCATATTTCTACTCTATCGTAACTACGTTCTTCACCTCAGGCCCCGTATTCTATGATGCTTCAACAACAGTACTAACGACTATTACATTAGGCGTCCTATTGGAGAAGACATCCCAAGGAAAAGTCGGCGAAGCCATTAAAAAACTGATGAAGCTTGAAGCTAAAACTGCTAGAGTTTTAAGAGAAGGCATAGAAATGGAAGTACCGCTTGAACAAATCCAAAAGGGGGACATCGTAATCGTAAGACCTGGTGAGAAAATCCCAACAGATGGAGTCATCGTAGAGGGGAAGGGAGTAGTCGACGCCTCTATGGTCACAGGAGAATCTATGCCATTGGATAGGAAAGAAGGGGATGAAGTTTTCGGTGGAACTATAAATAAACTAGGACTATTCAAATTTCAAGCAACTAAGGTTGGAAAAGAGACGGCTTTAGCCCAGATAATCAGTCTCGTCAGTGAAGCACAGAAGTCCAAAGCACCAATTCAGAGAATCGCCGATAAAGCTTTAAATTGGTTCGTCCCCCTGGTGGTTTTAACAGCTATTCTGAGCTTTATCGTTTGGTATCTCCTTCTAAGGGAAAGTCTTACGTTCGCTTTGACAGTTTTCATCTCAGTTTTGGTCGTCGCCTGTCCATGTGCTTTGGGGATCGCTACACCGACCGCAGTTATGATTGGGATAAGCAGAGGAGCGGAAATGGGGATTCTGATCAAGGGAGGACAGTATTTAGAGAAAGTTCGGGAAATTGATACCATTGTTTTCGATAAAACCGGAACCTTAACCAAAGGTGAGCCTGAAGTGACAGACGTTTTTGGAGATGTTTTACAATTGGCAGCTAGTTTAGCGAAGAATACAACCCATCCATTAGACGTCGCAATCGTCAGAGAAGCTGAGAAGCGTAGAATACGGCTTTTGGAGGTTCAAGGTTTTGAAGTGATGCCCGGAGGGGGTCTTAAAGGAAGAGTAGATGGGAAAAACGTTATACTTGGAAATCGCAGGGTAGTCCAAAGCAATCTTGGAATTGAATTGGAAGGAGAAGGAAAAACAGTAATGCTTGTTTCAGTAGACGGTGAGGTTAAAGGCGCTATAGCCGTAGCTGACACTTTGAAAGATTATTCAAAAGAAGTCGTTAAGACTCTAAAGGATTGGGGGATCGACGTCTACATGGTCACAGGGGACAGCTGGAAAACGGCTGAAGCTATAGCTAGAAAACTCGGGATTGAGAAAACAATAGCTGAAGTCCTACCTCAAGACAAGGAAGAAGTCATCAGAAAACTTCAGAAGACTGGTAGAATAGTGGGAGCCGTAGGAGATGGTATTAACGATGCTCCGATGTTAGCGGCGGCGGATGTAGGGATAGCTATGGGCGCTGGAACAGACATAGCCAAAGAAGCCGGTGGAATAATTCTAGTTAAAGACGATTTAAGAGATGTGATAAGGGCTTTTGAACTTTCAAAAGCCACTTTCTCCAAAATAAAGCAGAACCTGTTTCTAGCATTCCTCTATAACATCCTGTTAATCCCCATGGCTGCCGGCGTCTTCTACCAGTGGCTTGGCTTCCTATTAAAACCTGAAGTCTGCGCACTAACCATGATAGTTTCAGACTTATCGGTAGTAGGCAATTCCCTTCTACTCAGAAGATGGAGAAGTAGCATTTAAACCGCGTCGAAGGGAATTCTCACACCCACTTAGAGCCCTTTTCAGTATGCTCTTTCTTCCAAATAGGCACTTCGCGTTTTATTCTATCAACCAACTCCATCAAAGCTTTATACGCGTCATCCCTATGCTTCGACGCGACTAAGACGTACATTATATCTTCTCCAACTGGGACGTCGCCAAGCCTATGCTCCGCCACGGCATCCAACAATCCATACTTCTTCTTAACATCCTCCACTAGACTTTCCAAGACTCTAGATGCTAAAACCTCATGAGCCTCATAGCTAAGCTTCAAAACCTTCTCGCCGTTGCTCACTCCGCGTACAACTCCTATAAATACGGCTATAGCTCCAACTTCATCAGAAGACCGTTTTAAATGCTCTATAAGAGATGGAAGCGGATCCAACTCCCGGCCTACTTTAACCTTCAATTCAACCACCTGAGGGGACAGGCATGAAGTCAACTATGTCGTTTTCACAGAGCTTAAGCTCTCGAACATTCGACAAGTGAACAATACTATTGTTGACCGAGACTATTAAACCGTCCCTCAACTTTCCGTCCTCCGAAAACAGTCTATCCGCTCTCCCATCAAACAACGCCTTAAGACGACTTAGGAGAGAGTAGAACGACGAGTCGCTTAAATACATAACAACTTCTTCAGCGCCAATTTCATCCCTCAAACTAGCATAAAACCTCACTCTAACGCAAACCATATCATTCAAATAGAGAGTAATAACCTAGATAAATAGTCTTCACTAGCGGTGAAAGTTCAATCTCTACCTCGACGCTATCGTGATCTTCGATGCAATGGTCTATTATTAGACTGAACATCAATCAAAGTAGATACTTTCTTTAAAATAGATTATAAGATTAGAAATAAAAAGGGGACTTTTAGAAGGGTGTGAAGAACCTCATTATCCATATTATTCCACCGAGTATCATCCCTATCATACATCCTGTTACTGCACCTGAGGCAATTGGAACGCCGTAGCCTTCATAGAGCTTAGCGCCCCCAATCCTTAAGGTCAGCATTTTAAGCACCCATGCGACGAAGAACGGTATCCATAGTCCGAAGAGAGTTGAGGCCGCGGTTGTGCCTAGTATGTAGCCAATTGGTTCGAGGGGAAACCATACAAACCTCGCATGAAGCCAGCTTAAGATGACCATGATGAAGGCCCCTAATACTGCGTATTCAACCCAAGGCTCACGTGCAGGGGTTGAAATCCACCAACCTGGCATTTGTGCAAGCCTTTCACCTATTCCTAGGAACCAACTTGACCATATACCTATGCGTTCACCACCTATCGTATGTAGTATCCATATGAATGCTATATGTGACGCCAGTGGAGCCACCAGTAAAGCCACTAGCAACGTTTTGAATGTATTTCTTGCGGTTAAACCTGCAAGGCTAGCAAACTTGTATGCTGTAAAGGATGAAACTGCTGCCCCACCCCAAGGATAAGTCGGCGTGTCTGAGCATGATTGGACCGCTGTTCTATATATCAGGTATTCTTGAGTTGTTATGGGGTCGTGGCACGTAGGATGTAGGATTCTGAAGAAGACAAGCCCTTTATCGGCGCTCCTCCAGTAGGCTCCAGCAAGCCCGAAAAGTCTATTCATCGGATACCATATGCAGAACGCTGTTATGGGCATGAAAAGTGCATCTATAAATGATAGGCTTGACCACATCCAGAATGCTATGGTTGCGATGAGTGTTATCCCCATCATAGTGAAACACGTCCTATAGCTTATAGCTTCCTCTTTAAACTCATCAGAGCCTTTAGATGCAGCTTTAAAGACTTCAGCCAGATATCGTCTATTGAGTATTAAATGCATAATACCCATGGCTACAATAGCACCTACGGCGATAGCTCCGAATTTTAACGGCGGTTCCGTAGTGGGCGATGGAGAACACCAGAACCTGCCACACGTACCCATACCTGTTATACCAGTATAGTAACCCATTGTGTAGGCTATTTGAACAGCTATTATGTACACTAGGGCGAAGAACCAAGTGCTGAATTGAACGGCTAAGGGAGCCATATAAGCCATAGCCACTACTGGTGGGTTGTAGTTCATCGACATTATACCTGGTATCGTTCCAAGCGGTTCATCTCCACCAATCCATCTTGTTAAATGAGGACATGTCCTATATCCAACGCCATATATATCTGGGAACCATGGAAAAATTCCTCTGAGGGTTACTGGAATTTCGAAAGCTAAGCCTATTACTACCCCTGTAATGAATAGTTTACCCCAGCCTCTTTCGGCCACGTTATTTCTAGCAAGCTCATAAGCTACTAAAGCATGTGGAAATGGCACTTTCTCAATGTCTATCCAAAGTCTTCTGAAAAGAGTCGCTACAGATAACATGAATAGTCCCATAGTTATGTTATGCAACCAAAACCACGTAATTGGCGTTGCCCAAGCACCCCAATCTATCGGACCGCCCTTTGATAAGAGTATGACTACTTCATATGGAGGACACATGAACGTTGGCACCACTCTATCCGCAAGCTCTCGTTCCTGAATCCTCACAGAGTAGAGGTATCTCTGGTCTAAAGCCCATGGAAAGTTTATGAAGTAAGATACTACAAGAGAACTTACGTAGATATAAGCCAGAGTCCTAGCGCCAAACCTGTCCCTCAGAGACTTCACTCTGTATAATGGAGCAGACAGCAACAACATTAGAAATGGCGCAGTCGTCAGACCTATATTGCAGACCGATTCGCCAAGCGAGTTCACTATCCAGTAGGGGAAGCTACTTATGAGGAGCTGCCATATGGGGCCTATGAAGCCTAAAACCGCTGGTATTAAAATTACAAGAAGCCATGGAAACTTTTCCTCAACAGCTTCCTTTGCCAACTTTTTTCCACCCAAATGGGTATTTATCACCCGAAGACTTATATCATTTACTATGTCTTCCTTTCCATTTTTATGCAGTAGATTATCATAGATTGGATACTTAAGTTTCTAGAGGCAGTTCTAGATTGGAATAAGCCTTAAATTGACGGCCGATTGAATTAACAGCGGTTGAAATGTCCAGTATTCAAGACGGTTTAAAAGAATTATGTAATATTGTTTTAAGGCTTGGGGCTAAAGAAGCTAAGATTATTAAAGCAGAGGATGTTGTTGTAGCAGACTGGGTTCGGCTTAAATGTCAGTATGGTTGCGACGGTTATGGTAAGTGCCTCACTTGTCCACCATATTCTCCAACACCAGATCAAACGAGGAAAATACTCTCATACTATAAGTATGCGATTCTAGTGTATTTCCCACCCGATTCAGATATCCATAGAGCCATGGCTGAACTTGAGAGAGAAGCCTTCCTATCTGGATACTACTCAGCCTTTGCCATGGTTGCAGGACCATGCACATTATGCGACGAGTGTAGTTTAGACTATTGCCGTCATCCGGAGTTGGCTAGGCCGTCTATGGAGGCTTGTGGAATAGACGTATACTCAACCGTTAGAAAGGCTGGTTTTAACATCCATGTACTCCGCAACCGCGATGAGACGCCGACTTACTATGCGCTTCTACTAGTCGTATAACGTCTGGAATTCAATCATCCCTATTGAAAATTGCATTTAAATTTCTCAATACTGCTCTAAGCTATATGGTTTTAAAGTCTCACCATGCTGATCCTACGGTGGATGCTTGAACGATTAGTCTTATAGATTTAAACAGTCTAACTGTAGACTGAGGGGATGTGTAGTTGGGAAACTCTGAAGCCGTAAAACCAGTCTATTTAGACCCGAATCAACCGGTTGATAAGAGGGTTGAAGACCTCCTCAGTAGGATGACTCTTGAAGAGAAGATTGGACAGCTATGTCAGTATAGCGGTTTTACAGATGAATATGAGAAGTGGATCGCAGAGGGGAGAATAGGGTCTCTTTTAAACGTCTTCGGAGCCGAAGAAACCAACAGAATACAGAAAATAGCCGTTGAGAAGACAAGACTTGGCATACCGTTAATATTCGGATTAGACGTTATACACGGCTATAAGACGATATTTCCAATACCCCTAGGATTAGCGAGCACATGGGACCCCGATACCGTTAAAAGGGCCGCATCAATAGCGGCCTCTGAAGCCCGTGCTGAAGGTATACATTGGACTTTCGCACCTATGGTTGATATCGCGAGAGACCCAAGGTGGGGACGGATAGCTGAAGGAGCTGGTGAAGACCCATACTTGGGCTCGGTCATGGCTAGAGCCCTAGTAGAGGGATTTCAGGGGAGAGACCTTTCGGATTTAAATACCTTAGTCGCATGTCCAAAACACTACGTAGCCTACGGAGGTGCAGAAGGGGGGAGAGACTACAACACTGTAGACATATCTGAGCGGACGCTTAGAGAAGTGTATCTTCCTCCTTTTAAAGCGACAGTTGAAGCCGGAGCTGGAACAATAATGAGCGCTTTCAACGATTTAAACGGCATACCTGCTTCAGCAAACCCATTTACACTTAGGAAGATTCTACGTGAAGAATGGGGTTTTGAAGGGTTTGTCGTGAGTGATTGGAACGCCGTCGGAGAGCTTATCAACCATGGAATAGCAGGAGACGTATTCGAAGCCGCAGAGAAAGCCTTAAACGCCGGCGTGGATATGGATATGCAAGGTGATGTTTACCGTAGAACACTCCTTCAACTTGTCAAAGACGGAAGGATATCTGAGGACCGGATAAATGAAGCTGTTAGACGTATACTTAGAATCAAGTTTAGACTGGGCTTATTTGACTGTCCATATGTCGACCCTGAACGCGCAAAATATATAGTAAAGTGTAGAGAGCATGTTGAAGCTACAGTTGAAATAGCTAGAAAATCTATCGTCCTGTTGAAAAACGATGGAGGCCTCCTACCGTTAAGTAAAAACGTAGAGTCCATCGCAGTCATAGGTCCTCTAGCAGATGATAAAGAAGCCCCGTTAGGCCCATGGTCCTGCCTAGGCAATCCTAAAGACGTAGTTACAGTCCTAGAGGGGGTTAAAAGTAAAGTTTCACCCGAAACTAGAGTCTTATACGCTAAAGGTTGCGATATAAATGGAAAGTCTACCGAAGGCTTCAAAGAGGCTGTTGAAGTAGCTAGAAAGTGTAAGGTGGCGATTTTAGTCGTCGGTGAGAGTAGAGATATGAGCGGTGAAGCCGCCTCTAGAGCGTTTCTCGACCTTCCGGGAGTCCAAGAGGAGCTTGTAAAAGCCGTATATGAGACTGGGGTTCCAGTAGTAGAGGTCTTAATGAACGGTAGACCTCTGTCAATATCCTGGTCTGCAGAACATATACCAGCTATAATAGAAGCTTGGTTCCCTGGAATTCAAGCAGGCTACGCCATAGCAGATGTAATCTTTGGAGACTACAATCCCGGAGGCAAACTCCCGGCGACTTTTCCACGCACTGTTGGACAGGTACCCATATACTACAACCATAAGAACACGGGAAGACCCCCGTCTCCAGATAGATGGACATCGAAGTATCTAGATATACCATATTCACCTCTATTCCCATTCGGACACGGCTTAAGCTATACGAAGTTTGAATATAGTGATTTAGAAATTTCACCTAGAGAAGTAGAGCCTAAAGACATAGTCAAAATCAAGCTTAAGGTGAAGAATATTGGTAGTCGTGAAGGCGATGAGGTTGTACAACTGTACATAAACGATGCTGTTGCAAGCGTGACTAGACCGGTTAAAGAGCTGAAGGGGTTTAAACGTATCACGTTAAAGCCTGGTGAGGAGAAGACAGTAGAATTCACACTGACTCTGGAAATGCTGTCGTTTCTAAACCAAGAGATGAGACGCGTCGTAGAGCCTGGTCTATTCAAAGTCATGGTAGGCTCTTCGTCAGAAGACATAAGGCTTACGGGGGCATTCACAGTTAAAGAACTGGTAGAGTTTCCATGGAAGTAAAAACATAAAGCTTAATGCGGCTGGCGGGATTTGAACCCGCGATCTGAGGCTTGGAGGGCCCCAATCCTAACCAGACTAGACCACAGCCGCACAGCCTCTAAAAACTCAAAAGTACTAGAGGGGTTTATTAATTTTAATTTTGAAAACCTTCTCAGTTGGAGCAACAAAACTAGAGGTTTAAACGCATAAGGGGGAAGTCGTCTCTTTGACGTACTACTTCAAACCCATTTTTCAAGTAGAAGTCTAAAGGTCCAGATGGATTATTTTCACTATCCATCCTCGCAAAAGTTTCCACAGTTTTAAAGCCTCTACAAGTGAGCTCTTTCAACAGCTTTCTAAGCATAGCTGTTCCATATCCTCTCCTACGTTGACTGCTGTCTACTACGTAGAGGCATGCGATGAAAACTGAGTCTTCGCTCGGAGGACCTGAAGGATAATCCTTTACACGTGGAAAATACTCCGCTGGTGCATACTGCATAAAACCTACCGTAGCACCGCTAACATGTAGGATTTCAATACAGCATCCAAAAGTCTTCTCCACTACGCTAAGCCATTTTAATCTCTCAGCTTCTATTTTACTTCTACACTGTTCACTTTTTAATCCGCCACTCGTCTGCCAGTAGAGGCAAAACCTGCAAGGTTCTGGGACTTTTGGAAAGTTATGAACACCGATTTCTTCAAAAATCAACGCATTTCCACCCTCTGATAATACGTAGCATCTCTACATTACATCACTATGACACTGTATCTTTTAAACGTGTATACATGAGGAAAATTTTGTTTTAAACTATAACCACAGCTTAGAGAACGATTTCTCTACGATTTGCCTCTTACTTGCTTTCCAATAGACGCTATAGCATTATTAAGACTCCTTTCAACCTCTACTTCTCTATTTTCCAAACATTCAACTTTGCATTTTAAAATGCTCAGCAGTTCCTCTCTACGTTTTAGCGCCTCTTCAACCGTACTAGGGCTAGGTCCACCTATGATGCTCCTAGCACTTATGAATTTTTCAGGGTTTAAGGCATTCTTAACCTCTTCATCTGTTAAATCGGCGGGCTTACCGTAAACCCTCTCTGAAACCTCGTTTAAAAGCCGACTGTCTACTTCGCCGGGTTTAAGCCCTCTTTTTAAAGCTTCAAGCACTAATGCTCCAACTATCATATGTGCTGTTCTAAAAGCCAAGCCTTTTTTCCTCACAAGGACATCTGCAAGCTCTGTAGCCGTTGAAAAGCCTTCATCAGCGGCTCTACGCATCACCTCCCTATTGAAAACAGCCCCCTTTAAAGCTCCAGACATTATTCTAAGCATGTATTTAACGGTTTCAATGGAATCCCAAAGCCTAGGAGTAACCTCCTGCATATCCCTATTGTACGTTAAAGGCAGGGCTTTAAGCATAGATAAAGTACTCATAAGATTTCCATATATTCTACCAGCCTTAGCCCTAGTTATCTCCATAGTGTCGGGGTTCTTCTTCTGAGGCATAATGCTGCTAGTTGACGAATACTCATCTGGGAGCTCTACGAATTTAAACTCTGAGCTACTCCATAAGACCAACTCTTCAGCAATACGGCTTAAATCAGTAGCCAGTATGGCTATATCGGACAGTATTTCAAGTATGAAGTCTCTACTAGAGACAGCATCCATAGAGTTTTCAACAAGACCATCAAAGCCTAAGAGTTCAGCAGTTCTAAATCGACTTATAGGAAAACCAGTAGTTGCTAAAGCACATGCGCCAAGCGGCGACTTATTAACCCTCTTATAGGCGTCTAACAGTCTTTCAAAGTCTCTAGCTAACGCATCGAAATGGGCTAGAAGATGGTGTGCTAGAGTGACTGGTTGAGCGTGTTGAGTATGCGTATAGCCTGGCATAATAGTATTCAATTCCCCTAGGCTTCTATCGTAGATGACTTTAAGCAGGTTTAAAAGTTCTCTAAGTATTTCAATAACCTGCCTCCTAACCGTCAACCTTAAACATGTCGCGACTTCATCGTTTCTAGACCTAGCTGTATGCATTTTACCTCCAATATCTTCACCAAGCCTCTCTATGACTCTAGACTCTATGGCTACATGGACGTCTTCAAACGGGCCTTTTACAAGCTCTTCATAGCTCAAATGTTCAAGCTCTTCAAGAGTCTCAAGAATCGCCAAGCCCTCCTCTACTTTAATCACTCCTTGCTCTGTGAGCATTATTACGTGAGCTTTGTCAACCATTATGTCCGACTTGAAGAGCCACCTATCCGCTTCCAAAGAGCTCGTATATGCGTCTACTTCAGGAGGTTTAAACCCCTTCAGTCTTCCTCTTCTTAAGATGTCTTGACTCATCAGAATCTATTCAACCTATTCTGCTGTTTATAAATAATAGCTTAGATTTGGAAAAAGTTAGATGCTATCGCTTCAACCAATAAGTTTTCCACATACTTCATACCGAAATTTTTATATTTGACTTTCTCAAAGAAGAGAGAGGGCTTTTTGGAGTTAAAACCTCCTGCAAGATATGATGGAGAAACCGTAGTTTCAGCGTACAGCGGAGGCCTTGATTCAACCCTCGTAACAATACTTTTGAAAGAAGTATATGGTTTTAAAGAAGTCATACCTGTGCTTGTAGACGTCGGCCAAGGGGAAGAAGAAATTCAAGTGGCCTTTGAAAGAGCTGAAAAGCTCAATCTTAGCCCGATATTCTTCGACGCTAAAGAAGAATTTGTAAAAGAGTATATTTTCAGGTGTATCAAGGCTAATGGGAACTACCAGGGATATCCAATAGGTACTTCCATGACTAGAGTCCTCATATCTTCGAAGTGTGTAGAAGTTGCGAAAAAATATGGTGCTAAATACATGGCTCACGGATGTACAGGTAAGGGCAATGACCAGTTTAGAATGGAGATAACAGCCAAGTACTTAGACCCAGGAATAACGGTAATAGCGCCTGTTAGAGAGCTTAATCTAACAAGAGCAGTAGAGGAAGAGTATCTTAAAAAGTATGGAATAACGCCTAAACCTAGGAAGGGAAGGTTAGGTGGCGATATAAACATGTGGAGCCACTCAATAGGAAGTGGGCAGGTTGAAGATTTAGAGTCTCAGTATCCTGAAGACTATATATGGACTATTCCACCTGAAGAGGCTCCCGATAAACCTAGAGAGGTCGTTGTAGAGTTTAAAAACGGAGTACCAGTTAGCGTAGATGACGTTAAAGACCCCGTTGAAATAATCCTATACCTTAACAGGGTTGGTGGGGAGAACGGTGTTGGACGTATAGATATACTTGAGGACGGAATAATAGGTTTAAAGTCTAGAGAACTTTACGAAGCTCCAGCCGCCACAATACTCCTCAAGGCACATGCAGACTTAGAACACTTAACTTTAACTAAAGAAGAGCTTAGACTTAAAAGTGAAGTTGATAGACTTTGGGCTGACATGGTTTACCACGCTATGTGGTATCATCCTCTCAGAAGAGATTTAGACGCATTCATAGATGCATGCGAACAACACGTAAACGGCACTATATGGGTTAAACTATACAAGGGTAACGTAGACATAGTCAAACGCGAGTCGCCATCTTCACTGTTCTCACCTGAGATGAGGAGCCTTAAGAGAGCAGGATTCGACCAGAGAGATTCAACTGGAGCTGTTAGAATAGCTTCACTCTTATACCAGCTACTGGGAAAACTCGGCAGGTAAAATACTTCCATTATTTTTTAGCAAAACTTTAAGTCTCTAATTACATAAAGTCGTGTTTAAATTGGCTAAACTGTTCTTCTACGGCGGTGTTGAAGGAGTTATAGGTGGGAATCAAATCCTACTTGAAGATGGATCTACTAAAATACTCCTCGACTATGGGTTAAACTATTCACTTTGGAGAGATTACTTCGAGTACGTGTTTGCAGAGCCTAGAGACGTGAAAGAGCTTGAAATGGTTGGGCTTATACCCAAAATGGATGTTTTGAAAGGTTTAGATGCATGCTTCCTAACGCACCCCCACGGCGACCACTACGGTATGATAACAACACTACCGAGTGAAAATATTCAAGTATATACTGGCGAGGTTTCACACCGTATAATAGATTCTAAGCTTAAAACACGCCGTAGGAGGAAGTTTGAGAAGATTGAACATTTAGAGTTTAAAACCGTACATTCAGGTTATAGGGTGAGCGTAGACTCTATAACCGTGGAATTTCAAGCGGTAGACCATAGTATTCCAGGCTCATACTCTCTAATAGTTGAAACGTCTTCCGGCTCAATACTATACGTGGGAGATTTTAGAACGCATGGTGTTTTCAAGCCTAAGACCGACGTCTTCAAGTTGGCTTTAGATCGACAGGTTAAAGCGGTTATCTGTGAAGGGACGAACATAGGTCAACTTAGTTCGCCGCTGTCGGAGAAGGACGTCGAAAACAGTATGGTGAGAATTCTATCTGAATGCAACAGTTTAGCGATAATTGACATGTCCCCAGGAGATGTAGATAGGCTAAGAACCGTATGTAAAGTTGCTTCTACTTTGAATAGGAACATAGTGATTACTAAACGTCATAAGGTTGTTCTAGAAGCCTTACAGGGGGTTGAAGGTTTAAACGTCCCTGAAATAGGTAGGGATGTTTTAAACTATGAAGATGCAGATGAAGAGTTGCGTAGGAAGCCTTCAGAGTACGTTCTATGCACTTCATTCTACAATCTTAGAGAAGTCGTAGACCTCTCCCCTCCACCTGGAAGCATATACGTATTAAGTTCTTCCGAGCCGTTCGAAGAAGAGACTTTCATAGCCTTCAAAAGACTTCAAAATTGGCTTAACCTCTTGGGCGCTGAAGCCTACCATATTCACTCCTCAGGACATGCATACCCCTGGGAACTGAGAAGAAGCTTAATAACGCTTAAAGAATTGACTGATTTAAAGGTATTCCCAGTACATACAGAGTATCCTGAGGTCTTTAGAAGCATGTTTAAGAGCTTCTTCAACGTAATTATACCCGTTAAAGGGGTTTGCTACACGATTTAGAGGAGAGATGAAACCCATAGAAGCATAGAGGTCGATGAAACGCCTTCACTCGATACATCTAAATTCTAATATCTCGCTGAGAAATGAGGTCTGCTACTTTAGAAACTACATTTAAAAGCCTCCCATATACCACTATGTCTGCGTTTTCTGCAACTTCTCGCGACGTGGGGTTAAAAGCTATGCCTAGTCCCACGGCTTTAAAGAGGCTTATATTCGACTCGTCGTCTCCAATAGCTATGCACTCTTCCCTTTCAATTCCAAATCTACGTATAATGTTGTCGAGTACTTTATCCTTCTCACCATGAGCAACTGTAACCTCTACTTCACCCGTCAGAAGTCCATTTCTAACTGTAAGCCTATTAGCTTCCGCGAAGTCCAGATTAAAGTCCAACATGGCTCTCTCAGCTAAGACAGATAAACCAGCACTTATAACACCCACTTTAAAACCCATTCTCTTGAACCAGCTCACGGTCTCATGGGAGTTCTCGACATATTCTATTTCCGAGGTGAGGGCTTCGATGCGTTTAAGCGGTATACCTCTCCATAACGATACGTCTAAACGCGCCCAAGTCACGTAGTCTATTTTACCACTGTAGAACATTTCAGCGTATAGTTTTGCTTTACTCCATGTGTTCAACTTCTCGTGTAGAAAACGCCATATACTATCTACACTGATCAACGTTCCATCTAGGTCAAAGACGACCAGTTTAAAACGATTTACCGACATGAATCGTTTAATTCTCTAGAGTCTTAAATTTAAACCTTTTCCATATCGCAGATTGAAGCAGAAAACTCCATACGACTGCCTACATATGCATCAAGTTCAATAACCTACGTCAACATCATTTGTTTAAAGGATAGCGCAGCGATTCGAGTAGATATTGTCCAAACGTCTAAGCTTTTTCTGAACAACTCGTGAAACTACTTTCACATCTGTTTTAAAGTCTACTGTTTTACCAAGAAACCTTTATTAATTGAAGCTATAGTATCTCGGATAAAGCATCAACTAATTGAACATATTTATCTAGAAGCCTCGAATATTTCACGGTGTTTTCTTCAGTAGGCTTGAAAAGCTTTTTTATCTTAACAACCTTATTCACGACCTCTTCGATTCTTCCACCCATGCAGCCCCACATAGCTAATATGGCTGAACCGATGGCTGAATCAGGCTCTTCAATTATATAAACATCTTTACCTGAAACATCGGCTATTATCTCCATGAATAAATCATTCCTAGAGGCGCCTCCACTCACTCTAAGGTCATATACTTTAACCTTCGTCACGTCTTCTACTGCATCCAGCATAAGCTTAAGCGCGAAAGCAGACCCCTCCAGCATACTTCTAAAGATGGCACCTGGGTTTGCAGTAATTTCTGAAAGTCCGATGAAAAACCCTTTAACACTAGGATGGGTTTTCGGTACTCTTACACCATACCATTCCGTGCACGCAATTAAACCTTCACAGCCGGGTGGGATTTTTCTAGCCATATCCGTGAGCTCTGCGAGGTTTTTACCCAGAAGTTTACTCGTAGTATCTAAAGCAGTTGTCCCAGCATTTGTAAATCCTCCAGCCAGAAACAAGTTATTGACATAAGTCTTATAGTAGAACCTCTGAAGTGCATCGGGTACAGGTTTATCCACAATCACATGGACAGTTAAAGCCGTACCGATTGTTGCATTTGCTTGTCCAGCTTTTATAGCACCTGAGGTTATGTCTCCAGCACTAGCATCTGTAACTCCATTTACTACAGGTATTCCACTCGGTAAACCAGTTTCCAAGGCAGCGTTCTCCGTCACATGGCCTACAATTGAACCTATAGGCTTCAATTCAGGCATGAAATCGACGGGGACGTCTACATCTTCATATGCTTCTTCAAGATACTTTAAACTGTCTAAAAGCGCGTGGGATTTTCCAGCAGTATTGCTAGAGGAGGCAAATATCCCCGTCAATTTGTAGACTATATAATCACTCTCATGAAGTATCTTATGGACTCGCCTGTAGAATTCATAGTGTTTCTTCATCCACATTATTTTAGGTAGAACCAACTGAGGTGTTATTGGAAGAAAACTTTCGAATTCGCGTGCCTTAGGACTGTTTTTCCTAAGTTCTTCTGCTTCTACCGTAGCTCTACTATCGTTGTACATTATAAGCGGATGTAGTGGCACACCTTTTTCATCCAACGGTACAATGGTACCACTTGTAGCGTCAACGCAAACCCCC
Organism: Bathyarchaeia archaeon; assembly: GCA_038870975.1. GTDB lineage: Archaea > Thermoproteota > CALKCG01 > B24 > B24 > DTBU01. The sequence goes on along the minus strand of JAVZJD010000001.1, from coordinate 288,070 downwards.
TCAACTTTATCCTTAAACCTGAGTTTCTTCAAAGTTTCGCATACTCTCTTCCAAAGCGCTAGAGGATCGCGCTCCACGAACCCATCTCTGGGCTGATGTATAAGGTCGTAAACTGGTGTTAAAGCATCTTCTTCTACTTTGCCTTCGTCATTCAAAATGGCTGCTTTAATATTTTTAGTACCTATATCTAAACCTAAGAAATACCTCATAGTTAAACTCCTCTAAATAGTTGTCTCTGTTTAAAAATTAATCATTTTCCTTTCCTTCAGTAAAATCTACATCTTCATACGTATTCTGAATGACTCTAGGTTATCGTTTGACAATACATACTCAAGACCGATCTTACACAAGCATTTAGACACTGTATTCAGCATTTAATCTTAAACCAAAGGCAATGTTATATCGTCTTAAATTGGATAAAGTTGGCATATTCCTGCAACTATGGAAGAATCAATCATGGGGATACTTCTAATAAACTCAACTGTTTGCAGCAAGGACTGTGTAATGGAAATGAACAATTAGGTTTTTATTTTCAACTATTCTGACTCTTAAATGGGTGTCTATTTTTCATGAGTGCGCTAAAGGAGTGGTTTGAAGAGGAATTTTGGATAAAGACGTTTACAGCTAGTGTTGAAGAGATAGACCCAGACCGTTATGTTACATGTCTATACTATATGACTCCAAAGGAAGGAGTCAACCTTCAAGGCGCTGCAATAAACCTTGCGGCTGAACAGTCGATAGGAACATGGACTAAAGTTGTAACAATAACCGATAGAGTGTTGAAGCTGGCGGGTAAAGTATTTCACGTGGATAAGTTGAACGGCGGAGGGCTGGTGCAAGTAGCCTTCCCTCTGGACCTATTCGATTTGGAAGCTGGGATTTCACATATGCTTTCAATAATAGCTGGCAACCTTTTCGGAATAGGTGCTTTGAAAAGCGTAAGACTACTGGATGTGAATTTACCCAAGCAGTACGTTAAGATGTTTAAAGGACCAAAGTTTGGCATAGAAGGCGTTAGGAAGATAATTGGTACTAATAGAAATCCAAGACCCCACCTAGGTACGATAATTAAGCCTAAAGTAGGGCTTAGCCCCGAAGAAACTGCTAAAGTGGCTTATGAGGCGGCGATAGGTGGCGTTGACTTTATAAAAGACGATGAAACGCTTACAAGTCAAAAGTTTAATCGTTTGGAGGAGAGGGTCTCACACGTAATGGATATGCTCGATAAGGTTAAAGAGGAAACTGGTAGAACGGTACTGTACGCAGTCGACGTTACGGCGGATTTAGATATGCTATGGAAAAACGTTGAAACAGCGCTTGATAATGGTGCTAATTGTATAATGGTTGACGTACTTTGCACAGGTTATCCCATTTTAAGAGCGCTTGCAGAAGACCCCTCTGTTAAAGTTCCAATTCATGTTCATAGATGTTTACATGCTGCTATGACTAGAACCCCAGATCACGGTATTCATATGCTTGTATTGGCTAAACTAGTTAGGCTGGCTGGTGGAGATCAGCTACATACTGGAACAGCTAAAGGTAAAATGGAAAAGCCTGGTAGCGGCACTTTGAAACAGTTTGAAAAATTCTCCGGCATTGCTGGGATCCGTTACATAAATGACTTCCTAAGAAGCAATTGGTATGATCTTAAACCAGTATTGCCCGTCGCCTCAGGCGGAATACATCCAGCCCTAGTCCCGATAAACCTACAACTGTTAGGCTCTCCAGATATTCAGTTGAACGCTGGAGGTGGAATTCACGGGCATCCTAAGGGGACTAGAATCGGTGCAACAGCCATGTTGCAGGCTATGGAAGCATTTATGGAAGGCATCCCATTGGAAGAATACGCTAAAGAGCACATTGAATTAAGAGAAGCCTTAGAATATTGGGGTACGAAATTCCTCTCTGAAGAGTGACTACTTATCCCCCCTCAAGGAGCTATGGTTCTATGAGTAGCATTAAACTGTGGTTTGGTGTAGACTATTATCCTGAACATTGGCCTATTGAGAGAAGAGGGTTGGATGCCGAGCTTATCAGTAGCGCTGGGTTTAACGTGGTTAGACTTGCAGAGTTTGCATGGTGTAGACTTGAGCCTTCACCAGGCAAGTTCAACTTTCAATGGCTTGATGAAGTTATAGAGCTTCTCTCCACTAAGGGTATTAAGGCAGTATTAGGTACTCCGACTGCGGCTCCCCCACCATGGCTTGTAAAAGCCCATCCAGACATCCTACCTGTAAATTTCCAAGGACATAGAATGCCTCCTGTTGCTAGGAGGCACTACTGTCCCAATAATCCAAACTACATTAAAGCCTCTGAGAGAATTGTGGAAGCTATGGCTAAACACTATAGGGATAATCCGGACGTCATAGGATATCAGATAGATAACGAGCTCTCCCTTGGCGACGAATACTGCTACTGTGACCACTGTGTTACTCTCTTTAGAAACTGGCTTAAAAACAAGTATGGATCTATAAGTGAACTCAATAAAGTATATGGAACGATATTCTGGAGCCATGAGTATGGAGATTGGGATGAAATACATCCTCCAACCCCACCCTTCGATGAATGTAACAGAGGGCTAAGCTTAGACTGGTTTAGATTTAGGTCAAAGTCTTTTGTAGAGTTCCTTAAAATACAGGTACGAATATTGAAATCTATAAGCCCTAATAAAAAGGTGACGACGAATCTAATGGGGCTTTTTCCAGGCGTGGACTATTACGATTTAAGTAGAAACCTAGACTTTCCTTCATGGGATTGCTACCCTAAGTTTGCTAGAGCATATTACGATCCTGCTTGGATATCCATGCTTCACGATGCTACTAGATGCATGGGTATGGAGAGCTTTTGGGTTATGGAGCTTCAGGCTGGACCAACTGATGGCTATGCTGGGCATCCAATAGGAGTAACACCTGACCCAGGTGAGTTAAGGAAATGGCTTTACCAAGCAATTGCCCATGGAGCTGAAGGCGTAGTCTACTTCAGATACCGTACCGTGTGTTTTGGCAAAGAACAGTATTGGCATGGTATTTTAAACCATGATGGTGAGATAAACCGAAGGTACTTAGAAGTAAAGAGAACCGGTGAAGAGCTAAAGAAGATTGGTGAAATCCTAGTCGATGCAAAATGTAAAAGCGATGTCGGACTTATATTCTCATATGATTCTCTCTGGGCTACATTAATTGAAAATAGGTACTATGCTAAAAGCTACCATGAACAAGCATTGAATGCCTATAAAGGCTTCTGGCATCATGGCGTAAATGTAGACGTAATATCTCCAGACCATGATTTTAAAAACTACCGTATACTACTAGCCCCATTCCTATATTTGACGAATAAAAATCTAATAGAAAAACTTAAAAACTACGTGGAAAACGGAGGTTTGCTTATAGCAACGGCTAGAACTTCTGTTAAAGATGAATTTAACCGTGTATACTCAAACGGCCTTCCAGGCGAACTTAAAGATCTATTCGGACTACGGGTGACAGATTACACATCTATACCACCTGAGATAGAGGTGAAAGTATCTACTCAATATGGACAAACGTCGGTTTCAGGTTGGCTGGAAGAGTTAACGGTAACTTCTGCCCAAGTTCTGGGGGTTCATGAATATGAATGGCTTAAGGGTAGACCAGCTATAACACTTAATCGTTATGGTAGGGGTTACGCTGTATACATTGGTTGCTTTCTGACTCAAGACGCATCTAAACTTATAGCAGATAGAATCATTGAGGAAAGGTTAGTTAAACCTCCAGTCGAACTCAGAGGAGAACCTGTTGAATTGGTTTCTAAAGAAGGACGTGACTATCGTCTACTATTCTTAATAAACCATGATCCCAAAAGTAAGACTGTAGAATTAGACTTCGGTAAAGTATTGGAAGCTAAAAGCTTACTCAGAGGTCTACATGTAAAAGGTGAAACCGTTAAAGTTACACTTAACTCGCATGATGTTGAAATACTCTACTTTGAAGATTAGTATAGCATCTCTCTCATCATATTTTAAGAGGCGAAGTCTTATCTTCTCATAGTTCGATATTCAGAATAGTATGAGTGAAATTCTAATCGGAATAGATATCGGTACAGGTGGCTGTAAAGTCGTAGCCTTCGATATTAATGGACATATTGTTACAGAAGCGTTTAAAGAGTACCAAGTCTACCATCCCCAAATGAACTGGGCCGAACAGGACCCTGAGGAATGGTGGAAAGCCGCTCAATCCACTTTAAAGCAGATTACTTCTAAAATACCATCTGAGAGGATAGTAGGTATCGGTTTAACATCTCAGAGAGAAGCGTTTGTCCCAATAGATAAAGCTGGAGAAAAACTCTACAATAGCATAATATGGTTAGATATGAGGGCGACTCCGCAAAAAGATAAAATTGAAAAACTGATCCCTCCGGAAAAGGTCCTTAAAATAACTGGGGTTCCCATTGACTACATTTTCTCAGCCGCGAAAATTCTATGGATAAAGGACAATCTACCAAATGTATTCCAAAAAATAGACTCTATCCTATTCGCCAAAGACTACGTGATCTTTAAACTATGTGGAGTAAAAACCACCGACCGAAGTATGGCGTCGCGGACGATGTTATTTGACATAAATAAGCTTCAATGGTCTGACGAAATATGCGAATCCTTAGAAATACCCATGGATATACTTCCAGATGTCAAGGGGTCTTGGGAGGTTGTAGGTGAAGTTAGTAGTAATGCCTCCGAGCAGACTGGTTTACCAGTTGGAGTCCCAGTTGTTTCAGGTGGTGGTGACCGTCCCTGTGAAGCATTGGGTGCAGGCGTGTATATAGAAGGTAGTGTAAACATAGGTACTGGTACTGGGACAGTTTTTGAAGTGCCCCTCTCAAGACCTAAGCCAGATTCTAAAGGTTTGATTGACTGTTGTTGTCACGTCGTACCAGATACATGGGAGTATGAAATAATAATAAATGCAACAGGTGAATCCTTAAGATGGTTTAGAGATAACTTCGGCTATGAGGAGGTACATAAGGCTAAGGAAGAAGGGCTATCTCCTTACGTACTTTTCGATAAAATTGCGGCTAATGTACCTCTTGGGGCAGGAGGACTCTTCTACTATCCATATTTATGGGGTGCTAGAGCTCCTAAATTCAACCCTCTAGCTAGATCAGCATTCATAGGATTTACACACGCTCATAGGAAATCCGAGTTCATAAGGGCAATACTCGAAGGTGTTGCTTTCCAATATTCTGAAACCCTACAGCTGGTCAGAGAGCTTGGAGTAGATGTTAAGCGAATCACTATGACTGGCGGTGAGGCTAAAAGCAACTTATGGAATCAGATAAAGGCAGACGTCCTAGGTATGAGTATCCAAATTTCTGAAGTACTCGATGCTGCAGCTTTAGGATCATGCATACTTGCCAGCGTGGGTGTAAAAGCACATGTAGACTTTAAAACAGCTGTAAATCAAATGGTTAGAATATCTAAGACTTACAATCCCAACTTAAAAGTTCATGATAAGTACACTAAATTACTTAAAGTCTACCAGAAGATATACGAACACTATAAGGAATGTTTCAAAATATTGGCTGAGCTATCTGATTGAAAAACTGAATCTACACACCATTAAATTGCCAGCTTAAAGGGAAGCATTACGCATTATGCTCGCAATCTATTTACTTTAAACCTTCTCCATACATATTTAAAGTAAAAGAAAATCTGCGAAGTTTTCAAGTAAACCATATAGTGCCAACTTAATAGCGTTTTATTGTGTAAAGACTATATGCCTCCACTATGTTTGATACTTCGAAGACCTCGACGTCAAATCCATGATTTTTAAGGTAGTCTTTTAACGATACTTCTTTAGGTACGTAGCGGATTATCTTAAAACCGGGTAGGATTTCCTCCTCCCTTCTCTCGTAAATGACTATTTTACTCTGCCCCTTAGGTACTAGGAAGAATCTGGCCCCCTTCTCGGCAGCCGCTAAAGCTTTTTCAGCTATTCCTCCTACGGCTCCTATAGAACCATCAGGATTTATGGTCCCAGTGGCGTAAACTTCATTCGAGATGTTTTCATGTCTGAGGGCTGATATGATGGCTACTGTTATGGGCAATCCTGCGCTTGGACCATCTACGACTTCCACCTCCTCCTCACCTTTAATCGTAATGATGACATCTACCGTCGTTAGGTTTAACCCGGTGTATGCTTCAGCTACTGACACCGCTATTCGAGCACTTGTCTGAAGGTCTATACCTATTCTAGGCTCTGTGTTTACTAATATTCTCCCTTTTCCATCTCTAAGTTCAACTTCAGCTTTAAGTGTTACGCCTTCATAGTATGTTGTAAATAAGTCTCCGCGAGCGATTTTAACGGCAACAATATTGACATCAGTCTCTCCGATTAAGCCTCCAGTTGAGATAAACCCTTGATAGTAGGTTTGATTTTTATAGTACTCAAGTTGCCTCCTAGTGATATCTAAAACGTTTCTAAGGTTTTGAACCTCCCTAGAGAGGTTTTCGTTTTGAGCGGCAAGATTGTTAAGCTCTTTTTCAAGTCTTACGATGTAAGATTTGAAGTTTACAATTGTTATCATTAAATAGACGTTTAAAGCAAGACTTATAATGAGAAGGACAACTAGGAGGGCTCTCCCGTTAGGATCTCTCACAATTTTATGCTTGGATAATTCTCCTATTTCTCCTTTTCTCAATTCCTCCGAATACATCCTCTACTTCACTCTTTTGATTCTCTAACTTAAGAATAGTCGATTGCGAATTCGGCGACTGCGGTATTCAGTACGGATTCAACGAAGTGTCACTATATCTATCTACTGAACTACTCAGGCAATACAAAAATTGTTACGTGTAGTAGAATAATAAGACTCTACGTTGTGGTAGTTACTATTTTTAAAGTCCTAGGGAGAACATCCATCGGATAGATTCTCCATCATTAACGAAGATTGGGGTGACTGTTCTCTTAAAATCCGCTGAGCTGAAAGAAAAGAAGGTTCATTCAATTTTTACATCGATAGACTTCAAAATTCGCAACTGAAGAATTTAACGATATTTTAACTGAGACAAAAACCCCCCCATTCTTGATAATGGCTCATAAGATTTTACTCCCAGCTATCTAAGGATTTGCCTAGTCATCTGGCCGAATAAACCTTTAAGACAATGGACTGAGGGTTGAAAGGTTGAGTTGCTTCAAGAATATTAAAACCACTATTGATACAGGTATTCGAGAGATGGGTCTGTAGAGTCCTACACAAGACGTTTAGTTTCTCATGAGATTGATTTCAAATTCTAAAATAAAGTGTACCAGCTAACTTAACTTATATAGCCTATTTCCTTAAGCTTATTTAATACGAGTTCAACGGATTCATTTATGGTGAGTTTATCTGTTTCAACTGTTACTTCAGGTTTTAAAGGCTCCTCGTAGAGCGTTTGAACTCCTGGTAAAGTTTCAATCATACCTTCTAGAGCTCTTTTATAGAGTCCTTTAACGTCTCTCTTCATGCAGACGTCTAAAGGACATTTAACGTAAACCTCTATAAACTTTGATAGGTGTCTTCTAGCATTATCTCTATAGACTCTCTTATTGCCAGTAGCATCTATGATTACGTCAATACCATTCCTGGCGAGCAGTTTAGCTATGTAAACTATAACGCTATAAAACCAATCTCTCTCTTCCTCACTATAGGTCGGCTTAGGTGTTAAAACCTTTCTAAGCTCATCTGATTCTAAGATTTCAATTTTCAGACCCATTTCTCTAAGCTTCTGGGCAACACCATTAGCTATTGTGGACTTCCCACTTGATGGTAGGCCAGTAATCCACATAATCCATCCTTCAGCTGTCATACGTAATCTATATCCATTCTTATCTCCGACTTTCATTTAACTTTTAATGGACCATATATGACGATGTAGCTATCAAGCTATTGAATGGTCTACGGCTAGTAGAATTTTTATAAATATACGACATACTTTCCTCTGAGTGCAGTTTGATGGGCTCGGAAGAGCATAAACTTAAGGCTCCTAAAACCCTCAGATTTGCTCTAATTACTTGTAGTAGTTCTAGGTTTGAATCTTTTAAACAAGGTAAGCCTTTTAGAGATGAATCTGGAGACTTAGCTGAGCAAATAATCAAATCGGCTGGTTTTTCCCTATCCTATAGAACCCTGATATCAGACAACTCTACTATGATTAAGCAGACAATTGAAGAATTATGCTCTAAATCAGATGTAGACATTGTAGTCTTATCAGGAGGTACAGGTTTATCACCAAAAGATGTGACTATTGAGGCAGTTAGCCCTATGTTTGAAAAAGAAATCCCTGGATTTGGAGAACTCTTCCGCGTGTTAACGTTCCAGGAAGAGGGCTCCATAGCCATATTGACGAGGGCTACAGCGGGCGTCTATAAAGGTAAAGTAGTATTCGTCATACCAGGTTCACCTAGAGCCGTTAAACTAGCCCTCGAACGACTTATAATCCCAGAGGCGGCTCATATGGTTCTACATGTGAAAGGTTTAGGTTGAATGAGAGACAACTCAACGACTTTATAGTTAAAGTCATGTAAGTCTACTTCAAAATCTAATCACATCGGATTCAGAATCTACATAGCTTTTGAAACGGGTGACGGCTCATTTTCCCGTTCTTAAAGGATTTAAAAGCTGTTCAACGACTTCCGATAGCGTCAACAAGTCGATCTGCTGAGACTTTGAAAATTTAAATATTACAAGTGGAAGTATTTTTGAGTTCCAGGGTACAGACTATGATTGAAGGTCCTAGGGCTGCTAAAACAGAAGAACTTCCGCAAATAGTTAAACTTACAAGTTGGATTTTCGGTTTTGAGAAGCACGGTGTTTATTTAGACAAGGTTTTCCCTCACGTCTTCTGCGAAGAAAACATTGAAAATTTAAGGGTCATTGTATCTAATGGAAAAGTCATCTCCCACTTAGGTATTTGGGAGGGTTATCTTTACTTTTACAGTACTCAACTCAAAGTAGGGCTCATCGGATGTGTATGCACCCATCCAGACTACAGGATGAAAGGTTATGCCTCAACCTTGGTTCAAGATGCCTTTGCGAAATTGTCTAATGACCATGTAGACCTCGTTATGGTCTCAGGTGCTAGATCACTTTACAGTAGAGCTGGTTGTGTAGAAGCTGGTATAATCTACGATTATCATGTTCCACTTGATACTCTTGAACATTTGGCAATGTATTCAGACGAGTTAAAGATTGAATCTTATACTGAGGATAAAATTTTGAGTTTAATTGAGCTATATCAGAGGGAACCTATTAGGTTTAAGAGAAGTCTTGAGGAGTTTAAGTTGCTTACAGATAGAGCCTTCTTGGCTGAAGTTGGAGCGTTAAACATATTTGTATCGCATAGAATGGGTAAGCCGTCTTCCTATGTAGCATTTGTTAAAGGAGTTTGGGACGATTTAACTGTTGTTGAGTATGCAGGGTCTAGAATTGCCGTTCTTAAAACAATCTGTGAAGTATCTAAGACTCTTAAAGTTGAACATGTTAAGCTACCTGTTCCATATGGAGACTGGGAACTTATAGCCCTTTTAGAAGAATCTGGCTTAAAACCTAAAACTTCCAGTGCTCCCGCAAGTTTAGCCATACTAAATCCAGCTGTTTTCGCGGAGAAGATTCGCCCCTACATTGAGGAGAAGCTCGGCGTTAAAGCCAATTTTAAGGTCGCTAGTTGTAGTGATGGCGGCTTTAAAGTTTACATGTCTGGAGAATCTGTAAGATTTGAAGATCCCAAAGCATTTACACTTCTCGTCTTTGGTAGACCTGAGACCGTCCATAGCTCAGATATCATTGAATTTGACCATACTAGAATACCCGATGTGTTTAAAAGAGTCTTCCCAATACCGTCTTTTAACTACGGATTAAACTTCATATAAGAAAAATAAAATAGCTTTTTCCAAATTTTGACCTAATTTAAAGGTTATATTTCACGGAGTAGCTACGTCTGAAGGTTGGCCAGTAGTCTTCTGCCAATGATACTACTGTATTAAAGCTAGAGAACTTGATAGTAGAAATCTGAGAGCACATGCCTCAGTTTATTCAACGGTGGTATCTCCGTCTTCTATGAGTATTATTCAGGTTGGTACCCTGATGAAAGGATTAAATCCTAGGAATCAACTATACCTCTGTATAGGTGTATAGTTTGCTAGCCGCTGTTTTGAGAAGACCATTTAAAATCGAGCTTATGGATGTTCCAAAGCCTGAACCTAAGTCTGATGAGGTTCTTATAAAAGTTGATGCATGTGGCATATGTGGAAGCGATATTCACTATTTTCAAGGTAGAAATCCCTGGGCATTACATACGCTGGGTATCGATAAGGCGAATCCACCTGACATGATACTAGGGCATGAAATTTCAGGAACTATTATAGATGTAGGTGATAAGCAATTCAAACATAGAGTTGGTGAGAAAGTAGGTGTAATCGCCTATAAGGCGTGTGGTAAATGTAGATTCTGTAGCGAGGGAAGGCACAACATCTGTGCAGATGTCTTACATATAGGTCACGATGAGGCTTGGAATTTTAGCCCTTCACCAGGAGGCATGGCTGAATACTGCACAGTTTGGGAAGATAAAGCAGTTAGATTAGATTGGCCTGTGGATCCAGAGGAAGCATCTCAATTGGATGGTTTAGCTGTCGCAGTTCATGCCTCTTATAGGGCTGGAGTTAAACCAGGCTATAGGATAACGGTCATAGGCTCTGGCCCCATAGGACTCATGGCTTTTCAGACTGCTAAGGCCTTCGGGGCTCATGAAGCTTTCTGCATAGATGTATGGGATACTCCTTTACACGTCGCAGAGAACCTTGGTGCTGATTATACTGTGAATTCTTCTAAAGTAGATCCAGTCGACTATGTGCTTTCTAAAACTGGTGGATTTGGAGTTGAAGCGGTAATCAACACGGTTGGTTCACCTGAAACTATCCTACAAGGTTTGAGAATGCTCGCTAGGGGAGGAGTGCAGGTTTTACTAGCCGTATCTACTGAAAATGTTCAATTAGATCTAAGGCTTTTAGCTGGCGAACGGGTTTTAACCGTTTCCTCCAACAATCTGTACCCTGAATACTATCTAGCTGTAAATCTGCTTAAAACTGGTAAGGTTAGGGTTAAACCGATCATAACGCATGTATTGCCGCTTACTGAAATTGAAGAAGCTTTCCATATAGCTTTGAATAAAGAAGAGTATGGTGCTTTAAAAGTTGTGATAAAACCTTAACAGCAAAGTTTATATGTATTCCTGTATTTTTGTATTTTTGTATGAATAGTTTAGGCGAGTTTAAAAAGAAAATCGAAGAATTTAGAGAACATATGAGAGAAAGTTATGAAAATGTCCTTAAGAAGTATGAAAAGTCTCTGGAGGATCTTAAAAAAGCAGACCTATCCTCTAAAGATAAGCTCATAGCCCTCTACTTAGATGTTAAAAGATTGAGAATAGACTTTAAACACGAGCTTCAAAACCTCTACACAAATTTCAGAGATACTATCTACGGTTTTAGGAGAAATCTTAGAGAACTTGCTCTCGACCTTCCCAAAGGGTATGGTGAGGTAGCTGATGAAATTAGAAGCATACTGATTGAAGCAACTAAGGACCTTGAGAAATACCTACATCTATCCCGGGATTTGGAGAAATCCCTTAGAGAATTTGAATCCCGTATTAAAAGTCTTCTGGTCACAGGGGCCTCTTCAACCCCCCTAGTCTCTGTAAAAATCGACGGTTTAAGTGAGGCTCTAGAAGATGCTTTAAAAGAAGTCTTCTCATCAACCGAGAAAATATTATCCAAAGCTACTGAAGTTGTTTCTTCGATTAGGATCCCCGAATCCGATGCTAAGCTTATAAAGCTCCTAGTAGATGCTGGTATATTCAGAAGTAGAAATGAGGCTCTAGCCTATTTTGCGCATAAAGGTATTGAAGCTAGTAGAGACTGGCTTAATAGGGTGCAAGAAAGGCTTCATAAAATCAAAGAGCTTCAGGAGGAAACCAGAAAAGAGCTTGAGGAAATATTTAAAGAAGATTGTGGTCAAAAGAAGAGCGAGTAAACATTTATTCTTTAGAGTCTCATAAAATTTGTTAGAATATGAACTGGTATCTCGTAAGGCCAGATGCTTTAACAGTTTTTAAGGATGATAAGGTTCTTCGTTCGCTAAGTAGATATTTTAAGGTTTTCAGAGATAAACTTCCAGCTAAATTCTTAATAGCTAAGAGGATAGAAGCAGTTTTTGACGAAAACTACTCATTAGATGAACTTTGGGCTCTACATGATAAATTAACTGTTGAATATTACCGTGCGGAATCTATGGTAGATAGTGGAAAGGTCTCTCTTGAGGATCTTGGAGAGCCTAAAAGGAGTTATCTAGATCTTAAAGTTGAAATAGCCAAGAGGCTTTTAAAGTCCTGCGTATTCTGTGAGCGGAAATGTAGAGTTAACCGTTTAGAAGGTAAACTCGGCTACTGTAGATGCGGATATACCTTCCTTCTGTCTTCAGCTTTCCATCATTTAGGTGAAGAACCCGAACTTGTTCCAAGTGGAACCGTATTCTCACTGGGATGTAATCTTACCTGTTTACATTGTCAGAATTGGACTATTTCTCAGCAAATAGAGCCTGGTGAACCTATAATACCTGAAGAGCTTGCAGAGATAGTTACTAAACTTAGACGTGAAGGCTGTCGGAACTGTAACATGGTCGGTGGCTCTCCCACTCCTTGGCTACATGCCTGGCTTGAGGCATTTAAATACGTTAAAGTGAATGTTCCCACAGTCTGGAATAGTAACAGCTACTATAGTGTTGAGACAGCTAAACTATTAAAAGGATTCATAGACGTGTACCTATTAGATTACAAGTATGGACGGGATGAATGTGCCATTAAAATATCTAATGCTCCAAACTATGTGCAAGTCTGCAGTAGGAACCATTTAATAGCCTTAGAAAGCGGTGAGCTCATAATAAGAGTTCTCCTGCTCCCAAACCATATAGAATGTTGTGGAAAACCCATCCTTAAATGGATTAGAGATAATCTAGGCGGATGGGTTAGGGTTAACATAATGGATCAATATAGACCGCATTGGAGGGCTTTTGAAGTTCCAGAGCTTCGTAGGAGACTTACGCATGCAGAGTATGTTGAGGCTTTAGAATACGCTAGGTCAATAGGGCTTTTAAACCTCGCATAAAGACCTGTTTAAACTACTCCAAATACCCTAGCACGCCATTTACTCTTCCAACTTCCCCATCCTGTTTTAACATATTTTTCTCTAATTTCTGGCTCATCTTTAACCCATTTTAAAAGGCTCTGAAATCTCCTCCTAGGCTCCTCCTCCGTAAGCATCAACCCTATTTTCTCTAGCGTTTTCAAAAACATTTGTTCAGCAAGCTTCTGGGTTTCTCCGGTTATCTTAACTGGAGTAACTTTATACCCTTGTTGGGAGAGTTTTTTCCTCGCTTTAGAAAGTATGAAGCCTGTACACATACGTATTTCTTCGCTTATAGAAGCTTTAAGACTCCTTAATCCACTCTCAACTATCTCTAATGCTTTATCCAGGTAGTGTTTAGTTTTAAACTTAGGCTCCTGAAACAATTCTACAGGTATTTCACCTACGTAGTATTCGCCAGTTTCAACCCTTCTAACTACTATTATACATCCTCCTACTAGGTCTCCCCATCCAGCATCATCGACCTCAATGGTCATTATAAAACTGCCTCTTCACTTATTCTCAGAATTTTAACGTTGTAGCCTTTCTTCTCAGCTCCTCTCTTAAATGTTTCAGGATTTGCTCTCACCTGCGGGAAGGTATTATAGTGCATGGGTATTGCAAGTTTAGGCTTCAGTATGTCTAAAGCTTTTAAAGCTTCATCCACGTTCATCGTATACGTCCCCCCTATCGGTATTAACAATAAATCTACGTGTTCCAGAGGCTTTACACCGTCGAGATAACAGTCTCCTAAATGTACAATTCTTTTCTGCTCAAATTCTACAATGTAACCCGTCGGATACTTGCTTTGGTAGTGGCTGGCTGGGATCATTTCAACGAGAATACCATCGATTTCTCTCCTCTCTCCCACGCGCATAACAATGGCTCCAGGATATTCGCATACCGGAGGAACTATCACTTTAGCTTTGGGAAACCTACTTATGAAAGGTTTGTCAAAGTGGTCGAAATGCTCATGCGTTACTAAGATTATATCAGGACTATCCTCGTATTTAGGGGCTAGAGTATTCCCTGTGAAATATGGGTCTATGAGTATTCTCTTGTGGTCTGATATTTCAAAACATGCATGGCTAAGATATTTAATCTTCACAACACCACCGCAATATACAATCTACTCGATAAGAGTATATAACTCTACTCTTTTGAAGCATTTCTAAATAGTAAGGTTAAAATATCTCTAAACGCTTCTCATACATGATACATTTTCACAATCCTCAACTAAATGCAGGAGGTTCTAGGATTGTACGACGGTTTCAAAGTATTGAAAACTGGAACAACAACAATAGGTTTAGTTTGTAAAGACGGTATTATCTTAGCCTCGGATACAAGAGTTACCATGGGGTTTACAGTAGCCCATAAGAGAGGCCGTAAAATATACCAGATAGACGACCACTTAGCTATGACCATAGCGGGGACTGTAGCCGAGGGTCAGAACGTCGTCGATATGCTTAAGTTCTACGCTAAACTGTATAAGCTTGAACATAACAGACCTATACCAGTTAGTGCTGCATCCAGGCTAGCCTCTCAAATACTCTACACCAATAGACTTATGCCTCTTTCAGTTCAAGCGATAGTAGGAGGAGTAGATGAAAATGGTCCACACATCTACGCTCTAGACCCATTTGGAGGAGTTACAGAGGAGAAGTACTTTGCAACAGGCTCAGGCTCCCCAATAGCTATGGGTGAACTCGAGACAAACATTAGAGATGGTTTAACTGTTGAAGAGGCAATTCCCTTGGTGGTTAAGTCTCTTAAAGCGGCTATGCGTAGAGACATTGCTACAGGAGACAGCATCGACATTATCGTAATAGATTCCAAAGGCTTTAAAGAATTATCTGAAGACGATAAAATCAAGCTTATGAGTAGTGCTTGATCACAATTTTATGGTCTTATTGAGAATTTAGGTGTTCAATTGTGAAAAAACAATTGCAAGATCCATTATCTAAGATAAGGGAAATAGTGCTATCTAAGATACCGGAAGATGTAGCGGTAACTAGGATAAACTTTGAAGGGTCTAAGCTTGCAATCTACGTTAAGAAACCGGAGGTCTTACTCATAGATAGAAGCTATATAATTTCCGACATAGTCGAAACGATGAAGAAGAGGATTGTAGTTAGATCGGACCCGTCTGTCAGAGCGCCGAAGGAGGAAGTTAAAGCTACCATAAGTCAGATAATCCCTAAAGAGGCAAGTGTGGAAAACCTCGTTTTTGACGAGGTATTAGGTGAGGTGATAATAGAGGCTAAGAAGACTGGTTTAGCCATAGGTAAAGACGGTGCACTTCTACAGGAAATCTTGAGGAGGACAAAGTGGATACCTAGAGTCCTCAGAGCTCCTTCGATGCCTTCAAAAATTATCGCCAACATAAGACATGTGCTTTATAGTGATACAAAGGATAGGGAGAGGGCTTTAAGAGAAGATGGTGAACGAATATTCAGGCCCTTAGTTTTCCCAGTCGATGAAGTTTTGCTAGTACCTCTTGGAGGATTTAGAGAAGTCGGTAGATCCGCCATATTGATTAAAACAAAGGAGAGTTCTGTATTAGTGGATTGCGGTATAAACCCAGGAGCCACTAAGCCTAATCAAATGTTTCCGTATCTTGACTTCGATGGATTAGACCTCGATACTCTTGACGCTGTCGTTGTCACACATAGTCATCTAGACCACTGTGGAGCTATTCCATTGTTGTACAAATATGGCTACAAAGGGCCAGTCTACTGCTCTGAGCCAGCTTTGAGTCTTATGGTCTTAGCTCAACTGGACTATTTAGACGTGGCTATGAAGGAAGGCGTTATCCCTCCGTATACCCAAAGGGATGTTAGAGATATGATTTTACATACTGTAACGCTTAGATACGGCTATGTTGTAGACATAGCTCCAGATATTAAACTCACCCTATGGAATGCTGGTCACATACTTGGCTCTTCAATAGTTCATATACATGTAGGTGAGGGACACTATAACATTGTAATAACTGGGGACTTCAAATATGGTAAAACAATGCTCTTAGACCCCTCTTCAATAAGCTTTCCGAGAATTGAAGCTTTAGTAATGGAGTCTACATATGGTGGTGAAGAAGATGTTATGCCTCCTAGATCTGAAGTAGAGACATCTTTCATCTCTGCGATAAACGAAACCATTGAGAAGGGTGGGAAAGTTCTGATACCTACTCCTGCCATAGGGAGAGGTCAGGAGATAATGATAGTTTTAGACTCTTATGCGAGAAAAGGTCTGCTTAAAGAGGTTCCAATATATGTAGACGGTATGTTAAATGAAGCTACGGCGATTCACACAGCATATCCAGAATATCTATCTCAAGAGCTTAGAGACCTCATCTTACGTGAGGACGTGAATGTATTTCAATCTGAACGTTTTACCCAAGTTTCAAATTCGAATCAAAGGATTGAAATAGCTGAAGGTGAGCCTTCGATAATTTTAGCCCCATCGGGTATGCTGGAGGGTGGACCCGTGCTCGAGTACTTTAAGCTTATGGCTGAAGATGCGAGAAATACCCTCATGTTTGTCAGTTATCAAATCGAAGGTACTTTAGGCCGTAGGATTAAAAATGGTCTAAGAGAAGTTCCTTTAATATCTAGAGATGGTAAAGTAGACGTTATTAAAGTCAACATGAGCGTTAAATCTATCGAAGGTTTCAGTGGGCATTCTGATAGAAGACAGCTTCTCTCCTACGTTAAAAGATTATCTCCAAGACCTAAAATGGTCATTGTATGTCACGGTGAAGCACAGAAGACGCAAAATCTATCTTCAGCAATATCACACGTTTTCAAGCTTCCAGCTGCTGCTCCAAAAAACCTTGAGAGCATGAGACTTAAGTGATGGTCGCTACTCTGTTTCAACAAACCTTCTAACGCACCTCTCACCATAATATATTCTAAGTCATTATATAGTATGCCTTTACACCCGACGCTATTTACTACCTTGATTCTTAAGAATAGAGAAATGTAGACGATCTTATTTTAGGCTCCAATATGAATCAGCATCTTTCATTAAAACTATAGTTATTTCCTCTCTATGCTTTTATTTTCGTCAGACGGCATCTGATAGATTTTCAAATTTTCAATAATGTTTAAATTAAATATTTACCATTAGAACTTTGAAGATGAATTCAGAGTCTAAACCCCTAACTGGTATAGCCATCTTAGAAAATGGCAGGGTCTTAGTTAAGAACGGTGATTATAGAAGTTTTCTGATTCAAAAGGGCTATGGTACTAAAGACGACAACTCTCTAGTTTTGACTGGTGAAGAAACACTCTACTTGATGAGTGAAGGTAAGCTTAGACTACTTGAAGGTGGACGTGAACTTACACTGAAGGATGCCACTGAAAAATTGATCTCTATAGACCCAGACGTCTGGGTCAAATTCCTGGTATATAGGGATTTAAGAGATAAAGGCTATGTAATTCGTAAGGGATATGGACTAGGATTGGACTTTTTACTGTATGAGCGGGGGACATATGGTGAGCAACCTGCTAAATATCTCGTCGTAGGGGTTTCAGAAGGTAGGCCATTAAAAGTAGAAGATTTAATTGGAATAGCTAAATCTAGTGCTTCTCTAAACAAAGAGCTTATACTTGCCGTTGTAGACCGTAGAGGTGAAGTAGTCTATTACAAGCTTTCTCAAGGTTTTAACACGGAATCGTTAATCGACTGATTGTTACATTCGACTGTAATTATTGACATAGATGGGAATTTGTAGATATTTCCATTAATATCCACATTGACATGGCATAGTATGACACCTTGGGCACCCTCTACCATATTTCTCATAGACTACCTTTTCCAAGTCTATATTCATCAAATTGCAGAGACTTAGTAGCCAAGCTACTACATCAGCTGCCTCTTCACCAAAGTCCTTCACATTGCCTTCGATTAGGGCATCAGCTAACTCTCCCACTTCAGATATAAACCATATGTAGGTTGTGAGAACCCCTCTTTTCCTATCCCTCTCTAAGTATAAATCTCCCATAAGTTTCTGCAAATCTCTTACACTCATAATATCCATAAGATATATCATTGGTTACGACGTAAAAACATTGAGGTTTAGCTTCTTTCGACTGTCCTCTCCAACGTTACATACCGTTTTTCCATACCTAATCCAATTGTTAAACTCTAATGCATTTCCAAGAAGGGTTTTACACGTCGACATAGGCATTTTCTAAACTATGTTCTAACACGGTGATTTTTGCATTAGACGTATTGAGCAAAATTTATATTCCTCTATTACAATTTATTGTAGCGTTCCAAAGAATTGGAAGAGGGGAAACTTGAAAGAGTTCCTTATAATTAAAGATGCTGAAGTGGCAAAACTTCTAGCTGACGAAACTAGGTGTAAAATATTGAGTCTTTTAAAAATTAAGGAGATGTCTACAAATCAACTTGCTAAGATCTTAGATAAACCAGCCTCTTCTATTGATCATCACTTAAAAACTCTTAAAGCTGCTGGTTTGATCGAGCTTACGTATGAGCGCAGGAGAGGTAATATCATTGAACGGTTCTATAGGGCTTCAGCTAGGCATTACATCGTGAGTTATAGTTTGAGTGAGAGAGATGCATCTTTGTTTAAAGATTGGGATGAAAAACTCTCTGAAGACGTTGCATTGCTTATGCAGAACTTCGGCTATAGTATATCAAATATGTCTAAGCTTATTAAACTAATCGAAGAGTTTAACACCCTTAAAAGAATAGTTTTAGAGAATTTAGTCAGTAGGGATGTAAATCCTTCAGTTTTAAAACCTCCGGCATCCTTCCTATTGATGGATATTTTAACCCATTTAGAACTCTACAGAAATGAAAAATTCCGTAAGCTTATGGATGAACTTATTTCCATAGTTTCGAGGTGAAGTACGTGACTTATGCAGGTAAGCCAGTTCGAAGAATTCTACCGAGGCTTTTTAAATACCTTATAGCGCATAAGCTGCTCTTTATAGCTTCAACAGTGCTCGTAGTAGTAGGAACAGTAATAGATCTTCTTCTGCCTTGGATCAGTAGAGACGTCGTGAACAATGTATTCATAGGGTCTGTCTCAAACATATGGCTCTATGCGGTAGCAATACTAGGTTTAACAGTTTTACATGGCACTCTATTCTTCTTAAGAGACTATTTATCTGGTTTAATGTCTCAGAAGATCAGCCATAATATGAGAATGCAACTCTATAGACATTTACAAGATCTATCCTACAGCTTTTTCGATAGAGTTGATGTTGGGCAGATAATAAACCGCCTCACCAGCGACATAGATACGATCGGCAATTTCATAAGTTCTAGCATAACGCAATTATTAAGCTCTATTCTAATGGTTCTATTGGTCTCCGCAGTACTTATTTCAATAAATGCTTCAATGGCTTTAATAGCCATATCTATCACGGTACCATTCATAGCAATAATAGCCATGATTTTCGCTAAACTCGTAAGGCCGATATTTGAACGTAGGTGGATTGAACAGAGTAAACTAAACACTGCCGTAGCAGAATCCATTTCAGGCTTTCGAATAATAAGGGCACTTGGGATTGAAAACTGGGCTTTTACAAAGTTCAACTCCGTAAATAAACAGGTCTACAACCTTAGTATGTACTCTGAAAAACTAGCAACTCGAACGTGGCCATTTCTGAACCTCGTTATAGGTGTGGCATCAGCCATCGTATACTGGTATGGAGGGTTAAAGTTTTTCAGCAATGAGATTACAATAGGAGACCTCGTAGCCTTCTCGATGTACTTAGGTTATCTCGTCTGGCCTATAATGTCCTTCGGATTCCTATTCGCAGACTATCAGAGGACGAGTGTCTCTGCTGGAAGGGTTTTTGAAGCTTTAGATGCTGAACCAGAAGTCAAAGAAAAGCCAGATGCAATAGAGCTTCCGAATATTAAAGGGCATGTAGTCTTCGAGAACGTTGTATTCGGTTACGATTCAAATAAGCCTGTGCTTAAAGGTGTAAACTTAGAAGTTAAACCAGGTGAAAAAGTTGCTCTAGTAGGGGTTACAGGTTCAGGTAAGAGTACGTTGATAAAGCTTATACCCCGGTTCTACGACCCACAGGAAGGCCGTATTCTGATAGACGGTTACGATATAAAGGACGTTAAAATTCACTCCCTACGTAAACAGATAGGTGTTGTACACCAGGATATCTTCCTATTTCCAATAAGCATCCGGGAAAATATCGCGTACGGTAAACCCAATGCTACGTATGAAGAAATAGAGAGAGCAGCTAAGATTGCCCGTATCCATGACTTCATAATGAGTCTGCCTGAAAAATACAATACCATAATAGGTGAACGAGGTGTGACGTTGTCTGGAGGTCAAAGGCAGAGATTAGCTATTGCTAGAGCTTTAATTTTAAACCCAAGAATTTTAATACTCGATGATTCTACATCAAGCGTAGACTCTGAAACTGAGAAAGAGATATGCGAGGCCTTAAAAGAGCTCATAAAAGACAAAACAGTCTTCATAGTAACTCAGCGTTTATCCACTTTAAAACTCGCCGATAGGATTGTGGTGCTCGACGATGGACGTGTAGTTGAAGATGGCACTCACGATGAGTTAATAGCTAGGAACGGGTTATATGCTAAAATTTACAAATCTCAGATAATTGGGGCTGAGGGGGTGTAAGATCATGGGATGGCATATTATGCACCATGCTGAGAGAGCCACGGATGAAAAACCAGTTGAAGTCCCGACGTCTACTCTGCTTAAATGGTTTCTTAAAATTCTAGCGCCGATGAAACTCGTAGTATTGGCTATCATTGTACTCTCAGTAGCCTCTATTGGCTTAAACATAGCAACCCCCTATATTAGCAAGCTACTCATAGACAAAGGAGTTGTAGCTATGAATGCCGACGCGTTAGTGTTCTACACGATTTTAGCCATCCTCGCTATTTCCGCTGGCGCTCTTTTAACAGCGCTCAGAAGATATTTAACGGCCTACCTAAACCAGAGACTTTTATTCGATTTAAGACGCAGGGCATTCCAACATTTAATGGATATCGATGTACACTATGTAACGCAAAGGCCATCAGGTAGATTGATCTCTCTGATAACGAATGACATAACGGCGATAGGTGAGGTTGTTACAATGGGTGCTATAGAATTTCTAATAAGCGCGTCTACGATAGTTGGTGCTGTATATATGATGGCAAGTATGCATTTAGCGCTTACACTGGCCGTTACATCGACGATACCCATCATGGTCATTCTCACAAGGTTTTTTGCGAAGAAGGCTCGTGAAGTGTTCAGAGAAACTAGAGTTAAGGTAAGTCAACTCACTAGTAGTGTTGAGCAGAGTGTATCTGGCGCAAGAGTGGCTCAAGCATTTACTGAGCGTAGAAATATCGATGTTCAATCATTTGAACGTGTAAGTCGGGAAACAATGGCTACAAGGGTTAAAGCGATACTGATATCCTCACTTATACGTCCGTCTTTAGATTCCGTCAGAGCTCTCTCTTTTGCAATACTGGTGGGTTACGGTGGTTATCTGATAGCTTCACATGAGTTCACAATAGGTGGACTTTTAGCCTTCTACGGTTACACTGATTCTTTCTTTAGACCCATATTGATGATCACAATGTTCTATACAACTCTCCAATCAGCCCTAGCTGCAGCTGAAAGAGTCTACATTTTCTTAAACACAGAACCAGCTGTCAAAGATACACCATACGCTAAAGATTTAGAAGTCAAGAATGGCGAGATAGTTGTTGAAAACGTCAGCTTCAGTTACAACTCAAACATGGTATTTGAGAATATAAGCTTTAAAGTTAAAGCTGGGGAGATCCTTGCAATTGTTGGTCCTACTGGTGCAGGTAAGACAACAATCGCAAACCTCATATTGAGGCTTTACGATCCTCAGAAAGGTCGCATATTGATCGACGGCCACGATCTTAGAGAATTCACTCTCAGGTCTTTACGTAGAGCAACGGCTCTAGTGCCTCAAGAGCCGGTTCTCTTCAACGATACCGTTTTTGAAAACATTAGAGCTGGTTTTCCGGAGGCATCTAGAGAGCATGTTGAGAATATCATTAAATCGTTAGGTCTTGAAAAACTAATAGAGAGTCTTCCCAAAGGATACGATACAATAGTATCTCCTGGCGGGGAAAATCTTTCAGTAGGTCAGAGACAACTTATAAGTTTCGCAAGAGCTATGCTTAAAAATCCGAAAATTCTAATTCTTGATGAAGCCACTAGTAGTCTGGATTCAAGGACTGAGTCGTTGCTTCAGGAAGCTATGGTTAAGCTTCTAAAAGGAAGAACTTGTATAATAATCGCACATAGGCTTGCAACGGTTAAACTTGCAAATAGGATAATAGTGTTGGATAACGGTAGAATAGTTGAAGAAGGCTCTCATGAACAGCTTCTACGTAATGGAGGTTTGTATGCTAAACTGTATGAAACGCAATTCGGCACCTCCACTCAACCTCTAATCAGCACGGGTTAAGTATAAATCAATGAATTTTTTTATATAAAAAAGTGTACAAAATTTATTTACCCGGTCCCCATCTTCTACATCCAAGAATGGAGGAGCCAGTAATAGTCCTCGACGCTATGATCCCACATTATATGAAAGCCTATCTTAAAGTTCTAGGATATGTTAACGTTTATCATTTAAGAGATTTATATCCTCTGGATGTAGGGGATGAGTATATCCGGCAGTTTGTAGAATCGAAGGAAGCGGTACTCATAACAAGGGATAGAAAACATTTCAATACTCTCAAGAAGGGTAAGGTTTTAATTCTTGAGAAAGAAGATCCTTACTGGATGTTTAAAGAAGCTTTGGAAGGTTTAATGTTAATGGGTTTAACACCGCGGTTTGATTGGATTAAAATGAATGGAAAAACAGAATAATAGCCGTTTTAAGCTTCTTATGTTTAATATCTCCATAATGTAAACTTCTCCTCGGTGGAGGCGGTGAATGTCTAACGTGAGAAAAACGAGTAGTAAAGGATGTTACAGTTTGATCTTGAGGATTCGGAAGCCTACTACCGTTAGAATAGGGGCTTTAGGCTATGTAAAATTCGATGAAGGCCTCTACGTTTACGTTGGATCTGCCATGGGATCTAAGGCGCAAAACCTTGAAAATCGCATTAGAAGACATTTATCTAGATATAAAAAGGCAAAGTGGCATATAGATTTCCTTCTCTCCAGCGAAGATGCCTCAGTAGAAAGAGTAATAATATGTAAAACTACGAATAATATGGAGTGTTCAGTCGTCAAGGAGATCGCGAAAATCGGTCTTCACAACCCTCAACTGAAAGGTTTCGGTTCTTCCGACTGCAGATTCGGTTGTTTCAGCCATATTGTATACTTAGGCTCTTTAATAACCATTGATGAAGCCGTCGCCAGAATTTTGAACGCTTACGGTAGGCTCTCTCTTAGACCTGAAGTTTTTAAGTCGGAAGATTTAAGAGGAAACTACTGATATTTTTATGATGGTGTTTATTAATGAGCCGACCTGTCGAAATTGGTTCTCTCAAAGAAGGCATGTATGTAGTTATAGATGGTGAACCATCTAGAGTAGTAACCATCGAGAAATCTAAACCGGGTAAGCATGGAAGTGCTAAAGTCAGACTGGTGGCTATAGGCGTTTTCGACGGCGTTAAAAGAAGCATAGTGTCACCTGTAGACGCTAAAATAGATGTACCCTTGATAGATAAGCGTAATGGTCAAATAATATCAGTAAGTGGAAATACGGCTCAAATCATGGATTTGGAGAGTTTTGAAGTCTTCGATGTTTCAAATATCGAAACCGACCTACAAGATAAACTAAAACCCTCTGTTGAAGTGGAATATTGGATAATTATGGGTAGACCAAAACTTATAAGGGTTAAAAGCTGATAAACTTTCCAATATCTTGGAAGAAGTATTTTGCCTCGGTAAAGCACTATTTATGCGTATTCTCTCCACACATGTCCACAGTTTTTACATTTAAAGAATTGTGTCGGTGCCTCGTCTGCGCTTCTAGTTTGCATAATCCACCAATAGGCTTTTCCATATCCACATTTAGGGCATTCAACATCCGTAGTAGGCAATGTAGATAAGTCTTCATTCTCCTTCGTTATAACTATTAAAGTTTCCTTTGACACTCTAGTTTGATTTTCGTACTTGGCCTGTAGAGTTTTAACTTTTCTAAGCTCTTCATATCCACATTTAGGACATGCTAACTTCACGCCTTCATCAGTACGCTTAATTATCATTCTCGCTCCACATTTAGGGCAGAATTCCATCAACTTTCTCTCTTCAGAGACAAGTATTAGTCTCTTTTAAATTTTTCCTCTAGTGCGGATTTAAGCTTATAAGCAACTTTTAAAGCTTCAGGCTCGCCGTTGTTTCCTGAAGTTACGCGTAGTATTTTAAGAGCTGTTTCTTTATCTACGCCGTAGACTTTTATGCCGTCTTTTTCTAAACATAAAATAGCTATATTGGTTTCCCTCCAAAGTTCCTCGCAGTTAAATCCATCTTCAGACTTTAACACTATAACTCTCAACTGTTTAAAGTGCTTACTTTCTCTGATAAGCTTCGGGAGACCATATTTTTCAACTTCTGCAGATTTAAAATACAGTATACCATCTATGATAGAACGGCCCCTGTATACTACTCCTAAAATATCTGTTCTACCATCTAGCAATACTTTAGTTAAACTCAGATTTCTAATTTCCTTTTTGACTGTCCTTATCGACATGTTCCATTGAATCCTCCATAATCTTCTCTATGAGATTTTTAAATGCGTTAACGGGATTGTCAAGGTCTCTTGCAAGTATCTCTATGGACTCATCTGTAGTTATGATTCCCTTAAGCCATGCATAAGCTATTATGGCCTCCGCATAATCTCCCACAGCTTTTCTATCGGTTCTCCTGGGTATAAGGCCTCTTAATGTAGATTTTCTAACGGCTTCTGCAAGTATTTTATTATCCATTCTCAAACCAGTAGGCCTACCTGAAGTCCTTGTAATTGCTAAGCTAAAGAGAAAATTAACTAGAGAATCCCCAAATCGTGCTAGCCCTTTGTCTCGAAGAATATCTTCAATTTTCAAATATTAAGCCTCTCATGCTACTTCTTAACACTTCTATAGGCTTCAAGGAAGCGTTCCTCAAGTTCTTTAAGTCTAATGTTTAGATTTCTCAAACCGTCTTTTAATATAGTCCTTACATCATTGCCTAAGGTAACTTTTAGCATGAATATAGCTTTAGGTATCAATGGGTGTGGAATATTGTATCCTACAAACTCGACTCTAGGGTCTTCTAAGAAGATGCTTTGAAGAGCGCCTAGGAAGGTGTGTCCCTCCCCTTCCACTTCAAGCTCTATTTCTCTTTCCGTCCACTTTAAAACTTGAATTTTCATGTAAAACACCCCAATTTAATAACACCATAATCGTTAGCAATCTTACGGCCTTCAACATTGCCACAAATCTGACACTTGAGTCCTCTCCCGCTTCTTACTAATACTCCTCCACACTTCGTACATAGAGCGTAAACTACTCCAAACTCCGGTTTATGCATCATTAAGTGATAGACGTCATTATTGTAACTTAGGACTTCACACTTCACCAAATCTCCTGGTTTAATTGCTCCTCTAACGCTTTTCACATTATTCATGGAAAATAACCTAGTCTGTATTAAACCTGAAAAGTAATAGTTAAGTAATCTATTATTTACGGATATTATCATGACCGATGCGTTTTTCTCGGAAGCCGTCACGACAACACCATATACTACATCTCCAGGTTTTGGAAGCAAATTTCGTCTTTCAGTCTTTACACTAACCGTATGTTTTTCAACGTCCTCCTCCAAAAATCCAACTAAACATGATAGAATTTCATTGTTATATTCATAAGCTCCATCGCGAGGAATGTATTCCTCTATGACACCTATCTTATCTCCTGGGACGACGATTCTATTCTTCAGCCTCCCCATCAAACGTGTTTCACCTCAATCCGATACACATTCACCTGAAACTTGTAAAACCTCCTTCTGTGAAATTCAAACATTCTAGGTATGTTTATTGAAGACCTAAATACTACCGAAATTGAACCACCATATTCTTCTACAAGCTTCCTAATAAACTCATCAGTTTCACTTTTATGAATCGTATATATCACATGTCCAACCTCTAGTGCCTTCTTTAGAAATATTCTATCAGCTCCTCTAAATCCGGTTCCAAATGGGGGGTTTTGAATAACGGTATCACAGTATCCTTTAACCTTAGCTATGTCACATAAAACCCAGTCAGTTCTACCTGAAACTCCAGCTTTAACAGAATTCAATTTAGCTACCTCTAGAGCAACTCTGTCTATATCAAAACCTACAACATATTCGGCTCCTAGAATAGCCGCACCTATGGATAATCTACCAGTTCCACATCCAAAGTCAAATACGATTTTACCTGAGATATCACCATAGACATATGTAGCTACTGATAGAATTTTAGCTGCTAAGTCAGCTGGTATTGTATACTGCTCCAGAAGTCTGTTTGGTGATGGATGGGCTTTAAGACCATTAAGCAATATTTCAAGTTCTCTACGCTTTGGAATGTTCTCCAACATACTCCTCCCAACTAGTTAAGCCCAGTGCTACTAAAAGTTCAGCCGTATTTAAAATAGGCTTACTAATTCTATCTGAATCTTCTATCGAAAGTCTTGGACAAGCGGTATTGACGAATACATCTATCCATGTGTATGCTTCCAAGAAACCTGGGTCCAAATAGTTGAAGCCTATAAGATAGGCTTCCCTACCCGTGGCTTCAATGAGTTTTTTAATCCCTTCGGCATTCTCAAGTCTAAATTGTCCAGGCTCAAGTCCAACAAGTACTCCAAAAATTTTCCCTTCTCTCGCCTTGACTATTGATGCGTAGATTTTTCTCAGGTATCTACGCTTTAACTCTGACATATCTTGAAGCGAGGAAGTTACCGGGTTTAATGTTAAAACCCTCTTATTGGTAAGTAACGCCAATCCTAAGGGGTGAAATTTTCCATCTCCTACGAACAGGAAGAAGTCTACATATCTTTCAACACTCAAGGGAGCTGTATAATTACAGCCTAAAACCTGACCTGGATATTTAACACCTTCTCCTCTTCCTATTGAGACTTCTAAACCCCAGCTTTCGAGAACACTACGTACTTCCTCTAAACATCCTACAAACTGGAGGTTTGAGAATAATGCCACTTTCCTACCAGCATTTTTAATCTCCTCTTTAAACATTCTAAGACCTTCTTCGAATGTGGGAACACACATAGCGTCAAAATACAAGACTGGGATATTTGCATATGAGATTATTGGACTGTGTCCAATGTGAATTATCACATCTGCTTTAAGCTTCTCAGCCTCTGTTAGAGCCACGTTGCAAGAGCCAAAACATGGATTTCCGGAAAGCAAAATAGTAGCTCCGCATTCTCTAAGCTTTTCGATTAATTTTTTCAAGTGAGGTCTAAGACCTTCAGGAGCTTGAACTAAAATGCGTTTAAAACCTCTAGAGACGACTTCCCTCTGAATCTCATCTTCTTCAAGTCTTAAACAGCAGAAGATGAACACCTCTAATCGTCTACATAGCGTTTATAGTGTTACCACGTCAATCCGTGTAGGAATGGGCATTTTACTAGCTCCTCTGGTTAGAGCTTCCTTAGCATAGCTTAATCCGTTTTCAGTAGTACGAAGTATTATTATGTTCTGTCCTTTTTTAACTCTAGCAGCTAGCCCTACAGGCCTACCAAATGCTCTCCGCATACCTTCTGAAAGCCTATCGGCTCCAGCTCCAGTCATAACTTTATGCTCTCTAAGAACATGATGTGGGTATACGGATATTTTTAAAAAATATCCTTTGTCACCTAGCTTTTCTTCTAGAAACTTGTTAACAGCCATTCTAGCCGCTTCTAGAGCATTATGTCTTACCTGTGCGTCTTCAAGCGCTATAAGCCTAGCTTCATATTTAAAATTCCCATTAGGGTCTCCCATTGTAAGATGAACTACTTTACTCTGAGGGGCTCCTCCAATATATTCCCGTCTAGTATACGCTGAACCAGAAATTTTCCTAAAGTTTCTTGCCTTCAAAGCCGCTCACATTAATTTTTATCGATTTGCCTTCTTAAAAAACGTTCCGCAATTTCTAAGAAAACTTCCGGAGGAGTCTGATACACTCTGATCTTAGGGTCATAGTGTAATTGCATATTTGGGAATGTTTTTTTAATGAAGGCGTTCAGCGTTTTATTCCTCAGACTGAACGCTTTAGTTACAATTTTTTCAGCGTTTTCAAAAGCTACAGAGTCTAAAGCATGAGTTTTAAGTTTGAGTCTAACGGCGACACTATTGACCTTACTTCGCGGATAGAAAGCTTCTCTGGGAATCTTCTCCATAATTTCAACTTCGTAATTTAAATAAGTTAGGACTGTTAACCTACCATATTCCGTATCTCCTGGTTTAGCGCATAATTTTCTAGCAAACTCTTCTTGAAGAGTTAAAACAATAATGTCTGGTTTTTCTTTGATGAGTTTAAGAATCATTGGAGTTGATATTGCGTATGGAGGATTTGAAACAACTTTATTAAATCCCTTTATTCCAATTTTAAGGAAGTCTCCTTCGACTATTTTAACATTAGATCCATCAGGAAACCTACTTTTCAAATAGTTTACAAGCTTGTGATCTAACTCAACAGCATACACAGTCTTTGCTTTTTCAGATAGTAATTTCGTTAGAAGACCTATCCCAGCACCAATTTCCAAAACGACGTCTCCATTTGAAATATAAGCATAATCTACAAGTCTACGTAGAATATTCTCATCAACCATAAAATATTGGCCGAGTCTTCTCTTAGGAGAAATGATTCCAACTCTTATGAGTGTTTGAACAACATCTTTAAAATCCATGGTTAACCTTTCTCTCAAAAATTATATGTGTTACTTCTGCCTTCTAAAAACTATTATTCGTCACATCCACAACCATGTCTTTACTTACCTGGTAGGGTTCTAGCTTTACCGCGCTTTCACGGGTTATTATAACAGCATTCCAGGGATTCTTTAAGGTGCGGTAGACCCTCATAGATTTTTCCATGGATAGAACTATTATACTATTTCTTTTCCGTATTCTCAAGCTTCTCGGAAAGTTGCTTTAAACTTCCATAATCTTAGAGAATGGGAGATAAAAACTTACGCAGCGGTGTGTAAGGCCTTGGAATTAACATGTCCATGGATAATTAAACGCTAGGTGTGAAATAGAAGAGTTTGAAATGAAGAGAAGTTCATGGGAGGTGATGAATATCGAATCATTGAATATTCTAAGCTTTTACGAAAAGTCTATACTTTGGGTTCTCCTCCATGAGTTCCTCTAAAACTCTTTTGGTTAAAAGCTTAATGGGATCGGGTATCCCAGTCCGTTCCTTTATATCTTTAAAGGATTTGAAGGGGTTTATACTTCTCTCTCTTAATATAGTTAACATGTGTTTCTTTCCAACACCTGGTATCAATTCTAGAGCATGCATTCTAGGGCTTATCGGTTGGGATTTGTTAAAAAACTCTACAAATTCCTTTTCATTGAAGGCTATTATTTTCTCTACAATTTCCGGAACTTCTGCTTGAGCTGGCCCAGAAAGTTCACGGTAACTTAACCGTCCAATTATAAATGCAATCTTACTTTCAGGTCCTCTAGTTAAAGCAACTCTTTCACCTACCGTTACAGAGGCATTTTTCTTGAGAACACCCTCCAATAAGGTAAAATACCTCTCGCCTATTATCTCTACACAACTTCCCGCAAATTGAACTATTTTAGGTGCTCTTCTAGAAGGATATGGAAGAATGTTTAATATATAGCCGTAATCTTCATACGGCTTCTGGGTCTTCATTAATAATAACACCTCAAATTATACCGAAAATTCAGATTGCCTCTTGAAGCCTATACTCATTTAGCAATTCTAATATCTTTTTAAGTTGAGAAGTCGTTATCAGTTTACCTTTTAAACCTGTGAAGAATATTCTAAGCTCTTCAACACTTTCGGGCATAACATTAACTATTTGTACGGCTCTATCACGCTCAATATTGAATTCATTTATCAACTTATCAATAAGCTCAGATGCTTTTGAGGGGTCCACTTTAGTCATTTTACGTGCGTATTCTAAAACTCTAGCTTGGAATGGATTGGGGTTTTTTAAATCCTTAAGTATGCTATATGCTTCAGCTATAGTTATATCTACCTCTTTGATTTTCCTGAGAACCATTCTATCCCTCCCCCATCAAATTAGATTTTAATGAGTTAATGGTTTCAGATGCTCTGGTCTAACTATGAGAGTCTTCTCCACGCTTCCTATCGTCATCTTCAATATATAAGCCCTTCCTCTTTTTCCAGTAACTATTCCAACCCTACCGTGGTACCTTCTATGAGGCATACCTTTATGAATACTCGGATTTATATCAATTACAACAGGCTCATCTAGTTTATACTCTCTCAAGATAGAGGTTACTTTGAGCGGATTCTCTCGTCTCCTAAGACGTAAAAGTTGTCTAGTTTTTCTTCTAAAACCCTTGGAATAGGGCGTTAATGCTCCCCCCTGTTTTCAAACATTTTTGATAATGAATCGCGCTCTTTTAAGCATTTCCTTAAACTGTCAATTCTAAAATGCCAGATTTACAGTCCACATTAGGAAAATTGTTAAGTGAACTTAGTGTTGAGCGCCAGTTAAGATACATTTGAACTAAATAGTCTCCCCATTCTCAGCAAGTCTCTTCTGCTACGCATAGCTTTTAGAAGCCTAACAGTCTGCTCATAATATTTAACTAGGTCTTTTACCTCTTTTTCAGCAACTCCAGCACCGCGGGCTATTCTACGTATTCTCGAAGAGTTTAAAATCCTAGGGTTTATTCTCTCCTCTCTAGTCATAGACTCTATTATAGCCTTCCACTTATCCATCTTTACTTCAACCTCTTCGAGAGATCCATTTGGAAGACTGTAGGCGAAACCGGGTAGATGACTTACGATGGATTTGAGAGGCCCCATTTTTCTCAAGTTCTCCATCTGTTTATACAGATCTTCAAGCGTAAACTTTCCAGTTAAAACTTCTTTAGCCTCTTTTTCAGAAACCTTGATTTCAGCTTGTTTAAACTTCTCTATAAGTCCTTCAATATCCCCAAATCCCAATAATCTGGCGACAAACCTTCTAGGGTTAAATACCTCTAAATCCTCAATTTTTTCACCGATACCTATAAGCCTTATAGGCGCCCCTGTAGCAACTACCGCCGATAATGCTCCCCCTCCTCTTGCAGAACCGTCCATTTTAGTCAATATTATAGAACCGACTTTAACCGTTTCATGGAATGCTTTAGCCTGATTATAGGCTTGCTGACCTATCGTAGCGTCGATCGTTAGAATAACTTCATCAGGTTTTATGGCCTCATGAAGCTCTTTCACTTCCCTCATAAGCGATTCTTCATCCTTATGTCTTCCAGCAGTATCTATTATCACAAGTTCGCGTTTACCATCACGGAAGAATTTTAAACCATTTAACGATATTTTAACAGGGTCTTTCCCATCTGGTTCTCCATAAACCGGTATGTTGACCATATCCCCCAACTGTTTAAGTTGATGGTATGCTCCTGGTCTGTAGACGTCTGCACATATAAGCCCGCATTTGACTCCTCTTTTCTGGTAGTAAAAAGCGAGTTTGCAAGCGGTTGTAGTTTTACCTGAGCCCTGTAAGCCAACAAGCATGTAGACATTTAACCTACCTGGTTTTATCGTGAAAGGCGGAACACCTTCTCCACCTAAAAGACTCACAATCTCATCATAGACTATCTTCACAAGGTACTCTCTCTCGGTAAAACCAGACGGTGGTTTTTCGTTTAAGGCTCTGTTTTCAATTCGCTTTGCAAGATCTATTACGAGGTCTACTTTGACATCGGCCTGAAGAAGGCTTCTGACAAGATCATTTACTAGACCTTTTACTAGATCCTTATCCATCCTAGATGCCTTTAAAACTTTGTTTAATGCGTCTCTAAGGGATCTTCCTAGGCTTTCTAGGGTCAAGACTTCCTCAGAGACTATGAAAATGCTTTCTTAAATAAATCTTTACCGTTTACATGTAAAAACCTTTTAAAATAGTTCAAGTATAATCAATCTAGCGGCTGTGATGAGTCAAAGTTACTGTGACAAATCTATGAACGTAAGGCATTTGTCTGAGCCGCGTCAGATTAGATCCGTCAAAACCTATAAATAGTCGCTGTTGATTGAATATACTCTCAATATGGGCTACAAAATAACTATAGTAGGTGGTGGAAGCAGTACTTTCACACCTCAGCTCATGAGGTTGTTTATCGAGTCTAGGCTTCTACAGGATAGTACAATATGTCTAATGGACATAGATGAGCATAGGCTTAACGTAATGTTCCGGCTCTCCCAAAGACTGATCGAAAAGACAAATGCTTCTCTGAAAGTCGAAGCTACGACAAATAGGTTAGACTCATTAACAGACGCAGACTTTGTTATAACCGCTATAGCAGTCGGCGGTTTAAAAGCTTGGGAGTACGATATAGAGATACCCGCAAGATATGGAGTTTACATGGCCATATGTGATTCAGTAGGTCCAGGCGGTATAATGCGTGCATTTCGTCACATACCTGTTCTAGTGGGAATGGCAAAAGAATTGGAGGAGGTGTCTCCAAAGGCTTGGGTCTTCAACTATACCAATCCAGTGCCCACCAACTGTATGGCTATGGTTAGGAATTCAAAGATAAAAGTCGTAGGTCTTTGCACGTGTTCTTCAATACCGTCAAATCCCAACTATTTAGCTGAAATTGTAGGCGTAAATCCTGAGGATATTTTAACACCTGCACCAGCAGCAGGTATAAACCATTGTGCGGCTATATTAAGCTTAAAACTCAAAGATGGGAGAGACGGTCTTCAATTAGTAAAGGAAAGATCTTCAAACCTAGTTGAGAAGCTATTTGTAGAAAACTATGGTGTGCTTCCATACTGCTGGTCCCACTGGACCGAATTCTTCCCATTTCTATGTGGCTTAGAAGAGGAGTATAAGGGTAGATTACAGGGGCTCAAAATGAAATTTGGTTTGAAAGTCCATGATATGGTGGAGGAGCAACAACGAACAGCTAAATGGGAGAAGCTTGTCGAAGATATGGCTACTGGCATGAGGGATTTAAGCCTCGATGTTTTACCTAGCGGAGAAGCCGTATTAGTAGTAGATATAATTGAAGCACTCTTGGAGAACAGGAACGAAGTATTTGTAGTCAATACTCTCAACAGAGGAGCGATAGAAAACCTTCCGTTCGATGCCATTGTAGAAGTATCCTCTGTAGTAGGAGGTTATGGAATAATTCCAATACACGTGGGTAAACTTCCACCGCCATTGGCAGCAGTGTTAAGTAATCATATTGAAGTTCAGAGACTTACAGTTGAAGCTGCTTTGACTGGTGATAGAAGTTTAGCGTTTCAAGCGCTCCTTCAAGATCCACAAGTTGCCTCGAAACTGAAACCGGATGAAGTTGGTAAACTCTTAGATGACCTTCTCAATGCTCATGCACAGTATCTACCGCTCTTCTTCAAAAAGTGAGGGTTTACTTCTTTATGAAATATCTTCTAAACTCTTCAAATTTTTTCATTAGCGGGGTACTTCAAATTAATATTAAGGCGTCAAAGACGATAAGCCTTTAACTGGGTATCTAACGTCGATCTAATGGTATCTTCTATCTGATATAGAAAAATCTAAGTCTTAAACTAACGGTTATGCTGAAAGGCTTAAAACTCCATAAATGAAGATTATAGAAAAGTTTTAAGCTGAGTCTATTTACAATAGAAGCTAATGGCTTCAAGTGAAATATTCTACAAGTGTTTTAAATGCGGCACTTTAATACCATATGGAAGGCTGAAGTTAAGTCCAGACCTTAAATGCCCTGAATGTGGATGTAAAATCTTAACAAAGGTAAGACCTCCCGTTGTCAAAAAGGTAAAAGCCGTTTAGCTGTTTTATATAGACACGTGTGAAAGAAAAGGATAATATACGGCTATTGTGTTTTCTATATTCTTCAGTGGGAAGATTCATGAATTTTAAGGCAGATAAGTACGAGAAGGTACTTAAGCTCGCTAAAAGTAGAGGGTTTTTCTGGGAGGCCTTTGAAATATATGGTGGTGTTAGTGGCTTTCTAGACTATGGTCCGTTAGGAGTCCTACTTAAACGTAGGATTTCAGACATGTGGATTAAATGGTTTGTGAAAAACGAGGGCTTCATAGAGGTTGAAACGCCCATAATTAATCCCGAAGTAGTTTTCAAAGCCTCAGGCCACATCGACAGTTTCAAAGAGCCAGCATTTAACTGTCTGAAATGCAATAGACGATTTAGAGCCGACCATTTGATTGAAGAAACTCTAGGCTTAAGTAGTATTGAGGTAGAAAATATGGATTTGAAAGCACTCCAAAAGCTCGTCTTAGATAGAGGTTTAAAATGCCCCGAATGTGGGGGCGATCTAAGTGAGCCGTACTATTTTACTACGATGTTTAAGACTTTCATCGGACCCTACATGGAAAATATCGGCTATGGTAGACCTGAAGCTGCTCAAGGTATGTTCCTAGCCTTTAAGAGGGTTCTAGAGTTAAAGCGTGGAAAACTCCCATTCGCTATAGCTCAAGTTGGTAAAGTGTTAAGAAATGAAATATCGCCGAGACAAGGACCAATACGATTAAGAGAATTTACAATAATGGAGTTTGAGCTTTTCATCGACCCCGAAGATCCCAAGTGTCCTAAGATAAGTGAAGTTGAAAACGAGTCTTTGAGGATAGTATCTAGTAGTGTGAGAATAAAGGGTTGCGAGGAGCCCGTAGATCTTACCGTTAGAGAGTGTCTGGATAAGGGTCTCATAGGTATGGAGTGGCTCGCGTACTTCATGGTTAGAGCTAAGCAATTTATGGAAAACCTCGGTATCCCTCACGATTATCAAAGATTTGTAGAAAAGCTTCCATGGGAGAGGGCGCACTACTCTTCTCAGGGATTCGACCAAGAAGTATACCTCGACAGGTGGGGTTGGGTTGAAGTATCAGGTCATAATTACAGGACTGATTATGACTTGAAAAGACATATGAACTTCAGCGGCGTTGACATGACGGTTTACAAGCAATTTGAGAAGCCTACTACTACGAGAAAGATTCGAGTGGAGCCAGAATATGAAGCCATACGTAGAGATTTTGGAGAGCAATCTGATATAGTCGCGAAGCTGATAATGAGCATAGAACCTGAAACTTTAGTCAATAGTTTGGCCAGTAATGGAACAATTAAACTTAGAGATTTCTTAGTTAAATCTGAACACATTAAACTAAGCGAGTCCATTATTGAAGAAAAAGGTAAAAAGTTTATACCTCATGTAATAGAGCCAAGTTTTGGCTTAGAAAGAATATTCTACGCTGTTTTAGAGTATGCCTACACCGAACGTGAGGGAAGGGTCGTTCTCAAGCTTCCCATAACTGTAGCTCCAATACAGATAGCCGTATATCCACTCGTAACCAAAGACGGTATTCCAGAGAAAGCTTTAGAGATCTATAGACATCTGTTAAAATTCGGCTTCGAAGTGTATTATGATGACTCCGGCTCCATAGGTAGACGGTATGTAAGATCTGATGAAATGGGAATACCATTAGCATTAACAGTAGACTATCAAACTCTCCAAGATAATACAGTCACGTTAAGGAATAGAGATAGCTGGAGGCAAGTTAGAACACATCTTGACAGTATTGAGAATAAGCTTAGAGGCTTCTTCAACTGTGAAATTCCATTTGAAAGCTTGGGTGAGCTTATTTGAAAGCTTCTTTAATAACTACTACTTTAGCAGGTGATAGAATTATAGTTTGGAATCCTGAGGAAGGATCGAGACTCTATAAACTCGGCTTTTACGGTAAACCAGTAGGTATAAGTAAACCTAAAACAGCCGAATTCGATAAGCCTTTAATATTAGATCTTTTAGAAGGAACATATCTGCTAGAGAAGGGATTCATAAGGGTCTTGGATCAGTTGACGAATTTAGAGCTCACCGCAGAAGATGTTAAGAAGTACGGTAGACTTGCTATAGAAGGATTTGATGGAAAATACCTCGTTTACCGGGATTTGAGAGAGAAGGGTTATGTAGTAACTACAGGCATAAAGTTCGGTTCAGACTTTGCGGTCTATAGAAGAGGTCCAGGTATAGATCATGCTCCTTACATTGTTCAAGTTAAAATGCTAAATGAAACCATAAGTGCTACTGAAATTGTTAGGTCTGGTAGATTGGCTACAACTGTCAGAAAAAGGTTTATAGTAGCCATACCTAAACTCGATGAAAATAGGGTCGTATACTTGCTATTCAACTGGTTTAAGGCTTAATTTGATAGGCTGGAATTTTCACCTTGGTTTGTCGAGGGCTATGTTATGGACGTTACACTGCACATTGGTATTGACGATACAGACTCCTTACACGGGGGATGTACAACTTATGTTGCTGCCGTGCTTATTGAGAGGCTTACAAAGCTAAATGTAGAGTTTCAAGACTACCCAGCTTTGATTAGGTTAAACCCTAATATCCCATGGAAAACTAGGGGAAATGGTGCTGTTGCGATAAGATTGAAAACTAAAGTTGAACAGATGGATAAAATTAAGTACGAGGTCTTACATACGGTTGAGACGCTTTCTCAACATGATGCAGATCCAGCGGTGGTTTTCCTAAGCGGAACTATTCCAAATAAAATTAAAATGTTTTCTAAGATGGCTTTATACGATTTTCTAAATGTAGATTGCGCTTTAAAAGTCGCTGGTAAATGTGGCGTTGAAGTATATGCAAGTAAAAGCCTTAAAGGAATTATCGGAGCATTAGCAGCAGTAGGTGAAACACTTCAGGATGATTACACCTACGAGCTTCTAGCCTATAGGACCGATGATTACAGAGGTATGCCTAGAATGGTTTCTGCCGAAAGCGTATTTTTAATGGATAGAGTTACAAGCCCTATGACCTTTAACAACTTAGATCTCGAGACTGGACGTATACTTATAACTCCCAGGGGGCCGGATCCTGTATTGTATGGAATTAGAGGAGAAGACCCAACTGTGCTTGTCAAAGCCATGAAAATAGTCGATGTCTATGAACCCATAGAACGCTGGGTCATATTTAGAACAAATCAAGGTACCGATGCCCACCTTAAGTGGGTGGAAAATCCTAGGGATGTTAAGCCGTATAGAGCAGTTGCATTTAAAGGAGTTGTCTGTGAGAAGCCTCATGTAGTACCTGGCGGTCATGTAATCTTTAAAATAGCCTTTAAAGATAGATTTTTCGATTGCGCTGCTTATGAGCCTACTGGTAGCTTCAGAGAAGCTGTTAAAAAGCTTATCCCAGGCGATGTAGTAGAAATCTATGGTGGTGTTAGACCTTTAAACGGCACTATGACTATTAACCTCGAAAAAATAAGAATAGTTTCTCTTGCCAGGGATGTTAAATACTTCAACCCTAAGTGCCCCAAATGCAATTCAACTATGAAGTCTATGGGCCGTGCTAAAGGGTTTAAGTGTGAAAAGTGCGGACTTAGAGATTCAAACATGCATAAGTTAGAAGTTGAAACGCCTAGAGAGATTAAACCAGGTTTATACATTCCTCCTCCTAGGGCTCAACGCCATCTTACAAAGCCTCTTTCAAGGTACGGCTTGGAGAAGAAAGATATTAAATACAAACTCATAGAGTGTTGGCACATACCGTAAATAAGCTTTGAAGGCATCTCAATTAACTGAAATCGAGAAGTTACGTTTCTAGTCGATGATTTAAATTGAAAATCCAAATTTTAGCCATGAAACTACTTGATTGCATCACACTTCATGATCTCTTTATGTGCGTTAATTTTTAATTCCGTCGTACAATAGATATTTATATTGACATTTAAAGTTGAAGGGTGCGATGCTATGGACTTACAACCATCTCAAACAACTTTTAAGCACTATCTGATATTTCTCTCTGGACAATTCACCTCCATGCTAGGTTCAAGTGTAGCTCAATTTGTAATAACATGGTGGATAACTCTTGAGACTAGGAGTACTGTATACCTATCTATAGCATCTTTTGCAACATTCACACCCTTCGTAGTTTTAACACCCTTCACTGGCGTCTTCGCTGATCGATGGAACCGTAAAATTCTGATAGGTGTTACAGATTTTCTTCAGGCTTTAATCGCTCTGATGATTATACTACTGTTCTGGTTTAACGTAATCTCAGTATGGACTTTAATCGTTCTAATCGCGGTTAGAAGTGTTTTCCAAGCCTTTCAAGCACCAGCAATATCTACTTTAATCCCCCTTATGGTTCCAAGCGATAAGTTGAGCCGTATAAATGGTTTGAACTTCTTACTAGGCGGTGCTGTCGGCTTTATAGGGCCCATCACAGCAGCTGTGATGTTGGAAATATGGGCGATTCATGAGATACTCTGGCTTGACGTTACAACTTTTCTAATTGCCGTAATTCCATTAACGATGATCAAAATACCTACTAGAAGAATAAAAACCAGCGAGGAGAAAACGTCCTTCGCTAGAGATTTTATAGATGGTTTAGCCTTCATAAAGCATACTAAGGGTTTTATGGCAGTATTCATGATGGCTATGATGATTAACTTCCTAGCCATGCCATTAGACGTCCTTCTTCCATACTATATTAAATTTACTCATCAAGGTGAAGCATCGGAGTTAGCATTCATAGTAGCGGCTTCCCAGATTGGAATGCTCCTTGGCGGAGTACTCATGTCTGTAATCAAAGGATTTAGAAGAAAGATGCTTACTGCCATGTACTTTCTCTACGTCTTCTTCGCCATGTATGCTCTTATAGCTCTTTCTCCTAAGGGTTTCTTCTGGCTTATCGCATCTGCCATGTTTGCATCACACTTCTGTCTGCCGATTATAAACGTGTCATTCATCACACTGGTTCAAATAATCGTCCCTAAACACCTATACGGTAGAGTGAGCTCAGTAATGATGACTTTATGCAACCTCGCATCACCCGTGGGGATGATAATCTCGGGGCCATTAGCGGATTACATGGGTATAGTTAATCTGTTTCTAGGGTGTAGTATTCTCGGGACACTATGTCTAACTCTTTCACTACTGTTCACAGACATCAGATGCTTTGAAGAGGAAGCAAACATAACTAAGTAACCTCCCGCCTTAGAGTTTGAGAATTCTAACCCTATAGGTGAAAGAGCTTGGTTAAAATTACTGATGCTCGTATATATTCTAAGCGTCTTGAGCTGGTAATTATCTAAGATGTGAATAATGAATAAGATACTTATTAAGTGAGTTTTAATCATGGTATTCCGCTGGATAAGACGCAAAGCTACACGTACGTAATACCTTCGCATATGTGAGTTTAAAAGATGTTTTTGGAGTAAGAAAAAACTCAGACCTTCACAGGTCAA
This sequence comes from Bathyarchaeia archaeon, assembly GCA_038870975.1. Taxonomy (GTDB): domain Archaea; phylum Thermoproteota; class CALKCG01; order B24; family B24; genus DTBU01. The sequence goes on along the minus strand of JAVZJD010000001.1, from coordinate 248,469 downwards.
GTTTAACTAAAAAATCTTAGACTATCCTTAAGTTCAGTTCTGAACGTTATAACTTCCGCCGACTTGAGGTGAATCCATGAGTAAAAAACTGAAAGGTTGGGATAAGCCAACTGGGGTAGTCAAACGGGAGAAGCCGCTCAAAGAGAGAATAGATGAGACTATATATAGACTTAAAGGTCAACTGAGTAAGCTTGACATGACGTCTATAAGAATGGAACAACACGAAAAGGAACTATTCGAGAAATGTGTCGCCGCTCAAGCTATGGGAGATGACGCCCGGGCCTCCCTTTACGCAAATGAGTGCGCAGAAGTCAGGAAGATCTCAAAAATCCTACTGAAAAGCAAACTCGCGTTAGAACACGTCCTTTTAAGGCTTGAGACTATCGAGGAATTCGGAGATGTTATAACAGTTATGGGGCCCGTTGCAGGGGTTATAACAGCTTTAAGGAAACAGCTTGGAGGCATAGTTCCAGAGGTTAGTTATGAGCTTGGCCGTATAGGCGATGAATTGAGTAAAATGGTGGTAGAGGTTGGAGAGGCCTCAGGTCAAAGATGGGACTTAGAACCGATGAGTAGCGAAGCTCAGAAAATACTAGCTGAAGCATCTGCCTTGGCAGAGCAAAAACTGAAAGAGAGACTTCCTGAGCTCCCATCTCCTGAATCTGAACGTGTTAGGAGGTGATATGCATGAGTTTTGAGTTGAATGAGTTTAAGAAGTTTTTGGGTAAACATGTGAGAGATAGCTATGGAAGAACTCTTGGTCGAATAGTGGGGCTTATAGCGGATGTAAATCAGCAGGTTACAGACGTAGAGGTTGAATTTGGAAACGGCGACTTCCTAAGGTGTCCAAGTAAACAGTTTAGCATAGAATCTGGGGCGTTGGTATATCTTTATCCGTGGGAACTGGAATCGATGGAGATAGCTAAAGCCCTCGACTTAGCAATTAAACGAATACAGGCATTAGATGAATTATTCAGGATGGGTGAAATTCCTACTGAAACCTACGATGAATTCAAGAAAACACATGAAGCCTCTCTAAAAGAACTCAAGGATAAGAGAGACAACTTAATTACGAGACTTAAAACCCGCGTAGATAAACTGAATGGCCAAATAAAAGAACTCCAGATGTTTAGAACAAGTCTTAAAATGCAGAAATCTACTGGTGAAATCGGCGAGGACCTATTCAAGGATGCAATATCCATAGTTGAAGACGGTCTAACAAAATCCTTCAATGAGAAAGAACAACTCGAACATACTATAATGAAGCTTTCAAAACTTGATTTTAAACCCCCTTCAGCCATAAAGCCAGAAGTCAAACCAGTTATACCGAAGATTGAAATTGGAAGCGGACTTACACCCTCCAATATTGGAGAATCGAAGACGGAGGATAAGGGTACTAAAGATAAGAAAGAGGGTTCCCCGATAAATGTAAAAATCGTAGAGTGACATCGAAGGAGGGTGATCTTTGAGGGTACGGTGGTCCAGCGAAGATCGTAGCCTTTGGAGAAAGATTGAAGATAAGCTCAAGATATCAAATAAACCTCTGAAGGAGCGTATAGTTAAGGCCATTTACAACCTTCAGATTCAAAAGGACAAGCTTGAAAATACATTAAATAAGCTTCAGAGAAGAGATAGACAAGTTTTTGAGAAATGTATAGGTGCTCATCTTTCAAACGACAGAGCCCATGCCGTGATGTACGCTAATGAATGTGCAGAAATAAGAAATATGGCAAAACTCATAATGAGCGCTCAGCTAAGTATTGAACGTGTTATTCTAAGACTTGAAACTGTCAAAGAATTTGGAGATATTATGGCTCAACTATCTCCAGTTATAGGAATCGTCAGCGAGGTCAGTAAGAAGCTTTCTGGAATTGTACCCGAGGTCTCAAATGAACTTGATAAGATCCATAGAATTCTAAATCAAACAGTTCTCGAAACCGGGGTCTCTACTCAAGGGTTTGATACGCCACATGTGTTAAGCGAAGAAGCGCAGCATATAATTGAAGAAGCCTCGGTAATCGCGGAACAAAAGATTAAGGAGAGATTTCCAGAATTACCCAAGCTAGGTGAACCACTCGGAGAGGGTGAGATCAGTATCGCAACATCCTCCTCTATTCCTACACGAACTGTAAATTGGATCAATAGAAGAATAGATGAAGAAGTTTACAACTATATAGTCAGAAACCAGGGTAAGATTAGCATTAGTAAATGTGCTCTCGAGCTTAGATTATCTACTGATGAAGTTAAAAATGCGATTAAACGTCTTAGGGAGAAGGGTATTATAAAAGTGATATAGCTTAACCGGGGGGGATTCATGGCCTACGAAGAACTCATAAAGATGGCTGAAAAGAATGTTTTAGAGGCTATAAACCTAGATAAGCAGGGAGCAACTAGGTTAGCAGCTGTTAAATATCATAGGGCCGCTGAAATACTTTTAACTGTATGCTCGTTATATCCCCAATCTCCCCAAGCTAGGATTTACGCTGAAAAAGCAGAAGAGTACTTGAGGAGGGCTAAGGATTTTCAAAGTCTAAATTTAGAAACAACCGGCTTTGACGTAAAATCGGCAGGGAAAGCCCAGACATCTAATCTACTTGAAGATAAAGATAGGCCGAATGTCAAGTGGGACGACATTGCAGACTTAGAAGAAGCTAAAAGGGCCATAACAGAAGCAATAGTGTATCCAGTTAAAAGGCCAGACCTTTTCCCACTTGGATGGCCAAGAGGAATACTGTTTTTCGGACCCCCCGGTTGTGGTAAAACTATGCTTGCTGCTGCTGTGGCTAATGAAATCGATGCAAACTTCTTCTACGTGGATTCTGCTACTATAATGTCTAAATGGCTCGGTGAATCTGAGAAAAACGTGGCTGCTCTTTTCGACAATGCTAGGCAGCTTTCGCTTAAGGGGAGACCCACGATTATATTCATAGATGAAATAGATTCCCTAGTTGGGATAAGGGATCATGAAGTCGGAGGAGAGGTTAGAGCTAGGAATCAATTACTCAAAGAGATGGATGGTCTTTACGATAAAAATAAAAACTTCTACCTCTACGTCATAGGTGCCACAAATAAACCTTGGAGTTTAGATGAACCTTTCATACGTAGGTTCCAGAAGAGAATATACATACCTCCACCAAACTACGAAGCACGGGTCGAATTATTTAAATTGTACTGTAAACGGTTAAAGCTTGATGAAAGTGTAGATTTTAACCAGCTCGCTAGATTAACCGAGGGTTATACAGGTAGCGATATCAGGGATGTGGTTCAAGAAGCACAGATCAGAGTAGTTCGAGAGGTATTTGAGAATAATGAAAGCGAAGCTAGGGCGATAACAATGGATGACTTTATCGAAATCATTAAAAATAGGATGCCCAGTGTCTCCGAAGACATGGTACAGCTCTATGATAAGTGGTGGAAGAGATTTAAAGCCGTTTAGATGAGGTGGAGAAATGAACTCTGAAATAGATGAAAAAGACCTGAGAATACTTTCACTGCTCATAGAGGATTCCAGCATTTCACTCGTGGATATAGGTAGGAAATTGAACATGCATCCCAACGTCGTGGCATATAGGATCAACAAGCTTGAAGAGATGGGTATTATAAAAGGCTACACTGTCGTGCTGGATCTAGAAAAGCTTGGTTTAACTGAGTACATGTGTATAGGTATTAACTTCCCAGACCATAGGTTTAGAAGCGAGTTTTTGAAAAGAATTCGAGAAATACCTCAAGTCACTATGGTTGTAAGCTCCCTAGGGAAACCAGAGGGAATACTGTTCGTAGTTGGCAGGAATAAAGAAGAAATAGATGACATTCTTTCAAAACTTAAGGACATGAATGTTGAAATAGAATTTGCGACGCCAATTATAAAGAGTCTTCAAACTGGTTTAATTCCTAAGATTTTAGAAGCACCTATATCAGAGAAAAAAGTTACGCAAGAGTATGCTAAAGGTTATCTAGAGGCAAATAATAATATGGTCAAGAAAATTAATATAAAATAAAAGATCTATCATTAAGTCTAATTTTAACTTTCATATCTTCAGAAGCTTCTCCAATGATGTAGCTTTCAACCCCCATTTTTTTACACGTCTCTACTACACTGTCTGCCTCATATGGTGGAACGATTACACAAAAACCTATGCCCATATTAAAAGTTCTATACATTTCCTTATCATCTATCAAACCTATGCTCTGTATGAGTTTAAATATGGGTAGCGGGTCAGGCATATTATAAAGTTCGAAACCTACATTGGCTAGACGACCTATCCTCATAAGCTTTGTAAAAGAGCCGCCTGTTATGTGCGCTAATCCATGAACTTCAAATTCGCTTAAAATCTTCAGAATAGGTTTAACGTATATTCGCGTGGGTTTTAAAAGCTCCTCACCTAATGTACATCCAAGCTCCTTTATGTAGCTATTGATTGTAAACTTGGATAGTAGAACTTTTCTAGCCAAAGTCAACCCATTAGAGTGTATACCAGTACTAGCTAAACCTACTACGCAATCCCTAGGTTTGATGGAAGAACCAGTTACTATCTTACGTTTATCTACAACTCCTACACACATAGCGGCCAAGTCGAAACCATACCCCTCTCTAAAGCCTTTAATTACATCCTTCATAATCGCCGTTTCACCGCCTATTATGGCTATTGAAGCCTCCTCAGCACCCCTAGCTATACCCTCCATAATGGGTTCTATCAAATCATTTCTAGGTTCTTGAACTGCAAGATAGTCCACCAGTGCTATGGGTTCTGCACCTATGCATATCAAGTCGTTTACACACATGGCTACACAGTCTATACCTATTGTATCATACCTGTCCATCATTTGAGCTATCAAAACCTTAGTACCTACACCATCAACGTGAACCGCTATTGCTTTACTACCATCTAAATCTATTACACCAGCATAATGTCCTATTTCTGTTAATACACTGCCAACTCGTCCTTTTCTGAAAATGAATGTTCTTTCAAGAATCTTCTTCGCTAATCTATGTATTTCAGAAACTTCGTCTAAATCTACGCCAGCCTCACGATAATCTTTAGGAATACTCATGGTTCAACCCCCCAATTATCGGAATTTTTCACCTGTAAGTTTTTCAAATGCTTCAATATAACGCCTACTTACTTCAGCAATTATATGCTCCGGAAGCTTCGGAGGAGGCGGTATTGGTTTACCCAATCTAACAGCCTCTTCTAAAGCCCTCCTATATCCTACATTCTCCAACCAATCTCTAACTGGCTGCTTATCATAGCTTTCCTGTCTCTTTCCAGGACTATATTTGGATTTCAACCAGAGTCTGAATTCATCTGGGCCGATGGAATCTGCTAATAGTATCTTTCCATCTTGGGTACGGCCAAATTCCAATTTAAGATCAGCCAGTATGAATCCTTTCTCTTCAGCTCTAGAAGCCATAGATTGATAAATATCTATGCAGGCGTCCTTAAGCATGTTATACTCATCTGAAGTAAGCCATCCTCTTGAAAACACCTCCTCCTTAGTTAGAGGTCTATCTTTAGCCTCAAATTTAGTGGTTAGATCTAACATGGGTTCTGGAAGTTTAGCGGCTAGTATAGGTTCAACCGGAATTTGAGTCTCCCCCTTCAACATTCTCTCATAAAGACCACCGTAGATATAACCCCTAACTATGAACTCAATGGGTATCATTTCTAGGCGTTTAACCAGCATTTTATCTGGAAGTATAAGCTCAAGCATGTGATTTGGATAATGAAGGGTTTTAAACCAAAAACCAGTCATGCGGCATAAAACTTCTCCTTTGAACGGTATTTCTGAGGGGAGGACTACATCAAAAGCTGAAACTCTATTAGTGAAATGGAATAGCAGGGTGTGTTCGTCAACCTCATACACATCTTTAACTTTTCCTCGTTTTAGAAGACGCAAACTGCCACCTCCAAACTTTTACTCCGAAAACTTTCTAAGCTCTTCAGCCGATTGTTCAACATTACACTTTAAAGAATTGCGATATTTTACAAGCTTTTCAACCACTTCAGGTCTCTGTAAACCCACTATCTCAGCAGCTAAAAGAGCGGCGTTGACAGCATTATCAATACCCACACAAGCTACTGGTACACCCGGGGGTGTCTGCACGATCGATAATAGTGAGTCTAAGCCATCTAAAGCTCTTTTAACAGGAACACCTATAACAGGTTTAGTAGTGTATGCGGCGATTAAGCTGGGTAGAAGCGCAGATAACCCGGCTATGGCTATGAATGCGTAAACTCCTTCTTTTTCAGCCATCTCGATAATAGTTTTAACTCTATCCGGAGTCCTATGAGCTGAGGCGATTTCCACTTTAGCTTTAATGCCCATTGTAGTGAGTATTTCGACGGCTTTAAGAGCGTACTCTTTATCAGACATGCTACCTATAACAACTAGAACGTCTGGCAATTTTAAACACCTCAAATAAGAATAGTAAAGTGTTCAAAAATTTTTTGAACATAAAAGATTCTAATACCAATTCCCATGTTGATATTTAAAATAACCCATGAAGATATATCAACTCATTACATGTACGGATACTTCTGCAAACCCTGCTTTTCTGCAAATTCTTTCTAGTTTTCTTAAATATTTCCTAGTTATCATAGGATAGGATTCCCTAGAAACATATATTTCTAAAACTCCCTCGTTTACTTCAACCCTATAATCATCTATATGTTTCCGTAATAACGTATTTATACTATTTAACATCATCTGTTCCTTAGAACTCTTACGTTTAATAGGCACTACAAATGTCTTTTCACCAAAGACATACATCTCGTATTCAGGCTCCTCCGTTAAGAAGTCTCTTACAACTACCACAGGTCTTGCAAGATCTGCCTCTTTCAATCCATGCGGAACTTTAACTACGTTTTCCACACTGTAAACTTTGGTAACCTCACCATCTTTCATAAATATAACAGTGTCTATTATAGAAGGTATCATACCCAATTCAACTCTACCTATAAACCGTTGAATAGCGTCTATGGCTGTTGTGGCGTGTACCACTCCGACCATACCTACGCCTGAAAGCCTTAAATCTGCGTATAATTTAAAGTCTTCAGTATCACGCATTTCATCAAAAATCGTGTAATCTGGTCTACTTAAGAGTAGAACATCATGGATTTCTTGAGACCCTCCCATGACTTTAGAATATTGCGTAACTTCATCTGGAAGTTGAAGGTCTCTAGGAGCTTCAATTGTTTTAACTATTTTTCCACCTCTAAGATAAAATTCAGCTAAAGCCTGAGCGAAGGTCGATTTTCCCATGCCCGGCGCTCCTGCGATAAGTATTCCCTCAGCTTGCTCGGCGAGTCTTTTCAGAAGCTTGCTTGGAAGATTGTAATCTTCAAGGTGTCTATAGGTTATCGGTCTCACAGCTGTTACCTCTAAACCGTCACTAAAAGGCGGTTTAGTTATGACGATCCTATAAGTTCCAAGTTGAATTATTGAAGACCCATTCCTATCAGTTTCTATGAAGCCTTCTCCAGCCCTCGCTCTATTTAGAATGTCATTTACAATGTCCTCGATGTCTTTTCTAGATAAAGGCTTACTATGTAACACCTCAAAAGTCCACCTACCAGGCTTACCTTTTTTAACCCTTGGAGGCACCCCCTCTTTAAGATGTACGGACATAGTTCCATCATTGAAAAAATCTTCTAACCGCTTTTCGACTTGTGCTCTTTCATGTAACACTTTTATTCCCAAGGCTTTAGAAATAGCTGCTGAAACATAGTCTGGTGTAACAATTATTGAATCTGTTTTTAAGGCAACTTCTCTTAAGGCCTCTTTTGGATCGATGTTGGAATCTCCGTTTAAAATTTCGAATCTTAACCCCAGACTTTCGGCAGATCTACGGATATTTTCAAGCTCCTCTACTCCTCTGAAGTCGCCGTTTAAAGCTTTATGTTCAAGCCTCTTAATTATGGAATTATGTACCAAAATCTTACCTTTTATTCTTCCGTCTAGAATAAGTCTAGACAATAAGCCACTTTCAACTGCCATTTCATCTGGTAGATAAGTTTCCATTTTAAAAGATCTAGGTATTTGAATAATAGTTCTATTTATAAACTTTTCTTAAATAAGAAGATGGTCATTAAAGCAGTAATGTAAAGCTAGTTTCTCTACATGAGGCTCCTAGCCACATTGTCGACCACCGTCTTAAAGAATAGTAAACCGTCTGGCTCTGAGTTAGAATGGAACCTAGACCAACTTGGATGAAGATAATGGTGTACATATTTCTCAGGGTGAGGCATTAAACCAAGAATATTTCCATCAGTGTTACATATCCCTGCAATATTGTTCATAGATCCATTTGGATTCCAAGGATATCCAGCAATCCTACCACCTGGATCTACATATCTAAAAACTACATATCCCTCCTCCTCCATTAATTCAATAGTTTCTTTTGAAGCAATAAATCTCCCTTCGGCATGATTCACAGGGATGTATAATATTTTTGCGTTTAGATTTTTTGTCAATATACATTTGCAATTTTCCTCATGTTTAACGTAGATCCATCTATCTATAAACAAGCCTTTTTCATTTAAAGCTAATGTAGCCTCCTGTTTCAAAAAAGGCTTCTTAAGTGCTGGTAACAGTCCCGCTTTAACTAAGGCTTGAAAACCATTACATATTCCTATTATAGCTCTTCCTTCGCTTAGAAAATTCTCGATTTCTCTTCTAAGTCGATACTTAAGTTGATTTGCTAGTAGTTTACCTGCTCCCAAGTCATCCCCATAACTGAAACCTCCAGGTATGCAGAAAATATGGTAATCATTTAAATCCACTTCGTTTTTTAAAAGTTCATTTAAATGTGCGAGTTTTGCTTCTGCATTAACCATTTGGAAAGCTTCAACGGTTTCTATGTCGCAATTCGTGCCTTCAACTCTGAGCACTAATACCTTAACAGTATAAAGGCTCATCATATTCTATTGAAGGAAGCACAACTGTTAAAAGAGTTTTTAGGTATTTTCTAAATGTGGTCTGTCGTGAAATTGGGTATAGCTAGCTATTCGTATAACAAATACCTTAGTGATGGAAGTATGACAATTGAGGACTTCATAGATGAAGCGTTTGAACAAGATGTAGATGGTGTTGAGTTAAATCAGCTCTATTTTAAACCAGAGGTCGATAGAATTAAAACCATTAAGAAATCTCTACTGGAGTATGGATTAGATCTATCGTGTGTAACCGTCGATAACAATTTCTGCAAGCTGGATTCAAATGAAAGGAAGAGGGAGGTGGAATTCGTTAAAAACTGGATAGATGCTACTGTTAAACTCGGCTCTCCGATTATGAGGATAAACGCTGGATGGCCCCCTAAAGGTGTTTCAGAAAGTGATGTATTCGAAGTAGCAGTTAAATGTATAAAGGATTCTGTAGAATATGCTGAACAATACGGACTTATGGTGGTGGTGGAAAACCATGGAGGTATAACTTCTACAGCGGAGCAAGTTCTAAAACTGATTAAAGCCGTGGATTCCGACTGGTTTAGAGTAAACCTCGACTTTGGCAACTTTAGGGAAAATATCTACGAAAGTATAGAAGCTGTTATGCCGTATACTGTTCATATACACGCTAAAATATACGAGTTGGCATTAGAATGGTATGGGTTAAGTAGCTATTGGATCGAAAAAAGACTCGACTATAGGAGGATAATTGAAATAATTGCGAGATACGGCTACAATGGGTATCTTTCGTTAGAGTATGAGGGAAAAGATGATCCTCTAATAGCCGTGCCAAGAGCTTTAGACTTCCTCAACAACATCATTCTGTAGATTTTTCACCAGTCGAATGTAGACTTCCAAGCTTTTTTAAGTTCCCAAATGTTTTCCTCGTAGATTTTTCCATTTAAACCATGAATAATAAAACTACTATTGGGTTTCACAAAGCCGATTCTTGAACAGGGTAACCCCATCATAAGGCTTTCAAATTCTTGAGAATTATACTTTGAAACTTCAACTATGAACCTGCTGTTAGATTCTGAGAACAGAATTTTATCCTCTCTATTTACTCCATCTACTGGAACTTTAGACAGCCAGATTTCAACGCCCAATCCTCCAGAGAAGCTCGATTCAGCTAAGGCTACGGCCAGTCCTCCTTCAGAACAGTCATGGCAAGCTCTAACATAGCCTGAATCTATTGCTTCCACCAGCCTATCCATTATGAATTTAGCCTTTTTTACATCTACACTTGGTATAACTCCTCCCCTCAAACCTAAAACCGTGTAGTAGTGTGACCCTCCCAACTCGTTTTTAGTAAGACCTAATATGTATATAGGGTCTCCAGGTTCTTTAAAATCCATCGTCACGGCATTTCTAACATCTGGAATTATCCCCACGGCTGTAATTAGAAGAGTTCCAGGTATTGAGAGGTACCTTCCATCTGGAAATCTATACTCGTTGTACAAACTATCTTTACCGGATATAAAAGGTGTGTCGAATCCCAGCGCTCCATCGTAGCATCCTTTCACAGCTTCAACCAATGCGCCGAGTACTTCTTCTCTTTCTGGGTTGCCCCAACTAAAATTGTCGAGTAATGCGATTCTACGTCCTCCAACAGCTGTGTTATTTCTTATAGCTTCATCTATAGCGGATAGCGCCATCTTATACGGATTTATTGAATATTTAGGGTTTATACCACAAGAGATAACTATACCCCTCCAAGAGTCTTTTAATGGCTTAATTACACAGGCATCGCTCGGCCCATCTTGATTAATGCCAACAAGCGGTTTAACTATCATTCTGGCTTGAACTTCATGGTCATACTGTCTAATTACCCACTCTTTACTAGCAACATTTGGGCTTTTAAGAATCTCCTTTAAGATGCCCATTAGGTCTTCAGGTTGGGGGGTATCTATCTCCTCTTCGAGTGATTGAGTCCATAACGCTCTACGTTTAACCCTTGGAATGCCTTCAAATAAGAAATTCAAGTCCAAATCACATACTGGCTCACCATGGTATTTTACGCATAGACGCCCAGTAGAAGTAAACTCTCCTATCACTGTGGCTTCACAGTTTTCATCTTTAAAAATTTCAAGTAGTTCTTCGATGTTACTCCTAGGGACTGCCAAAACCATACGTTCTTGAGATTCTGAAAGCCAGATCTCCCAAGGTCTTAAACCACTATACTTTAAAGGAACATTCGCCAGTTCAACGTTTGCTCCCAACCCCTTTGACATTTCACCTACGGCAGATGAAAGTCCTCCCCCTCCACAATCAGTTATAGCGGAGTAAAGAGGTTTATCATACCTATCTCTAGCCTTTAGAATAGCCTCTAGTAATCTCTTCTCCTCTATGGGATTTCCTATTTGCACCGATACTGCTGATATTTGCTCTGACTCTGGTGTCAGTTCCATGCTTGCGAAAGTAACACCCCTTAATCCATCCCTTCCAGTTCTACCTCCTGCTAAGACAATAAGGTCTCCAGGCTTAGGATTTCTAACGTATTTGTTGGTAGGAATAATGCCCACGCATCCTGCATACACTAAAGGATTGCATAGATAGCCTTCGTCAAAGCATATAGCTCCACATGCAGTTGGTATACCCATTTTATTGCCATAGTCTCGAATACCAGCTATAGCCCCCCTCATTAAACGCCTGGGATGCATAATGCCTGGTGGGAGTTTATCATACGGATAATCTAAAGGTCCAAAACACAGGACATCTGTCGAAAGTATGGGTTTAGCACCTACTCCCATAACGTCTCTGAAAACCCCTCCTGTACCTGTCCCAGCGCCACCATACGGATCTAAAGCTGTTGGATGATTATGTGTTTCAACTTTAACGGCTATTGCCCACTCTTCATTGAACGCTATCAAACCAGCGTTATCTTTGAAAACGACAAGACACCACGGTTTACTTAGGGTCTCCGTTGCTTTAAATATGAATGTCTTCAACAGTCCATCTATTGTACCGCTTGGCGTTTCTACCATTCCCTTGAATGTTTTATGGTAACAGTGCTCAGACCATGTTTGAGCTATTGTATTTAACTCTACGTCTGTCGGGTCTCTACCTAAAGTCTGAAAGTAGTTTTGAATGGCTTTCATTTCTTCGAGAGATAGTGAAAGCATATACTTTTGACTGATCTCGATTAACTTTTTCTCATCCGCAGATCTTAATCGGATATATTCAACAGCAGTCATCTCTAGAAACTCTAAGATATGAGAGGAGAGTATTCTATTAATTTTTCCCCAAACTTTCAAAAGTTGTGGCTTGGATTTAAGGGGAAATTACAGGTACGGTGCCAAATAAACCTAAGTCTACAGATTCACCAGACTTTACATGATAGTATGGAATTAACCTAACTCCTAAAACTTTACCTTTAGTTTTGGCAATTTTAGACATATCTCTTAGAAGCCCCTCGATTGTTTTCATCGAGTTTTCAGCTGGAATTACAGCCATATCTACTCCTGCCACACACACCATAGATAAAGCTGTAAGGTCTCTTAGTCTGAGTCTCCCTTCCAATACTCTCTGCTTGAGAATATTATCTTCCGCTACAGGTAGCATAAGTTCGCAGAATCCCGTTGACTTTATGTTGCTTTTAAGAGCAGCCTTGTAAATTGCCCCATTCAATTTAACAACTGCCGCTATTGAACCGGGTTCCGGTATTGGGACACCTGATATTTCTTCGACTAATCTTGCAGATGAATCTTCCATCCATGGTGAAATAGAGTAGTCTAAACCATAAAAATCTATTCCTAGGTTTGAAGAAGCTTCTAAACCGTAAGTTTCCGAACAGACCATTAATTCGCCAGCCTTATCGATTAAACCCTTTATGCCATTAGATTGATATGCTTTAAGAAGGTCTGTTGAATAAAGTAATGCTATCGCCAATCCTTCTCTAAATTCTACATTTGAAGATAATGGAAAATATGGAGTTAAAAACCTCTTGGACTGTCCAAGTTTAACAGCTACTTTAGACAATAGTACAGGGTTTTTCTGAGCTATTCTGAGGAGAGCTTCAGCTATTCTTCTAAAATACTTTTGATTATTGGCATCTATGCAAACGTATACACCTATTTGAAGAAGCTGTTCAACAATATTGTAATCGATGTTTTCAGATTTAATGGTAAAACCGGAAACGAGAGATACCCCTGATCGAAATGAAGATTCGTAGATAACTTCAGCCAACTTGACAATATTCAATTCATCCGGTGGTGGAGGTATAGATACTCTAACACTCCACACAGCTTTTTTCCATTCAGCATCATCCAGAAAACTGTGAAACCTACTTACCCTTCTTGAAACGTATTCTATGATATCTTTAAAATCCCACGAGTTTGGGTTCAAGTATAAAGTTAGAGCTCTAATCTTTACAGACACTGATTTCATACGGTTCATTCCTCGCACTTACACCTTATTTTAGTTTATCTTCTAAGTTTATCCCTAGCTCCACTAATTTGAAACACTTAAAACATCTTAGTCAACCATAACTATTATAAAGCTTTTAAAGTCGTTTCACCGTAAGAAATTGATGGAGTGCATCAATTGTACTGTCCTGATTGTGGGAGGGCTATTCCAAGTGGAGCTTACTACTGTCCTTACTGTGGAAAGCCTATACGTTTCATGTATGTTGAAGGCTTAACAGCCCCCTCAGCGCTTATATATCTTTTCCCAGACCATTTTCTACCACCTCTAAGGCTTATGCAGCTCATGTTTGGAGTGAGAGGTTTTAAATCACCAACCTCAAATGTGAGTGTTGATGAAAGAAGCGTTTCTATCATGATTATAGCCGGCTCACTTATATGACTTGAAGAAAAAGGTCTAGTCTACATGGACCTTTCCGAGGAGAGTATTTTCAGTGGTTTGATAAAATTCCCAGTGGTGGTGGTTCGCAAGGCAACTTCAACAGATCTAGGAGACAATAGCCTCGAAAACACTATTTTGACTAAGGTTTTAATGGAAGACAGGCCACTGAGCGTCTACAATATAACACGGAAAATTTTAGATTTAAGAGGGGTATCAGGATTTTTCGGTATTCCCACTAGCTCTAGTTTTATACTAAAACTGGTTGAAACTCATTTAACTGAAAAAGGAATTATAAGAATTGATGGCTCAATTTTATTTAAAAAAATAAAAGTAGAAAAGAATAGGATTCTAAGTCTTGATAAAAATTTAGAGGATGTCAAAAATCTACTTTCAAATTTCAAAAGTAATAACCCTATGGTTTTTCAGAGAATTATCGAGAATATAGATAGAGGATTCTATTCAAAGCTTCCAATAATATGGTTGCTACTTTTAATTTTATTAGCTTTCATAACTTTCCTTAGAGCACATCTTCTATGGTATGAAAGCAATCATGAGCCATGGCGTAGCTACAATTCATCTTCACCCTAGAATTTCGCTACGTTGAGTTTTTCTAAGGTCCCTCCGACATAAATATTAGAATTTAGGAGGGTGGATATATCTTATAATTGTGGATTATAGGGTTAGCTAAACATCTTCTACATATAAGCTCAACCTTTTCATAGCTCAAGCTTCCGCGTATGAGATAAACCATGTAGGTTTCAACCTTTTCAATATCATGGATACCTATAACTTTAGCGCCCTCAATAACACTTTCAGCCAAGCTGTCGAATACACCGGGTTTGAGTCGTACTTCAATAGACCAGGTATTAGGGGTCTTAAAAAGAGGGGATGCGTCAACCCCCTCAATATAGTAATATTGCTGAACTATAGGGTCGTGTAAGAGCTCTTCACATAACACTCTGATATCTTCGTCGTCTAACTGCCCCACTAGTTGAAAAACTTGAACTGTTTTAACGCTCTCTACCCCGCTAATACCTAAATCCTGAATTTCCCAAGCTGTTCTTCTGCTTAGCGGGTCGAATGTTTCATCTCTATAGTGGATACATATGCTCCAATTCTTTCTCAAGAAAATGACCTCCTAAATTGACTCATTAAACTCTCTACCAATCCAACCCACTTTATTAAACCAAAGTTCTCTCGCTTCACCTACGGTGAACACTGAACCTGTAACAACTATTACATCGTCTTTTGAAGCTATTTTTAAAGCCTCTTTAACAGCCTCTTTAACGTCGTCCATTATAATGGTGGTTCTACCGTATTTTTCCGCCTCTGAAGCTAAAATATCAGGGTTTAATCCCCTCTCCATGACTTTATGTTTACAGGTAATAATAACTTCAGAGAAACTACAGAACTCTCTCATCATGCTTCTATAGTCCTTATCAGATGATATACTTACGACAAGAATAGCTTTTTTACCGTTAAATAACCGCATAAATTCACTTTTAAAAGTCGATGCGGCTACTGGATCTTTAGCGCAGTCTAATATTACCATAGGGTTTTTCTGAACGACTTCAAACCTTCCGGGTATAAAAGCCCTTTTAAGTCCTCTTCTGATAGCGTTCTCAGACACGTCTAAACCTCTAAGTTCTAATAGCTCGACAGCTCCAACAGCAAGTGTACCGTTAACAACCTGGTGGAGCCCTAACATTTTTACCTCTAGGTCTTTGTAATACGTTGTTAAACCTTTAACATCAAATTTTTCTCCATTTAAATCTGCTCTCTTTATGTTGAATGTTAGATCTGAGCCGACTCGGAAAAGTCTTGCTCTCCTCCTCCGGGCGATTTTACTTATGACGCTAAACGCCTCCTCCCTATCAGTCGCTGTTATAGCTAATCCGTTAGACTTTATTATATGAGCTTTCTCCCAAGCTATCTTATCAATGGTATCTCCGAGGATTTTGGTATGTTCAAGATGAACGTTTGTTATCACCGAAACCAAGGGGTTCAAAACATTCGTGGCATCTAATCGGCCTCCTAATCCTACTTCAACAACAGCAAAATCTACATTCTGTTCACAGAAATACTTAAACGCCAAAGCTACTGTTGCTTCGAAGAAACTCGGATGTCTATATCGTTTACATAGAGACATTCTTTCCATGTATGGTTTAAGCTCATAGAATATTCTAACAACGTCTCCCTCAGATATTGATACACCGTTAACAGTAAATCTTTCTGTGTAGCTCGAGAGATGCGGCTTGGTGAACAAGCCGACTCTAAATCCCTCTTCCATAAGTATGGATGCTATCATCGTGGCTGTTGAACCCTTACCGTTTGTCCCTCCAACAAGTATAGATCTAAACGAATTTTGGGGGTTCCCTATTAATTTTAGAAGTCTCCGAATGTTTCTAAGGTCTAACTTAGACCCGAGCCTTTTGAGATTGTATATGTATTCTGTAACCTCATTATAATTGCTCAAATGAGATCCTGTCTCTAAGTATTCTCACACGCCTACCCTCTACTTTAATTAATCCTTGCTGAAAAAGCTTTATGGCTTCGAGGATAATCTCCTGTTCCGCCTTCTGCACTTTAGTTTTAAGTGTTTCAGGCGTGTCACTCTCATCGACCATAACTGGCTTTTGAAGAATAATCGGCCCTGTATCTACGCCTTCATCAACAAAATGTAGAGTACATCCTGTAACTTTAACACCATAATCTAAGACTGCCTTATGTACATCAAGATCCATACCTCCCGCAAAAGCTGGCAGGAGCGACGGGTGGATGTTAACTATCCGCCATCGGTATTTTCTGACGAATTGGCTACTAAGTATCCGCATATACCCGATTAAAAGTATAAGATCTACTGGGGAACGTTTTTCAATCTCGTCCATAATCAACTTATCATATTCTTCTCTAGTTAGACCTTTAGGATTTATAAATAGGGCTTCAATCCCATTTTGTCTAGCTCTTTCAAGGATGTATGCGTTCTTCCTATCACTTATGACGCAAACCACTTCAGCATTAAGAGTACCTGATGTTATAGCATCTATTATTGCCTGTAGGTCTGTTCCTCTAGTTGATCCGAGCACAATAAGCCTTATCGGTCTATCCTTCACAGGTTGGAATATATATGTCGTATCTACGTTACCGTAGCTCATACTAAACACTTCTGAAGCTTTACTGCATTTAAAAGGTTCGCAATCACCATTACTACTGTCATAGGTCCAACCCCACCTGGCACAGGAGTTATCATAGATGCCCGATTTTTAACGTTTTCAAAGTCTACATCACCAACAGTTTTTCCACCTAATTTCGCTATTCCCACATCTACAACAATAGCCCCCTCCTTAACCATATCTGGTTTGATGATGTGTGGGGCTCCTGTAGCTGAAATTAGAACGTCCGCAGTCGATGTGTACTCTTTTAGATTCTTTGTTTTTACATGGCATACTGTTACGGTGGCAAATCTGTTCGTCGCCATTATTGCCAGAGGTTTGCCAACTAGTATGCTATTGCTTACAATGCAGACATTGAGGCCTTCAAGATCGACTCTATATGCTGTTAGAATTTCCATAACAGCTTTAGCACCACATGGTGCTAAAGTTTCATCACCATGCATAAGTCTACCTAAGTTTAGAGGAGTTAATCCATCTATATCTTTAGAAGGTTCTATAGCCGCTAAAATTCTAGATATGTTTATATGCGGTGGAAGCGGAAGTTGAACTAATATTCCATGAACTTTTTCATCTTCGTTAAGGTCTTTTATAACCTTCAATAGTTCTTCCTCACTTATGTTGCTCGGCTTAGCCAAGACTTTTGCATTTACGCCAATGTTTTCGCAAAGGCGTAGCTTATTCCTAACGAAGATTTTTGAAGCAGGGTCTTCACCAACCATAATTATAGATAAACTGGGAATTATATCAGCATCGGCTAAGTGCGATATTTCCACTTTAAACTTCTCAATAAAAGTTAATGATAATGATTTACCATCCATGATTATAGGTCTGTTCAAGGCTAATCCCCGTATATGGGAAACTCTCTGCAGAGTTCGACAACTTCCTCCTCAATCTTCTTCAGTGTAAGACTATCACGTCTATTTTTTAAAGCAGTGTCTATAAACCTAGCTATAACATCCATCTCTGATTCTCTCATACCTCTGGCAGCTACGCATGGTGTTCCGAGCCTAATACCGCTTGTTATATACGGCGGTTTTTCGTCATAAGGTACTAAGTTCTTATTTACATAAATCCGAACTTTTTCAAGTACATCCTGAGCTGTCCTACCTGTAATCCCCACCCCTCTAAGGTCCAAAAGCAGAAGATGGTTATCCGTTCCACCGCTTACAATTCTATACCCCCTACTGTCCAATGATGTGGCCAAAGCCTTAGAGTCTCTAACTATCAGGCGCTGATACTCTTTAAATTCTTCTGTAGAAGCCAGCTTGAAGGCTACTGCTTTAGCTGCTATTATGTGCATAAGTGGGCCGCTTTGTGTACCTGGAAATACTGCTCTATCTATGGCTTCAGCGTACTCTTTACGGCAAAGTATAAATCCCCCTCTAGGGCCTTTAAGTGTCTTCTGCGTTGTACTTGTTACGAAATCTGCGTAGGGAACAGGGCTCATATGTAGGCCAGCTGCTATTAAGCCAGCTATATGAGCCATATCTACTAAGAGGTATGCTCCAACTTCATCACATATCTCCCTAAACCTTTTAAAGTCTATCTCTCTTGGATATGCACTTGCACCAGCAACCACCATCTTAGGTTTATACTCTAAGGCCAGTTTTTCAACTCGATCATAATCTATGAGCTCCGTAGTCCTATCTACACCATAATGTACAAACTTGTAAATCATCCCCGAGAAATTTATGGGACTACCGTGTGTAAGATGCCCTCCCTGAGCAAGATCCATAGCTAAAACAGTGTCTCCAGGCTTCAAAAACGCCAAGTAAACGGCTAGGTTTGCCTGTGAGCCAGAGTGTGGTTGTACATTTGCATGTTCGGCGTTAAAGAGTCTTTTGGCTCTTTCTACAGCTATACTTTCTATCCGGTCATATATTTCACATCCGCTATAGTACCTTTTACCTGGGTAACCCTCTGCGTATTTATTAGTCAAAACCGATGCTTGAACTTGTATCACTGCTTCATCGGCATAATTTTCAGAGGCTATCAGATCCAATCCATAAACCTGCCTATCCAACTCTCTTAATACGAGTTGAGCTATTTCTGGGTCTATCTTCTCAACAATATCTAGTTTTCTTAAAAAGCTCATATGCTCTACACCTCTATCTTTCCTCTACCTGGAATCCAATCTATAGTCTTACCTAGTATATTCTTCTTCTCCCTATACTGATAGATTTCTCTAACGATTTCAGCCAGTTTCCTCCGTTTCTCAAGAAGACTGGGACTACCTATATCGCTCCTGTAAAATAATTCCCATCCATCTAAAAGTCTCACGTAAGGTATACACTTCTCTACGATTTGAGAAGCCTCTTCTATCGTTTCAGCTTCTGCGTAGATCTCACATGCTCTAGAGCCGCCTGTAAGATATGACCCATTAACAGTATCTACTGAACTCCAGAAAACTTTCCCTCCCATTTTTTCGATGTTTTTTTCATCAATCCATATTGGATGACCCTTAGCGAGATCCCTATGGTCTGGATATCCCCTCGGTGCTAAACACTTTATCACAGTGGCCTCTTCTCTAAATTTGAGCTTTACTTTAGCCAAGCTTTGACTTGCTATGGCTTCGCAAATTTCAACGATGTCTGTTTCAAGAAGCGGTAGAATATTTTCACCTTCAGGTTGCCCAAAACGGCTATACATTTCTATAATCGTTGGACCCCACTTGTCAGTTAACATCATCTGTCCAGCTATGACGCCTCTATACTCTTCATCGGACTCTCTCTGGACGGCTTCAACAAGTCTCTTCACTATCTCTACTGAACGGTTGTATTCATCCATAGTTATGAATGGAAGGGTTAATCCCCTACCCTTTATAGAGCCCATTCCACCAGTTTCGGGACCTATATCTTCATTGAAAGCGTGTTTATTATCTTGAACTAAAGGCATTGGCAGAACAGTTTTACCATCGGAAAAACAGTGTAGTGTGTACTCTGGGCCTTCAACCTTCTCCTCTATAAGTATACGGTCTTCAATGTCAGAATACTCACTCATATACTTTTCAAACACTGCGATAGCATGTTTAGCTTTAACATCCCTCTTTTCTTTGGAGAGATATGCTTGAAGATCCGCTATAACTTTAACACCCTTTCCTCCGGCCTGTCGAGCTGGTTTTATAGCTAAACTCTCAGCGTACTCGTTTATATAGGCTAACGCATCCTCAATATTTTTAAATGCTTTGAATCGAAGCCTACCTGGCACTTCATACTTCCACATTAAACGTCTCATGAAAGCCTTAGACATCTCTATCTCCGCTAAGGCTTTCTTTGCTCCTATACAGCATATACCTCTCCGTTCAACCTCATCTGCCACACCGTGGAACAACGGCTCTTCAGGACCTACAAATACAAAATCAACATTAAGACTTTCGGCGTAATTGGCAACTTGCACGGGGTCTGTCGGGTCTCCCCTTTTGAATCCTCCGCCAGTAGAGTTGCAGACTCTCGCTATACCCGGGTTTATAAGTTTCATTATCGCATACATCCTCGGCTGTTTGGTGCTTCTGGAAAAAGCCTCAGCTATGGCCTGTTCTCTTGAGCCATCGCCAACAACTAAGACCTTCACTACAATTCACCTTCTAATTGCACATATTAGTGCAAGAATAAGCATACCTTTAATCTTTATTGATTAGTTTTTGTAAAAACTAAACGGGGTATTCTCCTGTAAAACATCCTAAACACAGTTTCTCTCTGGGGAGTCCAATGGCATTGAGGAGTCCATTCATACTCAAATAACTGAAACTATCGGCTCCTATAACTTGGGCTATTTCATCAGACGTTAATGCTCTACCTATGAGTTCGTCTTCGGGTGGTACGGTTGCTCCATATGGGCATCTTGCGACTATAGGTGGGCTTCCAATTTTCACATGGACTTCTTTAGCTCCCTTCTTTCTAAGAAGATAAACAGTATTCCTAAGAGTAGTTCCTCTAACGACGCTATCATCTATTAGGATGACGCGTCTACCTCTCACACTTGCTTGTATCGGATTGAGTTTTAGCTGAACACCTACCAGCCTTTCGAATTGTGTCGGTTTTATAGCCGTTCTAATAGACCTGCCTGTTCTAACGAATCCCATCTCCACAGGTATACCCGTAGCCTGTGAATAAGCCATCGCAAATGGTATAGCCGTTTCGGGAACACCTATGACTACATCTGCCTCAACTGATTCTTCTCTGGCGAGAGCCAATCCAATACGCCTCCTCACATCATACACTGGTATACCGTTCACTATTGAGTCCGGTCTCGCATAATATACGTATTCAAAACTACAGTATGCTGTTCTACTACAGGAATGTAGGGAAGCCTTCTTCACGCTGAATAATTCAACTGTTATAATCTCTCCAGGTTCAACCTCCCTAGATAAGTCGGAGCCTATAACGTCTAATGCCGAAGATTCTGATGCAAAAACAGCTAAGTCAAACCCCAATCCTCCGACGCAAAGTGGTCTAATGCCCATAGGGTCTCTTCCAGAAACCATTTTCCCACAATCTGTTAAAGCTATAAAACTGTATCCTCCTTTGAACTTCTCCATAACGGTCAAAGCGGCTTGATCGAGATCACTTCTTAAGTATTCCTTGAGAAGTGTTGAAGCAAAGTCTTCAAGACTGCCATTTATTATAGCTCCTGAAAACGCTAACACTATACTTTTATCACTTTCCTTTACTAAGATAGGTTGCAATATATCTGAACTTGTCGAGACCGAGCCGCATCCAACATTACCCTTAAGCTCATTAAGATCTTCCTCTTTAAAAGACTCTTCAGCCAATCCTTTACAGAGTCTTCTATAAAACCTATTATGCTGAAGCGTTACGATACCTGTGGATTCTTGACCTCTATGTTGCAAACCCATGAGGCCATAATATAGAAACCTGGAGACAGGCCAATTTTCATCGAATGCAAATATTCCGATTACACCGCTCATCTTTTAATCGCCTCTTTTCTCAAAAACTGTTCGATTTCCTCGGGGTATTCGCCAGTTAGACATGCTAAACAAAGCTCGTTCCTAGGTAGACCTATAGCCTCAACTAAATAGTCGATTGTCATGTATGTTAAACTGTCGACGCCTATAAGCTTTCTAACGTCTTCTACCCCCCTCTTATAGGCAATAAGCTCTTCGAACGTCGGAAAATCAACTCCCATATAGCATGGTGCAATTAAAGGTGGGCACGTTATTCTAAGATGTACTTCTTTAACTCCAACTTTTCTAAGCATTGAGGCTATTGCTCTAGAAGTGGTTCCTCTTACGATACTATCATCTATGAGGATTATACGCTTGCCTTCTAAAACCCGCTTCAGAGGGTTCAATTTAAGTCTTGCGAAATATCCTCTATCTCTAGGCATTATAAATGTTCGGAGAGCATATCTATTAACGCCAAACCCCTCCATTATAGGTATACCTGATTTCGATGAAAAACCTAGAGCAGCTATTCTACTAGTCTCTGGAACTGGAACCACATAGTCGGCCTCTACTGGATTAAGCTCGGCCAACTTCTCCCCAAGTTTCCATCTCACGCTGAAAACATCTACCCCTTCTACTACTGAATCTTGACGTGAAAAATACACCCATTCAAACATGCAGTGAGCATGATTACTTGAATACACTTTTAGCCGTGTCACTTCCCCACCTTTTAAAACATTTATAGATCCAGGCTGTACATCCTCAATAAAAGTTGCATCTACTGAATCTAACCCAGATGTTTCAGATGAAAATACGTATGCCTCTAAGTCCTTCAAATATCCCAGGCATAATGGTCTAAATCCATACGGGTCTCTAAAAGCCGTTATTGTCCCATCTTCAGCCAGTAGGAGTGCTGAATAAGCACCCTTCAGTCTCTCCATCGCCTGTGCAATAGCGTCGGTTAGGCTTAAACTACGTTTGAGAGCTTTAGATATTAGAAATCCCATAACTTCTGCATCTGACGTTGTTTTAAATGTGTAGCCTTCGCGTTCAAGCTCGGTTCTAAGCTCTTCATAATTAGCTATCGTACCGTTAAAGCATAGGGCAAACTTAGGTTTTGAATTAAATTCCATTGGCTGTGCATTGATGAGGTCTGAAGAGCCATAAGTTGAATACCGTACATGTCCTATTCCAATCGGGGCACTCAAACTCTGCATGATATTCCAGTTAAAAACCTCTATTACAAGACCTAGGCCTTTAAATGTTAATATTTTTCCGTTTTTAACTACAGATATTCCAGCCGACTCTTGGCCTCTATGTTGTAAGGCTAAGAGACCGCTAAATATCATCGGTGAAACGTTCACAGCGTCTGAATTGGATGAAAAAGAGAAGACACCGCAAGACTCTCTAAGACTCATTGGAGACGCCATTAACGTAGATTAGTCAATCTACATGAGAAAAATAAACCTTTTTTACAAATTTCTGACTATTATAAGAGAAAATCCATCTTAAATAGTTCCAACCTCCATAGCAGTCAACGTTTTACTGCTATTATAACCCCTATTAAAAAACCCACACCTATTGGAAGAATCGTCAGTACTCCTAATGCAGATATGATTGTTTGAATTAGAGAGTAGGTCTTCTGCCAGTCTAAACCCGTCTTTGAGAAGAACTCTCCTAGTCCGCCGAGTTGCCATAAGTCGAGAAGTAGTCCTATTAACGCAATAGCCACTAAAGCTAGAATATATTTGAACACTTTAGCTGAAAAGTAGCCTAAGGCTAAGCCTAGACTAAACTTTACGGCGAAAGATGCGAGTACTATTGGATTGGACATCATCTCTGAAATTAACGATGATAGATCAACACCATTTTCAGCTAAGCAAGGGTCTATGTTGCCTAAAGCCAAAAACACTACGATGATCAACGTTAAACTCAATTCCTTTCCCATATTCATAGTATTTAGTTAAATTCTCTCAACTATTTAAGAGTTTGATGATAAAATAGCACGGGTGCTAAGTAAACCTGACAAAGGCCAGTTTGGCTCGGCATGAATTTTCACCCCTTTAAAGCCATATTCTCTTATGAATCTCTCTATAATTGTTGTCGTGTTGGGATCTGTACAAGAGCCTCTAGCAAACCCTATTAATTTGTCGATATTTATCCACCAGCTCCTTAACATACTCATTATTGCTGGAGAGATCTAGAACAACCTGCTTATCGATGCCAGCTCTTTCGGTAGCTCTCACTAACTTCTCAAATGTCACTTCAATATCATCAAGTCCTGAAAAAGGTATATGGACGTGTACATCTATTAATCAGCTTCTATCCCCTTATTCTATTCTTTCAAAGAGGAAAATACCTTTTTACGCAACCAGTAGCCCCTGTAAACAACGGCTAAGGTAATCGTTAATCTTTCTTTTCTAACTAAGATAAGGAAAGAAAGAGGGAAACAATTTATGGTGTTAGGAGAATTTCGAGTACTCAACGCATGTGTGAAATTCCACATAATGCTCCATTTTCCAGATTTAACTGTTTTTGGATGTTTTCTTTATAGGTTGAAACGTTATTACCGTTCTTTTGAGAATGATTATTACATACTTGGACGATGAGTTCGTCTTTAAGAGTTTTTAAACTAAAAAACTATAAATCTATGCAGGTTCATTGGAGGTTTAAGGTTGAAGTATGAGGTTAAGTTGATTTCTATTGAAGAGAAAGATGCGTTGATGGGGAAATATGGCGAGCGCTTCCTTTATGAGGAGAAGGCAGATGTATATGGATGTTGCATTAAGCTCTTAACAGATATAAGGTATGTGAAAGAACGCTGGGAAGAAAGCTTCTATCCAATGTCGGCAAGCATCCGTTCCCATGGAAGACTAGTGGTTACAGATGATGTTGGTGAAAGGCAGCAGGTTCTATACGACCAGCTTTCCAAGACGGCGTTTCTAATCAATATAGATTATTATGGTTGGATTAAATCTATAGCTTTGAGTATTGCGGGAGATATACTCGAAGACGAGCATAACATAAACTCCGTTCATGGTGCATGTGTAGATATAGATGGGCAGGGTGTGTGTTTAATCGCTCCATCGGGGACAGGTAAGACTACGCATACGTATGGGCTTCTGAGGCTTGAAGGTATACGAGTAGTCTCAGATGACTGGTTCTTTGTCCGCTTGATGGGTAATAGAGCCGTGGCATTCGCCTCTGAGAAGAACTTCTATATTCAGGCAGATATTGCTAATGTTTGGAACGAGTATCAAAAGCTTGTGGATAGGGCGGAGTTTGACTCCATGGGTAGGGCTGTTGTAAACATAAGATGGATTGTTGGGAAAGAGAAAATCCTACCTATGACAACCCTAAGGAAGGCTATACTACTCAAGCGAGATCCAGAAGATAAGTTGATAATCGATAGACTTTCATCAGATGAAGCATTGCGCTACGTAGAATCCGTCGACTTTTGCAATCCGCATCTGCTTGTGAAAGACGAACGTAAAGCAAGAATAAGACGAAAATTCTTCAGAGAATTCTTCCAATCATTGGAAACATATATTGTTAACACGGCTGCGCCAATAGTGGAAAGCCATAGAGCCATTAGAGACGCTGTTCTAAGTTGCAAGTAAAGTTATAATGGATATAAATAACGCAGAAAGTATGCTCCTTTTTATGAAGGCGTTGGATATAGGAGTATCAAGAATACGTTCACCCACTTACAACGAATCGGGAGTTTAAAGGAGGAAGAATGAATCTGCAAAACTGCCGGAAACCTTAAAAGACAGCTCAACGATAGAGGCTATTTTCAAATACGTATGCTAGCGTAGGTTTCTTACCCCTCAGGAAGAGGATGCGATCACTTGGGAGCGTAGTAGGCTCATCCAGAAGTATATGATGATGCCGGGGGAGGGTTTCGAACCCTCGGCTTCTGGACCCTGGGCTTCGGGGTTCTCCAGATTATGAGTCTGGCGCTCTAGCCCGCTGAGCTACCCCGGCACTGTTTTTGACTATGAAAAACGTTATTTAAAAATGTTAGGGGGTATTTTATGCGTATTCCAGTCTGGAATTGGGTAAAGAATGGTTATGTTCTTGGTTTCTACACTATTTAGTCTAATAATACTCGTTGATGTTAAAAAAAATCTTGAGTAGTAGTGGGCTTTTATCTGTTGTCTGCTTAAGCTTATGATGGAATTTACGAAGTCTTTCTATGGTGGATAGGATTCAAAAGCCCCCTTCATTTTTCCCTCAGATGCAGGCTAATAGCAATAGAAGTCAGTCGAATAAACCAAGAATACTGATAAAGCCACGATTTGTATTTTAAACCGTCTCGTAACATAAATCTCCCCAGAGGCTGTGAGAACATAATGTTTAAGAACGTCATATTTTAGAATTCGACTATCGTGATGAATTGAATGGATAAGGTTGAGAGAGTTTATAAGGCTTTAAGTATTGAGGAACCAGATAAAGTACCAAAGGGTGAGCTTCAAATACACGATGAACTCGTATCCGCCCTTTTGAATGAACCGTTGAGAAACTGGTTTGAAGCGCATATTAAAGTGAGAAAGCTGTTGAAGATGGATTTAGTAAACGTGGGGCTTAATGGTGGACCTAAAGTTGAGGTAATCGGTAAAACTGAGAAAGGCTATCCAGTATACAGAGACTATTTTGGCAATGAATGGGTGGAAAGTGGAAAGACGAGAACATATTTAAAGCATGGACTCGCAAATCCTGAGGATTTTAAAGATTTCAAGATGCCAGATATTTCATTGTACAAAGCAGATAGCGTCAGATTATGGTCTGAAAGGACAGATTTCTGTGTTTTCGCTCAAGTGGGTGGGGCTTTTGATTCGGTATACCCGTTAATGGGCTTGGAAAACTACGTGAAAGCACTATATAAGCATCCGCATTTGCTCAGAAGAGTGGTTGAAGAGGTATGTAGATTCGAGCTAGAGGTTATAAAGCTGTATGCAGACTCAGGTGCGCATGTAATACTTCTAGGCGACGATCTAGCCTACGATAAAGGTCCATTCATATCTCTAAACCACCTACGGGAGTTCGTATTCCCATATCTAGCTCAAGAAGTGAAATTGGCTCATAAGCTCAGTTTACCTATTGTATTCCACTGCGATGGAAATGTAACACCCCTTTTAGAGGCTATTGTAAATATGGGATTTGATGGGTTGCACAGCCTACAACCCAATGCTGGTGTAGATATAGTTTCCATAAAGATGAAGTGGGGAGACCGCATATGCCTAATGGGTAACCTAGACTTAGACTACCTACTCCCCTTAGGGGCGTCGGAAGAAGTTAAAGCGGAGGTTAAAAGATTGATAAGGGAAATAGCACCAGGAGGAGGGTACATATTGAGTACAACAAACGTATTAACCAGGTATGTACCTCCTGAAAACGCATTAACCATGTATATCGTAGCTGAAAAATACGGAAGATACCCAGTCAAGAGATAAGTCATACAATTTTATTCACAAAACTGGGGAGATGATCTAGGTTTTAATTCTATTTTATGGAAATTTTGCCCCCTCATTTGAAAAACTGTGGGAATGTCTTAAAAAAGCAGATTTTATTTATATAGGTGATGGATGTGCACGAGAGTATCTCCTAACCCGCTCCAAATATTCTAACATGTTGGTGTCCAATTGTTGAAATGATGGTACGTATGGAAGTATATTTAGTTTATTTTAAATAAATCCCTGCTTTTAATTAAGTTATGGTGTTAATATGAAGTTGGCTATTCAGGAGAATTTAGCTCCAGGCAAAACATTAATTGAAAAGCTTGCTAAGATAGAAGTATATGGCTTTGAGGGTTTAGAAGTATGGGGGAGTGACTTACCTCAGAGACTTAAGGAAGTCAAAGATGCGTTAAGTACTTCAAAGGTTAGACTTTCAACCGTCTGCGCAGGATATGGTGGAGATTTATTAGGAGCTGACCGTCGGACGCGGGAGATTGCTATTGAGGGGTTAAAGGAGAGACTTAGGCTTTGTGCCGAGCTTGGAGGTGTTGGTGTTATAACTGTACCGACATTTAATGGACCTAAAATCTCAGATTTATATCCGTGGTATCCGAATGTCAGGGATATCGAGAGGCAGGTTTTAATAGAAGAATGTAAGATACTTGGTGATTACGCTGAAGAAGTCGGTTCTTATATCCTTTTAGAGCCTTTAAATCGTTACGAAACCCACTTCATCAATAGGCTTCAACAGGCAGTTGACATATGTAAAGCCTCTGGGAGAGACTATGTGAAGATAATGGCTGACTTCTTTCACATGAACATCGAGGAAGCTGATTTGGCTAGGAGTATTGAGGATGCAGCTGGATACATACTCCATGTACATCTAGCAGATAGTAACCGTCTATTACCAGGATACGGGCATACAGACTTCAAATCTAGTTTTGCCGCGTTGAAGAAAATAGGTTATAAGAACTATATGGCTCTTGAATGTGGAATTCCAGGAGACCCAGAAAAAGAACTTCCAAAGTGTGTAAAATACCTGAAAAGTCTAATTTAATGACCGTCAAATGCATTTAATACAGCATTCTAAACTTCTTTTTCCCACACTATCTGAAGTCTAGGGGCATCATGGTCTTTGAGATGCTAAAGAAGGTACTAAGTTTATTTAGTATTTCTAGCTATCTTCTAGTTTGATAACGTTGAGCTGGAAGATCGAAGCCAAAGAATATGTCTGCAATGTACTGGTTAGACTTGGAGCTTTGAAGTTTGGAGTTTTCAAACTTACAAGTGGTAAAATAAGTCCATACTATATCGATCTAAGGCTTATACCAAGTCATGTTGAAGCATTTAAAAAAATAAGTGACATATACGTGAGGATGGTCGAGGAAAGTATAGGCCTAGACAACTTTGATAGAATAGCTGGCATACCTACAGCCGGTATACCTTTCGCTTCTGTCATAGCCTTCAGGGTTGAAAAGCCATTTCTCTATGTGAGAGAAGAAGCAAAGGCCCACGGCACAGGTAGAAACATAGAAGGAGTTTTGAATTCTGGAGATAGGGTCATTTTTATAGATGACCTTATAACAACGGGTAAAAGTATCCTCAGAGCAGCATCTATAGTTAGAGCTGAAGGTGGTATTGTAGATAAAGCGGTGGTCTTAATAGATAGAGAAGAGGGTGGAAAAGAGGCTCTTGATAAATCGGGTATAAGGCTTTTCAGTCTGTTAACCATAACAGAGGCTTCAAAAATCCTCTACCAATTAGGCGTATTAGATGAAGAACATTATAAGACAATATTGAAACAAATTAAGCGAAGCGGTTAAAAGTCAAATTGTATAAGGGTCAAGAGTGTGCTTGATTTGATCGATCTTAGGAGACGGGTTTCCATTAGAGAGGCCAAAGGAGATGTAGTGGTAGCTGGTTTCGTACATGAAGTTAGAGATCTAAAAAATATAGTTTTCGTGATTCTGAGAGACTCTTCAGGACTCATACAAATCACCGCTAAGAAAGACTCGGTCCCAGATGAAGTATTTGAGTTGCTTAGGAAAATTAAACGTGAAAGCGTCATTGCCGTCGAAGGCTATGCCTTCCAAAGCGATATTGCTAAATTAGGGTTGGAACTAAAGCCTAGACGTGTTGAAGTCCTGTGCGAAGCTGTAGAACAACCGGCCATAGAATTCTACAGAACAGACATAATTAAAACGGGTTTAGACAAAAGGCTCAGGTATAGATTTCTAGACCTTAGAAATCCAAGAGTAGCGGCCATATTTAAAATTCAAAGTACTATTTGTGAAGCCTTAGATAATTTCTTCAGGGAGCGAGGCTTCAGAGAAGTTCACACATCTAGACTCGTAGCTCAGGCAACAGAGTCTGGTGCCAACGTCTTCCCCGTAGATTACTTCGGGAGAAAAGTCTTCCTAGCCCAAAGCCCCCAATTCTATAAGCAAATGCTCATGGCGGCTGGTTTTGAAAAAGTCTTTGAAATAGGACCTGTCTTCAGAGCTGAAAAACATCACACACCTAGACACTTATGCGAATATGTAAGCATAGACTTTGAAATGAGTTACATAGAGAGTGACGAAGATGTTATGAGGATTGTCGAGGGGATGATTAGCTCAGTCTGTGAGGTGGTTTCGAAAAAGTGTAAAGAGGAACTTGAGATATTGAATGTTGAAGTACAACCTATTAAAACGCCAATACTGAGATTACCGATGCGTGAAGCTTATAAACTGTTGGAATCTGAAGGCTTTAAACCAGATTACATGGAAGATTTAAACCCAGAAGGTGAGAGAAAACTTTCAAACATCGTGGAGAGGGAATACGGTTATAAACAGTTCTTCTTAACTGAGTTCCCTTGGAAGCCTAGACCATTTTACACGATGAGGATTGAAGAAGAGCCTGATTGGACTAGGTCTTTCGACCTCATATGGAGCGGTCTAGAAGTAACTACAGGAGGTCAAAGAGAGCATAGATATCATAGGCTAATTGACCAGTGTATTGAGAAAGGCTTAAATCCTGAAGACCTAAGTTTCTACCTAGAGTTTTTCAAATGTGGCGTACCACCTCATGGTGGGTCTGGGACTGGACTTGAGAGACTAACCTCAACCATTTTAAAAATCGAGAATATTAGAGAAGCTACTTTAATACCTAGAGATCCAGAAAGGATACTGCCCTAAGATATCCCTCTAATAGATACCTTCTCTACATATTTTGAAGCTATTTCAGCTAGTCGAAGCATAAAGCTTCGGCTAGGTATTTCAACGTCTTTAAACCTAGGATCAATAGGATCCCTAGGGTTGTAAGCTTGTAAAACATATTTTTTAGCCCCCCTTATGGCTTTACAGATTTGCTCAACTTCAAACTCGCTGTGCAAACTCGGTACAATAGTTGTCCTGAACTCATAATCTACACCTGAAGTCATAAGGAGTCTTATACTCTCCACAATCTTCTTAATCAATTCTTCAGATCGTACCCCAGAAGCTTTTTCATAGCTTTCTAGGTTAAGGGGTGCCTTAATATCTAGGGCGATAAAGTCCACGAGGTTGTTTAAAATTAGACTTCTGAGGACTTCTGGTTTTGAACCGTTGGAATCCAATTTAACCTTTAAACCGAGCCTCTTAACTTTGGAACAGAATAAGTCCAAATCTGTTTGAATGGTAGGCTCTCCACCCGTTATACATAATCCGTCGAGAATATTTTTATTTTCTTCAAGAAAATCTAGGATTGTTTCCTCGGGAATATTCTGTAGCGATTCTGGATTCAATACCAGCGTTTTATTAAAGCAAAATGGGCATCTGAAGTTGCAACCTGGTGTCCAAATTACTGAGACAACATATCCATCCCAGTCTATGAGGCTTACATCGATAAATCCCTTGATATTCACAGGAAAAGCCTCCAGAAAGAAATACTGCTAGGTTATTGAAACTCTGTATCTCTCAAAAAATTCATGTCTTTTAGCTCTATTCCAGCCCTTGACTTCCTGGTAGTATCCAGTGACTCTAGACCACCATCTAACTCTCGTCGAACCGCACTCTAAACAGTAGGAATTTAATCCACCTGAAACTCTATTGCAGTCTTCACAGATCGTTAAGTCTTTAGTATATGCGAAATATCCTATTTGAGTTTGAAATGCAATACGTTTAGTAAACTTATAAAGAGCCTCAGGGTCTGAAGTCGCTTCTCCCAGCCAAATGTGGAACATGTTCCCTCCGTTTAGAATCGGAAAGAACTTGTTCTCTATCCTCATCCTCTCCAACAGTGGTATTCTAGCACCTACGTAGACATGGGTACCATTGCTGTAGTAAATAGGTACATCGCGTTCACCCATAGTTAAGAGCCTCTCAGTAGCCTCTAAATCGCCTTTAACGACTTTTCTAGCAGCGTCTTTAAACTCTGGGTCTATTAAGTCGCAGACAGCCAATCTCTGGGCGCAAGACTCAGCTGGTGTACGTGCTAATGCTAGTTTAAAGCCACTCTTCTCTTCGAGTTCTTTAATATACTTCTTCATCTCCAGTATAAGTCTAACCGCCACTTTAACAGCCTCATCGGATTCATGAAGTTGATATCCCGTATGGTATTGAACCATTTCATTCACTCCGACTATTCCTATCGTCCATACCAGCTCTTCAAAATTCACAGGTGGTGGTCCCCGGTTGCCCGTAACGGGATCTTTTGGCCTCTGTGTTGCAAATGGTATTCTATTGTTTTCAATCATCAGCGTCATCCATTGATTCTTGGTTTTGAATACATCTACGCAAGCATCCATAAGTCTTTCAACCTCCTCATAGAGCCTATCGTCTTCACCTTTAGATTTATAAGCTGCCCTCGGAAGGTTTATAGTGACAACCTGCCAAGAACCCATACTGAAATGTTTACCGTCGACAAAGTATAGTTTTTCTTCAAACTCGGGGTCGCCATCCGGAGTATCGACAAAATTATATGCACAACAATTATGTGTTATAACTCCAAGAGCATTAACGAAATGATTACCCTTAATTTCAACTGGATCGTAGACGATTCCATTAAACTTCTCACGGTCAATTTTCTTAACTTTTAAGGTGATTCTAGAATCTTTTACAACTGGCTCCTCCCTCATAAAGCATTCGATAGCCCTTCTTGAGGTTAACCTACATACGTAGATTTTCTTATTATTCATACCGTATCTATGTTCATAATAGTTTAACGGTAGACCAACAAATCCAGATAAGAGAACTATTTTCTGACAAGCCTTCTTAGAAGACAGCCGTAGTTGTAAACTGTATGTCTTATAACCCCGCTGGTTTTTGCCCATAAACAACCCCCCATCGCCTTTGAAAACACCCTTTAGAAACGCCCATATGGCGTCATTTGGAAATTGAAATACTATTGTTGGTACATCCTTCTCTGACGAAGTGCGTCCAACTTTAAGTTGTTCAACTAGAAAACGATACAACTGTATGCTACCAGCTTGAACGACGATCGCCGTCTTAAACTCACATATATGCGCTTTAACGTGAAAGATGTCCTCTAAAAGCTTTTTAACATACCCAGCCAGCTCTCCTTCATGTTTCCCAAAGGAAAACCTAACTATGCCTCCTCTAGGGACTTTTTTAGCATCCCCCTTAGCTAAATAGAGTCCTAGAAGCTCGGCAAATCCTCTATTAACTGCTATATTCCCTGGGAGTTTGTATCTGGCTTTCGACGATAAGATACTTTCATCTACGTTAATTTCATTGACTGTATTTCTTGGAAACTTTAATACTATGAATACACCGTCTCCAAGTCTGACCTCACATGCTGGGACTGTTATTTGTTTTCCATTTCTGAGTACAGGTATTGGATGGTCCTCTGTAACTCTTATCCTCCTACCTCCTTCGAGTTGTAACGTGTACATGTAGCCATTGTATGGTTTAATCAACATAGACTTCGGACTTGAAAACTCTACGTTGAAAGAATTCATAGAGCACGATAGTATTTCATCCTCTGTTTTCACTTCTCTGACTTCAAGAGCGGTGATAGAGCCATTTCTCCTAACCACAACAAGTTCATCACCTGGTAGACACTGGTAACATGAAACACCTTTACCGTACCCCCTGTACTCAGGTATCATATTATCGAAGTATGGTGAGCCAAATTTTGCAACGACTTTATGAGCTAAAAGCCACTCTTCATCATATTCATTGTTGAAAAGCTCAGGCACTATACCGTTTTCAAGCTTTGGAAAATTGAAAGGTTTGCCCCAGTAGTCACCCTGAAGTGCTACTTCATTTAATGCTCTGTAAAGTATTCTAACTTCATCTTCATAATCTCCATATTTATCAGGTCCAATTCTTCCTCTAGCCACTATAGGGACGTCTTCCCAAAGTTTCGGAACACCGGGAGTTATCTGAATATTCGAGAAAACGGGTTGCCCCCCTCTAGCTACATAGATTTGGGTTAGCTCGTAAAACATCATCTGCATAAGTTGTTTAACGTTATCGTAATTCAAACCGCGTACATATGGAGCAAGGAAGACCAAATAGTTATAGAAACCTTCTCCACCTGAGAAATTCGTCTGAGCAGCTGCTAAAACTTTGACCGAATGTAGAACAGCAACTTCAGCCCTTTGAGCGGCTCTGGCTACAGAGGTTTTAATACCCATACCATCGGGCATAAAACCATAATAGAAGAAATATCTGAGATCCCAATCCTGGCAGAAGGGTCTTGTTCCAAAATATTCTAAATCGTGTATGTGTATTTCTCCTTTCAAATGCGCATCTGCAAGCTCTATCGGCATTAGAAGCAAGTACTCTTCTTTAGATGTTTTATCAGCCTTCTTCTTATGCGATGTTTCTGCGTTGGGCTGGAGATTGGCGTTTTCCTTTGCTTCAAATCCTTTTCCGACGTCTATTTCATATGCATCGTATACAGGTGTTCCAACACGTGTGTAAACATTACGGTATATCCGGTATAGAGGGTTGAAAGAGCCCTTCTCAAGGAGAACCGTGTTAACTATTTCTCTTATCAATGGTCCTGAAATGAATTTTAAATCCATACTTTTTATCTTTGCTTCGACTTCTAAAGCTATGGATTCGGCCTCTTCTTCAGTCATTGGTCTAACGCCGAAGAACATAGTTGCAAGCTTCGTCTCTTTAAGTAAAGAGTTTACGATATTCTGCCTATTCCAAGGGATAAAGTGTCCGCTGGAAGACCTAACCATTGGGAGAGGTTTAACAACATCAACCATTCTCCTCAGCCTCCAGTACGTTAATTATCAATTTTTCATTCAATTTACCTCCTTCGAAAAGCTCTTTAAATGTTAGTATACGTTTCCCTATTTTCAAAATGGGTGCTGACATAGTAAATATATCCATCATTATAAGTTCTGTTTGAACATCTAAATCTAGTAAGTTCTTCTCGTCGTATGAAATCCCCAATTTCTCTAGGAAGTCTTTCAAGAGCTTACAATTCGGACAATTAGGAGTTGTGAAAACCGTCGTCTTCAAGAGAATCAGAAATTCATGTGGATGTACAAAAATATATACTTTTTTATTTATTTATTTGTACTTAAAATCGGTCAATTCCACCATTTTTAAACAAAAATCAAGCAATTTCATCGAACTTCTAAACAGGTCAGCGGCCATTAGCTATGGTTATTTCACGCCAGCTCTCTCTATAAGACTATCTCTGGCTTTTAAAAATTCCTCCATCAATTCCTCGATTTTAACGGTCTTGATCTCACGATTCTCTACGATAATCTTCCCATCTACGATAACTGTTTCAACATCGCTACTCTTTACCGTGTAGACCAAATGGCTCACCTCGCTGTACATAGGTATTGTATGTGGTTTCATAACATTAACCACCACTATATCTGCCTTCTTTCCAGGCTCTATAGAACCTATCTCACAATCCCAGTTTAATGCTTTAGCTCCATCTATAGTAGCCATCTGTAAAACCTTCCAGGCGCTCATAATAGACGGGTTCATATGTACACCTTTATGTATTAGAGCTGCAAACTTTATAGTTTCAAACATATCGGAGCTATTGTTTGAACATACACTATCTGTTCCAAGGCCGACTTTTACACCAGCCTCTAAAAGCCTAGGTACTGGACTTATACCCGAGCCGAGTTTGAGGTTTGAAATAGGGTTGTGGGAAACTTTAACACCCCTATGAGATAGTATTGCTATATCTCTTTCTGAAAGATGGACACAGTGTGCGGCTAACGTTAACCCACTTAAAACTCCAAGTTTATCGAGGTATTCTACGACCCCATTACCCACGTCGACGTTGAACATACTTCTAACTTTATCAGCTTCATCCACGGTCTCAGCCAAGTGTATATGCGATATAATCGATCCCTTCTCTCCAAACTTTTCGTTTAATTCTAATGTAGTATTCCAAAGTTCAACCATATAATTTGGATCTACAGTGTAAGGAGCGTGTGGATCTACGCTAACCCTTATTCTACCATTTTCAGCCCCGTGCCACATTTCAACCAACGATCTTGTGAGTTTCAGATCTTCATTTTTCCGCCAAGAGAAACATACATGTCCAACAACTCCTCTAATACCGACTTCAGCTATTGCCTTAGCTTCATTAAATTCAGTCGAATAGTGGTACATGGTATTCACTGTTGTACATCCCCCAAGTGCAGATTCGACTGCCGTAAGCTTTGCACCAAGGTAAATATCTCTACTAGTCATAAGCGACTCTACAGGCCATATTTTTTCCTCAAGCCATTCTTTTAGAGGCATATCGTCAGCATACCCTCTAAGAAGACTCATGGCTAAGTGATGGTGTGTATTTATAAGTCCCGGCAGAACAATTCTACCTTTAGCATTTAACTTTTCACAGCCTCTCGGGCTTCTACGTTTAACGTCTTCACACTTACCTACTTCAATTATTCTATCTTCATCAACTAATATAGCGCCCTCTCTAATTATGCCTTTTTCGCTCATTGTAACTACGCTTCCACCGCATATTAATAGCTCCATACCAGTCCCCTAAATACTAGAGTATTCTCTTCTCGATGAGATAAGAGTTATGAGTGGGATTAAAGCAAACATATTTACAACCGATCCTACTATGAATGGCATGCTATACCCCAAAGTGCTCCATAGTACTCCCCCCAAAGATGAGCCCAATGTGAAAGTCAAATTTGTTAGAGCATCTATATATCCTATGATAGAGGCGGAGTCAATATGTCTCTTGAGCTGAACTATTACACTTCTTCTAGCAGGCATATCTAAAGCCCCTACAACTCCAAGTATGAAAGCTGAAAATATGGTCTCACCCCATGTCTTCGATAGACAGTAGAAAATCCAAGAGGCAGATGAAAGAGTTATATGTGCAGCTAACATTGCCATCCCTCCGAATCTGTCTGTAAGTCCACCTGATGGTATTTGTGCTAGTAAAAGCCCCATATTCCACATAGCCATTACTATACCTATACTCTGCTCGTCGAAGTTTAAAACCTCCTTAGCGTAAAGCTGAACCAACGGATTTATCATGGAGAAACCTAAACTATGGAAAATCAAAGCAGTAGTAAAATTCACCATGGTTTTATCTGAGAGCATTAATCTTATGTTTTCAAAGGACCTTTTTAGAGTTTGGCTTGATATTTTAGAGTATCTCTTAGAGTAATCATACGTGAAAACTATAAATGTCACTGAGAAAACCGTTAAAACCCCTGCTATTATGAAAAGCATCGAAAAACCCAAAGACATAGCCAGATAGCCTGAAAGAGCAGAACCAACTATACTTGCTGCCGTAGTCGCTAGGTAGAATATTGATAGCGAGAATCCTAAACTTCTACCCATGTCTGCTATAGTTGCTTCACCCACCGGCGTCTTCAAACCCCCTAGGAGACTGTATAAGATAATCAAAGCAACTATGCAGAATGGATTTTTTATAAATGCCAATACTAGTAGTACTGCAGCTGACATACCGAAGCCTATGATAAGTGTTCTCCCTCTACCAACAATTTCTGAAAATGAGACTAACGTTAAGTAGGATAAACTCGTTGCTAAATTCAAAAGGGAAAACACAAAGCCTATCTGCCATGCTTCAAATCCAAGCCCTCTAAGGTATATGGGGAGTAGGGAATACCATAGTGAATAGCCTAAGTTTGAAAAAATAAAAGCTAAATATACACCTGTTATCCAGTTGCGTTTCACATGTACCTATACTCTCCTTCGCTGTCTGAAAAGCATTTTCCTCATTTAAATATTGATAGTAACAATTTTCAACCGCTTAACCTAGGATAGAGAAAAGAGTTAAATGTCTAATGAGTCCAATTTTCTGCTCATAAGGTAGGCGTCTTCTCCATTTAAGTAATACCCTTTAATTACACGGATAATTTCAAAGTTTAAGCTTCTATATAGGTTTATGGCTGGCGTATTTGAAACACGGACTTCGAGATAACATTCCTCAGCGCCATATTCTTTAAGTCCTTTCAGAGAGTTTATCATAAGTGATCTTCCAACACCTTTACGTCTATACTCTGGTAGAACAGCTATAGAGATTATATGGCCTTTCTTAACTATGCTTATCGGTTTATGGTTGGACATCCCCCTCTCAACTCTTGACATCACGTAGCCTATAACCCTATTGTTTATTTCAGCGACAAAGAAAGCTCTTGGAAAGCTTTCATAGTGGCTCATGTAGAACGAAGGAGTATAGTTTTCGGGTAGACACGTTAAATTTATATGCATAACTGCATCCAAGTCCTGAGGTCTAAAATTTCTAAAAATAAAGTCTAATCCCAACTCATACTCACTTTTAAAAGCAAAATCTAATTTTACACTTTTAAGGTTTTCGAAGATTTTTTACAAAACGGCTTAAAATGTCCTATAGGTACCATATCTAAGCCTAGAAAAATTCTGCTTTTGAGATTTACAATAATCTATGGAGATATCGTAAAACCATGAACGATTTATTAGGATTTTCAAGAAAATTCAGAAGTGGAAAATAAATGACTATTAATCCATGAAAAGGTAAGATAAATTATGGGTAAGCGCCTCTAAAGTACTCCTTTACTCTTCAAATATAAAATGTAAATATCCTCAAGAACTCTAACATCGATTAGAGCATCTTCGCCGGATGAGCGAAATGGCTCTCCACTCAATATACGATGTATGAAGTGTTCTGCCTCTCGTTTATAAGACCATGTCCACATCGGTTTAGGTATAGGACGTATAAACTCTTGGATTCCACCAGCTTTATACACCTCTACTTCAGCTGGAGTATTCTTTAGTAGTAATGGAGGTGCCCAAGTCTTTATCCAGCCGTGTTGGAAGTATACTTCAGTCACCTCATCCCATCGATAGTGTGACATTTGACCAGATTCAATGGTTGCTCTTATACCATTCATGTTAAAAATCACTATGCCAGTCATTCCATCTCCATCGAAGTCTACGTATTTTACGACTACTTTATCATCTGCGTCGAGGAACCATCTTAACAGATTAACGTTATGCGTGTACTGTTGTAGATAGCCTATATATGAATTTAGATATTCATCTGGTAGCCATTTAGGCTTTATAATCGGAGGTTCAGGTGGTTTTTCATCAGTCGTCTCCATAGGTGTATCTATGTTGCATATCCATTCACCGCAGAAACCGTGGTTTCGAACTAGGATTATTCTTCCAAGTTCGTTAGTCTTGGTAAAATTAGATATGAGGTTTTTAACTAGCTCATTTCCAGCATCATAACGCTTCATATAGGCAACCATTAGCCGGCTCTTTTTGGCTTTACTTGTAGTAAGTATTCTCTCAGCCTGTTCGATTGAGACCGCCATAGGTTTCTCCATGAATACGTGCTTCCCAGCGTTTAATAGGTCTCTTGCTATTTCACCCTGCAATGCGAAATGCGCTGAGACACCTACTGCATCTATATCTGGGTCGTCGGCCAGCTCTAAATGGCTTCTATAGAAGCGTGGAATTCCATACCTCATTTGAACTTTCCTCCCTAATTTTTCCCTAATTTCCGCTATAGCTAGAAATTCGCATTCAGGTATACTTTTGAAATTTGGAATATGCACCTTCTGAGCCATAAAGCCGCAACCCACATATCCAAATCTTACGCGTTCACCCATCGGTTTTCAACCTCAATATCTATACTCGAATAACAGGTATAAATTTGCAGTATGCTGTAATTAAGGAGTTACATACTTTCGGGAATATAGACGTAAAAAGCGTTGCATATTAAAACGCGATTACGGTCGTTATACGATGTTTATAGCGTATAAGCGGTTAGTTGGTTAATGATTCTACACTCCCCAGTTCAAACTGGGTTCTCTGGAGCATCAAGTCTAGATGTAGATTAATGTCCTAAGAAGGTAATCATACCATTAGGGTTAAGTATCATTCTTACCACAGTATTAAGATTTGGTGGAAGCCGTATCCATAATTGTTTCGAGGAAAAGAATAAATACCTCTCGTTACTTGGATTTTCCCCTTAAAATTTCACCGAGAAGTAGAGGATTATGCAAAAAAGGGTAGACCAACCGCCTCATCGTATTTCTTGCCGCATAAATATCGTGTATGACGCAATGAATGCTATGGCTGTAACCAGCACTAGTACCAGAATATTAGGCCATGCCAATGTTAACCCCTCCATTATGGAGATGTTCCTAGTCTCTATGGGATTTCTAGGTCCAATGGCCGCTCCAGTATAAACATTCAGGATGTAATATGCGATTCTGCTGAAGTGGTAGTTTGGTGTGAAACTGTTTATAGTTTCCGTTATAGCTGTACGGCTTCTCAGTTCCTCCATAAATCGTTGCATCTCCTCTCTAGTCATATTTTGGCCAATACGGATTGGTCTAATTGTGAAGGCGACTAAGGAGGCTATTATAGGTATGACAAAAGTGAAGATTGCCCACAATACGACTCCAATAATCATACTTTGCGCAGTCCTCTTCGAAATAGTCGATAATAATACTGCTATGCTGTAGTACGTCATAGCGAAGAGTATGGAGAATGCCATGAATAAGACTAGCCTAGCGACTTCTTCACCCGTGGGTGTAACACCTAGGATAAACGCAACGCCTCCTATGTTTACGATAGACGCTATAAGTATTGCCAGAGAAGCTGCTAGAAGGGCTGCAAGGAATTTTCCGTTTATAACGATATCCCTGTATACAGGTTGAGCGAGGACGATCTTTAACGTACCCTTCTCCTTCTCACCCGATATAGCATCGAAACCAAGTGCTAAACCTATTATTGGTGCAAAATATGACATCATCGTGATTAGTGTATACGCCGCTCTACCTAAGAAACCTCGAGGCATGGCAATCCCAGGTATGTTTATGTTCTGCATTACTGTGAGATAGACTGATGCTATAGCCACCGTGAGCAGTAAACCGAAGACGATTACCAGTACTATGAATCGTCTCCCCTTCACTATATCGGAAAATTCCTTTAACGCTACTGTGAGTGTGCTAGGCATATTCTACACCTCCCCCTTATAATATTTCATAAATAGATCCTCCAATGTCGGCTCTTCTATTTGGAGGGTTGAAATCTCTAATCCAAGACTTAACGCAGTCTTACTTATCTCAGACCTAATATCTCTACTAGCTCTTATAAGTACTGTGTCGTCTTCACGTTTAACCTCACTTACTTCATTAAGCTGTGTTATACTTGCGATCAGCGGCTGTATACTTCCGGCGACTTTAACACGAATCTTATAGCCCTCTTCAGCCATCATTTTCTCTATGAGCTCTCTAACCTTCCCCTGAACTATCAATCTACCTTGGTTTATTACAGCTATGAAGTTACAGAGAGGCCCCACTTCAAAAAGCAGATGCGTACTGAGCATTATGGTCTTCCCCTCTTTACTGAGTTTAGCAACCTGTTCTCTGAAAGCTCTAGCTCCCTCTGGGTCTAATCCAGCGGTAGGTTCATCGAATATTAAAAGCTCAGGGTCTTTAATTAGAGCTTGAGCTATTCCAAGCCTCTGCTTCATTCCCCTAGAAAAACCTCCAACCTTCCTATCCTTAACCTCATACAATCCAACTGTCGTCAATACTTCTTCAATGCGTTTTCTCCTTTCAGCTTTAGGCATATCGTTTAATGCCGCAATATACTCTAGATTTTGCTCAGCCGTA
This sequence comes from Bathyarchaeia archaeon, assembly GCA_038870975.1. Classification (GTDB taxonomy): domain Archaea; phylum Thermoproteota; class CALKCG01; order B24; family B24; genus DTBU01. The sequence continues at coordinate 207,112 of JAVZJD010000001.1, read as the reverse complement.
AGATGGTCATAGAAGCCGAATGGATCTGGCAGTAGCCCAACTTTCCTCCTTATTTGCAATGACTCTTTTACTATGTCGTATCCGAGGACTTTACCCGAGCCACTCGTTGGAAGGGTTAACCCAGTTAACATCATAATTAGCGTTGTTTTTCCAGCACCATTAGGACCGAGTAATCCGAAAACCAAACCTCTCTCAACCTTTAGGTTTAAATGGTCTACAGCTACTACAGTCTTCCCCTCAGATTTATAGATCTTCGTTAAATCGTGTGTTTCAATCGCATAACTCATCTGTTTTCACCTCCTTCCAATCTTCCTATATACTACTAATAAACCGATTACAGCAACCACGATGAGGGCTCCTCCGTAGATGATCCAACTCGTTCCATGGAAAACTTCAACCCTCAATGTAAACGTCTTAGATTCGGCTTGATCCGATAGAACGTTAAAATCGATGTAGTAATTACCTGCATTAACATCCGCCTCCGTTTTAATAGTTACGGTGAACGTGTAGTCTTCATCCGCCTTCAGAGAAGACGTATAACTGGGCGTAACATCAACAGTAAATCCATCAGGTATGCTTCCAGTTACAGCGACGACTCTAACATTCGTAATTTCTTGGGTACCAGCATTCTTAACGGTAACATCAAATGTCGTTTCCCCTCCAACGCTCAACGAAGTGTAAAAGTTTGTAGTGGTTATAGTGATCCTATACAGTCCTATTACATTTAAAGTTAAATCTGTTGTACTTCTCACGTTTAGATCGGCTACTGAGACTGTAAAACTGTACAGGCCTAACTTATACTCCTTGGGTGTGGAAACAGCTACGTAGAATTCTTTCGAGCTACCAGTTTCAACATATATTCTCGTAATCTCCTGTTTATTTGCGTCTTCAAACCAAACCCTTAAACCATCAGGTATTTCTTCAGCAGTGAGATTCAGTAGCTGGTCATATCCTCCAGTATTGGATACTTTAATCTTAAATCGGGCGCTAGATCCCGCATAAACGTCAAGATAGGGTGGTACTGCCGTTAACTCGATGCATGGTTTTGGTCTTTCTACTATTAACCGTATAAGCAGTTCTCCGGATATAGTTTGAGATTTAGCTGTGAATAGGAAGTTGTATTCTCCGTCGTTTACGTTTGAAGGTGTTGATACTTCAACAATTAAGTCAGCGGAGCCACCGCCATCCAACATTATATCTGATATGGCTTCACCGCTACTGCTTTTAACTGATATCCCCCAACCTGGCGGTCGTGGATTAATGGAAATGCTGAACCTCTGCTCCACATCTGTAGGGTTCTTGATCTTCACTTGAAATTTAGCGGTATTCCCAGGCGTGACAGTTTTTCCTGGAAACTGGCAGAATACAATGTTTTCACTTAGAGGTTGTATTTTAACTTTGAACTCTAGCGAGGAATTTATTGAATTGGTGGCTATTAATCTAAGTGTATATTCTCCAATAGAAACGGTAGACGGTACTGTAACTTCAAGTTGGAGATTCAAATTTTCTTTGGGTGACAATATAAACCTTGAGGCTTCTCTATTATTCTGAGTTAAGGTTCGTATAATCCAATCTTCAGGGTTTTCCGTTGAAAGTTTCACTGTTTCATAATCTTCTCCACTGTTTTTAATCGTAAATGGAATGGATAGCCTCCTACCAGGTTCGACTGTTAGCTCTAGAGTAGAACTGTACAATTGTATTTTCCTCTGTAGTACTATTTCGCCTAAATCTAAGTTTTCATCCCCCAGCATGATGCTTTTGGTATATTTAACATAGCCTGGTTTTGAGAAATAAAGCATGTAGCTATTAGATGACCCTAATTCAATTGTAAAATATCCAGCCATCCCACTGGTCGCGCTTTTAACGAGGAAACCATCGGAAGAATATACGTCTACTATTGCATTTTCCACAGCATTACCCATTTCATCTACCAGTCTACCAGAGACTGTAACAGGCGGCTTGACGTATACCGTTATTGTTAAATAACATTTTAACGTTCCAATAGCTGCTAACGCTATGCCATACTCCGTATCTACAGATGCCGTCGAAGGAGTACATAACTCCAGCTGGAGATTCTGCTTACTAGAGGGTGGTAGATAAATATCTGTAATCTCGTGGTTATACTGATCTAAAATCCTCGCAGACCAGTCGCTAGGTTTATACACGATGAACTCCACTGTTTCAAGGGTATCTCCTTCATTGCTTACCGTGAATGGGATGGTGATTTTACTGCCTAAACTCACCACCAATCTTAGGGCCGAGCAGTACAATTTTAAGGCTCTGGGTAGAGTAATGGTGCTCACGTTCATATTACCTACAACATTGATGGTTTTTTCAACCTTGGCATAACCTGCTTTTGAAAAACAGAGTTTATACTGCTGACCGCTTTCTAACATCAATGCAAAATACCCATCTGAATCTGTGGAACTCTGGTCAATGAATGCTCCGCTTGAACTATAGACTTGAACTAAAACACCACTTAGCTTCACTCCAGCTTCATCCACAACTATACCGTAAACTGTATAGTATGGCGCACATTGAACTTTAACAGAGAACAGTTGAGACCCTATATAGAGCGTTACACCTATTAAGACCAACATGGCGATTAGCGATTCATCCCTCGCCCTCATCATGGAGCTCAGTAAAAGCAGATCCTCCTCTTATTTAAATACTTTTCTACTTATGTATATAACATTTTATTTTCAGTTATATTCTCTTTAAGATTTGGAGTAGATTTTATTAGCTTTTCCTAACAGTCATTATAATGGTGTGACCCTTGAACCACTTAGAGCGTTTTCATAGGGTTTTCCAGTTTAAAGAAGTCGATAGAGTTCCAGATTACGAGTTCGGTTATTGGAATGAAACAATCGATAGATGGCATAGAGAAGGTCTTCCATTTGAAGTGAAAACCAATAGAGACGTTGAACTGTATCTTGGACTTGAAGGATGGGATTGCATAGATATGCTACCAGTAGTAACGGGATTTTGGCCTCCTCTACCGAGCAGGATAATCAAAGAGGAAAAGGACAGAGTTTTAGTTGACGATGGAATGGGAGGCATATACTTAGCTACAAAAAGTACATCCTCTCCACCCCATTACATTAAATATCCTCTAAAAACCAGGGATGATTGGGAGAAACTAAAGCCATTCTTCGACCCGAATACGCCAGGTCGTTTCCCGCTAAACTGGGATGAAATAGCGGCTACGTATAAAGAGCGTGAAGCTCCACTAGGAATTAGCATCGGCAGTCTATACGGATGGCTTAGAAATCTAATGGGCGTCCAGGGGATATCTATCGCTTTTTACAAAGACCCAGACTGGGTTGCCGAGATGATGGATACCTTAGTCAATCTATGGATAGCTGTTATTAGAAGAGCTTTACGAACCGTTAAAGTAGACTTTGCAACCTGGTGGGAAGATATGTGTTACAATAAGGGTCCATTGATATCGGTCCGCCATTTTGAAGAATTTATGGTTCCAAGATACAAGAAAGTGACGGATGTTCTTAAAGAGTATGGAGTTACAATTAACATAGTTGATTGCGATGGAGATATAACCCGTCTCGTTCCCGGGTGGCTTAAAGGAGGAATAAACTGCATGTTTCCTTTGGAGGCGCGTTGCACGAATATACATGAGCTTAGAGAAGAATACGGGCATAGAATTCTACTCATGGGTGGTGTAAATAAAATGGCTTTAATAGCAGGAGGCAATGCTATAGACAAAGAACTTGAAAGGCTCACACCGCTGCTTAAAGAGGGGGGCTATATACCAATGGTGGACCATAGATGTCCACCGGAAGTCTCGTATCAAACATATCTTTACTATTTAAAGAAGAAGAGGGAATGGATAAGGAGATACGACGTTTAATAGGTGTTGGCATTTAAACAAGACAATACCTCCATTCATTTTCTCTTTAAAATAACTCTTTAATTTACCAGAATTCTACTCGTATCTTAAAGCAACGATAGGTGGTATTTTAGATGCTCTATATGCAGGTAGGGCTCCTCCAGTTAAACCCACTGCAACCGTTAGTAGTAGCGTCTGTGCGATTAATTCTGAAGTTATTTTTGGATTTACTACGAATGTCAATCCTATTCCTCTTATAATAAACCCTCTGGAAGATAGGATATGCGCACCGAGTACTCCCAAAGAGATGCCAACAATTCCTCCGATTAAACTCATCATTATTGACTCTAAGAGTATCATGAGTAAGATTTGACCATTCGTATAACCTATGGCCTTCATCACACCTATCTCTCGGGTCCTCTCCATGACAGCCGTTATCATCGTAGCCGCAGTGCCTGCTATTGCAACGGCGAAAGCGGAGAGTGATGTTGAAAAGTTTATGAAATTTATCGCACCAGTTACACTAGATATTGTTTCGGCAATTGCGCTGAATGCTATAACTCGCAACTTATCCTCATACTTATTTCTTAATGTTGAGACGATCGACTTAACAAACGACGGGTCTCTGGCGAGTACAAAGATTCCCGACCAATCCTTCATGCCGAGCAGTCTTCTACCAGCCTCTTGGCTTATAAAGATTGTTGAATCGGGGTCGGCTATCAATGCTCCGCCATACTCTTCCAAGATTGCACCTATAACCATGTTTAGACTCTTCTTACCAGTTATCTTTCCACCTTCTATTTTCGGAATGTCTACCGTTAGAACATCGTCCAATGTGAAATATTGTTCACCACTATCTTTGAATGCTATTTTCCTGCCGACTATACAATACAGTACCTCAGTCTCAGGTGGAATTTTCCCCTCGCTTATCTTCAGGCTTCCAATTGCCTCAAAGAGCAATGTATAATCTATGGCGAAAATTGAAACCCTCACTTCTTCAGTACCTCTTTTAAGGATTCCTTGAGTCGAATAAAACGGCTCTGCTCGCGCAACCTCTGGTATGGACCTTATGAATTGCAACTCTTCATCACCCAACTTATAATTCTCGCTTGGAAAAATAGCTATCGCATTCTGTCCAAGGGATGTCACTCTTTCAACTATGTAGTCTGAATACCCTCCTACAACGGAACTCATCATGACCAACACTAGGGGACCTATAGAGATGCCAACTGTAGTTAGAAGAGCCCTTGCCCTTCTCTCACTTAAAGCCTTTAACGATAATCTAACGAAGTCTAATAATATGTATGGATTCATCGAGCATCCCGTTGAACTCTACTAGTTGAATGGACTTTTAAAAACCTGTATATTAGGAGTGCTGAAATGGTCAAAAATATTGTCACAGCTACTACTATTATCCAAGTTTCAACACCAACTCCTCCACCTTGGACTGCTGGTGTAATAGCCTCTTCACGTAGAACTATTCTTACAATTGTATCAATAGAGGTTAACTCATTGAAAATGTTGTAATACCTTATCCGTAGCACTCCCGTTTCATTATAAGCTGGGATATCTATTCTAAAGGCTACTTCCGAACCTGGGTCTACATCTCCAACAATCGTCGACCTACTTATATTGTTGACGATAAAGCTAGCCTCAACTCTATAGGCTGTAGCTGAACCGTAATTTACAACAACACCTGAAACTGTTGAAGTCGAAGCCGTCCCAGTTGCTTTAACTTCCCTTATCTGAAGGTCTATAAATGGCTCGACTATGACAGTCACAGTATTGTTAAAACTTTTAAGAGTACCGCTCGCATCTCTGTAAATCACCGAAATTCTAAATGTAACAGGACCATAAGTGATCACAGCTGTCCCTCCAGCCTGTGTTATTGAACCCAGAGGATTGTACGCTAATGTAATTGGTATTTCATGTTTACTATTCGGAGCAATATACTCAACGTAAACCATCGAAGGAGATGGTATTAGAATAGCGGCTCCTTGGTATGGCAATATTGCTACATAGACATTATACATTGGGGAACTCCCCACGTTCACTAATGTTAACGACGCATTTGTAAAACGTTTTTTCACGTTTAAGCTTCCGTTCATATAAACTTCGACATACTTCGTCCCTCCTAGAATCGTAATTGGAATTGAAATATTCACCGTCCTTCTAGTACCCCATTGATCCACGTAAGAGACTCCGCCTTTGGCAATGTACTGTCCAACGTTCAAATCAAATATATTAACATTAATGGTGAATATTAAAAAGTCACCCCTCGAAAAACTTTGAGGCATTCCAGTTTGGTAGATTTTTAAGAGCTCCTCTAGAGTTGAAATTTGTCCCTGCAGATTCAGACCAGTGGCTCCTACAGATATCGGAGTAACTTTAACGTAAGATGAGTTGTCATGCGAATTGAATATGCCATTAGGCAGATTCAATTCTAAAACGACGCCTCTCATACTATCTACGTAGTTGTTTCTCATGGAGATAATCAAATGTGCACCATAGGTATTGGGTCCGACCGCCCCCTCATACCATCTACTGTCTAGAAACTCAACCGCTTGACTATCATCAAGCACATTTATAGATAAATTGTACTCTTCAACACATCTGACTCCAGGCCCGCCAGATAAAATCATAAAATCCGCTATCAAAGTCCCACTATATTTTCCAGGCTGGACTTCTCCGACGGAGATTGTAAATGAAGCGGAAAAAGTGCTTAAACTTCTTATGGGTCCTTCAACATAGGCATTGGCATCACTCCCTCCGTTTGAAGTCATACCTTTAGGTAGCCTCAGTATGAGGTTTATACCACTTATGGAGAATGGCGTTCGATTTGCAATAGTCACTTGATATGTTGCATTATCTGTTCTGGGGAAAACACTGTAATTGTTCTGCCAGCCATAGTTGACTATTGAAAGCTTACTATCTGAAGCTGGGTATTTTTCGACTGGAAGAATTATTACGAATCTGCGGCTTACTTCCATATGTGTACCGAATTCATCGAAAATGTAGTCCACAGAGATTTCAATAGGTATAGATTCAACGGAAGTATTTACGTCGAAGTATAAGGTGATAGATGCAGAAGACCCGGGCGTTAACCTGCTCGGTAGGGTTTCCGAACCTTTAATAGTCCTTAAATATTCTGAGCTTACGTTAACAAAACCTCCAACTACATCATAGCGTCCTTCGTTGAGAAAACTCAAAGTTAACGGAATATACCGAGAATTTTCATATACTGGGTTTGGACTCGGAGTACCCCAGTAGGCAGATGAAATGGCGAGCTCTGGCACATAGCTATGATAGCTCTCAACGACTATTTGAAACCTCAAGTTCTGATACCCTATGAAGGAAGCTCCGGAAACAATTTTAACATACGATATACTTAACCAACCATCATACTGACCAGGTTTTATATTAGGATCCACATCAACTGTAATGTCTATAAAAGAAGAGCCTCCAGCACCCATTCCGTTGGCGTATGTTCCAGAGATGGATGTTGCCTTTACTCCATCTGGAAGTATGGGAGTAATACTCATAGCGCTTAAAACGTCAGAAAGTCTGTTAATTAAACCAATTCTAATGGTGACTCCTCTTGCTGATGGGAGTAGCGGAGCCGCCCTGCCTTGATACATAACGGAAATGTATGAAATCAGTATCGGGTCTTCACGTGGAGGACTTGTTATAATGAACTGTACGTTGAATTTTGATTCCTCGTTATACGTAACGCCGTCTTCCGTCCTCATGCTTGCATCCACATGGACTTCAGCTTCGTAAGTACCCGTTGATGCTCCAATTGGTATTGAAACACCTGAAAACGTTAGAGTAAATCTTTCACCTTTATTAATCAGTCCAACAGTCGCTCTTGGATTGTCTATTGTAAAACCCTTTGGCATTGAAAGATAGAAATTTGCCGAATTTATTGCAGAGTCACCAGCATTCTCCAGCATGATGTAGAAGTTTGTATCACTTGAGCCTGGATAGGCGGCTGGTGACAAATACGCGTCGACGGTTCTCAATAAAATAGCGGGATAGCTGGAGATGCGAATAGTTATACTATGCTCCTCGAATAGAATATGCGGACCAAAACGGTAGGTTATATTCAAAGTTAGATCATATGTTTTAGGTTGTAGTGAATTTGATATGTCTAGTAGGTAATCGAAAGTTATATAATCTCCAGTTGCAACCCTGTATGCAAAGGAACCATTTAAAAATTTTGCCACTGCTAATGAACCGCTTCCAGCACTAAACTCTATACCTATGGGAGTCTTCAAATATCCTACTACTGCCTCTACTATGTCGGCACCAAGGTAGACTGTTTCAATCCTCAAGCTGACTCTTCTACTTCCAGGATATATGGTTGATGAACCTGAGGATGATTTAACATTTACTCCAATTACATTGAACACAGTCTGCTGACAATGTATATCTGTTTTAAGAGAAGTAATACTCGTTAACACTAGTGTCGTTAAAAACAACGTAGAGATTAAATTCAGTTTCGTAGATTTCTCTCCCAAATTCTATACACCTCTAGGCAGTTGGAATACTAATTTTATCCTACGGCAACTTCTTAATAAGAGATTCGTCTGGATTAGGCTCATATTCGTTAACAATGGTTCCATCCCTAATCACATAGATTTTCTGTGTGCAATTTGCAACTTCTGGGTCATGTGTTACAATTACAATCGTATGTCCTTCTTTATTCAGCTCTAAAAGAGTTTTGATGACTATCTTCGCTGACATCCTATCTAGATTCCCAGTCGGTTCATCTGCAAGTATTACTGTAGGTCTTCCCACAATGGCTCTTGCAATAGCAACTCTCTGCTGTTGTCCTCCGGAAAGTTGATTGGGCTTCTTCTTCAACCAGTCTAGTTCACCTCCGACTTTCACTAGAGCCTCTTTAACCATTTCAGCCCTCACATTTCTTGGAGTACCTCTAGGTATTAATGGAAGTTCTATATTTTCAAAAACCGTCAGTCTGTTGATTAGATTAAAGGTTTGGAATACGAAACCAAGCTTTGTATTCCTCAGGTTTGCAAGTTCCTTATCGCTTAACTTTGAGGTATCTTGGCCGTCGAAGATAATTGTCCCACTAGTAGGTCTATCTAAGAGTCCTATCATGTTAAGGAGTGTTGTTTTGCCAGAACCAGATGGACCCATTATCGCGACTAAGTCCCCCCCGCGTACTATAAAATTTACATCCTTAAGAGCTGTCGTAATCACTTCTTCCACTCTATACTCTTTACAAACGTTTATGAGCTCGATTAGAACGGTCTTTGCGCTATTCAATGCCACCATCTTCCTACAAGCTTATGTTCAAACCTATGCCTAGAACAACAATCCAACCTTTAAAAGTTTCTAGGAGAAGTTCCTATCTAAGCTTACACGTAAAAATCATACTCGTTAAAACCTCTGAGGGAAATGAATTAACTCCAAAGCGTAAACTTAGACTATCTAAGTGTTTTGAAATATACGTCTAGCGGCTTCCAAATCTGCTTTAAGCTCTTCGAATGAAGCCATTCCCAGCATAAAATGTTCAATCTTATTATTGACGAGGAAAGTGAAAGCTACATATGGATTCACCCTTCCTCCCGCTAAAGGTTTAATGGCTATTATTTTCTCAGCGACGGGTCTAATGGCTTTCATCGCCTCGTCATATGTTGGAAGCATTAAAGCGCCTATGGCGTTTACAGGAGTCGTATATCCCTCCACTTTTAAATTCGAGTTTTCAATAATCGGTATCGTAGACCCAGCATGGTGGGAAGATATAAAGATGTAGCTAAAACCTTTAGCCTTCAACGATTCAATTATCGTGTTTAGAATATCCAATCTACCCGCTATAGCTAAGAAGTCGCATTCAGAACCTAAATTTATGAACGCTTTTTCGAATTCTTCAAAGACAGCAATTTTACTTTCCAACAGTTTAAAATCAACTGTAATCTTCTCATACTCTTCCTGCCTATATGGTTCTCCTTCTTTTAGCATACGGAGGAAGTTCTCTCTCCACTTTGGCCTTGTTAGTAGAATAGGGTCATTCAAGTACTTCTCCTTTAGTTCATTTGGATCGCAAAATCTGCACTCATAGTGGAAATAAGTAAGCCACCTTCTGTAGTCATCAACAGGATAATTTCCAAGTCTTAACGGTATACTTATACATGGTGCAACTTGGAAAATAATACCCTGCCGCTTAAGAATTCTTATGGCCTCTAAAAGCTTCTTGAATAATTCGCTATCCAATAAACTCATAATAGATATTGTGTTTAAACCGTACTCATACGCCTTACGTAAAAGTTTAACTGTATATTGTACGTTCGAAAATCTAGCCTTGTAAATTCTATTCTTTTCCTCACCCTGGTAAGATTCTCCAAGTAGAGGTTGTGCTCCTAATACTATGTTAGGAATCTTAAGAGTCAAGCTCAAATTTAAAAAGGCTGAATATGTTTAAATGGTTTTTCAGATTACGATGAAACAAGCCGTAGTAGCTACATGGGATTTCGGATTTAAAGCAGTCGCAAAAGGATTTGCTGTTTTAAAGTCTGGGGGTTCAGCCCTTGACGCAATTGAAGAAGCCATAAAAGTAGTAGAAGACGATTTAGAAGTTTTAACTGTCGGCTTAGGTGGGCTTCCGAATTTCAAGGGTGAGGTGGAGTTGGATGCGTCCATAATGGACGGTAAGACCCTTAAATGCGGCGCTGTAGGGGCTTTAAAACATATAAGGCATCCAATATCTGTTGCTAGAAAGGTTATGGAGCTTACGCCGCATATACTCCTTGTAGGTGAAGGTGCTTTAGAATTTGCTTTAAAATGCGGTTTTAAACGGGAATCTTTCTGGAAGCCTAGCGTAAGAGAAAAGTTTGTGGAAACACTTGAGAAGGTTAAACACGAACCATTGGAGAAGGACTCATTTTATGGTAAGATTCTCAGGGTTATGAGAACTTCTTGGAAAGGCACTGTAAGCGTCATAGCTTTAGATGCACAAGGTTGCATGGCGGCAGGGAATTCCACAACTGGGTTATTCATGAAATTGCCAGGTAGAGTTGGAGATTCTGCTATAATAGGTGCTGGTATATACGTTGACAATAGGATAGGTGGAGCCGTTACAACCGGAGTTGGCGAAATAGCTATGAATTACTGTCTCTCAAAGAGAGTATGCGACCTTATGGGTATGGGATTAGATCCACAAGAAGCTTGTGAGAAAGCTATTCATGAAACCCTCTATCGTAGGAATTTTCAGAATGGTATAGCGGTTTTAGCGTTAAATAACAAGGGTTTAGTAGGTGCTGCAACGAGCCTCAAAGATTTCACGTACGCGTATCAAAATGAGGAGATGGATCATCCTGAACTCAGAAAGATAGAGGGTTTAGCCTAACTCTTTAGTTAAGAATTGAATAACAAGCTCTCTGTAAACGGGGTATACTTTATCCAGTACTATCTCCATGTTTTCTTCTTTGAATTTGACGGTTGTCCCATCCACTAAGACGGACTTGATTTTACGCCCCTTTAGAAATGGAAACTTTAATACCCTGAGTTTCAGCTGTCCATATTTAACCTGGATTAAAACTTGAGATGTATTTGATTCAAAAATTCCCCATCCACATCCAAGGGACCAGAAACATCTAAATCTACCATTCTCATTAATGCGTGGATTAAAAGCAATGTACCCCCTAACTAAGTTGTATTCAAACCCGCTTAAAGCCAATAGAAGAGCGTAAGACGCCATAGAACGAACGTAATTACTCCCACATTCAAACTCATTCCAAGGGTTTCGCTTTTCTCCATCATATCTATCTCTAATAGCCTTCACTATACGTAATCCCTCTTCGACTAGTCCCTCCTGTATCATGTGACTTGAAACAGCATATTCAAATCCACTCATAGTCTCTTCAGCATAGGGTACTGGTATTACAGGTTTACGCTTCTCCCTAGGCCACTCGCATATAACAACGCCCGCCTCGTCGTTTAAACTGAATATACGGCATGGATTTACAAATTTTCTTAAGCCCTCTTTAAAATTGTGTCTGTATATGGCTTCAAGCGCTTTTCTAACTTTTGACCTATCAAAAATCTCTCCAAGTCCTGATATGTTTGCATGCCACTGGGCAACAACCTGATCTATTTCACAACCTTCACCTATCTGATACTTAATTTCACAATGTTCATCATCCCAATAAGTCTCTACAACTTTCTCATCTACCTGTTTAAATCTCTCAAGAATATTCCTATCGTTTAGGTCTATAAGCTGACAATAGTACTCTCCATTAAAGAGATTCCGGTCCACCCACTCCCTTCCCTTAATGAACATTTTGAAATATTCTTCAGCTTTATCTTCTTCTCCCAAATATTTAGCCATTTCAGCCCCTGCTTTAAGAGCTGCAAGATAGAACCCAGTGAGCCATGAGTTCGGACCGAAAAGCTCCATATCTAGCGTATGATGTTGTCTTCCTTCAATTACACCATCTCTGTTTAAATCCCACCTATCTTCATTTGTTTCAGCCCAAGCGTATTCAATTGCTTTCTTAATATTGACCCATATGGATTTCAACCAAAGGTCATCTCCTAAAATTTTCCAGAGTCTGTAAGTTCTAATTACACAACCAAACTGTCCATCTACTGCTGCGTGTGGAAACTTCCATAATCCTCTACCTAGGGGAAGTTGAAGGCGAAAACTAAGTTTCCCGTCTTCACGTTGACAGTACTTAAAGTAGAGGTTTAACATGGAACGTTCGAGGTTGGGAAATAAGTAAGCTGTAGCAACTGCATAGTTCCATACGTGCATACAACTTCCTTCACAACATCCGGACGACGGATGACACCCTTCAAATCCGTATAACGATCCATCTTCTAAACGTAGTAGTGTTGGAGTCTTCAAAATGGAAATGTTTGCGGATATAGCATCTATTACGAAAATGGGAAATGTTGAGGAGAATAATGCCTCTTTAAATTCTAACGTTTCACCGTAGAGTCTGACCCAGTTTTTAAGTCCGTATATGGCTACTTCTGTAGAGTCTTTAAAAACTGTGGCGTAGTAGTTCTTCCAAGTCTTAACTTTTCCCTCTTCGTCAGGATTCCAATAATTGTAGCAATTCGGGAAGAACCAACTTATTATGAACCTAATGCTTTCTTCTTCGCGTGGATTCACTTGAAAATGGGTTGCAAGTGAACAGTGGTCTTGAACGTTAGGTTTACATTTATCGTAACGTCTATTTCTAAATCTACCAGGTGAGGAGAAATCTCTCCAATATACGGCTAATTCATCGAACCACGACCCGCGATACCAGTACTCTTGATAACTTACATCTGAGGCATCTGTAGCTATGGTTAAATTACCATAGTTTAAGTCATCTTCCTTAAGTATTGATGAGCTAAGTCTTATGAATTTAACATCCGCTTCTTCGCCGTATGTATTTATCGTCGTACCTGGAGATAGTGGATTTTTGATGGAGAGGCAAAGTGTATAAGCTATTCTTTCCTCGGTTGGATTATGTATTCTGAATTCAAAGAATGCTGCTGGTAAGCTAGAATCTTTATCATTAAGTGGAATAAATGGATTGAATGCCGTCATTTCCACCTCTCCTGGGAAGTTGTCGTCTTCAAATGCAATTTTCGCTATTGGAAAACTCCCTTCAAATCTAGTTTTCTTGAAGTGGGGAAAACCAGCCATATATTCCCTAGGAGGACCAAAGCCAAATGATTGAAATAGCGGTTTAGAGAACTCTCCATTATAAGGAGGTGGCAAGTCACCATTTAAAATTCTAGCGTCTACCACTTTTCCATCGGATTCAGCTTTTATAGCAAAATGTGAAAATCCGTTTAATCCTCCTTTATTGGGTCTATTAAAGATCTCCCAGTCTATTAATCTCCCGTTCCCAGCCAAACCTATGCAACCAGTTCCAATACCGCCTAAAGGAAACGATATTTGCCAGGTTTTTCTATCCTCATAAACGATAAGTCGATTCATATACGCAATCAATATTAAAACCTTCAACTGGATAAAATATTTTATTATATCCATAGTGGAAACTGGGGTTAAAATTCTTAGGAAAAGGAATTTCTCATAAAGATATCTAAGACATAGAGTTTAAACTCTCTCTTGAGAAGAGGGTTAGATGTTTATATTAAGGTGGGAATAGTCGACGAAAACCTTTTATTTAAATTCTTCTAGTTGTGTTCTCACGTATCTCTTTAGAACGAGGGTTAGTGGATGGGTCGTAGGAAAAAAAAGGCACCGAAGAGAGGTTCATTAGCATATATTCCTAAAGTTAGGGCTAGGTCGATGGTTGGGAGAATCAGTTTTTGGCCTAGTGTACTGTATGATAAGCCCAGATTGCTTGGTTTTGCTGGCTACAAAGCAGGTATGACTCATGTGTCAATTATTGATGATACACGTGGCTCTCCACATTATGGTAAAGAGGTACTCATTCCCGTAACAGTTTTGGATGCTCCTCCACTATATGTAATTGCCATAAGATGTTATGAAACTACTCCCTATGGTTTAAAGACACTTAGCGAAATATGGGTTGAAAAGCCTCCCAAAGATATCGAAAGAGTTCTTACAATTCCCGAGAAATTCAACACCGATGAGATGATCAAAAAGATTAAAAGCAATCTTGATAAGGTATCAGAAATAAGAGTTCTAGTTTGTACTCAACCTCGGCTTTCAGGTCTTAGAAAAAAGACGCCTGAACTATTTGAGATAGGCGTCGGAGGGGGTTCTATAGAAGAAAGGCTAGAATACTGTCTAAGCATCCTCGGCAAAGAAATCAGGGCTGGAAGCATCTTAAAAGAGGGAATGTATGTCGACGTTTCAGCAGTTTCTAAGGGTAAAGGCTTTCAAGGAGTTATAAAAAGGTGGGGTGTAAAACGTCGTCCTCACAAGTCGAGGAAGGGCGTTAGAAAGGTTGGTACACTAGGACCTTGGTCTCCAGCAATGGTTTTACATACTGTTCCGAGAGCGGGTCAATTAGGCTTCTTCCAGAGAATTGAACATAATAAACGCATCATAAAGATAGGTGTGAAGGGGGAGGAAATCACACCCGAGGGTGGCTTTACCAGATACGGTGTAATTAGAGGAGACTATATCTTAATTAAGGGTAGCGTGCCTGGTCCTGTTAAAAGACTTGTAAGACTCAGAGTAGCTGCACGTTTACATAAGGGTACTCCCGAAACGCCGCCACAAGTAACATACATAAAAATCTAATGAAGGGTGGTCGCTCTTGTCTAAAACTGGTTCAGAGGGTTTCTTAAGAGTTTTAGGTTTAGATGGTAAAGTTGTTGGCAGAGTGAAAACTCCAGAAGCCTTTACAGTGGATATTCGCCCTGATTTAATACGTAAGGTTGTTGTAGCGCTCCAAACCCACAGGCTTCAAAGAAAAGGTAGAGATGAATTAGCAGGTAAACGACACGTAGTTGAATACCTGGGTGTAGGTAGGGGTCTTTCAAGAGTGCCAAGGCTTAAAGGTACCAGTAGAGCTTCATTTGTACCTTTTGCTGTAGGTGGTAGAGTTACACATCCACCTACACCTGAAAAAGACATCTATAAGAAAGTGAATAGGAAAGAGAAACTTCTGGCGTTAAATTCGGCAATAGCTGCTACGGCATCTAAAGAATACGTTCAGGCTAGAGGACATAGAATTGAAAAAGTAAAATACTTTCCACTGGTAGTAGTAGATGATATTCAATCTTTAAAGAAGACGAAAGATGTTGTCAATCTATTCAAAAGTTTAGGTATTTGGGATGACGTCTTAAGAGTTAAGAAAAGCATAGGTAAAATCAGAGCTGGTAAAGGCAAAATGAGAGGTAGAAGGTATAAGGGCGGTAAAGGACCACTGCTTATTGTGGCTAAAGATAATGGTATAGGGCTATCTGCTAGAAATATTCCAGGTGTTGACGTAGTTGAGCTTAAAAATATTAATGTGGAGCTTTTAGCACCTGGAGGTAATCCTGGTAGACTTACAATATGGGATAGATCTAGTATAGTTGCTTTAAGGTCCATATTGAAAGAAGAGGTGAAGTCATGAGTAAAAGTATTGATATGAAATTTGCAGAAAATGTATGGTTATCTAATATTCTTTTATATCCTCTTATGACAGAAAAGGCTATAAATATGATTGAATCTCAGAATAAATTGACTTTTATAGTTAACATTAAAGCTTCAAAAAATGATATTAGAAAAGCCTTTGAAAGGTTTTTTAACGTTAAAGTATCTGAAGTTAGAACTGTCATAATGCCTGATGGACGTAAAAAAGCATATATAAAACTTAGCCCTGAGTATAATGCCTCAGACATAGCGGTTAGACTTGGAATACTCTAGTGGTGATTGCAAGATGGGTAAAAGGCTTCTCGTTCAAAGGAGAGGTAGAGGCTCGCAAACTTTCACAGCGCCCACTCATAGGAGAATTTCACCCTCTAAATATCCACCTTTAACGATCTTGCCTGAAAATGGCCCAATTAAGGGTGTTGTTATAGATCTTCTCCACGACTCTGGCAGAGGCGTTCCATTAGCATTAATAGAACTCGAAAACAGCTTACGTTATCATGTAGTTGCGTGCGAGGGTTTAGGTGTTAATGATGTTATCGAAATGGGACCTAAAGCTTCATTTAAAATTGGAAATACCCTATTCCTGTCAGATATTCCTGATGGTGCTATAGTATGTAATGTTGAGAAAAACCCCGGCGATGGGGGTAAACTTCTGAGGGCTTCTGGAAGTTATGGGGTAATTTTAGCGCACACATCCAATGGCGTTGTAGTAAAAATGCCATCAGGTAAAACTGTAGTATTAGATGAGATGTGTAGAGCAACAATTGGTGTAGTTGCTGGAGGAGGTAGAATTGAAAAACCATTTTTAAAGGCTGGTGCAAAGCTTAAGTTAATGAGGGCTAGAGGACGTAAATATCCAACTGTTAGAGGGGTCGCTATGGCAGCCGTCTACCATCCACATGGTGGTGGTAGACATCAACACCCAGGTAAACCATCAACGGTTAGCAAAACCGCTCCACCAGGTGCTAAAGTTGGACTTATAGCTGCTAAGAAGGCTGGAAGAGGGGCCAGAGTTCGAAAAACCATTAAATCTCCTGTTCAATAATCTATAGAAGGACAATTTTAACTGGTATTTTTAGTTTGTAGATTATTACGCCGTTAAAGAAGTTTGTATGCGAAGCCTACCTTTTTAATTAGTCGCATGAGATTAGAAATTACATGGAATGTTAGAAGTCTAAAATTTCTGAAAAAACAAGATTCAATGTTTTTAAAAAATGCAATTTCATGGAAAATACGAATAGATTACATGGAGGGATTGCAATAAACGGAGATTATAAAAACCATTGGTAACTAATCCAAAGGTATAGCTTTCGGCAAACGTTTTATAAGGATTATGAGTATTTCATATTTTTGGAAGAATGAGTTCTGAGGCTTCAAAGAAGCTTAGGTTTCAAACAAAACAAGTGGTAGAGCTCTTTGAGGATAGAGTTAAAGTTCTTAAAACGCATAAAGGTCTCCTGCAGATATTCCGGGGTATAAACTACAGAGAGTGTTTGGAGACCGCTAAGAAGTTGATAGGGGAAGGTGAATGGACAGTAGTAGGTATAGATGGCTCTATGGATTTCGATGAACACTTGGATCTGCTACTATTCTACGTTTATGCTACAGGCTATAAGTGTCCCCTCTACATTGGACAAGACAGGGTTTCTGTAGATACCCAAAATGCAGTTAGAGATCTGCAACTTTCAGCATCAGTAGCTATACCGCTCTGGGTAGAAGACCTATTAAACGTTTCACATGGAATGTCTATAAGCTTCGAATATGAAGTCCAACGTGTTGCTGAAGCTATACCAATATCTATCATGACCATGGCCGAGCTTTCTCTCGCTTTAAAGTCCACTGAAAACTCTTCAGTAAAACTTCTGCTTCTGGATAGACCTTTATCTGGAACTTATCCTTCTCTTCTGAAATCTTCCAGAATAATCCTCAGTTCTAGAGATTCTGTATTAATATCTATGGAAACAACTAAAGGAAAAATATCACTCGCAGATATTTGGATTGCTAGCATACTTGGACCCAGATGCTTTTACGTTCCTCCAAGAAAACCATATGCAGAATTTGCTCTTATTAAAGCACTTTTCGATAGATGTGAACTCTCTAAAGAAGAAGCGTGTAGAATTTTAAACGTAGACAGAACAAAGCTTGAGAAAATCTTAAAGCATATCCGTCTTAGAGAAAAGTCATTTAAGTCTAAGATAATCGACGAACTTGAAGGTACACTTAAATTGAGAGATGAGGTTTTAGGATATTGGGATAGGGTCTACGAGGCATCTATTAAGATTTCTAATAGAATCTTTAAAGGTGTTGACTATCCTCTGAAGATCGGAGAATCCTGGCTGACCTCTCATGATGTAAATCTTCTAAATCTGTTTTTACTCTATGAGCTTTTACGTAGAGCGTTGGTTAACCGCATTATCTTAGTCGGTGTAGCTAAAGATACGGAAGCCTCTGAAATCGTGAGGTCTGTAATTCCGTTTATGTGTTTTAAAGGATTTATTAATACTGAACAGCCAGTTCCATCTATAAGAAACAATAGGCGTTTCTTAGGTCTTTTAAGTTCTTTAAACTATGAATTTATTAAAACGCCTTGGAGGACTATCTGCTACGACTCATGCTTTACAACTATCAGTTTTTCCAATGTTGAAGGATTTAAACCCGCTAGAAAAGTCGTCTCTAGAGAAGCTTTGTTTGTTAGAGTAAACTTCCAGCTTAGGAGTCTTGAGGCTGATAATGCAGTCCGTTCCCTGGTTTTCTTATATGATCGACCTTTCAATCCATTGTTTGATAAACTTTGGGACTCTTTTAACCTTAGGGATGGTGGAGGCACTGTAACGATTAGACCATTTTTTGAAGGTCAAGAGCGTAGTTTTCTAGACGACTTGATACTTTATTTGCTGTCACTTATGGATAATGCTGAAGTCTTAGAAGCTTATGGATATAATCAGCTTCTCTACTTAGCCGATAAAGCTGTTAAAGTTGAGGTTGAATTTATGAAAGGCTCTCTAAGGACAATAGCCGAACTTGAACTCGCCCCTCTTGCTTCCAGAAGAAGATTGTTCACCTTTAGAAGCTATCGAGAGTTACGTAGAATACTGGAAGTAAGCCGGAGACTTGGTGGCTAAAGTAACTTAGAAAGATTTATGGATTTGTAAAGTGCATTTTAAACCGTAGAACTTGGATAGATTAAAATTATTCGACGATATAGATGGCTCATTTGAAGCGAGATTAAAAGATGTTAAGACTATTGTAAGGTCTACTAGGCTTAGAGAAGGCGAAATAGCTCTCTCAAGTCAATTGGCTAGCATAGAGGCGAAGTTCTCCTATAAGGTTTTTGATAAACTTCACAATCCGTGTTTTGTAGCTATCGAGAGAGAAACATCAGAAGGGCGTAGCTATCTTATATATGAAATAGTGGGTTTAAAAGCCACCCATTTCCAAATGCCTAGTATAGACTCTTCAGTGCCTAAGGTAATAAGGCTTGAGCTTCTGGATAAAGTCAGAGAAGGATGGGGAAAAAGCGAAGAAGCTTGGATAGACATATACGCAGTCCCTACGGGGTATAAACTTGACGTGGAAAACGGCGAATTGAAGTTTGTAAAATCCCCCTTATCTCCTCTCACAGGAGCGTATGTACATCTACTTTCAGAAGACGCTGTTAAAATGTTTCTAAGTTATGATAATGGTGTTGAAGTTGGCTTCCTGTTAGGTTTAAACATAGCTTTAAAGATCAATATAGTAAACCTCGTCAGATATCACATGGGTGTTTTCGGTTTCACGGGTGTAGGCAAATCTAACTTAACTGCATTTCTCGTTAGAAGAGCTATGGAATCTATCTCCGACCTTAAAGTAATCATTTTCGACGTCGCTGGTGAATACTCTACTCACTTCTTAGACGTCTTGCAAAACGGCCAGTTTTATGTGTCTGAGAGAAGTTTATTGAATCTAGAAAGACTCATACAATCACAGGTTATACCTGAAACACTTGAGGGGAGAATTGATAGCCGTTTTATAGAGATCATCTATGAAAGGCTTATGAGTGAAAACCGTTTAAAACTTCTATCGATCTTCGAGTCTTATGAACTTACATTAAACGATATACTTAACTCTCTTAGAAATACTTTTGAATCTGGAAGATCGGGTGCTATAGCCGCTAAAAGAGCTTATAGTGTTCTCCTCAATCTACTGATTATAAATAAAGGTTTAAGAGAGGACATCCCCTTAAGAGAAATACTTGCAGATAAAGAAGCTTGTGATATTTTCTTAGATGTCTTAAAAAAGTTAGCGTTAAGCCTTTCCGATAGAGCGGGATTAAGAACAGAGTTAGAGTCTATACTGGAATTCGTCGAATACGATCATACCACCTTTGAGAGAACCATAACGACACCTGAAGAACTTGCTTTTAACATATGGAGTGGGAGTGCCCCAAAACTTACCATAGTTTATGTTCCTGAGCCTGTGCAAGCAAGGATAGCCGTTTCAAGATTCATAGATAGGTTGCTTCTATTTAAGAAGACAAGTGGGTTGGGTTCTCGCGTTTTAATAGTTTTAGATGAAGCACAAGAGTATATACCTGACAGAGTTCGAAGCGAAGATAAAACAGAGGACTCAAATAGGACGGTTGAAATGTTGTTGAGACAGGGACGTAAATATAGAGCCCATTGTTGGCTTGCAACTCAACGTGTTGCTCATCTAAACGTTAATGCGCTACAGCAACTACATAGTTACTTTGTAAGCACTCTTCCTAGGTTTTACGACCGTATGGTAATCGCAGATGCGTTTTCCTTGAGCTATGACGTGCTTGAGAAAACTACAACATTAGACGTGGGTGAGTGGCTTTTCGTATCATACAAGGCTACAAAACGTAGAAACGTACCTATTTTCATAAGAGCTCCAAACAACGAAGAAATACTCCTTAGAAACTTTGGGCTTCTTTAGAATACAGATTTCAATAGATATGGGATTATCTTTCCCGCTTCCACATCCAACCTTGATTCTCATAGAAGACGATACGTGAGTAGTAAACCTTTTATTGATGCTTAATCTTCTGGTATCTAGGTGTTTTAATGCCAAAGGAATTTACATACAGGGGCTATACAATCGACGAACTTAGGAAAATGCCCGTAGACAAATTCATAATGCTCTTGCCGTCTAGAGCAAGACGTTCTCTTTTAAGAGGGTTATCTAAAGAGCAGAGTGCCCTACTAGAAAAAGTTAGGAAGGCCACTAAAACAGGGTCTACTAAAGTCATTAAGACGCATTGCAGAGACATGGTTATACTTCCCGAAATGGTTGGACTTACTATAGCTGTACATAATGGGAAGGAGTTTACACCAATTAAGATAATACCTGAAATGATAGGTCATAAACTTGGAGAATTTGCATATACGAATAAGCGCGTTATACACGGGAGCCCAGGTATAGGTGCTTCGAGATCTAGCATGTACGTTCCCCTCAAGTAGAATTTTCCCCATTTTAAGGTGGAAATGCAATTGAATGTTCTTCTTAGAGGTCTTTACATAGGACGTTTTCAGCCCTTCCACTTAGGGCATCTTGAAGCAGTTAAATGGATGCTTGAAAGAGTTGGTGAAATCATAATAGGTGTAGGAAGTTCCCAATATAGTCACTCTTTAAAAAATCCATTCACAGCCGGGGAGAGGATAACTATGATAATCAGAGCTTTAGAGTGGGCTGGAATAGAGAGGAAAAAGTTTCTAATACTTCCAATTCCAGATATTCATACGCATTCCTTATGGGTTAAGCACGTAGTATCATTGACACCTAGTTTTCAAGTAGTTTTTACGAATGAGCCTTTAACTAGAAGGCTTTTTGAGGAAGACGGAAGATTCAAGGTTTCTTCAATCCCGTTTTTTAGACGTGAGATTTACAGTGCTACGGAGATACGTAGGAGGATTACCACAGGTGATAATTGGGAAGAACTAGTACCAGAACCAGTGGCAGAATATATCAAGGAAATTGGAGGGGTTGAGAGGATTAAAACCCTAGCTTCTACAGATAGAGTGAGGAGTAGTCGCCCTATTTTCCATATTTCTCTATGAGCTCATTAAGCGCCCTTTTGAAAGCATCAACAACTTCTTCATTCAAATCTACAAAGATTATATTTTTAACTTTTAAACCTCTATTCAAGTATTCTTCTAAAGCCTTAAATATAGCTTCAGTTGCTTCATTAGGAGACAGTCCTCCAACACCTGTACCCATACCAGGGATCGCAATACTTCTAAAGTTCATATTTTGCGCTAATTCTAAAGTTGCATACATAGCTCTATAGACGTTTTCAGTTGTTGTAGGCCCGGGTCTTTCCATAGTTGGAGCATGTATTACATTTTTGGCTTTAAGCCTACCCGCCGTTGTCACTATGGCTTTACCAATTGGAATGGGGGCATTTTTGACTGCTTCTTTCTCTATTTCTTCTCCACCTGCTCGTTTAATTGCACCGGCTACTCCACCTCCCATGATAAGCATACTATTGGCCGGATTTACAATAGCATCTACTTCAAGTTCTAGAAGACTTCCATGTTTGACTTCAATTTTAACACCCTTTATGTAAGCCTCAGTCATGTAGGTCCTCAAATTAGAATGACAGCTTATCTAATGGTATAAATGTTTTCTTCTTAACCCAATATTTGACCAAGATATGCTACAATAAAGTTTAAAAGCCTCTTTCTTTCTTCCAAAAGAAAGGAATGCAACATAAGGACTTTAAAAATATACTTCAAGAAGGGGAAAAGTTTCTTGCATGCTTTGAAAGCGACCTCACTAAAAGCGGGATGTTTGGTCGCAGTTTTCTCATAATCACAGACAGAAGAGTAGTAACAACCGATGCTAATCTTATGGTTGAAAAGTCAGTAAATCTGATGGATATAAGCTCCGTCAAAATAGAAGACTATGTTGGAAATGCTGAGCTTAAGATTGTTTTAAAAGATAGTTCGACCACTTCGATTATAAGATTCTCGCGTTCTCTAAGAAAAAAGTTTGGAGATGCCGTTAAACTTATAGAAAATCTAACGCTTCTAAGAGGGGTTGAACAGGAAGAGCTTTCCGAGGAAAAGGAAGAAAAACCTAGGCTTAAAACAGGCCCCATATTGTATATTCTAAAATTCGTCACTCCATATAAATTTCTCCTTACTATGGGAATATTAACTGGGATTGCTAGTATTTTCTTAGGGCTTTTACCACCATACTTTATGAGAATGCTCATAGATGACGTTATCCTAGGGCATAAGAAGGAACTTCTATCGCAAGTAATAATCGCGATAATACTCACCCAAGTGGTAAGTACGATACTTGGGATAATACGTAGTTACAGTCTATCCTATGTTAGCCTCAAAGCAATGTACGATATAAGGGTTAAGATGTTTAACCATATAATGAGTTTCCAGCCGAGTATACTAGATACTTATGAAGCTGGACGTTTAATATCGAGAATAACAGATGATGTTGGTAGGGTTAACTGGTTTTTATCATGGGGACTTGAACAGCTTCTTAGGAGTATAGTGTCCCTTGCATCAGTAGCAATGATGATACTCATATTGGAACCCAGATTAAGCTTAATTGCTTTAATCCCCCTACCTATACTCGGTCTTGGGGTCTTCCTATTCAATAAGAAATCTACATGGGTATACCATTATGAATGGAGAAGATGGGCCGATGTATCAGCTTTACTTGTAGATGTCATACCTGGTTTTTCAACGGTTAAATCCCACGTTATGGAGAAGACTGAGGAAGAAAAGCTTAAGCTTAAACTCCGTGACGTTATCGTAGCAGGTTTAAGGTCTACGAAACTTAACCTGCAGTTCTTTCCAATGTTGGGCCTAGTTATGTCTGTTGGAACGGCGGTGATCTGGTGGATTGGAGGATATGAAGTTTTAGGAGGTACTTTAACTCTTGGAACTTTATCAGCCTTTATTTCATACGTTAGCCAGTTTTATGGTCCAGTGTGGAATCTTGTTAGCATGGTTGAACCGATGAAGAGAGCCAGTACTGCTGCTGAAAGAATTCAAAGTATTATGAATATGGAACCTAAGATTCGAGATGAAGTAGATTGTAAAGATCTGAAAATCAAGGGTAGTGTTGTATTTGATAATGTTTCTTTCGGCTACCTACCGTACATGTATGTTTTAAAGAATGTGAGCTTTGAAATAAAGCCAGGTGAAAAGATAGGTATTGTTGGGCCAACTGGAGGGGGTAAAACGACGATTGTAAAGCTTCTCATGAGATTCTATGATGTAGACGAAGGTAGAATATTGATAGATGGCATAGATATAAAGAAGATTCGACTCGAGAGTCTTAGAAGACAAATAGGTATAGTTAGTCAAGAACCTAGATTATTCAATGATACTATAGCGAACAACATACGTTACGGTAAGCCCAATGCATCTTTAGAAGAGATAATAGCTGCGGCCAAAGTAGCAGCAGCTCACGATTTCATAATCCAGAAACCTTTGGGTTATGATATGCCGTGTGGCGAAGGTGGAAGTATGTTGTCCGGTGGGGAGAAGCAGAGAATAG
Source organism: Bathyarchaeia archaeon (assembly GCA_038870975.1). Lineage (GTDB taxonomy): Archaea > Thermoproteota > CALKCG01 > B24 > B24 > DTBU01. The sequence continues at coordinate 182,699 of JAVZJD010000001.1, read as the reverse complement.
CTATTGCTAGAGCGATTATATCTGATCCGCGGATATTGATTTTAGATGAAGCGACAAGTAGTGTTGATACTATTACTGAAGATTCTATTAAAAAGGCTCTAGATGAGTTATCGAGAGGAAGAACTACGATAATAATAGCTCATAGACTCAGCACTGTGAAAGACGCCGATAGATTAATAGTCGTAGATAATGGAAAAATAGTCGAAGTTGGGACGCACGAAGAGCTTCTTCGAAGAAATGGATTATACGCTAAACTTTGGAATACTCAGTTTCTCGAGAAGCCAGTTGAAGTGCGGGTGTAATGTCCATGACGAGTATAGAGTACTATGCAAAAGCACTTCTTAAGGTTATAGACCCTAGCAGAGTGAGAATTGATTATGATACTTCCAACGATACGTTGATCCTTTACATAGATGGAGTGGCGTACAGAGATATTGATCCAATTAAACCATTCCCCTTATCAAACCCAAATTATGTAATCTTTAGATTAAAATCCTCTGGAGAAGACTTGTGTGTAATATCTGACATTCGTATGCTTGATAAAGATTCCATTAAATGTTTAGAGTATGTTATAAACAAAAAATATTTTATTCCACTTATAGAGAAGATAAAAGAGATAACATATACTGGAGAATTCTTTATATGTAATGTTAAGACGAATAGGGGAGATAGGTCTTTCAAAGTACGAAGTAGAAGAAATGTATTCAGGATTGGTAATACTATAGTAATATTTGACTTTGATGAAAATCTATACCTAATAGAGAATTATGAAAAGCTTGACAGGAAGAGTAAAGAAGAACTTATGAAAATAATTTAACCTTTCTATAGAAATTTTTCAAGTAAAAGTGACGTTATGAAAATCGCCCAAGATAATGCAAGTATAACTCCGAGTACTTTTCTAAATGCGTTTGACAGCTCTAATAGTAAGTAGATAAGCGTTAAGACAGTTAATGGTATTAGGATTTCTCCATATCTTGGGAAAGACTCTCCTAAAATAGCTTTGAAAACATACGTACACCCGTCTTTTAATAGACCGTATAGCACTTGTAGAAAATTTATGAGAACCTTGGGGTCTAGGTTTACATCAACCATCATTCTACAGCCCCCAGTATCAAAGACAATAAGCTCATTCTAATTAGAAGTCCATAGTATACCTGTCTAAAGTATTTAGCCTGAGGCATCTGATCGACTGAATAGTCTATCTCATCCACTCTAGGCAGAGGATGCATTATTATCGCGTCCATCTTCATTTTCTTAACGTGGTCTAATGTGATCTTGTAACTACCTTTAACCCTCATGTATTCAGATATATCGCTAAACCTCTCCTTCTGAATCCTCGTAACATAAAGTACATCTACCTCTTCTATTACATCGCTTACATCATCTAATTCTTCAATCGGCAGTCTATTTGAAACGTATTCTAGGATTTCCCTACGCATTTTAAGGATCGATGGTGAGATAAAGTACACTTTTTTGATATTGTAATTTGTCAAAGCTATGCTCAACGAATGTACAGTCCTACTATACTTCAAATCTCCTACAAACGCTATTGTTAACCCATCTATTCTCCCTTTCTCTCTCTTGATTGTGTAAAGATCTAAAAGTGCTTGTGTTGGGTGTTCTTCAGCTCCAGATCCTCCGTTTATAACTGGATTTTCCGCTACTTCAGCGGCGAGTCTAGCAGATCCCTCTAATGGATGTCTAATCACTATAACATCCACATAGTTATCTATAACCCTTATAGTGTCTGTCAAGTTTTCTCCCTTTTCTATGGAAGCTCTTTTCGGCTCAGACATGTCTACAGTTTCTCCGCCAAGTTTCTTCATAGCTGCTTCAAAGCTTATTCGAGTTCTCGTACTAGGTTCAAAGAAAAGTATGGCCATTACCTTTCCTTTAAGTAGCTCCCTTCTTTCGAGTGAAAGTCTTTGAATTTCGTCAGTCTTGCTGAGTATATATTCTATCTCTTCTTTTGTAAAGTCCATTATGGATATTACATCTCTTCCCTTAATTGAAGGCAAGGAATTCCCTCGATATTTACTTCTCTAAACTTCTACTTTAAATTCTTTTAACGCATTCTGATCAAGCGTAAAGAACCTCAGTACGCTTCCGCGTAAAAATTTAAGATAAAATAGGGTATGGTTTACTAACTAATATTCCTCTTGGTTGATAGTTAACTAATGCATACTGTGATTAGCCTTTAATACCATCCTAATACGTGTAGAACTTCCAATAGGTCTTCCCCTCGTACTACTATGGTCCTAGAATCCTCCCGTTCAACTTTTGGAATCCTAGCCTGTATATCTGCATAACTTGGATGAGAATACTTTACTTTTACAGTGATCGGTGGATTTACTTTAAACGGTTTAAACTCTCCCGCCCTTTGTATAGCTCTTTTAGCCGCCTCTCGAATAAGCTTCCTACATTTTACGGGAGGTAGGCATACCGCGAAGTTTCTGCTAAGCCCTTCTTTAACAACCACCCCTTCAACGTTGCCTAACAATGCCTTAGCTTCCTCTACAGCCATTCTACAACCACTGACCAAGCCTACGGGTACGTTGAAATATCCAAGTATAGAGGCGTCAATCCCTATCTCTCCAATTCTACGATCATTTATGTAAGCATCGACTATAACTCTAGTTGACATCGTATGGTCTAGAACGGCTCCCTGGGTGCCAGCCATAGCATGATAACCTATCATAAATGCTAAGTCGAAAGATTCATCTATACAAGCTACTCTGCGGGTCCTCGGTCCACCTGCAACATACTTAGCACACTCATGTAATTCCTCAGGTACAAGGTTGAAGCCACCACGTGCCCCATGCAAATCGTTGACAATTATCTCCGTCGCCCCTCCATCTAATGCACCATCTATGGCCGCGTTGACTTCTCTGGTTAGCAGTAAGCAGGCCTCCTGATACTCGCTACTACCTGGATTTGTTTGCTCTTCTCTAACGATATAGCCGATGCCTTCTAAATCAGTTAGGATGTATATCTTCACAAAATCACCTTCAAAATTATACACATTGGAGTCTTAAGGTTTTTCATTGAATATTCTTAAACTTCGTTGCAGATTAAGGAGTTTAAAATGGTTTACGCCTACGGTAAGAATTTTTATAAGAGGCTGAATACTTTAAAAAGTGGCACATTTAAATAATCCGAGTGCTTAGTAAACTCCTAAGTTTCAGAGGGTATGGTGTCTCCTTGACTATAGACCCATGGGGTTCCGAGGTCATAGAAGATTATGAAAAGCTTTTTACAGAATTTGGTCTAAAGAGGATTTCCGAAGAGATTAAATCCAATCTTAAACATTTGAGCTTCGAAAGAAACATAGTCATCGGTCAAAGAGACTTTGAAAAAGTATACGACCGTATTATATCCAAGAGACCTTTTATAAATATGACTGGGATAGCTGCCTCAGGCGAACTGCACTTCGGTCATAAGATAATCGTAGATGTATTCAAGTTCTTCAAAGATAATGGTGGAAGGAACTATTTTGCCATATGCGATATAGATGCTTATGTGAGTAGACCCGACAGCAGGATTCCATCACTAGAAGTAGCTAAGAAATATGCTGTTGAAAATTTATCGCACGTATTGGCATTGGGCTTGGATGAGAAAGACGTTTATGTTCAAAGTAGAAAAGAGAGGCGGTACTACGAATTTGCATTTGAGGTTTCTAAAAAGATAACTGAAAGTACGTTTAGAGCCATCTATGGGCATTTAGACATCGGTAAGATTGCTGCAAATCTACTTCAGTATGCAGATATTCTTCATCCTCAGCTTCCAGAGTATGAAGGGAGGATGCCCTCGATTACCGTAATTGCAGCTGAACAAGATCCGCATATAAGAGCCGTTAGAGACTTAGCGGCACGTCTATCCTACGACTTTGAACTCCCCTCAGCCCTCATAATAGTCCATTTATCTGGACTTAAGGCTGGTAAGAAGATGTCTAAGAGCGACCCAGAAACTTGTATATTCTTAGGCGATCCACCTAAAGTCGCTGCTGGAAAAATCATGAATGCTTTCACCGGAGGGCAGCCTACGATTGCAGAGCAGAAGAAATTTGGTGGAAATCCAAACCTATGCAAGGTTTATGAATTTCTCAAATTTAACTATCCATTCAGCGGTAAACTTACGGAATTATATGAAGATTGCATTGCTGGAAGGATAATCTGTGGCGAGTGCAAACTGTTAGCAGCCGACTTCGTTGAAGCATTCCTAGAAAAACACCACGAAAAACTTAAGACTGCAGTCGAAATAGCTAAGAGAATTGTTTACGGGGAAGTGTAGATTTTGAAGTTTAGGCTTTCTGAAGATGAGGCAAGGCTCCTTAAGGTTCTCGAGAAGCTTGGTAAAGATGCACCTGTAGAGCTTGTGGCATCGGAAATGAAACTTCCTTCGGATAAGGTTTTTACGTTAGCTTTAAACCTGAGTTTGAAGGGTCTTCTTAGCATAAGAACGAAAGAAGATAGTGTTATAACACTCACAGATGAAGGGTTTAGATATTTCAAACTCGGTCTGCCTGAGAGACGTGTAGTAGAGCAAGCTAGGGTCAAACGTGTCATAAGCATATCCGAGCTTGTAAATCTCGAAGATTGGGAGAAGCCAATAGGCCTCGCTTGGCTTAAAAAGAAGGGCTGGGGTATTGTAAAAGCCGGAAAAGTAGAAATATTGACTGAAGCTTTTAAAGGTGCTGATGAAAAACTCATAGAGCTCATAGCCTCAGAAGGTAGAATTTACATGAGTAGCCTCCCTCCGGAATTAAGGGAGGCTATTGATATTCTAAAAGAAAGGAAACTCATTAAAATAGAGAAATCTTCCGCTAGATTCATTTCTTTGAGTACCCTTGGAGAAGAGGCTTTAAAAGGTGAGGTTGAAATCCTAGAAGAAGTCTCTAGATTAACTAGAGAACTAATAGTTTCAGGTAAATGGAGGAATGTTCTTTTTAAGAAGTACGATGTTACACTTCCAAGTTATAGAATACCGATTGGCAGACTGAACTTTGTAAGAGAAGTGTTAGACTACATAAGACAGGTGTGGATTGAAATGGGCTTCATGGAGATGGAGGGACCCATACTTGAAATATGCTTCTGGAATTATGATGCTCTATACGTTCCTCAAGATCATCCAGCTAGAGACCTGCAAGATACATTCTACGTTAAGACTCCTAAATTCGGTAGACTGCAAGATCAAGATCTAGTTAAAAAGATTGAGGAAACTCATGAATCCGGATGGACAACAGGTTCTAGGGGTTGGGGTTATCATTGGGATCCCGAGGAATCCAAGAAAACACTTCTAAGAACACACACAACATGTCTATCAGCTAGGACATTAGCTGTTCTCAGGGATGCAGAGCTTCCAGCTAAATTCTTCGCTGTAAGTAAAGTTTTTAGAAATGAAAAACCTGATCGTACTCACCTCTGCGAATTCTATCAGACCGAGGGAATCGTAGTTGATGAAAACGCAAGTATGAAGCACCTCATAGGATATCTTAAAGAATTCTTTAAAAAGCTTGGATTTCCAGATGCTAGATTTAGACCCGCCTATTTTCCTTATACCGAGCCCTCGCTTGAAGTTGAAGTTTATTATCCTGCTATGGATAAATGGATTGAATTAGCTGGAGCTGGGATCTTCAGGCCAGAAGTAGTTAAACCTCTTCTTGGAAGAGAGATACCAGTTTTAGCATGGGGTTTAGGTCCAGGTAGAATCATAATGCTAAATTACGGTCTTGAAGATATGAGAGACCTCGTCATGAATGACCTTGACTTTCTTAGAAATGCGCCAGTTTGGATTAGGTGAGCCAAGATGCCTGTGATAAGAGTAGGCTTGAAAGATTTTGAAAGGCTTGTAGGTTTAACCCTATCATTAACCCGTCTTAGAAATGAACTCCCCATGATCGGTCTAGGCTGGGAACGGGACGATAGTGAAGGCTTTGAAGTAGAAATTTTTCCCAATAGACCAGACATGCTGAGTCCCGAAGGGCTTGCAAGAGCGTATAGAGGTTTTTTGGGTCTTAGTAAAGGTGCCCCTCATTATATCGTTAATTCAAGTTTTTTCAACGTTTACGTTGATAGGGCTGTATGTGAAATACGACCGTGTTCAGTATTCGCTGTTGTAAAAAATATACCAATGGACGAGGAGGTTTTAAAGAGTATCATCCAACTACAAGAGAAGCTTCATGTTTCCTACTGTAGAAATCGTAGGAAAGCATCCATTGGAGTTCACGACTTAGATAAATTCAAGCCTCCAGTTAGATACACGGTTAAAGCTTCAGACTTCAAATTTAGACCTTTAGACCACAGTAGAGAGATGACGCTTAAAGAAATTTTAGAAAATCACCCTAAAGGTTTAGAATACGGATACATTCTTGCTGGATTCGATAGATACCCCATCATTGAAGACTCACAAGGGTTAGTGCTTTCAATGCCCCCTATAATAAACTCAGATTATACTAAAGTTGATACAAATACGAGAAATATCTTCATAGACTGTACTGGCTTAGATTGGAAAATAGTGAACTCCGTGTTGAATATAATTGTTACTTCACTAGCTGAAAGAGGGGGTGAGATATACAGAGTTAAAGTCTTATATCCAGTTGAAACACCTTTTGGAAAGGTTTTCGAATCCCCTGACTTAAAAATTCAAGAAGTAAAACTTTCCCTAGACTTTGTGAATAAGATTCTCGGCGAAAAGCTAACTATAAGTGAAGTTTTAGAGTTCTTACATAAGATGAGGTACGATGCTACTGAATATTCTGAAGAAGAAGTCCTAGTAAAAGTACCAGCTTATAGAGTCGATATAATGCATCCAGTAGATTTAGTAGAGGATGTAGCTATAGCATATAGGTATGACCGTATAAAGCCAGAAATCCCTAAAGTCTTCACGAGAGGTGGTGAAAGCTATATGGAGAGGTTTTCAGCAAAAGTTAGACTCGTCATGGTGGGTTTAGGTTTTCAAGAGGTTATAACAGACGTCTTAACAAATCCATACGAGTTATTCACAGCGATGAGAGTTAAGCCAGAGCCAGTCGTGGAGTTGGAAAACCCTAAGACAATTGAATATACGGTTTGTAGGAATTGGCTTATGCCATGTCTTATGAAGATACTGTCCAGAAATAGGCATAGAGAGTATCCACAGAGAATATTTGAAGTAGATGATGTTGTAATCTTAGATGAAAATTCTGAAACAGGAGCCATTAACGTTAGGAAACTAGCCGCCGTTTCAATACATTCCGAAGCAGACTATGCTGAAATTAAAGCCGTGGTAGATACTCTACTTAAGATTCTGGACGTAAAATTTTACATAAAACCTGGTGAACACCCAAGTTTCATAGAAGGACGAATAGGATTCATAGAGGCTACAACTGGTGAAAATCTAGGATTTCTAGGTGAAATACATCCAGAGGTTCTTGAAAACTTTGGACTTGAAAATCCTTCAGCAGGTTTTGAAATAAACTTGATGTCTATTGTGAGGCTTAAGGGGTTTGGACAGAAACCCTAACGGGCCCATGCTGACGGACCCGTCTGAGAAGCCGTCTGGCTTACTATGAGGATAGGGTTAACCCAAGCATGGGACAGGCCTCCAAGGGCTGTACCCCAGGCCTCCAGTTCCTCACATAGAATCTAGATTGATTAACGCTTCTACAAGTCTAAAGTTTTCAAAGAAAAATCCTTAATAAAAAGCTAGGTCTTCATTTAACTTAGTGGGTGTCAGGTCCCATATGGAGAGAGCCAGCTAAGTAAGGCGTAGACGCCTTATCTATGACGCTTGGTGTTAGTCATATGGGATATAGCGTAACCTGACACCCACTAGTCAAAAGTTAAAATTGGATTTAAAGTTTTAATCAACAGTCGGGTTAAGTTTATGAAAAAGTTTAAGTTTACCTCTCCTATAAATTTTGGATACAATTTCCATTCCAAGTAAGGATGATACCATTGAAGAATAGTTCCATCATAAAGCGGGGGCTTGAAGAAATTATAACTGAAGAACGACTCGACTCTCTTCTCAAAAAAAATGAGCCTTTAAGGGCCTATATAGGTGTTGAACCATCTGGTTTATTTACAATTGGATGGATGATATGGGCTCGCAAATTTAAAGACCTTATAGTCTCTGGTGTCGAAACTATTCTCCTTCAAGCTACATGGCACGCATGGATAAACGATAAACTCGGCGGGAGTATGGAAAACATAAGGTTGTGCTCTGCATACATAGAGCATTGTCTAGAGGCTTTAGGAATTCCTAAGAATCGTTATCAAACAGTTTACGCCGATGAGTTGGTTTCATCAGGAGATTATTGGAGCCTAGTGCTGAAAATAGCAAAGTCCCTCACATTGAATAGGGTTAAAAGGGCTTTGACAATAATGGGACGTAGAACTGATGAAGCTGTTGTCGACTTCTCTAAGCTCATATATCCATGCATGCAAGTAGCAGATATATTCTACCTCAACCTTGATCTATGCCTAGGTGGTATGGATCAAAGGAGGGCGCATGTTCTTGCAATAGAAGTAGCCGATAAACTTGGCATGAAAAAACCTGTGGCACTACATACTCCTATCCTCATAGGTCTAGCTGGTTTAGGTAGGATGGAGGGAAGTGTTAAAGGAGAGATGATATATGAGTTTAAGATGAGTAAATCTAAGCCTGAAACGGCCATATTTATACATGATGAAGAAGATGAAATAGAGAAAAAGATTATGAAAGCCTACTGTCCAGCTAGAATGGTGGAGAATAACCCAGTTCTCGAAATATGTAGGCTGATTCTCTTCTCAGAACCAGGCTTTATTCTTAAGATTGAAAGGGAAATGCGTCACGGTGGTGATATTGAAGTTAAAAGTTATCGGGAGCTTGAAGACCTCTACTTCAAGGGAGAATTACATCCATTAGATTTGAAGAAAGCTGTGTCTAAATCATTAAATGAGTGTCTTAAACCTGTTAGAAAATACTTCGAACATGTAACTGAAGCGCATGAACTTTACATCAGGTTGAAGAGTTTAGCTATAACGAGGTGACCATGTTGAAGTGGACCTATGAACGTCTAGAACTTTTAACATCGATCCTTGAAGAACTCTATGAACTGTCTGAACACGGTGTCTGCATTGTTGAAGGCAGAAGGGATGAATTCGCTCTTAGGAAGCTAGGTTTTGAAGGGAAAATAATAGCACTTAAAACATTAAACCGAAGTTTAGATTCTATTGTTGAAAGTATATCCAGCGAAGAACAGATTATAATTTTAACGGATTTTGATAATGAAGGTGAAGAACTTGCCACAAGGCTTTATAATGCCCTCAAAAGCCGAAATGTTAGAATAAATTTAGAAGTCAGGAAGAAACTTCTACTTCTGTTAGGTGGAGCGATTAAAGGATTAGAAGAGCTTGAACCTTTAATTTCCAAGATTTCCCAACAGTTTAAACTTCCTCTGTTGAGAGACAGAGGCTAATGCTAATGAAGTGGCCCTACGCCCCTCTGCCTAGGACAGATATTCATACACATAGTGAGTTTTCCAAGTGTAGTGTAGACACTACCGTGCTAGGTAACATAACAGCGGCTACTTTAAAGGGTCTAGAAGTGATAGCTATAACAGACCATGCGCGGCATGTATTAGAAGCTGGTTTTGAAAAGTATATCGAGAAAATTCTAACTCTAAGGGAATCCAATTCTACGGGTTTAACAGTGTTAACTGGTCTAGAAGTCGATATAAAACTCGATGGGGAACCTGAGTTGAGCCGAAGGTTACTGAAGAAGTTAGATGTAGTTATCGGGGCTCTGCATAATCTTCCATATGTAAAGTCTTCTGTGGAATCCTACCGAGACATTATGGTAAGGGCTTTGAGGAGTAATTGGTTCGATGTACTAGCACATCCGACTTATGTGAATATGCAGAATATTAATCTTCCAATAGAACTTATCTATGAGGTCTGTGAGGAGGCCCGTGAAAATTCAATAGCTATAGAGCTTAACGCAAATCATAAAAGTCCATCAGACGAGTTTATAAAAGCATGTATAGAAACTGATGTAACGCTCACACCAGTATCTGATGGACATATACTAAGTAGCATAGGTGCATACGATTGGCAGTTTCAGACTCTTAAGAGACTTAACATTTTAAAATACGTAAAATGGTTGACTGTAGATGATCTTTCGAAAAGAAAAAAATAGAGGTATTCTTCAAAACTTTGTATATCGCCATACTACTGTGTCGCCATTGGAAACTCTATATTGGTCTGCTCCAACTTCTGGTGAAATCTCTTCGCCATTAGACTTTACAATACTGTAAAGCCACCAACAGTTAAGCTCTCTAGAGTTTTCAACGCAATTTATTGAATCAACGAATATGCCAAATGGATATACGGTGTATTCAACTCTAGCCACTACCATTAAAGCGTTCAAAGCCGTTGCTCCCTTAACATCTAGAATAACATCTCTAAACTCTTGAATAGTATTATTTCCATAGTCTATGATGACATTTACTTTAACTGTTGAAGCTTCTAAGCTTTCTAATGAAGCCTCCAGATTCTCCAGAAGAGATGTAGTCTTGACGTATTCTGAGTAGTAGTAGACTGCTATGCTTGAAGCCACTATTGCCCATACTGCTAAAGCTAAGACCAACGCCATTAAAAATCTACTTTTCCCCAAATCCACTCCTCCTGACAGATCGTACTATGGGTGGTGCAAGAGTGCCCATGAGAAGGGATGTAGTAAGTTCATGGGCAGGACCCATGGGATATGGTGATGGAATAAAAAGACCGATTAAAACCGTGTAAAGTAAAACGCTAGATTTAACAAAAGGTATCATAGTGAATATGGAAGTAGCTAAGTCGTAGAAAACCGTAAGAAGGAGGCCTCCAGAGGCTAGCTCCAGCCTAGATAGTTGGCTCTTATTATGCCAGAATAAGCCTGCTAGAAAACCGTTTAAACCCATAAAGAAGGCTGTTATAGGGCTCCAAAACCCTAAACCGAAGAATAATACATCTGAGATCAGCATAGATAAAGCACCTATTAGAAAACCACTGTAGGGACCTGTTAGAATACCTGCCGTCATCGTAAGAAACGAGTTTAACTTAATATTTGGGAGGATCGATAAAACAATCCTTGACGCTACAGCTAACGCGGTTAAGGTAGATATTAACGCCAGTCTTTTTGTTTCCATTGTTGGATAATTATCCAACAATGGATAATATAAAGTTTTCTCTCAGCTAATCCATATCCTTAGAAAGCGGTCGAACAATTCCATACCAGACAGCTATAGCTACGAGTATTCCTAAGCCAATAAAAAGTAGCGCAACAAAATATGGCAGATTGCTATCCCAAAGCATTAAATGAAATGATAGAATGATAACTAATGCCGATAAAACTATGTAGCCTATTTTAAGTTTTGAAGTCAAAACTATCACCATAACTTTACTTTAATTGAATTGAACTTATAATCGTCCTGATGAAATAAATTTTTCAACTTCTTCTAGGTATGGGCAGCTATCTATGGGACCGATTCTTGTGACAGATATGGCACCAGCAGCGTTTGCAAATAAGCCGACTTTATTTAAAGGCCATCCATTTATCAAACCGACTATAAAGGCGCCGTCGTAAATGTCTCCAGCTCCAGTAGGCTCAACTTCTTCAACTTTAAAAGCTGGTATTTGTATTACCTGCTCTTCGGTATAAATAGTAGAACCTTCCGCCCCTCTTTTTAGTCCAACTATTTTAATCCCCATGTCTATAAGCATTTTACAAGCCTCGTCGGGAGACTTTCCACCTGTAAGCATCATAGCTTCCTCCCCACTGGGTAGTACAAGATAGGCTCCATCGAGAACTGGTTTACATATTCGTCTGATTTCCTCCACGTTAAGAAGTTCGGGTCTAATATTTGGGTCTAATGAAATTTTAACGCCGTGTTCGACGGCTACTTCTAGTGCCTTATAACAGGCCTCCTTGCTAGATTGACTTAACGATAGAGCAGAGCCCATTATGTGAAGAAACTTGGCGGACTTTATAAATGCTTCATCTACGTCTTCGGGTGAAAGCTGTCCAGCTGCAGCGTGTCTTAAGTGGAAGATGAACTTGCGGCTTCCAGAAGGTGAATATGTTACAAAAGCAGTTCCAGTTGTATAGTTTTCAGCGACTCTCATATGTGATATGTCGACTCCATCGCTTCTGAGTCTATTTAATAAAAGTATGCCGAATTCATCTTTTCCAACAACTCCTATTAAAGCTGATGAGACTTTGAGTCTAGCTACAGCATCTGCGAATATTGCTGGTGCACCGCTTGGAAAAGGCCCTATAAATTCAGTGAGTTGTGTGAAACTTCCCCTTTTATTTTTATCTATGAACTCTACAAGCGGCTCTCCAAGGGTTATCACATCGGGCAAAAACCTCACCCCGACAAATTTTACTCGCCCATAACCTGTACGACCACTCGTCTTCTTTGTGGCCCGTCGAGCTCGACGAGATAGATATTCTGTCTAGACCCAATTAAAAGTTTTCCATCCACGACTGGAATTGTGAGATGCCCTCCGAGTAAGCTAGCCCTTATGTGGGCCCAGGCATTTACGGCAAGTCTACCATCCTTAGCGAAATAGTGGTGATGGTAGTAATCGCCCTCTTCTGGAATAAGCGTGGAGAGGAACTTTGGAATATCCTGTTCCAAGCCAGGCTCGTCTTCGTTTATAGTTAACCCTGTCGTAGTATGCATAGTATAAACATGTACAAGTCCATCTTTGATACGGCTCTCTTTTAAGATATTGCAAACTTCATTCGATAAGTTTATGAGGTGTGTGGGCTTCTCGGAAATGACATCTATAGTCTTCGTAAAGACTCTCATGTCAACTCCTCCTCTATCTCTAGAATCCTCAGAGCGTTTAGTCTCATAATCTTATCTATCACCGATTTCTCAATGGGCAGACTTCGAACGGCTTCAGCCATTTTAAAAGGCTCCATCCTAGGCCAGTCGGATCCGAAGACTATCTTATCTGCAAGAAAACGTGAAACAAAACCTGGTGTTAAAATCTTGTTAAAGACGTAGAATATGTGCTCTTTAGGTGTTCCAGTAAAAACTCCGCTCAAATCCAAGTAAACGTTTTCGTATTTTACAGCGATCATGGCAGCCTCCCAAACCCATGGAAAACCCATATGTGCCAAGATCACTTTAAGGTCGGGGAAGTTCACTACTACGTCTTCAATTTCAAGAGGGTGGCAGTGGGCTAGTTCTACTCTTCTAATCCATGAAACTCCCGTGTGGAATAGTAACGGCATATTTAGATGTTGAGCCCTTTCATAGAACGTGTAGAGTTTTCTATCGTTTGGTTTAAAACCTTGAAGTGGCGGATAAAGTTTAACACCTTTAAATCCTTCTGAATGAGCCTTCTCCAGTGCATCTATAGCCTCATCTCCCTTAGCTGGGTTTAAGCCAGCAAAACCTATAAACATACCCTTACCCTTCTCTACAAGAGTTTTAATAGATTCGTTAGGAGGCATAGTATCTTCCAGTGTGGCTATTGAAAGTAGAACAGCTTTATCTATCCCTGCGGCCTTCAACATCTTTATAAGCGCATCTAAAGGTTGTATAGCTGTACCTATGTGATATACTTCTCTAACTTTTTTCTCCAGATATCTATCTACTGGAAGAGCCTCTTCTATTACGACCGGATGAACATGGAAATCGACTGCTGAAACTTTAACGGACATATTGAAGTAATATTTTCTTGTTGAAGTATATAAAAGGCTTCTTAAGAATTGCAAACTCTATTTTAAAGATTAAACGTTTAAAACCATCTTATAAGCGTCGGCCCCATCCCAATAGTAGTTTTTTAAGGTTTTAACGATTTTGAAGCCGAGTTTCTGATAAAGCTTTAAAGCTTGAATATTGTCTATTCTAACTTCGAGAACCACTCTTTTGGCGCCTGAATCTTTAAGTCTTTTAATATTCTCCCTTAGAAGTTTCTCACCTATACCGATGCCTCTATAATCTGGATGGACAGCTATAGAGATTATGTGTCCTTCAGAGCCTCTTAAAACAGATGCAGAATATCCTACTATGGAACCGTTTAAGGAAACCACTAGAAATGTTTCAGGGCTTAAGTATGCAAGTGTCTCGAGATATGAAGATGGGTATGGTCTTTCAAACGAAAGTCGTTCAATAAGATAAATACTTTTTAAATCCCCATCTTTAACTGTTCTGATTACTAAATTGTTCAATTCCAAATCAACTCTTATTAGGAAATGACTTTTTTACATTATACAGAATGAAGATTTTAAACTTAAACCTTAAAGAAGGCGTCATGCTTGTGCCTGAAAATATCGATGACTTATGGCATTTGGTGAATATACTGAGCCCCGGTGACTTAGTAGAGGCTAGAACCAGTAGGATTGTGAAGATCAGAAGTTCTATGGGTGAAGTTGAAGGAAGATCTAGGGTTAGCTTAGATATTAGACTTAGAGTTGAAGCCGCTCAGCTCGACTTGTACGTTAAACGTCTGAAAATCTACGGGATTATTGAAGACTCTAAAGATGTAGAAGGTCTAAAGGGCAGACACCACTCCATCAATCTTAAGATAGGTGAGCCAATACTTCTGCTTAAAGATAAGTGGCTCCCGAATGAGCTTGAAAGGCTCGAAAGGGCTAAATCAACTAAAAGCAGAAGCATAGTAGTCGTGTCCATAGATAGAGACGAGTGTTGTATAGCGGTTGTTGGAGAACATGGATTGGATATTAAAGCAGAGATTCCCCTTAAAATTCCAGGTAAAAGAAACAAGGGACAATGGGAGAATAATGTCAGAGAGAACTTAAAAGCAATTTCAGAGACCCTCAGTAGGTTAAGTTTTAGTGAAGAGGTTTTTATTCTAGTCGTAGGTCCAGGCTTTTTATACGAGAAATTGGCCGACTATCTAAATAAAGAATCGCAATTTAAAGGTAGAGTAAAAACTGGTAAAGTTAGTGTTGGAGGTGTCTCGGGAGTTTATGAAGCTTTAAGATCTGGCTTAATAGAAAACTATTTAGGCGAAATTCGCCTAATATACGAGGCCAAACTCTTGGATGAAGCGTTTAAAACTCTCTCAGAAAAACCTAACATGGTCACATATGGAATTAAACCTATTAAAGACCTTTCCTCAACAGGTGCCATAAAGAGACTTTTAGTTTCTGAAAGGCTTTTGAAAAACCTATCAAATGGGGAATTAGACGAACTTCTCAAAGCCATAAGAGAAGTTGAGCAGAGAAAAGGTGAAGTAGTATTCATATCTTCAGGGCTTGAAAACGATAGAATACTTGGTTTAGGAGGGATCGTAGCAATTTTAAGATACCCGATATCTTAAAAGAGGGGATGGCGGCATCCCATCAAAGTGGACACCCTCCCAGCCCGAGTATTTCACAAGCCTTCTCAACCCCGCGCCCTCGCAAACGCTCGGTTGCCCGCCTTAGGGCTGCTCCGTTCCCGGCCTGACCCGGTTCGGCGGTGGAGAGACTCCACCCCCTCCTTCAAGGAGGCTGTCTCCAACCGAGCCCTACGAGACGAAGCCTCATTGTTAGCTTGTGAAACCTCATCTGGCTGTTCAGGCTGCCGCCTTTGATGGTTAACGGATCCCCGCATATAGCCCGTTTCGGGTTACAGGGCAGGGCTAGCTCCCCGATCCTTAACCCGCCACCCCCGATTAAATTACTATAAGAGCTTCTAATTTAGCTTTACTAATTCTGTAATTTTTCAGAAAGTTCTTGAATAGCACTGTTAGTAGCCTCTATAGCAATCTTCTTAAATTTCTCAAGTGTTGTCTTATCTTCTGCTTCGACGAAAACTCTGAAGAGTGGTTCTGTACCAGATGGTCTTATCAATATCCAGCTTCGTCCATAGTAGACTTTAATTCCATCTATGGTGATGATTTTATCATAGTCCCTTGGTAACATTTCTTTTACAACTCTAATTACTTCATGCTTAATACGTGAATAAATGTTTTCATCACATTTCACGCTCATTTTAGCCTGTTCATAGTTCGGTAGTTCGCTTATGAGTTGAGAAAGTGGGCGTTTCTCCCTGGCCATTATATCTAAAACTAAAGCTGCAGCATATAGGCCTTCTCTACTCCAAACCCAATCTTTAACAATCAAACCTATGTTTTCCTCTCCGCCTATTTCGGCTTCAGTTTCCTTCATCTTCTCTACGACGCAGGATTCTCCGACAGGTGTCAAAACCACTTTAGCTCCGATTTTCTCAGCAACGTCGAATACCACATTGCTCGTTATTATGGTTGTAACAATCACGCTTCTAGGCTTGTTTCTAAGGTAATTCAAGCATATGAGTGCCAATATCTTATCTCCTTGAATGTAATTGCCGTTTTCATCAACGAATGAAGTCCTATCTCCGTCTCCATCGTGTGCAATTCCCAAGTCTGACGATGTAGACTTGACAACCTCCATAAGCTTCGTTAAGTTTTCAGGTCTGGGTTCGGGTTTCCTTAATCTGAAAAAACCATCTGGTTCACAGCCCAGAGTAGTAAGCTCACAGTTTAACTCTCTCAGTAATTTTGGAGAGGAGAAGCATGTCGCTCCACCTCCGCAATCTAAGACAACACTATAGTTTCTACTTTTCACAGTTTCTACATCTATTCTACTCAAAATCGCCCTCACATAGAGATCTGGAATGCCCTCTATCCTCCTAAAACTACCTATTCTACTCCAAGATACATGATAGCCCTCATAATCATATAGTAGCTCCTCAATTTCCCTATCTTGCCTTCTTGTGAATATCGTTCCATCGGAATTCCATAGTTTAATTCCGTTCCACTCAGGCGGATTATGGGATGCGGTTATCATAACCCCTCCATCTGCTTTTAACGTTTTAATCGCGAAGGATAAAGCTGGTGTTGCAACAATTCCTAAGTCTTCAACATTGCATCCTCCGCTTAGGAGACCAGATATAACGGCCATTGCAATCATATCAGATGATACTCTAGTGTCTCTACCAACTAGAACACGTCTATCGGCTCCAAGGTATCTAGCCATGCAAAGGCCGATTTTAATAGCTAACTGGGGAGTTAAATCCCTATTAGCTATCCCCCTTATCCCAGCGGTTCCAAAAGAAGGTTGTGTGGAATTGATGTCCAAACTTTCCCCCTTCAAAACTAATTATTATTTATACTTTAAGAAAAAGATTAAGAAATTATCCATTCATAGAGCTCGTCGTCATCTAAAGTATCAACTCCTAGTCTTCTAAAAAACCTGTTAATGTTTTTAATATCCCTCTTCAAAAACTCATGACTTAGAGGATGGTCGAGTGAAACCGCCTGTGATAAATCTATCATGTAAGGTAAGCCCTTCCAATACATGACGTTGTATTCGCTGAGGTCTCCATGGACGAGTTTAGCCTCCCTATACAGCTTTCTAATGTCGTTCAGTATCATCTTGTAAATTCTTGTTGGATTTTTTATTTCAACGTCTTTTATAAGTGGGGCTGGTACACCTTTATGTCCTATGAACTCCATAACTAAAATGTTATTTTTAACCGTAACAGGTTTGGGCACTCTTATATTGCAGTCGTAAGCTTCTTTAAGGTTTTTAAATTCCTTTAGAGCCCACTGATAAATAAGTCCCCGCCGATCCCTCTTTACGTTTTTAAACCTCGGATCACCCTCTATATACATAAGCATACCTGTTCTAAACTCGGATGCGACTGTCAGGTAGATTTTCACAGCTAAGTCTTCATTCTCCGGACCCTTTGCCCAAAATATTTTACTCTCCTTTCCAGCCTTAATAGCACCATATATTTCAGAGATCGTTCCCTGTCTAATCATATTATAGAGAGTTAAAAGAGTAGGCTTATCGAAAACTTCCTCAAGAGCCTCATATTCTTCAGAGCGTTTAACTTTGAAAAGCTGTTCAACTATATATCTCTTTTCTCTAAGAAGAAGTTTCTTCTCATGTTTAAGAAAATCTTCTTTCTCCAAATTACAAACCTTCTACAATCTACTCTCTACACCCAGTCTTGAGGAATGTATCCATTTTTGGCAAGCCAGTCTACTTGATTATACGTGTAACGCCATGTCACATCTCCTCTAGCATCGGATTGAAAATCCCAAGGTGAAACGAGCACTACATCACCCTCTTTAATCCAAACTTTACGCTTCATCTTTCCTCTAATTCTACACAATCTTGTATGTCCGTCTACGCATCGAACGACAAGCCTATCGTAGCCGAGGAGCTTCTCAACTATTCCTAAAACTTCACCTGGACTAGGTAGTACAAGAGTTTTAATTTCTTCTTCGCTGATGACTTTTCTCTTGCCCAGTTAAGACCAGACCTCCCGCTATCTATAGGTGGAGAGATTAGAACAATATAAATCTTGACGTATTAAGTGTGTGGTGAAAATGGAGTGTTGGCAGAGATCGATTTGAAGAGTTAAAGTTAAAGTGTCAAACGGTAAATATTAAAAATTATGAACAGTAAAGGTTTGAGAGTATATGTCGAAACGATAAGATTTAACACTAAAGGGGAAGTAGACTTCATAGATTTGACAGATAGAATAGCCGATATTGTCAGAAAATCCGGAGTTAGAAATGGTTTAGTCCACATTTTTGCCCCTCATGCTACGGCGCTTATAACATTAAATGAATATACTTCAGACTTGCTCAGAGACTTTGAAGCCCTTCTTGAACGTTTAGCCCCTAAAAAAGGAATATATGAGCATCCCGTGAATGCACATTCCCATCTGAGATCTATACTCATAAACCCATCTAAAACCGTGCCTGTAATGGATGGTAAGCTTCTCCTTGGTATGTGGCAGTCTATAATATTCGTAGAGGCTGATACGCATCCAAGAAATAGAACGGTAGTAGTCCAAGTGATGGGTGAGTAAAATACTTTGAAGGATGAAGTAGCCGATGTACTATATAAATTTCTAAGGGAGGCCGTCCACATAACTTTATGTATAGCATCAGTAATCATATACGGCGTCTTCGGCGTCACCTTGGGTTCGCTTCTTTCAGCTACCCTATTAATGACGTATCTCCTGAACGAATACATGAGACTTAAAGGCTTTACGACACCTCTAACTAAGCTCTATAGACATTTACTCAATAATAGAGAAAAAAGGTGCATAGCAAAGTCTCCATTATTCTTGGGCCTATCCGTATTGGTTTTAATGGGCGTTTTACCATTTGAAGAGGCGTCAATAGCTGTGCTGATAACTGGTTTAGGTGATGGATTTACTGGTATTCTAAGGATTGGAGTACCGAAGGATTCAAAAAATCTCTGGCGAATTAAAACATCTCTAGCGGGCTTCACATTAGCTACATTAGCCGTGAGCCTTTTTTATGAACCCTATACTGTACTTGTAGCATGTTCAGCCTCTAGCATAGTAGAAGCTTTGATTCTTAAGATCGATGATAATGTATCAGTACCGCTTACTGCAGGTATGCTCACTTATGGCTCTAAACATATAGGCTTAAACTTAACTCTAAAGAATCTTATAGAAGGACTAGATATCTCCATGTATTTAACCATAAGAGAACTATGGTTAAACACCCCAGTAAGCTCTCTCACACCTTTGCTTGTAATTTTCGATACGATTCTACCTCTGACGTATTTTGCAATCGCTTTTTTCACGCTAATTAAACGTGGAAAACTGAATGGTATTCTAATTCTGACAACGCTTACGCTTAGTACTTTCACACTAGTTAGCTGTATTAAGAATTCCTTCAGGAGACATAGGCCACCGACTGCAATCAAGCAAGATTATAGTTTTCCAAGCAATCATGCTACATGGGCTGGCACCTTTACGGGTTTCTTTTACAATTCCTCTAAATGGTTGTCTGGTTCTATCTACGCGTTGTCTGTTTTAACAGTTTTTGAAGCTTTAGCTCTCGGAAACCATTGGTTTTCAGATATGGTAGCTGGTTTTCTCATAGGTCTATTTATAACGTCGCCTTTTAACCGTTTTTCAGAGTTTTAGTATTAAAAATTAAAAAACCTGAAATCTTAATATGTTGGCTTATTCATATTTTATGAAGGCTTAAAAAGTTTGAGGTGTTGTAAGTCATGGAGCAAACTCAACCTGGAACAACTAAATATGTTATTTACGCTAAGTTTGAAGTGGATGGAATTGTTGAAAAACCTGATGTAGTAGGTGCCATATTCGGCCAGACTGAGGGGCTTTTCGGACCTGAGCTTGAGCTTAGAGAGTTGCAGAAAACTGGTAGGATAGGTAGAATAGAAATCCAGCTATCCACTAAACAGGATAAAACACAGGGTAGGATAATAATTCCAACCAGCTTAGACAGAGCCTCGGTTGCACTTATAGCCGCTGCACTTGAAAGTATTGAGAGGATTGGACCTTGCAATGCTAAAGTATCTTTAGAGAAAATTGAAGATTTACGGGAAATTAAGAGAAAACGTATAATTGAAAGATCTCGTGAAATCTTGAGAAAGTGGGATATGGAATTAGCATCTGACACGGAGAAGTTACTTAAGAAACTCCTAGAAGAATCTAGAGAGTATGAAGTTGTCAAATACGGTCCTGAGGAACTACCAGCAGGACCAGATGTAAAATCTTCGGACTCTATAATCATAGTTGAGGGGCGTGCGGATGTTTTAGCTTTACTCAGAGCTGGAATAAGAAACGTTATAGCAATTGAGGGTGTTAAGATACCTGAAAGCGTTATAAAACTTGCGAAGACGAAGAAGGAGGTTACAGTATTCTTGGATGGAGATAGAGGCGGAGATCTGATACTCAAAGAGCTTATGCAAACGATCCCAATAACGTATGTTGTTAGAGCACCGCCCAATATGGAAGTGGAAGATTTAACACCTAAAGAGATTTTGGAGTTACTTGATAAAGCTAAAAAACCTCCTACTGAAACAGCTGAGCTTACCATCCCCATGGATCGTATTAAGGCAACAATTGAAGAGCTCCGAAATAGTCTAGAGGCTGTACTCTTTAACAGCAATATGGATGTTGTTGCACGAATACCTGTAAGCAGTCTAGCGGAAGAGCTTAAAAACATGGATGGTGTTATGGCAGTGGTATTCGACGGCGTTATTACCCAGAGAATTGTAGATATAGCCTCTGAGAAAGGTATAAGCCTACTAATAGGTTGTAGAATCTCAGACATCACTAAGAAGCCTAAGGATCTTAAAATTATGAGCTTCGAAGACTTTGAAAAACAGCAGTGAACATTTAAAGGGCTTTACACATACCTATTATAATATTCTCCAGTGGAAGAATGGGTAAAGTTACAGTGTTTTCAAGGTCTAAATTTGGCTTAGACCTTGCAAATCTTATAGCTGAACCTAAGCTGATAGCTGAGTTGAATCCGAGTGAGGTGGATATTTCTTATAAAGTTCCGAACGGTAGTTTGTGCGTTCTATGTAAGGGGGCTAGAATGCTATGTGGCAAATCTAGATGTCCAATAATTGTGAGGCTCTACCACTATGTTAAAACTCTGGTTAAAATCAAAGGTTTGAATCTAGATGGGTCAAGTCCACCCTCTGTATTCGTGGGTAGATTTGGATATCCATACGTATTCGTTGGACCTTTAACTCCTCCAGTTCATGGAGACACCTCTATAATGGATACCCCTGAGCTTTGGTTTGGAAAGTCTATAGATGAGATCGCTGAAATCAGATTGAGTCTCATTAGAGGCAATTTTAAGGTTAGAGTTGATCAGCCAATCGGCTCGAATAGACTTCTAGATGAAGTTAGAGATTTAGCAATTTCAAACCTGCCAGTTGAAGTCGAGATGTTTTTCAGAAGGAAGCCGAGTGGCGTTTTTCTAGTTGATGATGAAGTTCAGCCTTTCGGGGCCTCAGCTCCAGTGGAGTCGCTTAAAATTGGTTCTCTCAAAATAGATTACAGGATTGAAAAAGCCTATAATGACTACGATTTGAAAGCTTCGGACGCTGTTTTAGAGCTTTATAAGAATAGTGTGCCTGTTTCCAAAATCCAGAGGGCCTTCAGCGTAGGAGTCTTTGGAGAGTATAAACGTAGAAGACTTGTACCGACTAGATGGAGTATAACGGCTGTTGATAGTATAATTTCAAATGCTTTAATGGAAAATGTTAGAGAAAACCCGATTATAAACGAATATAGGGTGTATGAATCTGACTACTTAGATAATAGGTTTGAAATACTTATGATTCCAGACGCTTGGAGTTATGAAAGCATAGAAGCGTGGTATCCAGGAACCGTCTGGAATCCTCGGGGAGATAGAGTAGTTATGTTTGGTGATTATGAAGGCTTCTATGGGAGGACTACATATGCTGACATGGGTGGATGCTACTATGCAGCTAGACTTGCTGTCACGGAAAGGCTTGTTGCAGAACGACGTCAAGCCTCAATATTGGTACTTAGGGAGGCGCATCCAGGGTATATAATGCCAGTCGGCGTCTGGCAGGTTAGGGAAAACGTTAGAAATGCCCTTAGAAGGCCTCCTCTAAAGTTCAACAAGCTTGAAGACGCTCTTGAATACCTATTCTCTAAACTTAGTATACCGAGGGATGTATGGATACGTAAAAGCACTTTACTTAAACAGGTTCTACATCAAAGAAAGCTTACATTTTTCTGAGGAATTCATTCTCCTCATGGGAGAGGTAGCTTAGTTAAACTTAGTCAAGATTATTCTGTAGAATACCTGTCGGATGCCATATATTGATGTATGGTGCTTCCATTTCAACTTTTTAAATTAGAAAGGTTTTTGTTAAATCCTCTAATCTTAGAACCCTGATTCTTGGCGCGGGTAAGCTCTTAATAATGCTGAAACAAGTGAATTATTGAGAATTTTTCAAACTCTAATTTTCAAGCAAAAATCTTAAACTGCGGCGTGTGAATATAGAAAGGTTCCATGTTAACTTTTAAATACATCCTCAATAGTAACCTTTCTTCGGTGGGAAAGATGAGCGAAGAGATAAGAGTCGGCAAAGTTCCCTGGATTCCTATAATTTCAGCGACGGTAGTACTGACCTTCATAGGTGGATTATGGGTTATGTTGACTGGAAACATGCGAAGTTTCTACAGTTTAGGTATAATACTATGTAGCATAGCATTTGCCACATCCTTCTACATATTACATATTCTTCTAGGAGGTCTGACGCAACTAACAGGCTCTAAGTGGCTTGCATCTAAACTCACAAAGGAGAATATGGTTTATCTGTTCGTAGTGGGCTCATGTGTAGCATGGTTTATATCGCCTACTGGCCTACCATGGCAAGCTTATGGTGCCTTTATAGGGACAAGGCTTTCCTATCCTACTGAAGCTGCGAGATTATTTCCGACGTTTGTAGCTCCAGACATCGAATTCTGCCGTCCTATGTTAACGGGAGGTGCGGCTGTCCCATGGGATGCATGGCTCCCTTTCATAGTCTTTTGGTGGCTATACCTCTATGGCGTAGCGCTTTTCCTAACGGCCGCCGCTACCATTTTGAGGAAAGACTGGATAGAAGTTGAAAGAGTACCTTTCCAACAGGCCATGATACTCTATGAAGCCATTAGGAGAATGCCTACACCTGAGAAACCAAAGTTCAAATTAACTCCCACGTCGCCATTTAGCATAGGTATACTGCTCGGAATAATATTCAATCTTCCAATCCTCTTAACGTATCTGTTTCCATGGTTTCCAGACATTTACGCATGGAGGACAAATACGTGTGGACACGGCTCAATAACAAGTCTTTCGGGTACTCCATTCTGGGAGCTTGTCGGAATAACAATGGTCAATAAGCATCCAATTGCCGTCAGTGTCATGTATCTAGCTCCATTAAGTATAATATTCAATATATGGTTCTGGTACTTTGTATACCTCATTCTAATGCAAGTTGCGTATATCATGGGCTACTACACTGGTCTAAGGGATGAGCCAACAGGATGCTGTAGATGTTGGGGTCCAGTAAACGTTAGAATGGATGAACCGTTTAAGTGGAATGCCTTTGCATCTGGGGGAATGGTTGCTTTAACCTTCTTCTACCTACTCATAAGATGGCGCTATATTAGAGATACTCTTCGAGCAGCAACTGGAGCGTATAAAGAGTTTGAAAAAGGCGAACCAACATCTTATAGAGTTGCTTGGATACTATTTATAGGCGGATTGATTCTTATAATGGTTGTGTGGATGGTGGCCGGTATGGGCCCCGTAGAGGCACTCTTACTACCTATAACAATATTTGTCTTCTGGACGACCAAGACAAGAATATGGGGTATGACTGGAACATACATAAGAGCTGCTGAACATGGACATGCTCTCTATAGGCTCTTATTATGGCCTAGAGCACCCGAACCAATCACAGAGTACCCAGGCTTCGTCATGGCTGCTCACCTCAGCGAATTTAATGTGGACTGCCCAGAGAATCAAAATGCAGGCTCATACTTCTCGGCTTTTGCATCATACAAACTCGCAGACTTACTTAAAGTCGATACGAGAAATGTATTTAAAGTACTCATAGTAGTTCAAGCCATTACACCATTAATAAGCACTATCACTTACATTTGGGGCTTTCACTTGTTCGGTGGTGCTAGAGTCGGGTGGGGCATCTCTGCTTCTTCACCGCCTCTAGAGAGATGTGCCAATCCAGATAATTGGAATAGACTTCCGGGGACAGATCCTTGGGTTCATATATTCGCTATGGGTTTCATAGCGTTAGGTGCTATATCATATCTTCACGCGAGGTTCATCTGGTTCCCGTTTGAGCCTATAGGTTTCTTGATGGCTTTCAGCGAAGCATGCTTATTCTTCGGAATGTGGCTTCCAGCGCTCATAGCATGGATACTTAAATATCTAACGCTTAGAATAGGTGGCTCTAAACTCTATGAAGAATACGGTATACCAATTGCGGCAGGTTTCGCCATAGGCTTCGTATCGATAAGCTTCATAGGTGGAATAATAGGTATATACCGATGGTTCTTCCCATTCTAAAACTTCTCCCCATTTTTTCAGAATGGTTATCTTGGAACTCTAACTGTCCAAGAAATACTGTCCTCCAGTCCTCTGCTTTAACTTCGCACTATTGTCTAATTGTAGACATATTCAGGTTCTTCCTAAAAACCTTGAATATAATGATTATTTTAATTCACTGTAGCCCTATTTCCAATAAGAAGTTTAAGGGTACTCACCCGATGCATAGGAAACTTTTAAATCGGAAATACGCTATGTTTCATTGTTAACTATGACTGGAAAGCCTTATGCCGCTATCATAGGAGTTGGTAGAACGAGGTTTGGAGAGCTTTGGTATGAAAACCCAGAGAGTATGGTTGTTAAAGCTGGCTTAGACGCTTTAGAATCCGTAGATAAAGGCCTTCATAGAGCTGATATTCAAGCATGTTACTTTGGAAGCTTCATGTACCAAGTTACGAATAAGCTAGGCCTAGTTCCAGGCTACATCTCTAGAGAGCTCGGTCTGAATGTGCCTATGACCCAGACAGAAGCGGCGTGTGCTTCAAGTAGCTCAGCTCTACATAATGCTTGCTTAGCTATAAAGTCTGGTATTTATGATGTCGTGCTAGTTGGCGGGTTTGAGAAAATGACCGATAGATATGGGAAAATCGTAGACGACCTCATGTTCGCAGCTGATCCGCACGAATTCGATTCTGGGTTCACTTTTTCAGGCTTATACGCGACGATGATGGCTAGGTATATTTACGAGTTTGGAAGGAACGATGATAAATGTAGAATAGCACTAGCTCAAATAGCCGTGAAGAACCATCACCACGCCGTAAGGAATCCATACGCACAATTTAGAAGCGAAATACGAGTTGAGGATGTTTTTAAATCTGTACTGATAGCCGACCCAATAAGATTACTACACTGCAGCCCGGTGTCGGACGGAGCCGTAGCCGTAGTATTGTGTAATCCAGAGATCGCTAGAAGGTATACAGACGACCCAGTTTACGTGGTTGCTTCTCAACAGGCCACAGACCATGTATCACTATTCAGTAGGATATCTACGTTAGAGATTAGAGCCACTAGGCTTGCTGTAACTAAAGCCTTGAAAGAAGCTGGTATAATGTTTAAAGATGTTCGAATAGCTGAGGCTCACGATTGTTTCACAATAGAGGAATGTCTATTTATGGAGGATTCAGGCTTCTACCGTAAAGGCGAAGGCTGGAAAGGAATATACGAAAGCATAGATTCATTCAGCGGCTCAAAGCACATACCGTATGTAGGAGATGGGTGGGAACTCTTCGTAAATGTAGGAGGTGGACTTAAAGCTGATGGGCATCCTGTTGGAGCCACTGGGCTCAGACAAATCTATGAATGCTTTAAACAGATGCGAAATGAAGCCGGTGAAAACCAAGTTAGCATTGAAGGGGGCATTAACTACGCGCTATGCCATAACATAGGTGGTAGCGGTGGAATAGCAAACGTCCACATATTAGCTAAGGAGGTTTGATTATGAGTGAGCCTATAACTAGAAGGAAAATTACAGTGGATTATGGCATTAGGATAAGTAGATGTGAAATCTGCGGTAGGCGGTATTTTCCACCCAAACCATTCTGCGATGTTGAAGGGCGGAAAAGCAGAATAACCTATGAAGAATATTTCCATCGTAAAGGAGTGTTTTATGCTGGGACCGTCATAAGGAGGCCTACAAATAAGTTTTTGTATTTAGGTTCATTTGTTACCGGGATCATCGATTTTAACGGAGAGGTTAAAGTTCCAGGTAGGATCACGGATTTTGTGGTAGACGATTCAGAGGTTGACATATCTGAGTTTATAGGTAAGGAGGTGATACCTAGATTTAGAAGACTTTACGTCGACGGCGAAAGTGGATTAATATACTATTCAAGCTTAGTCTTCTCTTTCGTAGAAGATTATTACGAGGTTAAAGACTATAGGCCTCTAAAACCTTCAGAGAAATCCGAAAAACCAGGCATCGTAGGCTATGGAATATACATACCTAAGTTTAGAATTAAAAATGAAGACCCCTCTATAGGTGCAGGTATATTAGAGAGGGCGGTGCCTTTTCCAGATGAAGATGCGACGACTTTTGCCGTAGAAGCGGGTAGAAGAGCTTTAATACATGCCGCTTTAGACGGACGTTACATTAAAAAGTGTTACGTAGGTTCTGAGTCTACGCCATACGCTGTTAAACCTTCGGCTTCCACGGTTATACAGGCTCTGAAGATCGGAGAACCGTATGAAGACGGCTTCTTTTCCGGTGGTTTGGATACGCAGTTTGCGTGTAAAGCCGCCACAGACTTATTCATAGATGCCGTAGCCTTAGTTGAATCTCCAGTATTTAGGGGAGAATACGTAATGGTTATAGGAGCCGATAATTCTCAGGCGGCTCCTGGAGATCCATTAGATTATACAGTTGGAGCTGGAGCTGCAGCATACATATTCGGTAAGAGAGATGTAATTGCTACGCTCGATTATTATGTATCATATACCTCTGATACTCCAGACTTCTACAGAAGGGAGGGCGAAAAGTATCCTAGGCATGGGGGGAGATTTACTGGAGAACCAGCATACTTTAAGCACATACTATCGGCCATAAAAGGTATATTGAAAGAGTCGGGGTTAACACCAGGCGATATATCCTACGTTGCCTTACACTCTCCCAATGTGAAATTTCCTGTGAGGGCAGCTTTAGACGCAGGCTTCTCTATGGACCAAATTAAGCCAAGTCTTGTAGCACAGTATATAGGCAATTTGTACTCTGGGTCAAGTCCGACGGCTTTAGCAGCATTACTCGACATTGCGGAACCGGGCTGTAGAATTTTAATGGTTAGCTATGGGTCTGGTGCTGGCAGTGATGCATATATTTTCACGGTTACTGAGAAGATTGAAGAAAAACGGGAGAGGTGTATACCTGTACTTTCCCAGGTGAAGAATCCGAAACGTCAGTATGTAGACTACTCAACTTATAGAAAGTGGAAAGAGTCGAGTGGACTCTAATCCATGAGTAAAATATTTGAGTCGCAAACTGGTAGACTTAAACTACTGAATTCTCTAAGAGAAGAAGGCTATGGCGTTAGAATGCACGCTTATGAATACTTCATAAGAGGTAAACATTTCATAGCCTTCATTCAGTTGATGCCTTCACGGAATCTAGCCGTTATAACGGGATTTAAATGGAATGAAGAGGAGTTTAAAAGAAACTTCGGAAGAATAGTTGCATTAATCAAGCGTATAGATCCAACAATAGTTGTAGAGTCTCACTTGTACCGTTAGCCTTAAGAAGCGAGTAAAGTTTAATAGAGAAGTTGTCTCTCCATAGTCAAGACTATGTCTATAGCTGAAGAATTAGTTAAAAGCCGTGAATTCAACGACATTTTCCTCTTAGTTAAGAAGGCCGTGTATAGAACTCTAGGTAGACGTAGGGTAGGTCTAATGCTGGGTTTATCAGATATGCCATCTACAGTGGCGGCATACTATTCTCCAAACATCATTGTTTTAAACCGGAAACTTATCGAAAAACTTAAACGAGAAGCTGATGACGAAAACATCATTAAAAGCTACATATTTGAAGTACTATTACACGAATATCTCCATTCATTAGGTTATGATGAAGCCTACACGAGTGAACTCGCCTACATAATTTGTAAAAATAACCTTGGCGAGGACCATCCAGCAACTAAGATATCCAAGTACGGTATACGGTCGATTCTTCAATCGGTTAAAGAAATCGATGAAGACTTAAATCGCCCTGTAAGAATGAAACCTAAGAACATTGAATTTATAAAAGGATTTGACTCTGAGAACGTCACATATTTGGCTTAGAATTTACGGTCTGAACGTTTTAAAGCTTGTAGAGCTTCCTTAGAAGTTCAATATCCCGTTCGGTTATTTCGGCTGGTTTAACACCCATACATCTGGCTACGAAAGTCATTTTTGCACATTCTTCTAAAATTTCCATAGCGGTCACTGCTTCATAGATGTCATAGCCTAGTGTTATAGCTCCATGGTTTTGAAGAAGTATTATACGGCTACCCATGGCGGCTTCGGCTACAGCTTCACCCAACTCTTTAGTTCCAGGATATATGAATGGAACGATAGGCGCTCTAGCTATCATCAGAGCAGCCTCTAAAGTTATGGGTCTAAATTCTACGCCAGCCAATACTAAACCAGTTGCATATGGTGGGTGGCAGTGGAGAACGCAGTTTACATCAACCCGCCGTCTGTATATTGATGTGTGAATAGGCCATTCCATAGATGGTTTGTAGATACCCTCCAATAAATTACCATCTAAGTCTATTTTAACGAGGTCTTCAGTACTTAGTTTAGGCTTGTACAGCCCAGATGGCGTTATCCAAACCTCATTAGTCTCAGGGATTCTGTATGAAACGTTCCCACCTATGCCCGTCATCAAGCCTTTATCGTGCATTACCTTCATTACTTCTATAAGCTCTTTTTTAATATCTTCCTCCTCTAGATAGCTCATAAGTCTATAAACCCCGTTGCTTGCTAAAAACATTTCTAGCCTGATACAACTAACTTTAAGAACTTTTCTCGGGTTTTAAAAGACTAGATGACTAAAAAGATCGTGATAACAGGACCGCCTGGAGTAGGTAAAACCACAGTCTTATTGAAGACTATTCAGATACTTAGAACTAGAGGTCTACAGGTTGGAGGTATGATATGTCGAGAGGTAAGAGTTGATGGTGTTAGAATTGGATTTAAAGTTGAAGATTTGGAGAGTGGTCGATGGGGATGGCTTGCCAAAGCAGACTTTAAAACTGGTATAAAAGTTGGTAGGTATGGGGTCAAGATAGAAGACCTTGAAGAAATAGGAGTTGCGGCATTGAGAAGAGCATTGGTAAGCGAAAGTATACCTGTGGTAGCTTTGGACGAGATAGGACCCATGGAGCTGAAAAGTAGACGTTTCCGAGAAGCAGTCGTAGATATAATTAGAAGCCCTAAACTGGTGATAGCCGTTTTACACCATAAAATTAGCGATCCTTTAGTAGAACTTTTAAACAGTAAAAACCCGATTATATTTCAAGTTTCATTTACGAATAGAGATGAATTGCCCAATAATATTGCCACGGTGATCGTAGATACGTTAAAAAGCGCAAAATTAATCTAGGTATATCCTATGGATGATGCATTTGCCGGGTTATTGAACATCATTCAGTTTCACGGGTTTTAAGGGGCAACTAGGGTATTTCTCAACTTCCTTCCAAGATTCTACAAGCTTAATGCAACCTAACTTTATCATCCCTATCGTCTGTTGGCATGGTGTATGAATCTTTAAAATCCTTCTTTTATAATCTATCTCCTCTATGACACCTATGCCGATAAACTTCCCCTCCCTATTATATAGGCCAACTATGAGTCCTCTTTCTGACCCAAGCCATATAATGCTTACAGGTCGGCTTTGTCCTTCGAATACCCTTTTAATGGAGTCTTTAGAAGAGACAAATCTTCCGTTTAAAACCAAGAGTAGACCATTGGGTGTTTCTTCCCCGTAAACCAGTCCCCCATTGAGTTGCTCATTAAGTTTCTTAAATCTATCATCGCTCAAAACAACTCCAGTACCTAGGTCGTGGTTTAAAATCCTTATCCAGCTTATAGGTATCGATCTTACGGTAGACCCCCTCAAATTTTTCTGATAGCTAAGCTCTCTCAACTCCTTACGCGCTTCTCTACTTCTTTTCCTAGCTCTAGATAACTGCGGAACTATGATGACGTTAAATTTTTCGGAAAGTCTTCTTTTAAGCTCTTCTAGTTCCTCCTCGTTGCTAAGAACGACTACTAGTGAAGGTTTCAATGTATCTGCTAATTTGACTTTATACGTTACGGCTTTCTCGTCTTCAATCCAACCATCCGTATTGACTACTAGTAAGTCCACCCCTAAGTTTTCAGCCTCGTTCTTAAGTTTACGTATAGCCTCTATTATCTCTTCTTCAAAACCCATGGGGCTTGTAGACCCTATGAATTCAGAAGTCATGGGGTCTTGTCTAAATAAGTCGGGTGATGGTAGTTTAGGTATGGCAAGACTTACGGTTGTTGGCGGGCCTATCTCAGCTTGACCGACGTCGCCCTCTATAACGCCGACTTTTAAGCCTTTTAATAGCATACGATTAGTGATGAGAGTGCAGAGAGTGGATTTTCCGACATCTACTGCGCCTACAATTAGCACGGTACCCTTGACCTCTAAAACCTTATCAACTACTTGTACCCACTCAGGAGGGTAAGGCTTATCTATACGTTCAATAAACCCATTGAGACCGTGTTCTACTTCGAGAAGACTTTTTTCAAGGCCTCTGATGGGGATAGCTCTGAAAACTCTTACAACAACCCTCCCTCCTCTGCTCAGTTCAACCCCTAATGCTTCAATTTTTCCTTCAACTATCTTCAACTGTGCTGGTCCACCTATCAGTAAACACTCTCCAGCTTCGATTTCAAAACGTCTTAATCTGCTTTTCTCCATATTAATCTCTTAACACTATTAGATAAGGGGGAATTTATCTTTTCACAGTACCATGATGGAAGATAAAAACCTAAATTTTAAGAGTAATTGTAAGCTATTGGAGGCGTATTCATCCTGAGTTTGCCCACTGGGTGTCGAACTTTAGATACAACACTTGGAGGAGGATTCCCTAGGAGTAGTATAACACTTATCTACGGTGAAGCTGGCTCGGGCAAATCCACGTTAGCCCTCCAAACTGTGGTTAAAGCCGCACTAAAAGGGTTTAAGACGATATACATAGATTCTGACGAAAGACTCAGTTCAATGAGGCTTTTACAAATGGATGAAAGTCTTACAGATGAAGTCCTACAGAGGATAGCGATACTACGTCCTACGTCTTTCAGTGAGCAGACCCATATAGTAGAATCTCTTGACCGCTACATTAGTAGAGGTGTAGCATTACTAATCCTTGACTCAATCACGAAACTATACAGAATTGAACTTTCACAGACTAAAGATTCATTTGGTCTCAATAGGGAGCTTAATAGGCAGATGGCGTATCTAAGTAAAATGGCAAAAGTGTTTAACATAGCTTGCTTATCTATAAGTCAGGCTAGGAGTTTAGAGAAAAGAGGCTTAGAACCTGTCGCTAGCAGGGTTTTAAAATTTTGGTCGCCAGTAGTTATTAGAATGGAGCTAACGGGTAAACCAAATCTAAGGAGAATAACTATTGAGAAGAACGAAATTACGGGTAAAATGGCTACAACTACTGTTTTAATCACGTCTAAGGGGGTTGAAGAAGTTTAAGGCCACGGCACACCCCAATACTTAGAGAAGTATATACTGAAAATTAAATATGCCGATACGATTAGAAGAATCATAGAAGCCATGATTATATTTCTCATAGTCTTCACATCAACCTTAAATTTTAAACATAGGTAAGGCATGGAAAGTCCTAAGGCGAATAATGTGAATATGATAACTACGATATAACCCTCACCCAATGTTTGACTCCTTAACCCAGGTATTGTCAAAGATATCCTTTGAGATTGCCCCCATTGTACTACAACCCAAGGTTGAGTTACAATGTTCTCTTCCCGCCCTTCGATTAATACGTATAATCCCCCACAACTTAAGTAGAGTGATACGCCTATCAAAATTATCGCTAAAAAATATTTGGGGAATTTAAACTTCAAACATTAACCTCCAAACCCTTCGTCTAATAGAGAAAAATACTTGAGAAGAGTTAAACGACTTCCATGCAAGTATATCATGGTCCTTTTATAGTTATCTTCTCAATTATGCCCGCTGCAATCGTAGTACCCATGTCTCTAATCGCAAATCTACCGAGTTGAGGGATAACAGTGTACTCTTCAGCTACAACGGGTTTAAGAGGTTGCAGTCTTACTATTGCGCACTCACCTGTTCTAAGGAATGGAGGATTCTCTTCGATCGTTTCACCAGTCCTCGGGTTTATTTTCCTAATTAATTCGACAAATTTACATGGAACGTGGGCAGTGTGAATATGCATCACTGGTGTGTATCCTACCGCTATAGCCGTAGGGTGATAGACCACTATTATCCTAGCTATGAGTTCTTTAGCTACCGTAGGTGGATTATCAACTGGTCCAACGACATCTCCTCTCCTAATATCGGTTTTAGAAACGCCTCTAACGTTAAAGCCTATGTTGTCACCTGGATACGCCTCTTTAATTCTGACGTGGTGTGTCTCAATAGACCTGACTTCTCCTTTAGCACCGGAAGGCATGAATATTACGGTCTGGCCTTCTTTCAGAATCCCCGTCTCCACTCTTCCAACTGGAACAGTTCCTACACCGGTTATTGTATACACGTCTTGAATAGGTATTCTCAAAGGCTTATCTACTGGTTTCGGTGGGACTTCGAATACATCTAGTGCTTCTAGAAGTGTTGGACCTTTATACCACGGCATTTTCTCACTAGGCTTGACTATGTTGTCTCCAGTCCATCCTGAAACCGGCACTATTGGTATTTTCTCAACGTTATAACCAATTGTCTTTAAGAGTCTTATTACTCCATTTTTACACTCTTCAAACCTCTTCTGACTCCAATTGACAGTAACGTCATCCATTTTGTTGATAGCGACAACCATTTGTCGAACACCTAGGGTCATCAGCAGAAAGGCATGTTCTCTAGCTTGCCCACCAGGTTGTATTGAGACTTCATATTCGCCGGTCTTCGCTGAAACCACTAATAATGCGGCATCTGCTTGGCTTGCACCAGTAATCATGTTCTTAATGAAGTCTCTATGTCCTGGGGCATCGATGATCGTGAAGAAGAACTTATCTGTTTCAAATTTTACAAACTCTAAGTCTATCGTTAGTCCTCTCTCTCTTTCTTCCTTAAGCGTATCTAAAACCCAAGCATACTTGAACGTCTCCTTACCTAGGGCTTTAGCCTGCTCTTCATACTCCTTTATCGTTCTCTCATCTACAGCACCCGTTAAGTATAACAGGTGTCCTGTTAGAGTGCTCTTCCCATGATCTACGTGTCCGCAGACTACTAAGTTTAAATGGGGTTTCTGACTCATACAATGACCACCTTTCTAAAGATTAACTCAAGTATCCGTTATAAAAAGTTTTACCACTTACTTTCGTTTTTAATACTACTTGAGCAAGCATGACAATGGTAGGCTTGGATAGTATACGCCTATAGTGGGCTTTTTAAAGTTACATGTTAAAGCCTCTACGTAAGCATTCTTCAACCAATTTAGATATTCCTCACCGCCCTACGCATCTACTTCAACTGCTTAAGCTCAACCCTCACCTTCTTCAGACTAGGGTTTACAGCTGAAAGCGCCTTGAAAACCAGGCATCCGCCACACTTATTCCGAAGCATTTTAAACCCCGCCTAACGCCTCTGATGCGTAGGCACCTCATGCAGAAGAGTCGGAGGAGGGCATCCATAACCTTGTTCAGTTTCGGTCTATATTTCCTCCATCTAATTTACATGAATTTTTATGGATTTTCAAGTGTATCTCCCACTTCCTCAATTTCTTTGATTCTACGCTCTATATCCTCCAGCTGTATCTCCGTTATGACCTTCGAAGCCCTTGAGGCGAGCTGGGCTGAAACAGCCGCGGTTTTAAGCTTAGTAGTATAGTCAGGCTCGGGTCTTCGAAGATACGCTCGCAAAATTCTATGCAACGTTTCAGCCTATCGAAAAGCGATTTATGCTCAAGGTTTATGTCTATTTAGATTAAAACGTAGAGTTCCCTTCATAACTATCACGTGCTCCATTTTAGAAATCTCCCTTGAACCTTAATCATTAAAACCTTTCTAAGCTCCCGATTGAAATAGAGATTCTTCAACATAGCCTTTACCTAGAATTCCATACTTTTCGAATATTGCTCTAATTTTCAAAATAGCTGGCTCAGTAATAGTGAGCTTAGACTTCGCATCGCCCAAAATAGACTCCATATTGGAGAGTCTTTCGAAGCATTTATCGCAGAAGACTTCCCGTTCTCACCTCAGTTTTACTACTTCAGAGGTTCCTCCCTCACATCGTGGACATACGGAACCGTGTAGAGGATGCCCTTACATGGAATAGAAATAAAGCCTCAAACAGACATCCTCTAAGAAGAGGCTTAAGAGGGAAAAATGGGGATTTTGTTGGAGGGCTTTACCAAGAGGTTGTAATAGTTTTAGCTTATGTGTTCAGTCTGAGGTTTTCGCTTCTAATCCTTTCTTTAGACTATCTACTTGGTGTTTCTCAAAAATACATTTGAGAATTTTCTTTCGCTGAGGGTTAGAAAGTTGAAGACATACTACCTTGACGCTAATGCTATCCGTTCAAGCTCATCTTTACGCTGTATTGCGTATGAGTCTTGTGAACCTTCAGCTGCGTTTATTATCTCATCGGCTAAACACTCATCTATTGTTTTAGGATTACTAAAGGCTTTGAGTCTAGCGCCGTCCACGATGGATCTTAAAGCTAAGTCTAGCCTTCTAGAGGGAGCTACATCGACGGCTCTATGATACACTATACCTCCATAGGCAACGCGTGTAACGTCTTCACAGGGAGCGGCATTCTCTAAAGCTTTGATAAGAACTTGAAGTGGGTTCTCTCCAGTCTTAAGATTAATTATTTCAAATGCATTTCTCACAATGTTTAAAGCTTTCGCTTTCAAACCGCCGTTCTCACCAGGACGCATAAGTTGATTTGCAAGTCTCTCAACGATGGGAGTATTTATCCGTGCAAACGATTTACGTGCATGTCGACCACCAGTTCTAGGGTATAGGACTGGTTTAAGGCATATGTACGATTTAAGACTCGGGTCTTTAACTTCAATACCATCATATGGCCATTTTCCGAAAAGTCTGACCTCTTCAGGCATCGCCTCCCCTCCCAATATCACCTAGTCGGTTTTTGCGCCTTACCAATTATAAGCCTATTTAGAGGAACACCATTAACAGCTATAACTTTAAATCTAACACCCGGTATGTCGCCCATGGATCTACCTCTCGTGCCTCCGATGCTCTCAATTAAAACCTCATCATGCTCATCTACGAAGTTTAAGGCTCCATCACCGGGTAAGAAAGCGGTTACAACGCGCCCATTTTTTATAAGCTGGACACGGACACATTTTCTTATAGCCGAGTTTGGTTGCTTAGATTCGACTCCTACTTTTTCAAGTACTATGCCTCTTGCCATAGGTGCCCCTTCAAGAGGGTCTGCTTTTATATCTAAACCAAGCATTTTACGCTTATAATACCTATAGCTCCACCTAAACTTTTTCCTCCTCTTTTTAAGCGATCTAGCGGCGAATTCACCAGGCATAGCGAATAGCATAACTACTTTAACAACTATTTAAAGTTTAAATGTCCTTATTGGTTTTCCAATTCGACTTTAAAGGAGAAGCCGATAGAATATTGCGGTTGGGTTTAGATTAATCGCTCGCCTACACCACTATAACATGGCTTATGTTGAAGTACCGCCGAGCCAACTTTCTAGTTCTCTCTATAACTCTACCGTTTTTACCTATGGCGAGACCCTTATCCTTAGGCTCAACGGTTATTACCGCCAATTTCTCACCGTTAGGCTTCTCTGTTATTCTGACTTCTCTAATTCTAGCAGGTGTAAGTGATTTAGCTATGAAAACTTCGGGGATTGAAGAATACTCTATAAACTCTACGTCACGTTTAAGAAGTCTCCGTAGGAGTCTAACGTTGGAACCCTTCTTACCTAAAGCAAGTCTTAAGTCCCCTTCTTCAACTATAAACGTGACTTTACCGTTACTAGAATCTATCAGACAATCTCTACACTTAGCTCCGGTTAAACTTTCAACTACGTTTATTAGGCCCATTTCCTCAGCCGTAAGTCTAATACTATCACTCTTCATGCTTCACCAACTCCATTATATTTGAATCTCCCGGGTCTCTAACGGCGATCATCATGATGGGGAACGGCTTACCACATAAGCGTCCCAATTCTATGCTAGTGCCTTTATACGTGTAAACTGGTATTGACGTCAGCTTAGTATAGTAATCAATAACTTCTCTTAAATCTTTTGGAATATTCGATGCGACCACAACGAGTTTAGTTTTCCCCATCTTGAGAAGATTAAGCGTCCTCTTAGAGCCTAATACAACTTTCCCCGTTTTTACAGCACTATATATGGCTTTATCTACGTTTATCGTTTCACTCACCACCCGGAGGCGGGTTTGGGGTCATATAAATATCCACTATTCCCGTTCCGACTTTCATATTTTGCCCAGCTATAATATTCTCCGTAACACCTTTAAGTGTGTCTTCAGCACCTCTCACTGCGGCATCTATAATACTTGAAACAGTTATTTCAAACGCTGCTCTAGCCAGTGCACTCGATTTTTCGCCAGTTACACCGTGTCTACCAACTTGACGTATCCTACCTGTAGCTGTCATGACGTCTGCTACAAGCATGAGATGTCTAATGTCAAGGTCTAAACCACCACCTATACCTTCGAAAACATCCTTAGCCTCCCTTATAATTGCATTTCTTGCGGCTTCGATACCTAGCGTCTCATAGATTTCATATATATTATTAGTTAATGTCCTAGCTGGATCTACGCCCGGAACTTGGATAACTCTGCTCAGGTTTGACCCATCTGCTTGGATAACCCACTCATCACCTTCCATAACAACTTGCACTCTATTTATTCCCGGTATTCCTTTTACACCAAGTTTCATAACTCTACTAATAAGTCTCTTTAGCCATAAAATATCCGTTGTGGATTTGGGTTTAATTATGAGTTCATCGCCGGAAAATTCTAACGTCGCATTAGCAACTGTTAAATTCTCCAAGTCTTCGACTGTTACCCCTCTGTTTTCCATGATAGACCTATCTATTTTAATCCTGATGACCCCCTCTTCCAAGTCTATTCTATATTCTCCTTTAGCCGTTAAGTCGCCTATAGTAGTATAGGTGAGAGATTGGGCTACTTTTAAAGCTTTATCTCTATCAGCTCTGTGTTCTTCATCGAGCCTTATCGTCATTATTGGAGTTGAAGGATTTTTCCTAGCGTCAACAATTTCAAGAAGCCTAGGTAGCCCTAGAGTTACATCTCTTTCTCTGACACCCGCAAAGTGGAACACTCTAAGAGTCATTTGAGTACCTGGTTCACCTATAGATTGAGCAGCTACAACTCCAACCGCTTCTCCAGGGTCTACTTGAGACTTTTCGAATTCTTCTACAGTAGCTTCTACGAGTCTAATAGCGTCTTCTCTGGTTAAGTGCTTATCGCGTATCAGCTTTCTGAGACTGGAAATGTAGAAATGCGTAAGTCTACTACGATATCTATTTAAAATCTCATTAATCTCGCTAAGTTTAAGAGGAGCAACCCCCTCTTTGATATTCATTCTTTCCAAGAGACGTTGCAGGTTTACAGCTTTACCATGGTCGCTCTTAGATGGATCTACCCCATCTTCACCATACTTAAATTGTATTATTTCCCCATCTGTTGTTCTAACAGTCCCATCGTACTCAACCCTCAGAAATTCTAGCGCATGAATAAGTCTTCTCTGCATATAACCACTCTGCTGAGTTCTAACGGCTGTGTCGATTAATCCCTCCCTACCCGCCATAGAGTGGAAGAAGAACTCTATTGGGGATAAACCTTTATAGAAAGATGACGCTATAAATCCTCTGGCTCTTGGGCTTTGATCACCCCACTTAAAGTGGGGTAGGGCTCTTTCAATTAATCCACATGGGATTCTCCTTCCTCTCACTGACTGTTGGCTAAGACAGGCAGTCATATGGCCAATATTAAGTTCTGAGCCTCTCGCCCCGCATTTAACCATAATTATGCCTTGATTGTCTAAACTTAATGAAGATGAAGCTATCTCATCGCAACGGTCTCTAGCTTTAGAAAGTTCGTTCATTATAAGTATTTCAAGAGATTCCTCCAGAGTCTTTCCAGGTATCCTCCTTAACGTGCCTTTCCGATATTCACTTATTAACTGGTGAACCGCTTCTTCAGCCTCTTCTATAACTTGCCGTATAGCTTCCTTAGCATCGTCGGGTAAACTAAGTTCATCTAGAGAAAAGCTAAATCCTCTAATCGTTATAAAAGTGTTCAGCAGTCGGCATAGTTTATTCAGAAAATCGGCTGCAAAAGCCGTGCCGTAATCTCTAACTATCCTATGATACAATGTCTCAGCTTTTTCAGCTCCTATGGAGTTCTTATCTATAACCCCCTTAATCAATTGCCCATTCCTGACGACAACTACACCCTCTAGTGGGCAGTCTTCATCTGGAGATGTATGCTTATGCTTACACACAGCCGCTTTTCCAAAGTAGTTAAAATCCTTAGGTAGAAGTAAGCTGAAGACTTGTTTTCCACTCCACAGTGGTTCTGGTTCTTTCTTAGCTGGTGGTGGTATCTCACCATCATAATCTATGGCAGCTAGAAGAGTATAAAGCTGCTCCCTGTTGACATACGTATCTCTCTGGGTAAGAAGATACGCCGCTGTCAGAAAATCTCTAGTTGAGCCTATTATAGGCGCCCCATATCTTGGTGATATTATTTGATCTTGAACTTGCATGAGTAAACGCGCTTCAGATCTGGCTTCTTCACTCTGAGGGATATGAAGATTCATCTCATCTCCGTCGAAGTCAGCGTTGTATGGTATGCATACCGCTAAGTGAAGTCTAAACGTCTTGTAAGGTAGAACTTTAACTCTATGAGCCATTATCGATATTCTATGAAGTGATGGCTGTCGGTTGAATAATGCAATATCGCCATCCCTGATATGTCGTTCAATAATATAGCCGACTTGAAGCTCATCTGCCAACTTGCTTCTATCAGTTACGAAATCGAGTCTAATTTTCCTTCCGTCAGGTCTAATTACGTATAATGCTCCAGGATAGTTATCTGGACCGTTAATGACAAGCTTCTTCATTTCTTCTATATTCCAAGGAGTAACTCTTTCTGAAACTGTGAGCTTCTTGGCTATATCTATTGGAACCCCCACTTCGTCTATACTTAAGCATGGGTCGGGAGATATGACAGTTCTAGCTGAGAAATCAACTCTTTTACCAGTGAGGTTTAGTCTAAACCTCCCCTCTTTTCCCTTGAGCCTCTGACTTAAAGTTTTAAGTGCTCTACCAGACCTATGCCTAGATGGAGGGATTCCCGAAGTTTCATTATCTATGTAAGTAGTTACATGGTATTGGAGAAGGTCTGAGAGCTCCTCCCTTATAACGGTAGGCGCTCCACTTGAAATAGCCTCTTTAAGCCTTTCATTTATACGTATGATGTCCACAAGTTTATGCGTTAAATCATCCTCTGATCTTATGCCTGTCTCAAGCGTTATAGATGGTCTAACATAGACAGGTGGAACTGGAAGCACTTGGAGGATCGCCCATTCTGGTCGTGCTAAGGATGGATCATACCCTAAGAGTTTAAGATCCTCGTCAGGTATCCTTTCAAGTCTACTTCTTATGACGCCTGGGTCAAGTCTTACAGCTCCTCCTTCTATTGGATATTCATAAAAAGAAGTGGGTTTTACGAGCTCTATACGGTACTGTGTAGCCCCACAGTGAGGGCACTCTGACCTCTTCCTAGCCTCTTTTTTAATGCTATCGGAAAAATCTTTTGGGATTTCTCCCATTGTCTTCTTAAGTTGCTCTATTTTACCCTGGAATTCTTCGATCTTCTCCATTGGTATAAGGATTCTACCGCATTCTCTACAGGTTATCGTTAGAAGTTCTTGAATATACTTTACAAAACCGACGTGAATTATGGGGACTGCAAGTTCAATATGGCCAAAATGCCCAGGACATGAGGCTGCGGTATTTCCACATGTTGCACATTTCTGCCTAGGTTCTAAAGTGCCGAGT
This sequence comes from Bathyarchaeia archaeon, assembly GCA_038870975.1. Classification (GTDB taxonomy): domain Archaea; phylum Thermoproteota; class CALKCG01; order B24; family B24; genus DTBU01. Next base: position 142,024 of record JAVZJD010000001.1, on the reverse strand, counting down.
CTGCTATCCATAAGTCCAGTTGGGATGGGTAAACCATCCTCATCATATGTGTCAGCTGTCCGAATCTCCACAACAGACATTTTCCTAATTTCATGTGGTGATAATAGACCGAATTTTATTCCACTTACGTTTTTATAAGCCTCTAAAATCATGTTAAATCCCCTCCTCTACTACGATCCGAGGAGCAACGCACATACTCATAAGCTCCTGAAGGAGAAGTTTGAATGCGTAGGGCATAACTATTGGATAGATTTTAGCGTCATCTCCGCAGATCCTACAAATATACCTACTGGTCTTAGAGTCATAGTAGGCTAAAAGTCCACATTTTCCGCAAACATATGCCGTAAATTTATCCGATTCCTCTAACATTCTATCTTTAATGAGCATTGCAGCACCATAGCCTATTAAACAATCTCTCTCCATTTCTCCAAATCTCAATCCACCCCCCCTCGCTCTACCTTCTGTTGGTTGTCTTGTGAGCATTTGAACTTGTCCTCTAGCTCTAGCATGGATTTTATCGGCTACCATATGGTGTAGTCTTTGGTAATAGACAATACCTATGTATACCTTAGCCTCGAGTTTTTCACCAGTTAACCCACTGTACATGATTTCTTTGCCTGTAGGCTCGAATCCATAACGTTTCAACACAGATTCAACATCTTCAACTTTTTCCTCTTGGAATGCAGAACCGTCTATGGGTCTACCTGTGAGAGCGGCAGCTTTACCGAATAATGACTCTAAAAGCTGACCTACAGTCATCCTAGATGGAAAAGCATGCGGATTTATGATAACGTCGGGGACAACCCCATCTTCTGTGAAAGGCATATCTTCAGATGGGTATATCATTCCTATGACACCTTTCTGGCCATGTCTAGAAGCAAACTTATCCCCTATCTCGGGTACCCTATTGCTTCTAACTTTCACTTTAACTATTCTATTGCCCTGAGAATTTTCAGTTAGTATAACAGTGTCTACAATTCCTCGTGTAGAGGGTCGTAACGTTACTGAGGTATCTCTTCTAGACGGTCCTTTAGCTTCTAACTCTCTATACTCCTCTATGAATCTAGGTGGGCTTGTCCTACCAATTAGGACATCACCACCTTGGACTTCACTTTCAACGCTAGCCATTCCATCCTCCTCTAAAACCCTATAGTATTCCTCACCCATGTAGCCTCTCATTCCGCTAGATGGTATTTCTATTGTATCTTTCTCCCCTCCCATGTACTGGTAGCACTCGGCTTCATAGAGTTGAAAGAATGAAGACCTTGCTAATCCCCTCTCTATAGAATGTTTATTGAATATTATAGCATCCTCCATATTGTATCCACCCATTGTCAAGATGGCAACCACCATATTCTGGCCAGTTGGTCTTTTATGGAAGCCCATAATTTCCATAGACTTAGTCTCCACTAGGGGTCTCTGAGGATAATGTAGAAAGTGTGCTCTAGAATCCATCCTCAGAAAGTAGTTTATTGCATATACACCTATGGCTTGTTTTGCCATAGCTGCTTCGTAGCTGTTTCTGGGTGAATGATTATGTTCAGCAAAAGGAATGATTGAACCGCAAATCCCAAGCATGGTGTATGGACAAATCTCTAAATGAGTGGTTTCAGGTTTAATGTCTTCGATTCTCATGGCTATGTAGGCGTTCTCCTCTTCTTCAGCGTCTAAATACTCTATAACACCCATCTTTACTAAGTCTTCCCATTTTAATAATCCTTTTTTCAAATTGTTTAGATGTTCGCGTTTAAGGAGCGGAACACCATTTTCAACTACTATCAGAGGCCTCCTACATCTACCGGCATCACAGTTAACTTGGACTTCGTTCTTAGCCTTAAGATATGCTATGTTTACCTCTGTACTTACGCGCCCTCTACGTCTATACCGTATGAAATCTTTTACAAGCTTTTCAGGCTTCAAAGTGTAGAAGCTTAAAGTTCCATTAACATAGACTTTCACACCTTTAATACGAGTTTCCCTATCAGCATTTTCAACCGGGATACATCCCAGACCTTCTAAAACCTTAGAAACGGTACTTACATCAGCCGAGACGGATATAGTAGCCATGAGAGCCAAGTTCTTGACAAGGCCACAGTTTGAGCCCTCTGGAGTCTCAACAGGACACAATCTCCCGAAATGTGTTGAATGCAACTCTCTAGCTTCAAAGTTTGGTTGACTTCTACTTAATGGAGATTGTAGTCTGCGTAAATGGCTGAGTGTTGAAAGTATATTCGTTCTATCCACAAGTTGGCTGATGCCGACTCTATTCCTCCCCCAGTTGCCTGTAGCGATAGCATGTTGTAGCCTCTCCGTTAGAATGCCGGGTCTAATGGCTAATTTAATAGATTCGTTTACAAGCTTCTTAGTGGATAGACGTTCAAGTTGGTAACTCATATCCTTAATCATATCTCGAAATATGGATCTAAATAGGTCTGCGAGTAAGGGGCCTGAAAGTCTAATACGCTTATTGGCGTAATGGTCTTTATCATCCTCTGCTCTGAGGCCGAGTTTAAGCTCTATAAGTCTACAAGCTATCTCAGCCATGTATCTGGCTTTGATGAGTCTAGATTCAGGAGATGTGCCTAAATGTAGAAACAGGTTATTATCGAGTATTGAATTAGCCCTCTGTATCCTACGCGCCTCCTCTTGTCCATAGGCGATTTTGTTTCCTATGAAAATTATGGCTTTTTCAGTGGTGTCAATTTTAGGAGCTTTATCAAATGAGGGTTCAAGTTGCTCTATAATCGTGGGGTCTGGCGAAACCATTTCCGCGATTTCACTGTCTTTTTCAACTCCAAGAGCCTTCATTAAAACTACAAATGGAAGTTCTACTGACACACCAGGTATTGAAACGTATATAGCTCCATCAGGTTTGAGTTTGATTTCAACTCTTGTTCTAAAGCCAACGGTTGTAGAGAAAACTTTAGCTCTATAGACAAACCTAGAAGTACTTCTATCAATGTCTACAATGACCTTGTTAGGAGCAAGATCCTCAAGACCTACAATAAGTCTCTCAGAGCCGTTTATTATAAAGTAGCCGCCTGGGTCGTCTGGGTCCTCACCGACTTCCAAAAGCTCTTCTCTAGTCATTCTACTTAATGGACAGATTTCAGATTTAAGCATGACTGGCAAATCACCAATGTAAACAGTGTCCGTAGTTATGGTCTTACCGTTTAGTATTGGCGTCATTTCTAGGAAGAGGGGTGCAGCATAAGTAAGATTTCTAAGTCTGCATTCAAGCGGATAAACTTCATGGGATGAACCGTCGACTTCTGTAACTCTTGGATTACCTATGCTAATTTCACCAAACTTAATATAGAGATTGCCATTACTAATAGGTATTTCAACTCCACCTATAGAATCTACAATCTGTTGTAACTCTTTCTCAACAAATTCATTGTAGGAGTCTAAATGCTGTCTAACTAAGCCTTTTTCCAAGAAAAAGGCTTTCATTAAAAGCCACATATCTTCTTGCGTATACATTTAACCACCTACAACAAATCTATAATATACAGATAGTCCAGCTGTGGGACTTCTTCTGACAATTCTGATTACATCTCCAGGTTTAGCGCCTATGAGCACGGCGGCAGGGTCTCGAACTCTAATCCTAGGGAGCTGATACTTCTCAATATGATATCTTCTTAGAAGCTCATCTACTTCATCTTTAACTAATATGCTGTGTTTAGGAACAAGCTCATGACGAAATATATCAAGTTTAACTTTTTGTTGTGCGCTCATATTTAAACCTGCTTAGAAAGTGCTAAGCTAGATTATACTTAGTCTTTAATAAATATTTCTCTTATCAGATGATTGTACTATTAAAAAATCTACCGTCGTTACGCGGCGGTCTTAAGTTTCTTAAGTAGTGTGGAAAATCTTTTAGCTTTAACCCTAATAAGATTAAGATCTTCATCTTTAGGCATTCCTCTGATTATAATACCATAATGTAGATCATCGGGATCCCCTTGAACGATCATGCCGTGTATTAACATAGCCTGAATGATGGACAGTATAGTTGTCTCCCCCCCAGTTCCATATCCACCAGATGTTGTAAAAGCCAAGCCGACTTTACCGTCAAGCTTTCCATGAAGTCTAACGGTTTCATCTAGAAAGGTTTTAACTTCACCTGCCATTTGACCATAGTAAGTTGGAGAGCCTATAGCGATTCCATCGTACTGAATTAGCTCTTCAACTTTCACATCAGACACGTTTTTCATACATACCTCCAAGTCTTCCTCTTTGAGTGTAGTAGTAAGCATTTCTGCAACCCTTCGAGTATTTCCTCCCCGTGAATAATAAATAACGATAACCTTAACCATTTAGATCACATTTAACCATAATCAGGACTTTAAGTAATTAAGTTTTTTCACAGCCTCAACTATCATTTTAAGCTTCAAAATGCTAACTCTATATGCTTCATCCTCAGGTAAAACGCCCCTAAAGCCTCTGAATCCACAGTCCGGCTTAGCCATGTAGACTTTATCACCATAGAGGTCTACAGCTCTATTCAATGCACTTAAAACGTCTTCAACTGTCTCAACTTTTACGTTCCTCGATGATGTGCAACCAACGGAAAGCAGTTTATCGGATTTCTTAAACTCCTCTGGATTTAGACTCTTAAAATTCTCTGGAATGTCTTTAAATTCATGGTCTAGTAGAGTAAAATCTGATCTTAAAAGAAGTCTAAACAGAGGTTGTGAGATTTTACCGCATATGTGTATACCTCCAACAGACTTATGCGGCTTGAGTTTTCCAAATATTCTTAAAACATCTTCACTGTTATGTTTGATCAGCGTTACTCCGCTACCGTAAACGGTCGAAAGAATAGGTTCGTCAATCACTATTAGACTATATCCTAAATCCTCGAGTTTACGTATTAATTTTGATACTAGGGAGGCTAAATTCTCTAGAAACGTTAAATCGTTCATCAACGATTCTCTTATTGAGTGTGTTTTCTTAGTTCGATAGATTTGTGAAGCCAATGTGAAGACCCCTGTTACAGGGGCTCTTAAACCTATGAAATTCAATTTGCGACTTCTAACGTAATCTATAAACCATAGAGCTTCGAAAGGTATGGGCATATCAGCCTTCTCTATGTCTTCAGCATTATCGGGAGAAAGTACGTATTCTAAGCCACTTTTGTAGATGAGTCCTTGAGAACACAGTGGGTCGAGAAACATAGCTATGAAGTCTCTAAGTTGCGGATAGCTAGGATAGGTTAAACCTATACTATCCATGTCTTCTGCGATCATTTCTACAGATTTTCTATGGAATTCCGCTGGAAAACTACCTACGCAACTAGTAAACATGTGGGAGCCACCTGAGTCATAAATTACTCTAATGCGACCATAACCGCTATATCCATTAAGTTTACACCCGTAGGTCCTGTGAAAACTAGGTCATTTAGCTCCTTAAAAAATCTATAGGAGTCATTATTATTGAGGTATTCTTCAGGGTCTAAATTTGCTTCAAAAGCCCTTTGGACAGTTTTACCGTCAGCTATAGCTCCAGCTGCATCTGTTAAACCGTCAACTCCATCTGTTCCTATGGAGGCAATTGCAACACTTCTAAGGCCTCGTATTTTCATACAGGCTGCAAGAACAAGCTCTTGATTTCTACCGCCAATTCCAGATCCTCTAACTGTAACCGTAGTTTCACCACCGGCTATTAAGACTGCAGGCTTCTTGATAGGGCATCCTTCTAAAGCTTCTTCAAAGAGTATACCACCGTAGACACTTCCCACATGTCTGGCTTCCCCTTCAATCACTGAGGATAAAATAGTTGAGTTTAAGCCTATTTCACCAGCAGTTCTAGCGGCTATTCTACAGGCTAATCTATTACTTCCAATTATGAAATTGTGAACTTTTTCAAAGACTATATCTCTTGGTTTAGGTGTTTCTTCCACTTCCCCATTCAAGCCAGCTTCTATTCTTCTCCTGACTGCCTCGGGTATGTGATGCCACAAATTGTACTTGACGAGTACACGGTAAGCGTCTTGAAAAGTTGAAGAATCTGGCGATGTAGGTCCAGATGAAATAACGTCTAATTTATCTCCAACGACGTCAGAAATTATTAGACTCACGACTCTAGCCGGATATGCGTATTTAGCCAATAACCCACCTTTAAATGCTGATATATGCTTTCTAACCGCGTTAACCTCCTCTATAGTGGCCCCACTTTTGAGAAGAAGCTGTGTAACCTGCTGTTTTTCCTCGAGCGATATTCCATCTGCTGGCAATGGAGTCATAGACGAACCACCACCTGAAATAAGGCATATCACTAAGTCATGTTCCGAAGCCTCTGAGACAATCCTCACGATTTCTTCAGCGCCTTTCTGTCCATTGGTATCAGGTATTGGATGACCAGCTTCTATGAACTCAACTTTACCTGTTAGAGATTTAAACTTCACCCCTCTATATACATTTATAAAGCCTTTACTGATTCTATCTCCTATGAGCTGTTCCATAATTAAAGACATGACGTGGCTAGATTTGCCAAAGCCAACCAAATAGATGTGTTGAAAATCGTCGAGATTAAACGTTACACCACACACATTCAACATTGAGCCGTTTCTAGTAACGTTTGACTTTATCATATTGACTGGATTTATCCCCTCCAACACCCTATTAAGAATGTTTAAACAAATGGCTCTGGCTCTTCTATCTCCATCAGTTAAACCATTATAAATCAAACTTTCAAAGTTTCTTATAATCTCCATCTAATAGCTAAGCACCAATTAAAAACTTCATTTGCAAGAAGACTTAAACGTTTTCAATTGAAACCTACTGTTACTGTCTTAGTGCTTTTACCTTAGAACTCCACCGTTACATCCTCGGCGTCTACACTATATCTTTAGCAATAGAGGTTGCTTCAAAATCTATGGAGCCTAATAAAACAGCTTCGATGGTTCAATATCATTCCAAAACTCGGTAAAAATGGTTCACTAATAGATGAACCTAAACACTTAAATCATTGATTTCTCTTTAAATTTTGGAAATGAAGCCTAGAACTGGACTAGCTGTGCTTTTAGGTATCGTAACATGTGCCATTTTAGACCTAGTAGTCTTGCTAACAGCTGGCCTTTCAGACCTAATTCTCATCTCTCCATTTTTAGGAGGCTTGGTTGCTGGAAGTTTCTTCATCGAGCCTTTGAAAGATGGAGGTAAAATCGGGGCTATAACGGCGGTTATAGATATCCTACTGGTGAGACAATCTATACAAACCGTCTTACTTCAGATGGGTCTCCTAGAAATACCACCAGAGATTTCAGAGATGGCATCTTTAGGTTTACCGTTGCTCCTCCTCCTATACATAGTAAGTTTTCTAATACAACTTGGCGTGGGATTCGGAGGAGGATTCATCGGCTCCTATATTAAAAACCGCTTGGCTCCTCCAAAACAACCACCGCCTTTAAACGTCTGCCCCTATTGTAAGGCTAAAATTCCTCTGGGAGCTGTTTACTGTCCGTATTGTGGAGCAAAACTTAAAGAATCTAGACCTGGTAAGATTTAGTGGTTTGAAAAGCGCTGTACTCTCCTCAGGCGGTAAGGATAGTCTTTACGCTCTATGGATTTCCTCAAATCAAGGTTTTGAAATATCCTGTCTTATAACTCTTATACCTGAAAGTTTTGAGTCTTGGATTTTCCATTATCCAGCCGTAGAGCTTACAAGGCTTCAAGCCGAAGCAATGGGTAAACCCCTTCTCCTGAGAAGAACTGGAGACTCCGTGCATAGTAGTTTAAAAGCCCTTTCTTACGTTCTCAGAGAAGCCATCGAAGATTTCCACATTTGTTCTGTTATTTCGGGTGTTTCGGCGAGTTATTACCAGAAGAGTATAATCGATTCGGTATGTGAAGAACTCGGCCTGAAGAGTTTCACACCTTTATGGAGTAAAACCGCGGAGCTGATTTTGAGAGAGATTTTAGAGCTTGGTTTTCGAGCGATTATCGTAGGTGTAGCAGCTGAAGGATTGACAATGGAATGGCTAGGGAAAATTCTAGATGCCGATTCTCTCATGGATTTTATCCGCCTAGCCTATAAGCACCGTTTCAGCCTACTTGGGGAGGGCGGTGAATATGAGACGCTTGTCCTCGATGCGCCATTCTTCAGGAAACGTTTACACATTAGAAAAGCTGAACCGATATGGCTGGGCGGCTCTGGCTACTTGAGAATAGATGAAGCCTGTCTGGAAGATAAAAGTGTTTACTGTGAACTCTAATAGTTCGGTAGATGAGTGGTGTATTATACATCTCCGGTGCAGTTAGAAAGCTTAATACCGAGTTCCTCTAAAGCCTCTTCAGCTAAGCTGTATATCCTATCTGCATCGAGAGTTTGGTAGACTCCATCTAGCAGTAGAGGTTCACCTTTCACGAACACGGAATTGACGCTTAAACCTTTAGCGGCATATACAAGGTTTGCCACTAAGCTTTCTGGATTGTGAACTGGCTGAAGACTAGGGTTTCTAACGTCCACCAATATCAAGTCTGCTTCGAAACCCTCTCTAACCTGTCCAACAATTCCTCCAAGACCTAGACTTTCACTTGCGTTAACCGTAGCCATATCAAGGATTTGTTGAGCGTTTACTACACTCGGATCCCAACGGTTATGTTTTTGAAGCAAAGCTGCAATTTTCATACTTTCAAACATGTCTAACGTATTATTACTTGCTGGTCCATCCGTTCCCAACGTTACTAGTACTCCAGCTTCCACTAGTTCTGGAATTGGCGATACTCCTCCAACTCCAAGTTTCATGTTTGAAATAGGGCAGTGAGAAATCTTAACGCCTCTACGTGCCAATATTTCTATATCCCTTCTTGTCAGCCAAACACAGTGTGCAGCTAAAACCCTCTTATTTAGAAAATCGATTTTATCCAAGTATTCTAAGACGCTACATCCATAGTTTCTCTGAAACACAGCCTGCTCCCTCCTAGTTTCAGCTATGTGTATATGTACGAGTGTGTCAATCTTTTCGGCCATCGCTTGCGCCTCTATGAGGAGTTCGTCTGAACAAGTGTATGGGGCATGTGGAGCTACTATAAACTTGACCTTTGGATCACTTAATTCTTGAATGGCTTTAAGTGCTTTATGAGCTGCTTCTAGGAAACTTTTTCTTAAACTTTCACTCGGAGTTCTATCATCTGTCATCGTGTCCATTAGACCTTGACCTATAAACCCTCTTAACCCGGCTTCTCCGACAGCCTTAGCTACAGCTCCAGCATGATAATACATGTCAACCATACAAGTTGTACCCGTCCTCACCATTTCCAAACATCCGAGCAGGGCTCCTATATAGCAGAGTTGTTCGTCGAGTTTTCGTTCCAAAGGCCACACTTTCTCTCTAAGCCATTTATCCAACGGTAGATCTTCAGCATAGCCTCTGAATAGACTCATGGAAAGATGTGTATGCGTATTTATGAGGCCAGGCATCAAAATTTTATCTTTTCCATCGACTACTATATCTCCACCGTTTAAATCACGGCCTATATCTTCAATAATTCCATCTTTTATTAGCACAGATGTCTTCTTTAACAGCCTTCTATGGTCATCTTGAGTAACTATCCAGCTGCAATCTTTAATTAAAACCTCCATTTCCACTCCGGATTTTTATTGATGTAGCAAAATTATATAAATTAATGCTGAGTTTCCTGAGAAGTTGAAAGCTACGTTTATTAGAGTTCTAAACAGATATGTCTACCTGATAACTTGAGCTCGCAGGCGATTGAGGAACTCGTTAGAGAAGCTACGGAAATAGCAAATTCAAAGGGCTTCCACGTAACATGGGACAACGTGCCAAAATATTTAATGCTTGTAGTGACCGAACTTTCTGAAGCTATGGAGGCTTGGAGGGACGATGATTTTGAGGCTTTTAAAGAAGAAGTGGCTGATACACTCATCAGGATTTTCCACATCTGCGGAGACCTTAAAATAGACATTTCAAACTCCATCAGAGTAAAAATGTCTGTGAATAAAGCTCGACCCTATAAACACGGTAGGAAGAGACTGTGATTTCCATATAGGTTTAAGAGACCAAGGTGAGTACTCTATCTAGGATTTCTAAGGCCTCTACTATTTGCGCCTCTTCTATAACTAAAGGGGGTAGGAACCTTAATATGTTTCTACTAGAGTATAAGGTTATAAGTCCATTTTCGAGGCTTTTAACAATAACGTCTTTTACGTCGAATCTGAGCTCCGCTGCCCTCATCAAACCTAAGCCTCTAACTTCTCTTATGGATGAATGGGTTTGCTTAATCTTCTCCAACCCCAGTTTAAATGTCTCTCCCAGTTTTTTCGCTCTTTCAGGCAGTTTCTCACTGGTTATCAAATCTATTACAGCTGAAGCAGCTGCGCATGCAAGAGGGTTCCCACCGAACGTACTCGTATGTTCCCCAAGCTTAAGACTACTGCCTATATCTTCTCTTGCTAATACCGCGCCCATTGGAATTCCTCCCGCTAAACCTTTACCAATGCACATGATGTCTGGTTTTACATTCCAATGTTGGCAGGCCCACATGGCTCCAGTTCTACCTAATCCTGTCTGAATCTCATCAATTATGAGTAGACTTCCCCTTCTGTCGCATATCTCTCTTAAGCCTTTCAGATAATCATCCGGCGGTATTCTTACACCACTCTCGCCCTGTATCGGCTCTACTATAAATGCTATGGTGTTCTCATCGACCGCTGCCTCTGACCTCTCAAGACTTCCATAGGGTACGAATTCTACGTTTTTAATTAAAAGGTCTTTAAAAGGCTCTCTATACTTAGGATTCCACGTCAAAGATAAAGCACCTAGTGTTTTTCCGTGGAATCCTCCAATTGTCGATACCAATTTGGACCTACCAGTAAACTTCTTAGCCATTTTAATAGCTGCTTCAACAGCTTCAGCTCCACTGTTGCATAAGTAGATCTTGTCTAAGCCATTTGGAGCTACTGCTGCAAGCTTCTCTAATAGAGAGGCTCTCACGTCGTTATATAAGCTCGGATGGCATACCGTAAGTCTACCGAGCTGTTCTTTAACCGCTTCAACAACTTTTGGGTGTGAGTAGCCAACTATCGCGACGCCGTATCCACCCATTAGGTCTATGTAGCGCCTTCCTTCAGTATCCCATAGTACTGCGCCACTGCCTTTTACAATAACCACTGGGTATCTGAAGTAGACATTAACCATATATTTTTCTTCGAGCTGAATTATCGTCTGCGTATCCAATACCGTGCCTCCTAAACAGGATGGATACCAGGATACATTAAACCTGTCTTTTCATCTAGTCCATACATTATGTTTAGACTTTGAACAGCATTTCCAACAGCGCCTTTAACGAGATTATCTATGGCTGCTAGGGCAACTATCCTATTGGTATAAGGGTCGAATTCAAATCCCACATCGCAGAAGTTCGAGCCTACTATAGGCTTTGGATCTGGATATCGGAAGATCCCTTTAACGTCTCTGACAAGTCTTATGAAGGGCTCATCTCCATAAAATTGTCTATAGATCTTCCAAAGATCTCGAATTGTTAAACTCTTTTCGGTGAAACAGTGACATACTGCGAGAATACCTCTCACTATGTTAACAGAGGTAGCTGAGAATGCAACCTTGATGCACCCACCAGCCAATAGACTAAGCTCCTGCTCTATTTCGCTCGTATGTCTATGTCCAGTTGGCTTGTACGGTCTTATGACACCATACCGCTCAGCATGTATACTTGCAAGAGAAGGTGTAGCACCTGCTCCTGAAGAACCTATCATTGCATCTACTACGACGGTATTCTGCTTGATGAAACCTGCTTTAGCTAGAGGTGCCATGGCTAGTATACCAGCTGTTGACATACAGCCTGGGCATGCTATTAAATCTGCCTTCCGTATCTCTTCCCTATGGAGTTCCGGTAGACCGTAGACAGCCTTTTCTAAAAGGTCTGGTCTGGGGTGTCTCCAACCGTACCATCGTTCATACTCTTTTGGATCTTTAAGTCTAAAGTCTGGGCTTAAATCGATAACCTTAACCCCCCTCTCCAGAAATTCATGCGATATTTTTGCAGAGACGCCAGCAGGCGTGCATAGGAATACTACATCGCTCTCTTCAGCTATTTTCGAAGTGTCTGGGTCTGTGAATTGAATATCGAGTATTCTTCTGAGATTTGGATGAACCCTATGAACATAGTCTCCTACATATCTCCTAGAAGTGACCATTTTTATCTCTACATTGGGATGAGTCGCTAGTATTCTCAACAGCTCTCCACCTGTATACCCTGATCCTCCTATGATACTTACTTTCAAAGAACACCCCTTCAGAATGGAGTAGGATTTAACATTTAACCTTTTCTTGTCTAGCTCCTATTTCTATGGGTTTAAACTACGCAAAAAGAGAAAGCTTCTTTAGCCTGAATAGTCACGTTTAAACCTTGTAAGCATTATTCTCCTAGAGGGGATACCTTGAGTGGCGAAGATAATGAATTAAACATGCTGATGAGGAAAAAGTATTTAGAAATTCAACGTAAGCTTATGGCTAAAACTCTAAGAGGCTCTTCTGAGGAGAATAAGACGCCAGATTATGAAAGTATTGTTAGAAATGCTTTAGACAGCTTAGGTTTAAGAGTTCTATCGGCTCTTAAAAGCCAGTATCCAGAAGAGGCATATGCTATAATTAATGCCCTTGGTAAGGCGATATTAGACCATAGAATACCTACCGAAATAAGTGGTGGTGAGTTTTATCAGCTCCTCCTAAGCCTCGGCATTAAAGTTAGATTAGATACAAAAATATACGTTGAGAGAAAAGGTAGAGTTAAGGAATTTTCAGAATATTTAAGGGAGAGAATTCAAGATTCTCAGTAAAATTTATATTTATGTTAAGATTCCATAACTTAATGCTTGGATTCAATTGAAGAGTTTGAACGAGGGAGCGGCTTTGAATAGGATTGTACTCGCATACTCTGGAGGTCTAGATACCTCTGTATCAATAATATGGCTTCAGGAGAAGTACGACGCAGAAGTCTACACGGTTACTGTTGATGTAGGTCAAGGCAGTGACTTCAAATCCATAGAGGAATTGGCTTACAAGCTGGGTGCTGTAAAACACTTCTTTATAGATGCTAAGAAGGAGTTTGTGGAGAACTATGTTTTTCCAAGTATCAAGGCTAATGGATTATATGAGGGTAAGTATCCCCTCAGTAGCGCACTTTCTAGGCCGTTGATAGCCAAGAATGTTGTTGAAGTAGCTGAAGCTGTTAAAGCTGATGCAGTGGCACATGGATGCACTGGTAAGGGTAACGATCAAGTCAGAATAGAAGCAACAGTTAAAACGTTAAGCCCAAACTTAAAGGTTTTAGCTCCAGTAAGAGAATGGGGTTTAGATAGAGAGTTTGAACTCGAATACGCTAAGAGGCATGGAATACCCTTTACCAGGGAGAAGATATACAGCGTCGATCAAAACCTATGGGGTAGAAGTATAGAGTGTGGACCGCTAGAAGATATCGAAGTTGAACCTTTAAGTGAGGTTTTCAAATGGACTGTAGACCCGGAGAAGGCTCCTGATAAACCCGAGTATGTGACTATAGGCTTTGAGAATGGAGTACCCACCTCACTCAACGGAGAAGTCTTAGATGGTGTTTCATTAGTAATGAGGTTGAATGAGATCGCTGGAAGAAATGCCGTGGGCAGAATAGATCATATTGAAGATAGAATTGTGGGAATCAAAACTAGAGAGGTCTATGAATGTCCAGCTGCCATCTGTATAGTTGAAGCACATAAAGACCTTGAGAAACTTGTTTTAACGCCGAGTCAATTGAATTTTAAAGAGCTTGTAGATAGACAATGGAGTTTTCTAGTTTACGCTGGTCTATGGTATGAGCCTCTCAAACGGGATTTGGAAGAATTTATCAATAGTACTCAGAGGTTTGTTGAAGGATGGGTTAGACTGAAGCTTTATAAGGGAGGATTAAGAGTTGTTTCGAGAATGTCTAACTACTCGCTGTATAGTAAGGATCTTGCTACTTACAGCGTTAAAAGTACGTTTGATCAATCAGCGGCCCCTGGTTTTATAGAAATATGGAGTCTTCCCCTTAGAACAGCTTATATGACTCGGAAAAAAGGTGGGAGGTGATATATGTGGTTATAGTTTTAGAGTGTCATGAGTGTGGTGGTAAGATTAAAATTCCCGATGACGTCCTCGAAGGTGAAATATTCTCCTGCCCCGATTGTGGTATGGAGTATGAAGTCTATATAAACAATGGTAAAATTGAGCTTAAACTTGCCGAAATAGAGGGAGAAGACTGGGGAGAATAGTCGGAGAATTCTATATTGAGGGTTGATGTTTGAAACTGGTAGTTAAAATCGGTGGAAGTATTCTTAAAGATGGGGCTCCAGATGTAAACCTGATAAGCGATATTAAAGAGGTATTTTCAAACTATAAACTAGTCTTAGTACATGGAGGAGGGGACGAAGTTACAAGTATAGCTTCTAAAATGGGTAAAGAACAAGTCTTCGTAACTTCTCCAGACGGCTTTAGAAGTAGGTATACTGATAAGGAAACACTCGATATCTATGTTATGGTTATGGCTGGTAAAATAAGCAAAGAGATTGTTTCTACACTCCTTGAATTCAATCTTCCAGCCGTAGGAATCTCAGGTGTAGACGGAGGGCTTTTAAGAGCAGATAGGAAAAAGAAACTCGTTATAATAGATGAAAAGGGTAGGAAAAGAACTATACCTGGAGGATATACTGGGAAAATAACAGGTGTTAATATTGGTCTTTTGGAAACGCTTTTAAACTCGGGCTATTTACCTGTTATTTCACCACTGTCTATAGGCTCTGAATATGAAATTTTAAACGTCGATGGAGATAGGGCTGCGTCTTATATAGCGGGAGCTTTGAAAGCGGACCGCCTCATACTACTAACGGATGTTGAAGGCTTAATCCTCGATAGGGAACTTTGCAGGGAAATATCCTCTACTCGATTGAAGGAGAAACTTAGGAAAATAGGTCCAGGTATGATTACTAAAGTCTATGCCGCTATTGAGGCTTTGGAGATGGGCGTCGAGAGAGTCGTGATATGTTCTGGTTTAAAACCTAAACCTATAACTTCTGCCCTAGAGGGTAAAACAGGAACTACTATCTATAGAGGTTGACAGATGCGTACAGACTCAGAGTTTAAAGCTAAAGCGGTGGACATACTTAGAAACGCTCTGAAGATTTACAGCCCATCCCTACGTGAAACTGAACTGGCACTTTTTCTCATGGATGCTATGAAAAAATTGGGCTATGATAACGTATGTATCGATGAAGTTGGAAACGTTCTAGGGTCTATAGGTACTGGTAAGTCTATGCTTATGTATATAGGTCACATGGATACAGTTCCAGGGATCATACCCTATAAAGAAGAAGGGAGCTTTATATACGCTAGAGGAGCTGTAGACGCTAAATCTGCGTTGATAGCTATGGTTGTTGCAGGGGCCTCTCTTAAAGACGAGAATTTAAACGGTAAGCTTACTGTTGTATGCACGATTGACGAAGAAGGCTCTAGTTTAGGCTTTAAACATCTATTACGTAAAGGTTTAGAGGGTAAATTTGCGGTCTTTGGTGAACCAGGTGGTGTTGAAGTTGTAACCATAGCTTACAGAGGCAGGGTTCAACTCTCCATAAAGTGTAAGACGAGACCTGGGCACGCGGGGTCGCCATGGGCTTTTGAAAACGCTGTTGAAAAACTCTACGAGTTCTACAAGTTGGTAAAAGAGAAGGTAGATGAATCTTACTCTACCCGCAAATTTTCAAGTAGATACTATACTACTTCTACGTCGATAACTTGGATTAAGGGGGGAGAAACATCAAACATCGTACCTGGTTTCTGTGAGGCTAAACTCGATATTAGGATTCCACCCAATGTCAAAGCTAAGGAACTCATAGAGTTTTCTCAGAAGCTTTCGAAGGACTTCACGGATAAATATCCAACGGTTCAGGTAGAAGTGGAACCTGAAGAGTACTGTGAGGCTTATGAGGCGAATAAAAATTCAATGCTTTTAAATGCCTTAAGGGAATCTATAAAAGAGGTCAGAGGAAGTTATCCTAAGCTTATTCGGAAAACTGGTACGGGGGATATGAATCTTCTAGCTGGGCTTCCCATAGATGCTGTAACATATGGGCCGGGCAACTCATCTTTGAGCCATACTAATGTGGAGAAGATAGACGTTGAAGAATACCTCGACAGTATTGAAGTCTATAGACTTACAGCTTTAAAACTGCTAAAGATATCGTAACAATACAGGCTATCTGCACGCTTTTAGACCAGTTAAACGTTGACGAAAATAAAAAAGCGAGGGAGTTTAGAATGGGAAGAAGAACCTGTATCTACCTATTATGATTCCCGGTATCAAAGCCAATACATGTCCAGCTATGTATCCACCTGCTACTGGAGCTCCAACCTCTTCATACAGTTTACTCCCACCGATTCTAAGCGTTAATTGCT
Source organism: Bathyarchaeia archaeon (assembly GCA_038870975.1). Classification (GTDB taxonomy): domain Archaea; phylum Thermoproteota; class CALKCG01; order B24; family B24; genus DTBU01. Next base: position 125,577 of record JAVZJD010000001.1, on the reverse strand, counting down.
TGAGAATCCAAGCTACTAATGCTAAGCTCCAGAATCCCCATTCGAATCCTGCTCCTATCCCCAGTATGAAGCCTACAGGCTCAAATGGGAACCATATGTATCTTGCGTGTAGCCAGCTTAAAAGCCCCACAAAGAGGAACCCAGCGATGAAGTGTGGTACCCATGGTTCTGTACCTGGAGCACTGTTCCAACTATCGGGATCAGCAGACCTCTGCATTACGGCATTGCATCCGTGCATGCCCCAGGTGCCTTGGATCTTAGTTATGCCGAATGTGTAGGCGATAGTCATCCACGTTGGTATCGTAACTAGAGAGTATATTATTATGGAGGCTACAAGAACTTTGAAAACGCTTTTAGTAGTCACTCCTGTGAGACTTGCCATTCTATAGGCTTCGAAAGCAGTTAGAAAGTTTCCACCGACTTGGTTGCCCATGTCGGGGGCATCTGTAAACCATGTGTTAAAGTGTGCAGACATGGCGAAATCTCTATCTACAACTTCTGGGGCCTTAGGCCATAGTAGGAGCCTATGCAACGCATATCCTTTATCAGTTTTACGGTAGTAGAGTCCTCCTATACCTAGAAGCCTCATGGAACCAAACCATAGAGCTATCATGTTTATAGGTGTCAATAGTGATGATAACGGGTTCATACCGCATGCGATATGTATGAATATTGCTATAATGAACGTCACTATCAGTAAGGTGTAGGCTCCTCTGTAACTTATGGGCTCGCCTTTTTCGAATTCAACTTTAGCCGAGGGGTCCATTCTTCCAAACGCGGCTTTTAAAGTACTTATAATGTGGTGTCTACTTAAGATCAATAGGAATATGGTTAAACCCCATATTCCTCCTATGAGGACAGATGTCCATTTAAACGGCTCACCGTAGGATATTGATATTTCTCCACACCAGACTCTTCCACAACCCGGAGTATTTGGAATCCCTGTGTAATATCCGAAGAAGTATGCTATTTGGCATAACACTACTAGTACTAGCCACCAGAACCACATGTTAAATAACGTTGTTAATGGTGCAAAATACGCTATAGCTACACCCAGCGGTTCCTTCTCAATCCTAGCCATACCTATGAGAGCTGCTAACGGCTCACCGGGTTGAACGAAGTGCGATCCGTATCCACATACGTTCGCTTCCCATCTCCATCCATAGATGTCTGGGAACCAGGGAAATAATCCTGTGAGAAACGTCGGTATCCAAACAGCAACTCCCAGTATAACTCCAATTAAGAATGGCCCTGAGAATCTCGCTCTTCTCTCGGGTAATGTCCTCACTAGGAGCTCGTATGCAGCTCCTACGTGAGGGAATGGAACTTTTTCAACGTCTATCCAATACTTCCTAAATATTGTAGCTATAGATACCATTAGAAGACCATACACTATTGTAAAAGTGCTCCAGAAAAGCATCATAGGCATTAAATCTGCATAAGGTGTTGGAACACCACCGTAAAGTGCTAGCTTTGCTATATCTGGTGGTGGAGCCATAAACCATGGAACGAGTCTAGTCGTCTCTTCAACTGGAGACATTATCCTATTACCCAAGAAAACACCATAGCTGGCACATGCTGTGTCTGATGTAGGTCTACCCAGGTAGAATGAAAGGCATAGCGTCGTAGTATAAAGCCAGGTCATAGTCGTCATGTTGATCCTTTTCTTGAGGAAGTTTAACCTTCCAAGAGCGCCTGCAAAGTAAAAGCATAGGAATGGTAGGGCTGTTAGAGCTGAATAGCATATGACGACAACCCCCATAGCTGCAGAGTATCCAGGAGGGTTTCTCCACGTACCAGTTGAGTTCAAGGGGTTTACAGCCATAGTAAATACTCCAAGAACTATCATGAAGGGTATTAGAAAGTGCCATGGAATCTTTTCTTCTATTATCTCCTTTGACACTTTTTCACCGATTTCAATTTATGAAAAAGAAATATAAATCTTTTTCCTTAAAGCAATTGTTAATTGCCTGACAGATTGTTGTCGTTTGTGGTTTAATTAAGTTTTACGTAAGTAGAAGTCTAATTCTAACTAATCTTCTGAATTTTACATGAGGATTGGAGGGAAAAATCAAGATTAAAAATTAAACCATAAAGTAATTATCATATGACGAACATTTAAAAAAGCACATATTTATATTGTAGTAAAATTTCAATGCGAAAAGCCTTCTGATAAGTTGAGTATTTTATCTACTAAGAACTGGTCGGCTTTAAGACCATGTAGATATTTGCCTTTTAAACGCTGGTCGAGTTGAAGTTCCTTCACGGGGATTGGGTTTTGAAATTTCACGATCTTTCCAAATATCAGGGCAGTTTTCCAAGTGTGTTCTGTAAAGTTTTCCCCTCCAGCTTTGAGCCATTCTTCCTTGGTTTTATAGTCTTCTAGTATGCCATACCCTACTACTGAGTCTCCAGCCTCAGTCTTCATTAGGAAGAAGCATTTTAAACCTCTCTCCCACCTTCTCTTCAGTGAAGTATAGTATATTCCACCCTCAAAAACCCTGCTAGCCCAATCTTCTCGAATTATTCTGAGAAATACAGCCATGTTGCTTAAATAGGTCTTACGAGTATTTAGACTTTACCATCCTTCTCTAATTCGACGCTAGCCCATTTTAAGGAGTTTCAAAATCTCTTCAGCCCCTACCTCAGCATGCTCATACGGATGTTTCTCGGGGAAGCGTAGGTCAACGATGCGTAAAATCGCTCTAGCAGCATTCGCAGCAGCCGCCGCGAACAACCTGTTTACTTGTTGCTGTTGTTCGATTTCTTCAGATGTCTCTACATCTCTACCCGTTCTAACGCCTCCCATATCCTTCATACGCCTAGACAATACAACCTCGGGGTTGAATTCAAAGAGAACTATATAGTGTGGCTTCATCAGTTTAACGATGTCGTCAGGTAATCCCGGGTAGTATCCTCCTCCCATCTTTATAGATGCATGGGTATCTATCAGAACGTCCCCCGATATGTTAGATATTTCCCTGGCGGCGATCTCCTGAAGTTTAACATACTCCTCGGGTAACAGTTTCTTACGCATCTCATCTCTATCCTTAACACCGTAGAGTTCTTGAGCGGCTTTAAACATGTGATCCCCAAAATTAACGATCACTACATCAGGCTTCTTCATCTGAACGTAACGCATTATAGTAGTTTTACCTCCCCCTGGAACAGCCAAAACAACTATTCTCATACGGTAAAAACCACCCCATTGATTCTGAATACAAGCCTTAACTTCCTCTTTCTTTCTTCCCATGGTATTCTGTCCATTTAAGCTTTCTAGGGTCTCTGTGAAACTCCAACATGCTCACTCTACACTTTCTAGAGCAGAACCATTGTATGGTGCCATCTCGCTTAACGTACATAAGTCCACATCCCACAGGAATTTCTGAACCACAGAAAGAACATTTTCTAACTCTGGAAAGCATGGCATCTCCGCCTCTACGATCACCTTATCCGCTTCGCTTCCCTCTCAGTCTCTTTAAGGAGGACAACATCACCTACTCTAACAGGTCCTTTAACATTTCTGGAAATTACCCTACCCTTTTCACGTCCAGTTAGAATTCTAACTCTAACTAGTTCTATTTCACCCGTAACGCCAGTCCGCTCTATTACTTGAATAACCTCGGCTGGAGTGGGTTCTTCTTCTTTAGCCCTCTTAGAACTCATCACTTTACACCCTTTCTAAGGGCTTCAATTTTAGAAATAAGCTCGTCGAATACTCCCTTAGCTTCTCCAGGGTCTATCACAGCTATGGAAGATGCGGCCACCTCTATGCCACTTGCTACGCCAAGCTGTCTTTTAGATGGTACGTATATATATGGAACTTTCCTCTCTTCACATAAGAGGGGTAAGTGTGCAACGATTTCAGGCGGATCCACATCTTCAGCTATAACTACTAGCTTAGCAATACCTCTATCGACGGACTTTGTGACTTCATTGACACCTCGCCTGATTTTACCAGTGTCTTTAATCATGGATATTGTCTCATAGGCTGCATCCGCCAGCTCCTTAGGTACATTAAATCTAACATAAAACGGTTTTTTAGCTGACACTTCGCCTCACCCTTAGCACATACTCTCATTACTCTCTCCCTAAAAAGCATTACGCCTTTTAGTCTCCTTAAAATGCTCTCTGGCTCATTTAAATAGTACCAGAAATCCATGTTGGTGAGTGTGCGCAGAGACTTAAATTCTCCATTTTTAATTCATTTAAAAATCTACAGCTTTACTATTCCACTAACTCCACGATTAGTGGGTTTCAACTCCGTTCATCAAGTTCAAGAGGAACCTGGATAAAAAAGATTTGGGGTGATGTGGAGGCGAATAAGTGCGTTGAACTGCATGTTAGATTTCTCCACGTATTTTAAGGATTTCACCATAGTATAAGGTATGCCAATCTCGCTTAGGGTAGAGCGTTTCAATCAGATTTTTAGGAAGTGTTTGAAGCTTGACAGAATCTTTGTAGATTACTCTGCACTCATAAACGATGGGACACCCTTCTACTACAGGGGCTTTGACAAATTCCCCACGTCTCCACTTTAAACCTATCTTCTCAAACTTATTGATTTCAAACCCTGAAGTAGTTCCACAGATTTTACACACATCACCCATATCTTCGGTGGGGACATTAATCGTGAATTCACCGTTTTCCTCTAAAAGCCTATGCGTGTATCTGCTTATTCTTATGGCAGTAAGAAAAATCGGCTTAGTCCAAACTATTCCCATCAACCCCCATCCTATCGTCATAAGATTTGGCCTTCCATCATATCCGACTGAGCCTAATAGTAGACCTGTCTTTCTCATAGCATTGTATGTTACAGGGATGTATCTGTCAAGGTCCTCTATGATATGCATTCTTCTCCCTCACTTAACCTTGTATGGATTTCCATACCTATCTAAGTGGAATATCTCTTCAATGGGTTTCCTAGGTCTTGGCGGCGGTTCTTCATCTGGAACACCTACTGGAATTACACATATGACTTTAAGTTCTGGAGGTATGTTCAATACTTTCTTAACAGCTTCTTCATTAAATGCACCTATCCAGCATGTTCCATAGCCGAGTTCCGTAGCCTCTAAAACCATATGCTCGACAGCTATCATGGGGTCTTGAGAATACCATCGTGAAACGGATGGGTCTCCAATTGCTACGACAGCCACCTGTGCATCTGCTATAAAAGTTTGATTGTTGCATGCTTCTGCGAGTTTACGTTTAACCTCTGGGTCTTTAACTACTACAAACCTCCAAGGCTGACGGTTGCCAGCCGATGGTGCTAATCTAGCCGCTTCAAGAATCTTCAGTATGTGTTCCTCTGGGATTTTAGCATCCTTTTTATAACGTCTAATACTTCTTCTCCTCCTAATGGCTTCGAAAACTTCCAAAGGTTTTAACACCCCCTATCAATAGACTACTTTATAGTAGATAAGTCTTAACAAGTTATCTTCAAGCATAACATGGAGATGTTTAAATAGACCTTAAACTTTTAAATTTGCGGCGAAATACTTTGAAAGCAAGCTTCCTTTATGGTAGGAGTCGGGTTGAAGTCGAATTACCAGATGAAAACCTCATAGGTGTATTAAAAACTTCTAGACTCTCATCTTCTAAAGATGAAGAATATGAAGTTAGATGTAGCTTAGAAAACCCAGTAACACCCTTCATCAAGAAAGGGTCTAAAGCTCTACTCATAGTTACGGATTACACCAGAGCCACCCCGTTGAGTAAGATATTACCCCCAGTTATTCAAAAACTTAAAGAAAAAGGGTTTAACGAATTTACAGTTCTGGTGGCAAATGGACTACATGAGCCAGCATCTCAAAACCAGCTTGAAGAACTTTTAGGTGGAAAAGTCTTTGAAGAAGCTCAGATCGTAAATCATGATGCTTCGAAAACTGATGAACTAACGTACCTCGGTGAAACATCATGGGGTACTCCTCTATGGGTTAACAGTAGGCTTTTTGAAGTTGATCTACGGATTGGCATTGGTACAGTAGAACCGCATTTCTTCGCAGGATACAGCGGTGGAGGTAAAATTATCCTCCCAGGAGTTTCTGGTGTTGAAACGATTTATAGGAATCATTCCTATGCTATGATAAACCACCCCGGTTCTAGGCTTGGAGTTTTAGATAAAAATATAATCTACAGAGATATCTGCGAAGCTGCTAATGCATCTGAACTGGATGGTGTTGTGAACGTTGTCTTAGGCATGGAGGGAGGCGTTTCAAAGTGCTTCTCAGGTGACCCCATTAAGGCTCATAGGTCTGCCGTTGATTTTATAGAACGTTTCATAAAAGTTGAAGCTGAAAGAAGGGCAGATATAGTTGTAGTAAGCGGTGGAGGCTACCCGGCAGATAGAAACTTATATCAAGCCGTTAAAGGCATGGCTGTGGGTGAGCAACTGGTCAAGACAAACGGTGTAATAGTGCTTCTGGCTGAGTGTTGCGATGGAGTAGCGCATGAACACTTTTACCAGCTCGTTTCCAAGTTTAAAAACCCCATAGCCCTACTAAAACATATAAGAGAACATGAACCTATCCGAGACCAGTGGGAAGCACAAATAATGGCTAGAATACTTACGAAAAGCCGTATAGTCGTCTATGCAAAGGGTGTAACAACTAAAGAGCTGGAAAACATGATGCTGATACCTGCTTCAAGCCCGGAAGAAGCCTTAGAAATAGCGTTCTCTCTAACAAGTAGAGATGCGAAACTCCTAGCGGTTCCCGAGGGAACACACATCATACCCGAGGTCCCGGAATCGAATAACACTTAACTACAGCTACTTCGAAAGTATTTTTAAGGGACCCGTCGTCTAGCCTGGACTAGGACATGGGCCTTCGGAGCCCAAGGTCGCGGGTTCAAATCCCGCCGGGTCCACACTGATATTTGAAACTTTCCACTCTTTAGCTTTTCCAACTTTAAACTAGGCATCTACTATTAAGTCATAGCTATGAATAACACTCTCAACGGACAGTCGAACTTCATAAGCACGAGGTACTCGCTTTTTAATCAAAACTTCAACAATGGAATAGAATTTTAACGCTATGAAGTCTATGTTTTATAAAGGTGTCTCTAGGGATAATTCAGAAATTGAAGAGTTTGGTGTTGCGAATAATAAAAGGAAAAAGTTTCTAGCAGTGTTATTGCGTTAGTATTTTCTAGCTCCATTACAATAGCTATGACGATTCTATGTATCATGGGAAGATGGCCTCCTGTTCTTAAGCTGAATATGTCCCGCTTTATAAGCTGACCTAGTCTCTTCCATGGATTTTAACACTAATTAGCTTCTGTCCTCTCCATTGATAAATGTATAAACTGGCTTAGTTTCATGGAATTCAACTCATTGGAGAAGCCATAGTATTTCTCTCCAACATTATATACTCGAATTTGAGTAAATTTTAAATTTTGAGTAAAAAATATAAGCAGGTCTCTTGAAGAGGAAGTTTTGTGAGTCGTTTAAAAAGTGCTAGTGGTATTGTAGCTCTTTCAGCAGTATTTGGGGCTTTAGCATATTTGATCGAGCTTACAGGTGTAAGCCACTTTTTACCATTTCCACCGTTAAACTACCTTCTTTATGACCCGGCTGAGATAGTTATATACCTTTTATACTTAGCAGTTGGACTTAAACCCGCATTACTAGCAACAATCCTCGTAGTATTAGGGTTGTCGATAAATATAGATAGTTTCAGCGTGCTTATAATGAGTTGTACGGGCATACCTTTCTACGGACCTATTATGAAGGGATTGGCTATAGCGTCAACGTTAGCTGGACTAGCCTTAATTGGAAGGAGACGCTGGAAGCTTGCCCTGTGTTCCGCTGTAATTTTGAGGGTTGTTTTAATGACTTTTCCAAACCTAGCCTTCATCATCCTAATAATACCTAGTCTTCCATTTCCTCAATCTACGATAGAATGGTTCACTTCAAATATAATATATATACTGGCGCTTACGGGGGCATATAATGCTTCTCAGGTCTTAATCGCCTTCCTTCCAGCCCAATTAATCTACAGAAGGCTTTTACCTGGTTTCATTCGGAGATTTACAATAGTTAAAAAGTCTAAGTCACAATAACGTTAGTAGTACTGAATTAAAGAATTATGGGAAGAGTCAATTGCACAGGTCTTTGTACACTTCCCGCAAATAAAGCCAAGACTTTCTACATTTTCCACTCTCAAGAGACTTCAGGAAGAAACATAGGTCTATTTCATCATCTACATCCATTTCTATGTTCTTAGAATGGAAGACGGCAAAATTAGACCCAGTTCTCTTAGCCTCTTGTAAATGCGACATGTAGCTATTAGGTCCGAATTTAAATGTTATTCGTGTAGGAAGACTTAGCATTAGAGCATTTGTCCCCCCATCTTTAGACGGCGATATGACTACGTAGGGCTTCTCCAACCTTAATCCAGACGAAAGTAAATTGTCAACATCTTCAAGTCCTATCATAGGTATGTCTGCTGGAAGTATGAGTACAACTTCAGCTCCAAGTTTTCCAGAGTATTCGACTCCTAATTCCACAGCTTTGTTAAGTCCTATACTTCTCGGCCCTTCTCTGACAACTTCGCAGTTAAGATTCTTACCTAAATTCAAAACCTCTAAACTAGGGCTTACAACTACCACTCTAGTTAACAGTTTAGAACGTTTCAAAGTTGAAATTACATCTTCAAGCATAAGTAGAGTTAACCTTCTCCTAACCTCAGTATTAAAAACATTAGATAATCTACTCTTACTCTCACAGGGATCTTTCACTGGTATTATTGCGTAAATTATCGGCTTCAACGATTCACATATGAATTTCTAAGGCTGCTTTAAGAGTTTCTCTAGCGAGTGCAACCTGTTTACTCAGGTCACTCATAACAGTGTCCGTTAAAAAGACTTTAATGCCGAGGTGTTCAACTTCAAATTTGAGGCTTTCATCTCTAACGTCAACTATGAAAACCTTCAAAAAGTCTCTGTAAAGTTCTGCTACGGTCAAAGCGGAAGGCTTTAAACCCAACTCCAATAAAATTTTATCCGCTGGCCCCTTCAAAGCTTTACCAGCTACTATGGGACTTACTGCTACTATGGGTTTTAGAGATTTTCTAAGAAAATCTCTAACGCCTTTAACGGCAAGTATTGGTCCTATGCTCAGTATTGGATTACTCGGGCATACTACTATAACATCAGCATCTTCTAAAGCTTCAAAGACGCCTGGAGCTGGCTCAGCGTTTTCAACACCTTCAAAGACAACACTTAAAACCTTGGGTTCACACCTCCTCTTTACGAAGTACTCTTGAAAAGATAGCCGCCCTTCATCGGAAATTACCACTGTCCGTAAATGGTCATCTGTAACGGGGATCAATCTTACTTTCAATCCGAGCCGTCTACACAATTCAAGTGTTACTTGTGATAATGTTAAACCACTTTTAATCATATAGGTTCTATAGATATGCGTTGCTAAATCCGCATCTCCAAGTTTAAACCAAGAGTCAAACCCGTATTTTGAAAGCATGTTTAAACAGTTGAAGGTATCTCCTTCTATACCCCACCCTTTCTCCTTACATACTAAATCTGCGAGTGTATACATGACTATGTCCAAGTCTGGGCTTATGTGTAATCCGTAGAGTGTTAAATCGTCTCCGACATTTCCAATAATGCTCACATTTTGCTGGGGAACCACCTCAATGAGACCTCTGAGAAACCTTGCCGCACCTACACCACCTGCTAGAGCTGTAACTTTAAGCTTAGTTAAATCCCCCATGGAGTCAACTCCCCCTCTGATGTTAAGACCCATACGATTTCACTCAAAGGCTTCCTTGGAGGAGGTCTATACTCTTCAACCGGATATCCGAGTGTCAATACGGCCTGCGGTTCAAATTCATCTGGAAGTTTTAAAGCCCTCTTTACAATATCTTGGCAGAATAGTGGTGCACATACCCAACATGCTCCAAGTCCTTCTGCGTGAGCTGCTAAGAGCAAATTCTCTACCGCAGCTGCTACGCTTTGAACGGCCATAATGTATTCAGCTTTCATTCTACGTTCATCAGGATATTCATCCATATCCTTCATGGTCAAACATACGATTATCAATACGGGGCTTTCAGTAAATCTTCTCATAGACTCTTCTTCGACAATCTTCAACGCCTTTACTTCTGGAACACCATCCCTCTTCAAATCTTCAAGCCACGCATCAGCCATAGCCTTAGCAAGCCTCTTCTTGACGAGATAATCGTATATAACGATAAAACGCCAGGGTTGAGCATTATGAGCTGAAGGAGCCCATCGAGCGGCTTCAAAAATCCTACTTAAAACAGCTTTAGGAACATCTCTTCTATCGTAAGTTCTTACGCTTCTCCTATGAGTAATAACTTCATATAACATGGATATTCAACAACAATTTAATACTTCAGAGCAATAAATATTTCAAGTATTAGCCTAGCGCCTTGAATAATCTTCAGAAAAATTTATACAACACATCACGGGAAAAATCTTTGACGCCGGGGTGGCCGAGCGGCGAGGCAACGGGCTGCAGACCCGTCAAACAGGGGTTCAAATCCCCTCCCCGGCTCCACTTCTCCGAGTTCAAGTCCCTTTCCATACTCCTCCTTTTAAGTCTAGAGAAAGTGAGTTTAGCGTGGGCTTCGACATACATGGCTTTGAGAGGCGGCTTGAGGGTTATAGGCGTATTATAGCTGGCTTCGGCCGCAACGGCGAGGTTGCTCTCAGCATCTTGGACTTGAAGGTGGCAAGAGATTTAAATTAAAGTGTGCGAATTTTGAATTTAGGGTTAAGTTTTTTCTTTTTATGGAAAATGGGAAAAATAAGAACGGTTCTTGGTGATATTTCCCCGAGAAATTTGGTTTGGCTTTAATTCATGAGCATATACTCTGTGATTTTATTGGGGCTGATAAAATTAGCCGGGATCGCTATAATCCTAAAGAAGTCTTTGACATTATGCTTCCCTACTTAAAGGAGATTCGGTAGTTGGATGTTAATGGTTTTGTTGATTGTACTCCGGCGTTCATGGGGAGGGATCCGCAGTTACTTGCAGACCTATCAAAGGCTTCAGGTATCCATATTCTCACAAACACGGGCTTATATAAAGAGCCTTTTCTCCCAAAGTACGCTTTTGAGTACTCGGTGGATCAGCTGGCGGGGTGCTGGGCGCATGAAATAGAGGACGGCATCATAGATGAATTGGTTAAAGATAAATTGAATTTAGAGGTGAGTTTTCCCATTAAAGCTGGCTTCATAAAGATTGCTGTAAATCCAGGCTACATTACTCTTACACAACAGAAGATTGTGATTGCCATTTAGAAATTTTGCAGCAGGGTGCATGGGTTTCATATGACGGTATTAGCGAAGCAACGGCTGAGAGGACTCTTAAGCTGGTGGGTTTCGTGTTTGAGCATGGCTTTGAGGGGCAGCTTCTTTTGTCTCAAGACGCTGGGTGGTACAATGTTGGCGAGCCTAAAGGCGGCAGTATCAGAAGATACTCTTATTTAATCAAGGATCTTATTTCTTTAATGATGGAAAACGAGTTTAACCGCGATTTTATAGAGAAAATTCTAGTGGGTAACCCTTCACGGGCATTTCAAATAAGATGATTAAGTGTTTGATGAAAGAAATTACAGGAGATGAGCGATTTAAAGATATTCTAACTTGATTTTTTAGGCGTTTCACTTTAGTTCGAAACAGTAGTTTGGAGGGATGGAGAATTCGTCCAAAGAGTGTAGGGCATAATTTCCGCTAGAAGGGAGGGAGACTACATAGTTTTCAATGTTGGCTCAGGAAAATATATGTTTCGAGTAGAAGAGAAGAAGTAGACTGAACCTTAATTATTCCCATAAATCCTCATCATCTTCGCTTGTTTAAAATAAGTGTATAAAGGGATCGCTCTTAATTGTTGTAGCCTAAGACCAGAATACCTAAAAATTGTGGAAAGAGATGCTGCCCACAATTTTTAACTATCACTCTAATTTCTTATAGCAAAACCACCAATCTAGACACTTCACTTCACCAGATGCTACTTGTTCCCTCCTCTTCTTGATCATGTCTACGGTATTAGCTGGTGGAACAATTACGTTATCACCTATTATTTCATTATTAGGCCAGTTAGCTGGAATAGCGTATCCCCTATCGGCTATTTGCAGTGCTTTAAGCATTCTAAGTATTTCATCCATGTTTCTGCCAAGCTCCATGGGATAATAGAGTATTGCTCTAATCACACCTTTCGGATCAACTATAAAGACCGCTCTTACAGTTTGCGTTCCTGCAGCTTGTTTATGACGCATACCTAATCTCGCAGATATATCTCCAGTGTTATCTGCAATTATCGGGAATAGAATTTCGATGCCAAGCTTTTCTTTAATCCACTCCTCCCACTTAAGGTGGGCAAACACTTGGTCTATACTTAACCCAATTAGATCGCATTGCAACTTTTGAAATTCCTCATATCTCTTCTGGAAAGCTACAAATTCCGTTGTACAAACTGGGGTGAAATCTGCTGGGTGGCTGAAAAGTATAAACCATCTTCCGCTATAGTCGTCTGGTAATTTAATTATACCTTTGGTTGTTCTTGCTTCTATCTGAGGAAACTTTTCACCTATAACAGGCATTCTATATCCTTCCAAAATTAATCCCCTCATTATAATATCTAAACAGTGATTAATAGGTTTCACGTCGACCAAAATACAATTAATAATTGGATCAATAAAATTATGAATGTTTTAACCGGGGTTCCTACTCATATGGCTTAGTTGATAATACGATTCTCAGTAAATCCGTGACAACGTGGATAGCCTCTTCAACCTCTGGTGTCAAAGTTTCTCCAAATGATAAATCGCGAGGTTGAACACCTACAAGTATGACTTCTCCATCAAACCCCATAAGTCTCAGATATTTTACGAGTAATGTCAAAGGTAGACGATGGGTCGACACTGCCACTTCATCTAGTAAATCTTCAAACCTAGCTATTATTAAATCTCCGGGTTTACGGTTTGCATCAATGGTATCTACTATTATTAGATGCGAAGGCTTATACTCCAAAATATCGTCTAAAACGGCTTCCGGTGTAGCTCCAGCATCCAATATTAACACGTTTTCAAAGTTGATCTGTTTAAGAGAGGAAGCAACGTGTACGCCGAATCCGTCATCGCGCCTCAATGTGTTTCCAATACCTAGGACTACTATTCTATGCTTATTTTTGAGAAGCTTGCTGAGAGCCTCCTCCATTCCTATAGACCCGCTGTGACTGAATACTTTAAATGTTATACTTCTACTTTACGATTAAACTGCTCCTGTTAAAGCCAGCTATTTCAAACTCCCTCGTCAACGTTATAGCTTTCCTAGGACAGACTTCTTCACATTGAGCGCAGAAGAGACATTGGTCTAAGTGAAATATTGGACGTTTACCTTTATCGTCTTCTGCAAGCTCTGCGGCACCACTCGGACAGAACTTTACGCACAATCCGCAGCCTATGCAAAGCTCTCTATTGAAGCTTATCTTTCCTCTAAGACCTTCAGGTATAGGTATCTTCTCCCTGTCCTTAAATGGGTACATCAATGTAGCCCGTTTTTTGAACAGATGCTTAAGCACCTCTGGGAGCATGGCCATCTAACTTCACCAACCCAATTTCTTCAGTCCTTCTAAACTTCCAACCCATATCTTCTCTTTCTCACCATTCAATACGGCAACCCTTGACGTACAGCTTAAACAAGGATCTATTGAGGCGAATATCACTGGCACATCGGCTATGTTAACTATATAGTCTCCTTTAGACGTAAGCATTTCACACAGAGCAGGTAGGTTTTCAAATGTAGGTGTTCTAACCTTATACCTCTCAGGTTTTTCACTTCCATTAGACTTTACGTAGTGTATAAGTTCCCCTCTTGGTGCCTCAACTCTACTAATGTGTTCACCGACTGGCGGGTTCAGCCTAAGCCTAGTTCTAACAGGTCCACTAGGCATGTGCTTAATACAGTATCTAACCATATTTATAGACTCAAACACCTCATCTATTCTGACTAGGATTCTACTAAAGGCGTCATTAGTATCATATACAACTACGTTGAACGGGACTTCGTCGTGAGCCGCATATGGATCATCCGCTCTAACGTCGTGTTTCACGTTTGAAGCCCTTAAAGTCGGTCCTACTGCACATAGCCTCACCGCATCTTCAGGTTTAAGTATTCCGACTCCGGCACACCTCGCTGCTATTGTCGGGTCTGTTTCGCAGACTTTCTTATAATACTTAGTCCTCTCTTCTACGTAATCCATGGCTTTTAAACATTTGTCGCAAGTCTCAGGTTTGACATCTCTTCGAACACCTCCAATAGTGTTTATAGCAGAGGTAACTCTGTTACCCGTTATCTCCTCTATTAAGTCCATAACGACCTCTCGGTCTCTCCACACGTACATGAATAAGGTATCAAATCCTATCTCATGCGCCGCGACGCCAAGCCATAGTAGATGACTATGAATCCTAGCAAGTTCTTCAACTAAAACTCTTATATACAATGCTCTACTCGGTATTTCGACGTCGTAAAGTCCCTCCACATTCTGACAGTAGCATAGGGTATGGGCTACATTACATATGCCGCATATTCTCTCAGCCAAGTATATGTTCTGTATGTAGTTCCTCTCCTGCATGGCTCTTTCAATGCCCCTGTGGGTATACGATACGTCTACATCTGCTGCGACTACATGCTCCCCCTCTACTATGAGCTTCAAGAATAAGGGTTCTTTAAGGGCGGGATGTTGTGGTCCTATGGGTACATCGAAAAACCTCTCGTAAGAGGAACTAACACTCATCTCCATCACCTCTAATAGATTTTGGAGGAGTAGGCTGGGCTTCTCTCCTAAGTGGATAGACACCTTTGGGCCAATCTTCAGGTAGGAGAATTCTGTTTAAATTTGGATTACCTTTGAACTCCACTCCCAACATATCGTGGACTTCCCTTTCATGAAAAGACGCTCCGGGAATTATATCGACAATGCTATCTACTGCTGGCTTATCCTTAGCTATCCGTGTCCTGATACTTACCGTCAGACCTCTACCTAGATGAGGCATGATTTCTATCTCCTTACCTAAATCAGTAGAAGTTATAGTTTGAATATGTACAAAGCCCAATTTTTCAACTAAAAACCTAACAACTTCTCTATAATGCTCTGGAGGAGTGTAGAAGTATACCCTACGCGGGGCTACTTTAAACTCTGAAACTTTATCCCCAAATGTCTCCTTAAGTTTTGATACGACCTCTTCTTCTTTCATAATCTACCACCAAGCTTGGCTAGTAATGTTGCAACCCCGTTTATTATTGCCTCGGGTTTAGGGGGGCATCCAGGTATGTACGCATCCACTGGAAGAACAGCATCTAAACCTGGATAGACATTGTAACATCCTCGGAAAACACCGCCACTACATGCGCATGAGCCTACGGCAACAACAAACTTAGGCTCTGGCATTTGCTCGTAAACTCTCATAAGTCTATCCTTCACCTGCCTAGTCACGGGGCCAGTAACAACCATGACATCCGCATGTCTAGGACTACCTTTAAGTAAACATCCAAACCTCTCTAAGTCATACCTTGGAGTTAAAGTCGCAAGGACTTCTATATCGCAGCCATTACATCCCCCAGTGTTGAAGTGTAAAAGCCAAGGGCTTCTCACTCGAGACCACGTAATAATGCCCATAGCATACACCTGTTGACAAGGTAATCTATCTAAACTTTAGTACTCCTTAATTTAAGGAGGTGCTCAACTTAAACTTTGTCATAGTAGAACTTGGCTAAATTTACCCTTTTAAATTCTCATCATCAAATATATCATCTAAATTCTCTTAGCAGTTTCAAGAGTTTATATCATCAAATCGAGGGAAAATAGAAATACCAGTATGATGAGAGAAAGTGAATGAGGTGGTTGTGTTGGATTGCGAAGTATTTGTCAATGCATCTTCACCAATTGGGAAATTCGACAGGAGGTGTTATGGGCAATTTATAGAGCATTTAGGTGAATGCATATACGGAGGTATATGGGTTGGCGAAGATTCCTGTATTCAAAACGTAAGAGGCTACCGTTTAGATGTATTAGAAGCAGTTCAACAGTTGAAATGTCCCATAGTTAGATGGCCTGGTGGGAACTTCGCTAGCGGATATCATTGGCAAGACGGCGTTGGGCCTAAAGAACAACGACCTAGGCGTTATGACTTGGCTTGGGGGCAAGATGAGCCTAATGCTTTTGGAACAGATGAATTCATAGAATGGTGTAGACTCGTAGGGGCAGAGCCTTGGATAGTCGTCAACGCTGGTAATGGAACACCTGAAGAGGCAGCAGAATGGGTAGAATACTGTAACTCTAACAGGAAGACTTACTATGCACAGCTTAGACGTCAATATGGCCGTGCTGAGCCTTATCATGTCAAAATATGGGGTATTGGAAACGAACTCTACGGAAGGTGGCAAATTGGATTCTGTGCGGATGGTGTTGAATGTGCTAGGCGAACTATGGAATTTGCAAATGAAATGAAGGCTGTAGATCCAGAAATCAAGCTTATAGCAGTTGGGTGTGAAGACCCAGAGTGGAACATAGCTATGGTAAAGAACGCCGGGGAATACTTTGACTATTTATCTATCCACATTTACATCAGTGGAGACAAGCCCTATAGGGAACTTATAGCCTATAGTTTGGACATAGAGAGGAGGTTGAGAAACGTCTACGAACTTGTTCAAGACGTAAAGAGAAAGTACAACATTAAGCGTGAAATAAAACTGGCTTTTGATGAGTGGGACGTCTGGTATTCGGAGGCAAAACCTCCGCTGCTTAGACAGACCACGAGTGTGAAGGACGCCGTATTTACAGCAGGGATATTAAATTCTCTACATAGGTTATGTAACGAAGTACCCATAGCGGCATTTGCACAAACAGTCAACGTTTTACCATTAATAGTTGCCTCAGAAGACGGGAGAATGGTTTTGACCCCTCAGTACTACGTATTCAAACTGTATGGTGAAAACGTTGGAGATTATGTCCTCCCGACGGTTGTTGATACACAGCTTTATAAGTCGAGCGAGCTTAATCGTTACATCCCATTTGTAGATACATCAGCCATGATTGCAGAAGATGGGAAAACCTTGTACTTATACATGGTCAATAGACATGATGAAGAATATACGTATGTCCAAACGTCTTTCAAAAACTTCAAACCAGTTGCAGGATCTGTTGAAACAATTGCTGGAGAGAGTATCGAGGATAAAAATACTCTTGAGAATCCCCATAAGGTTCTAATTGAAGATGGACATGTTAAAGTTGAAAATGGTAAAGTCGTGCTTGAGCTCAAACCCCACTCTGTTAACGTCGTAAAAATTCAAGGTGAAACCGTTACTTCATCCATTCGCAATTAAACGGCTTATTAATATAAGATTCCAGAAACTTTTCCAAATCCTCGTTCTCCCTCAATTTTAAAAAGCTTTCTAAGCGTAAGAGTTAGTGATGAAAGCCATCATTTTAGCTGGAGGTCAAGGTACACGCTTAAGACCTTTAACAAACGATATGCCTAAACCTCTAATAGAGGTTGCTGGTAAACCCATTATAGTGCATCAAATTGAATGGTTGAAGAAGTATGGAATTATGGAATTCATAGTAACCATTGGGTATCTAAAAGAGAAGTTCTTAAGTTCCCTCGGTAGTGGTAGGAAGTATGGAGTACACGTATCTTACGTTGTAGAAGAAGAGCCCTTAGGAACAGGTGGTGGGCTTAAAAACGCCATAAGCCTCCTTGGCAAAGAGGAAATGTTCTACGTCGTCAACGGAGACGTGATAACCGATATAAACCCAACTAAACTCATTGAGATGTTGAATGAAGATGCAATTGGAGTAATCGCTACGGTACCTCTTCCATCGCCATATGGAATAGTCTTTTCAGATAGCAAGGACTACATAGTTCTCTTCCAAGAAAAACCTATCATTCGAGACTATTGGATAAATGCAGGATTGTACCTATTCAGACCCGAGGTATTTAAATACCTACCAGACAGAGGAGACCTGGAAAGGGAATCCTTTCCAAAACTCACAAGTGCTAGAAAGCTTAAAACTGTAAGATACTATGATTTTACAATTTGGAGAAGCATAGAGACACTTAAAGATTTGGAAGAAGCTGAAAAAATACTCATAAAGAAACGTGAAGATTATTGATAAAGTAATCGTTATGAATTATCCACATAATACTCATCAGAGTTCCCGCTACTTTTAAAACAAGCCCCCTCCTAAAAATTTAACGTAATTGAAAACGTAAATCTCATATTGAAAAATTCATAGAGTTGGTTAAAGAATGGAATTACTACTTCTCCCTCCTATGGAAATATGGAAATATGGAAATAAAGCGTTAGAATAACCCGTGCGAATGAATAGATTCTCGGATTTATAATGCCATCTAAGAACGGGATAAATCTTTTGCAACGATTGCAGTTAAACCTTTAATAATATTCTAATGCATAGATTCCTCTGGTAGCGTGATATGGTATGGTTAAAATAGTCTTCATAGGTGCGGGGAGCGTCGTCTTTGCTAGTCGCCTACTCACAGACATAGTTTATCATCAAGAGCTTAGGGATTCCACAGTAGCTCTCATGGATATAGATGCCGCACGCCTCGAAGTAATAACTCAGTTTGCACATACCCTGTCCTCTAAATACGCGCCCAACTTGAAGGTTGAATCCACCCTAAATCGTAAAGAGGCTTTAAAAGACGCTGACTATGTAATAATAATGATTCAAGTTGGAGGACTTGAAGCCTTTGAACATGACATATACATCCCGTTAAAATACGGGGTAAGCCAAGAAGTAGGCGATACAATTGGTCCGGGAGGCGTTTTCAGAGGCCTTCGAACAATTCCAGTTCTACTAGACATATGCTATGATATGGAAGATTTATGTCCAGATGCCCTTTTAATCAACTACGCTAATCCCATGGCAATTAACTGCTGGGCTATGAATAGGGCTACGAAGATTAAAAATATCGGACTCTGCCATAGTGTTCAGGGAACAGCTATGCAATTAGCAGAGTACATAAACGTCCCGTATGAAGACGTTTACTACTGGGTCGCCGGGATAAATCATCAAGCGTTCTTCCTAGAGTTTAAGTATAAGGGTAGAGACGCTTATCCCCTCCTTCGCGAAGCTATGAAAAAGAGAGAAATCTACGAGAGGGATAAAGTTAGATTTGAAATGATGAAATACCTAGGCTACTTTATAACTGAATCGAGCCACCATTTAGGCGAATATGTCCCATATTTTAGAACCACAGAAGAAAAGCGTAAAATCTACTGTGAACCAAGATGGTTCTATTTGGATATATGTAAAGAGGCGTGGAAACCACACTTTGAACATGTAAAGAAGCAAATTCGAGGTGAAGCCCCGATAGAGCTTACCCGATCGCACGAGTATTGCGTAGACATTATATACTCTATGGAGACTGGCAGACCGTGTCGTATAAACGGTAATGTTGAGAATAAATGGCTAATAACAAACCTCCCAATTGGATGTTGCGTTGAAGTTCCATGTTTAGTCGACGAAGGCGGTATACATCCCTGTCATGTTGGGGATTTACCGCCTCAATGCGCTGCTTTAAATCGAACAAATATAAACGTTCAAGAGCTTGCCGTTAAAGCGGCTTTAGAGAAAGATAGAAACGCAGCTTTACAAGCAATAATGTTCGACCCATTAACCTCAGCTATTTTAACACCTAGAGAAATTGAGAAAATGGTTGACGAAATGTTTAAAGCAGAAGCTAAATGGATTCCATTTTAAGTCTAAACTCCTTTTTATTAAAAGAGCGTCCTCTGCCCCTTCTTTTCCATAGTTTTTATAGGCGCTCTTAAATCTTCCTCTCTATACCCAAAGACGCTGATAATTCTAACTACAGCTGGTACTATCTGATTCTCGACGTAATATCTGTAATCTACATCCTCTGGTTTAACGAATTGATACGGTTCCACTCTATCATAAAGTCTACCCGTTCCTTTGACTACGATTATTCCTACTTTATCGCCAGGACCGATATCCCAACCCATGTCTACGAGTCTTTGAGCGGCTTTCACATGGGCAGTTAACACTTTGTAGTCTTCTGTAGTCTTGGTCAAAGTCTTCCATATAATGAGTTCTCTGAGAGGTACTTTACCCACTTCAACATCGCTCAACATTTTCCTTGCTTCTTTGAGAGCTTGTTCAACAGACCCTGTTTCAAGAATAATTCTAATAACTTCACGCTGAATTTTCTTAGCGATTTCAGACCAATCCCCTCTTACGGCTTCCAAACCAGTTATATCTATTCTACCATCTGCAAGTAAACCTGCATACCTCTTCTTAGCCTCCGTGAAAATTATCCGTCTATAGATTGTTTCAGGCTTAATCTCTAGACCGAGTTTTTCAGAGACATACTTTACAAGTTCCTCAATCTTCTCTTGATCATGTTTAACAAATATCGAATCGGTGTCGCCGTAGATTACAGAGAGCCCTATTTTCATCGCATAATCTACAGTTTCTAGGAGAGTTTTCCTACCCCACGCTGTAGTGGACTCTGCTATGGGTCGTCTATACCATCGTGCGCCTATCCAACCAGCATATCCATACATCGCATTGGTAATGACTTTTATGGCCTTCTGTCTAGCATCTAAAATCCTATATTCTGTCGAACTTGGACTTAAATCCTTAAGCTTTTTACTGATCTCAGCTCTAGCCTCCAAAAGCCTCTTCAAAGCGTCTCTGTAAAAGCCGTCAGGTTTTTTGAAAAATCTATGGCCAACTTCTGGAGCTATGAAAACTTCTTCAGGTTTAGTGTTTACTTCAGGTTCAACATAAGTATCGGGTGATATGTTGAACTTCATCATTATACTGGGATACATGGATCTAAAGTCTAAAACTGCTACATTTTCATGTAAACCAGGCTTCGGCTCTAAGACTATTGCACCAGCATAAGGTTGGTACGGTTTTTCAATACGTTTAGGTATTAATTCACCGAATTTTCTACTGCACTTCATAAGATAAGACTCGACTCTAAATCCTACAGCCGCCGTACATACATGGTCTAAAGGTATGCAAACTAAGTTTGAGAGTTGACACCCATAGTCGATGAATTCTTTAAAGCATTCCATAATAACTCTACATCTGTCTAATGCGTAACTCAGTATTCTCTGTCTCCCTTCAGACGATTCCCACAATTTCGGTATGTCGTATTCCTCCATAAGCTCGTCTTTCACACCGACACCTAGGTATGCGGCTAGATTCTCTAAGGTTTTGATCTTTATATCAGCTATATCGTCAGCGTAATCGTATAGGTCTAAAGCTATTCTGCCGGCTATTGAAATATGCCCATAGACGCTTCTATGCGGTTCAGAGCCGTCTCTACCTACTTTGAGCTTTAACCCGTTAGCTTCAGCTCTTTTAGCCAAATATTCCCAATCTCTCGCATTTGTGCCGTAACCAACAATAACGTCTGGGTTGAAGCTATCAATAAGCTCTATAAAGTTTTCAATTAGACCCCTTTCGCCAACTTCCTCTGAGTTGTAAACGTTTACATATCCTTCGTTTGTCCTAACAGCTAAACATACGATTTTATCCTTCTCAGGTTTAGCCGAGCCTTTTGAAGGTAGTGGAATCATATAGAAAGCTAAAACCCTGAAGGTTACATCTTTCTGGTATCCGATAGAGACGGGTGGTTTTAACATTCTGTAGGCTTCGTCGATTTTAATATTCTCTTTATCTGTAGGCTCCACTTCAACCACATGCCATCCGCATGGTTGAACGTCATAATCTAGAAGGTAGCGCTGAGTATGTCTCAGATCGCAATCGTAGACTCCTCCACAGCCTTTAAGTTTTGAAACAGCTTCCGCTATGGAATCTAATCTATCTGGGTTTGAAACGTAAATCTTAAATGCCTTAACATTTTTCCCGAAAATCCTTGCTTCTTTCAGCTCGAATTCCTCTACATCTCCAATGGATTTCAACTGTTTTTCCAATAATTCTGTATTTTCGGCTACAGCGTAGAAGTACGGTTTTAAAGCTCTATCGAATAAGACAACACGCCTTCCTTCATCAGTTAAACCCCAAAGTCTAACTTCAACTTCCCCACTTCTTAGACGGCTGTCGATATCTAAAAGGTAGAACCTTAAACTTATCAAGCCTTCTCAATATTTACACATAGACTATTTTCTTGATAAACTTTCACAATTTTAACCTAGAAGAACTCTAATGTAGTCAGCCATCTCAGCACATATATCGGCAGCTTTCTCTAAAAATTCCAAGAGACTTTTTAACATCATGAGGACTCCCGGTTCTATTTCCTCAGTCTTCAAAAGTTTCTCCATAATCGACACATATTGCTCATCTATGACGTTTTCAAGCCTATCGACTTCAATTATGTAGCGCATGACTTCTTCGCTTTTGCCAGTTAATTCCTCAATCGCTCTTAAAAGGGTTCTAGTACATAAGACAATGTTATCCACAAGATTTAAATAGCTCACCCAAATCTCGTCAGAAACAGTCTTTTTTCCTCTTAAAAGGACTAAAAGGCTTCTAGCCGAATCTTTAACATGATCCGCCATTATATCTAATCCTTGGACCAAACGTGCAAAGTCTTCTCTGAATTTAGAAGGTTCTTCCTTAGCCAGTTCGATGAGAACCTTCCTTCTAAGCTCATCTACATCCAACTCCATGAGAAAAATCCTTCCGATACTTTTCTCAGCTTCCGTAAAATTCCCCTCTATAATAGCAGTTAAACACCTCCTAAGCTCCGCAACAGTTTCAACAGAGCCTTTCATCTGCTTGTAGGCAAGCTCAATGCTTCTATTACGCCTCCTTTTAGTCAACCATTCTTTAAGAAGACCCCTTTCAACCATTTAAACACCCTCTGAAACCTCTTTCGGAGAGAATTGTCTTAAATGTCTCCTACTGGTCAATATTAAGATTATCATAAGGACGAGCGTCATGATTAAAGCGAAGATCAGCAGTACACCACCATAGGGTCCAGCTGCCACGCCGACTGGTATTGGGAGAAGTAGAATAACGAAACTCAAATTACCTATCCCTCTTAGGATGGCTAGTGCAACCGTAATGAGTATGCCCAGAAAAACTAAGACGAAGCCTATGATCATAATCTTAAAACCTACGCCATATTCTAACTTCACTTCAGACGAACTACTAACTGTACATTTTACACAGAGTTCTAACCGTGGGTTGAAACACGATGAGCACACCCTAAATCCACAGTTTTGACATACATACTTGGCATTGTGAATACCGCAGATTTCACATTTCACAGTCATGGTAAAGCACCCGAGACGATGATTAAAACCACTGTTAGAATTAACATTATGATCAGAAGCACAATCGAATACTTTACAAGGTCTCTATCCCCAAAAATTATGGGAAATGGTCCTATCAAAACAGCCCCACAAGTCTTCATTTTACCTGTCTTCTTCAAGGATTTTATAAATTCCATTAGAAATCCTATAAAGACAAGAGCGATTCCGATTAGCGTTATTGTTAAGCCGATAGTTAACAAGACGGTCATTCAATTATTGAAATTTCTAAACGGACATTTAAAGCTAGCTTATAAAGTCTGAAATCTTAACCCCTCCAGTAGACTCTAAGACCTTAATACACTTCTTAACGCTGAGCCTTTTGAATTCCAAATTTAAAGCCTTAACCTTATCACTAGCTTCTCTTGTCAATGAAGGTGCTACTAATACCCCTCTAACTTGCAGGTTGTTCGTTTTCAACTCTTGAACGTATTTTGAAAGTTGTTCAACGGCTTCAACGCTGGCCTTATCCTTCTTGAATTCAACCACGACGCTTCTGCCGCGTAAATCAACACAGAGGCAGTCTATTAAACCGCTTCTAACCCTCTTCTCCTCTGATATTACTCTAAGCCCCTTTTCAACAATTTCAGGATGTTTAATAAACGCTTTCTTCATTATCTCCTCACTCGTATAAAGTTTGAATGAAGCATCATCCCTAAGGTTGAGAGACGATAGAAGCATTATTCCCCTAAACGTTACTCTTATTTTTTCTTCAGGTGTTTTTCTATATGCCTCAACTACTAAACTTCCACCTTTAATATATGCTCTATACATACTTCCAGGGGGTTGCCAGTTCACAGGTTCTAAACCGGATGGCCGATGGATAATTAGAGCTCCGTCGCTTTTAATAATCACGACTCTATCTCCATAGTCAAGTTCAGAGTGTCCTCTACCGAAGTAGTCGATTTTACATTCTCCTACGATTATGAGAATTCTCTTTGCACTGATTCCAAGCTTAAATGCTTCCAAGCTTTCCTCTAAAGTCGGTTTTTCCCGGAATACTTCACCAGACAACTCTCTACAATTGAGAGAATTTACGTAACTTTTAAATACTAACTTTCTAGGTTAATATGAGCTTGAGGACTATGGGTGAGTGTAAAATCAAACTTTAAAATTGCAAAATTGAACTTTGGCGACTTGAGTTTAAATGGATGTGATGGCATGCACGTTGGACTTCTACCTAAAACATATGACCCCAAGAAGATTGAATATGAGGTTTTCAGATGGTGGTCTGAGAACAAAATCTACGAGAAGGTTAAGAAGCTTTCCGAGCAAGGTGAAAAATTCTACTTTCTCGATGGTCCTCCGTACGTGACGAGTTCTATACACCTTGGAACTGCTTGGAATAAGATAATCAAAGATAGTATTCTCCGCTATAGGCGGATGAGGGGGTTTAAGGTTAGGGATAGACCAGGCTTCGACATGCACGGTCTACCGATAGAGGTCATGGTTGAACGTTTACTCAATATTGGAAATAAGAGGGAGATAGAGAACCGTATAGGTATCGACCGTTTTGTTGAGGAATGTGAAAACTTCGCGTTAAAAAATTTAAAGGTACTTACAGAGCAGTTTAAAAACCTCGGCGTGTGGATGGATTGGGACAACCCATACATGACTATTAGAGATGAATATATAGAAGCGGTATGGCTTGTAGTTAAAAAAGCTGAAGAACTCGGTCTTCTAGAGAACGTTTTAAGGGTCACACACTGGTGTCCAAGGTGTGAAACAGCCCTAGCTGCGGGATACGAAGTATCTCAGGAGTATAGAGATGTAGAAGATCCTTCAATATACGTGAAGTTTCCTATAGAGGGTAGAGATAGAGAATACTTACTGATATGGACGACTACACCATGGACTCTCCCAGCCAATGTAGCGATTATGGCGCATCCAAATTACGTATATGTCCGTGTGAAAGTCGGAAGAGAAGTTTACATTCTCGCCAAAGAGAGGGTTAAACCAGTTTTCGATGAGGTCGGAGTTGAATTTGAAGTGATTGAAGAGTTCGATGGTAAAAGTCTACAAGGCTTGAAATATAAACCTCCGCTCGCGGATGAGGTGTCTCTTCAAAAAGAGTTTAAGAAAGCTCACATAGTAGTCTTGTCTGAAGAATTCGTACGTCTAACGGAAGGTACGGGTTTGGTTCACTCAGCCCCTGGACACGGTGAAGAAGACTTCGAGGTTGGCTTGAGATATGGTCTACCAGTCTTCTCACCTGTAGACCAGTCTGGCAGATTTACATCTGAGGCTGGTAAGTACGCTGGAATGTACATCAAAGAGGCAGATAAAGTAATCGTAGAAGACCTCCAGAGGAAAGGTCTTCTGTTGTATAGTGGAACCATTATTCATAGATATCCGCACTGTTGGAGATGTAAAACCCCATTATTACTCAGAGCTACTAAACAGTGGATTATACGTATGAGCAAGCTTAGGGACCTGCTTCTCGAAGAGAATGAGAAGGTTAAATGGATTCCAGAGTGGGCTGGTAAAAGCAGATTTGGAAATTGGCTTATGGAGATATCGGATTGGGTCATATCCAGACAGAGATACTGGGGAGTTCCACTGCCCATATGGATATGTGAAAAATGTGGAAAACGCAGGGTCGTCGGATCTAAGAGAGAGCTTCTAGAGGCCTGTGGTGTTGAAGAGCTTAGACTGCATAGACCATGGGTAGATCAGTTAGTTTTGAAGTGTGATTGTGGTGGAAATATGCGTAGAGTTTTAGATGTTATAGATGTTTGGATGGATTCTGGGTCTGCTTCCTGGGCATCTCTAGGATATCCGTCTGACGATAGGGAGTTTAAAGAGTGGTTTCCAGTAGATTTTATAGTCGAAGGTCATGACCAAACCAGAGGTTGGTTCTACTCACTTTTAGCATGTTCTTCACTAGTGTTCAATTCAGTACCATATAAATGCGTCGCTATGCACGGCTTCGTACTTGATGAAACTGGTAGAGAGATGCATAAATCGTGGGGCAATTACATTGCACCTGAAGAAGTCATAGAAAAATATGGTAGAGACGTATTAAGATTTTACGAACTCCAGCACACTTTATGGGAAGACTTAAAGTTTTCATGGAAAGGTGTAGGAGAAACGTTCTCCTTCATGAATATTCTCTGGAACGTCTATGTATTTGCATCGACATACATGAACCTCGACAAGTTTAATCCATCTAAGTGGAGTCTTGAACGTGTCAAAGACTTCATGTCCCCAGAAGACTTATGGATTCTATCAAAAACCCAACGTCTCATAAAAGATGTTACAGAAGCTTTTGAAAACTATCACCTTCATAGCGCCGTTAAGACACTTAGGGACTTTATAGTTGAAGATGTTAGCAGGTGGTATATCAGACTGATAAGACGTAGGACATGGGTGGAGGAAGAAGCACCTGAAAAACTTGCGTCTTACAGCGTCTTATACAACGTTTTGAAGACGTTCTTACTACTATCAGCTCCAATAATACCGTTTACATGCGAATCTATCTACCAATACATGTTTAGATTTGCAGAGCCAAACCAACCTGAAAGTGTACACATGTGTAAATGGCCTCAATCGGACGAATCTTGGAAGAACCCCGAGCTTGAGGAGGCTATGGAAATTGTTAAAGACGTAGTTGAAGCCTCAGCTAAGATTAGGCAGGAAGTTGGGCTGAAACTCAGACAGCCCTTGAAATCTGCGCTTTTAAGAGTTCAAGATGAATTAGCTAGTAAGCTTAAACGTTTGATAGATGTGCTGAAAGAGCAATTGAATGTTAAAGAATTGGTCTTCCTCAGAGCTGGTGAAGATGAAAAACTATGGGTTAAAGTAGCAGAACCAAATATGAGTTTAATAGGCAGAGAATTCAGGTCCAAGGCTCCAGTTGTAGCCGAAGCCATTAGGAGAATGTCCCATGTTCAAATCGACGAATTGATGAATAGTGGACGTTGTATTCTCAACGTCGGAGAAGAGTCTTTAGAGGTCAAACCCGAGTATGTTTTCATTAAATCGAAGTTGACCGAGGGATTTGCATGCGCTGAGTTGAAAAATGGAATGTTGTACTTAGACGTTAGAATAGACAAAGCCCTCCAAGCTGGTGGATTGAGTAGAGACGTGGTTAGGAGGATTCAGTATATGCGTAAAGAAATGGATCTTCCAGTAGATGCTTACATAGAAGTATATGTAAAAGTTTCAAGTCAAGAGACGAAAAGTCTTCTAGAGGAAACAAAAGAGTACATAGCTGGTGAGGTGAGGGCTAAGAAACTGACGTTCACCTTGGGTGAGATACCCAGAATGGAGTATAGTAAAGTTTGGAATTTAGACGGTGAAGAACTCTTAATAGGAATTAGTAGGCTTTCTTCATACGACAAGCCTATTATAGAGTGAGACAATGCATAGTGGAGGCTTCAGGCCAAAGATTGGAGAAAAAAGATGGGCTCCTAAAAACGAAGTTAAGCTTTTAGAGCTTTGGGAGAAAGATGGGCTTTATCGCTTCAATCCAAATTCTGGCAAACCCATAGTTATCATAGATACACCGCCCCCCTATGCCTCGGGTAAGTGGCACGTAGGTGGAGCTGCACATTACGCGCAGATAGATATGGTTGCCAGGAGTCTTAGGATGAGGGGATACGAGGTTTTATTTCCCTTCGGTGTAGATAGAAATGGTCTTCCAGTTGAAGTTCAAGTTGAGAAAAAGTACGGAGTAAAAGCCCATGAAATTGAAAGAGTGAAGTTTGAAGAACTTTGCCGTATGTTCTTAGATGAAGTTGAAGTTCAACTCATAAATATAGCTAAACGTTTAGGTCTGAGCTGCGACTTTGAAAACTACTACCGAACTGATAGTCCAGAATATAGGAAGCTTACTCAAGCTACTTTCATCGAACTCTGGCATAAGGGATTGATCTATGAAGCTGAATATCCTGTAAACTGGTGTCCTTCATGTAGGACATCGATAGCTGATGCTGAAGTAGAGTACGAGGAAGTGAATGCACTACTCGTGTATATGAAGTTCAGAGTTAAGGGGTCGGATGAAACCATACTCGTTGCGTCTACGAGGCCGGAGCTTTTATGTACTTGCTCAGCAGTCATCTATAATCCTGGAGATAGTAGGTATACGCATTTAGAGGGGAAAACAGCAATAGTCCCAATAAATGGGAGAGAAGTCCCTATATTACCACATCCTTACGCTAAACCGGAATTCGGTTCTGGACTTGTAATGGTTTGCTCCTACGGTGATAAAGCAGATATTCAATTATTTAGAGAGCTTGGCTTAAAGCCTATTATCGCCGTTAACTTAGATGGAAAAATGAATGAAAACGCAGGAAAATACGCTGGTCTCTATGTTAAAGAGGCCAGAAATAAGATCATCGAAGACTTGCGTAGTATGGGTTTGATTGAAAGGGTGGAAGCGATACGTCATAAAACGCCGATTTGCTGGCGCTCTAAAGACCCAATAGAGTTCGTATATGTGAAAGAGTATTACCTAAAGCAACTAGATTTCCTAGACGACATAAGGAAGATCATAGATAAGATGAAGTTCTACCCTGAAAGAGGTAGACAACTGCTATTAGACTGGGTGAGTAGTATTTCAATAGATTGGCCCATTTCTAGGAGGAGGTTTTACGCCACTGAAATACCAATATGGTATTGTAAGAATTGTGGTAAGCCGAATCTACCGGAACCGGGGAAATACTATAAGCCTTGGAATGAGAAGCCTCCGTTTGAAAGATGTCAGTACTGCGGCAGTTTGGAATTTGAAGGGGAGTGGAGGACTTTCGACACGTGGATCGACTCAAGCATAAGCCCACTATATATATCGTGGTATGGTAGAAATGATGAAATGTTTAAGAAAGTTTTCCAACTAGTTCTCAGACCGCAAGGCTATGAAATAATTAGAACCTGGCTCTACTATACTATTCTTAGAGTTTATCAGCTGTTAGGTAGCCCCGCTTTCACATGGGTTAGAATATCTGGAATGGGATTGGATGAAAAAGGTGAAGCTATGCATAAGTCTAAGGGGAACGTCGTCGACCCTGAGCCTGTAATTGAACAGTACGGGGCGGATGCTTTTCGATTCTGGGCTTCTTCAGAAGTCAAGCTAGGGTCTGATTATAGGTATTCTGAGGATAAGGTTAAATCTGCATGGCTTTTCATCACTAAGCTTTGGAATGTGGCGAGGTTCATATCGTGTTTTCCACAGGTTGACAAACCTGTTAAGCTTGAACCACTCGACCAATGGGTTCTAGCAGAAGTTAATAGACTTCTGGAAATATGTTTAAAAGACTTTGAAAACTTCGACTTCTTTGAAGCCAGTAATGGCATTAGGTTCTTCCTATGGCATATTTTCGCAGATCACTACTTGGAGGCGGTTAAACCTAGAGCTTACAATAAGAATGGAGTTTTCGATCTTGAAGCGCAACACTCAGCATGGTACACACTTCATACGACTCTTAAAACTGTATTGAGGCTCCTAGCGCCCATTTGTCCGTTTATAACTGACGTGCTTTGGAGGGAACTCTACGGTGGAACGGTCCACTTTGAGAAAATGCCTACTAAAGCTCCCGTTGATGATAAATTGATAAATCTTACATCCATATTGGTTGAATTCAACAGTAGTATCTGGAAGCTTAAAAAGAGACTTAGAATACCATTAAGTGCCCCATTAAAAGGTACTATTTATGCTCCGAAAGAGTTGGAAGTCTTCTCTGAGGATTTAAAATTGATGCACGGTTTAGAAAGGCTTGAATTTACTCCTCCTCCGGTTCAAGCAGAGCATATAGGCGGTTCTACTTACTACCATCAGTTTTGACGTACGTTTTCCCATCTAAAAGCTTTAAACTTGTAAAAACTTCTACTCTACTCAAGGTTTTAATAAGTGGTAACGCAACGGTTAATCCTATGACCATTTGACCGATGTTTACTGGAACTTCCGCTAATGCGTAGTAGCCTAGTAATAGACTTTCATATAGGTAGTAGCCTATAACCATTTCCGCGCCTCCGATGAAGATGGAGATTGCGTAAACAGTTAAGCTCGGCTCTACTTTAAGAGACAATACAGCCATTACTATGAATATGAAGCATGCTAAAACTGCCCATACAATCATTGAAAGCTCACCTTTGACCAATGTAAGTGGACCAAAGTACGCCTCAGTGAAACCAGTGTATACAGTTGAGCCGACGATTCCGAGGGTTAAGCCTGTAAAAGCTGGCAACGCTATACTCATAGCTTTCAATGTTGATGCCTTAAACTTAAGCCTTTGAGCGAGGAGACCTACTATAAACCCCTCAATGCTTTTTATTATGAGGGTTCCTAGAGCGTAAATATGGTAGCCTAGTATTAAATCGGCGAGCATAGACCCCAAGCCGCCAGCAACAGCCCCTATGGAAGGCCCAAGTAGAATAGCAGTCGTGTAAACCATTGCTTCCCCTAGGTTGAAGTATCCCTTCGTAGCTGGTACGTATATAGTGAAACCCATGGTAGCTACTGTCGTTAAAGCCGTAAATGTGGCGGTTAAACCTAGTTTTAGAGGTCTTTTAAAAGATGCCATCTTCATAGAAGACGCTTACGTCGATACTTAAGTTTTAACTCTAATACCTAGGAAAACTATTATAATTACACGTAATACAGTGGTGTATGTTGTATGGTTAGGCTTGCTCTAACTGCAGATGTTCATACGCCTAAGTATCTTCCACTTTTCAGAGAGTCTCTTCAAAAACTGACGAATATAGATCTTATGCTACTTGCCGGAGACCTAGTCTATAGGAACGGGTATGAAAGGCTTTTTGAGCTTGTAAAAACCGTTAGAGTCTTCTCCAAAACACCTTTACTAGCTTGCTTCGGTAATGAGGAATGGGAAGGCTATGAAAATAAGTACAGGGAAGTTGGAGAGATAACTTGGCTGGACGATGAAAGCCTAAAAGTAAACGTTCAAGGTTTGAATATTCATTTTATAGGTTCAAGAGGCATACTCGATCGCCCAACGTTTTGGCAGAGAACACACATCAAAGACATATACTGGCGGTATGAATCTAGGTTTTCAAAGATCAGTAGGATGCTTAGAGAGGTTAAAGGAGAATACGTCGTAGTAATGACACACTACGCTCCAACATATGTTACGCTTGAAGGTGAAAATGAAAACGTTTGGCCTGAAATGGGCTGTAGGAGGATGGAGAGTGTTATCAGGGAGACGCGTCCTCTTGTGTGGATCCATGGGCATGCACATAAATCGACTAGGCTTGAAACTTGGGTGGCGTTTACATATGTTTTAAACGTCTCACTTCCAGCTAGAGGTGGAATTGTTGTTTTGGACCTTGAGGGGGTTAAAAGCGAAAGACTTAAGAGAGCTTGGGGTCCTTAAGTTGAGGGGGTAGTTATGCCCGACAAAATAACTATATCCCTGATAAAAGCAGACGTTGGTTCTTTAGCTGGCCACCACATTGTCCACTCAGAGCAAATAGAACTTGCTAAGAAGAAGCTCCAGGAAGCTAAAGAAAAAGGTCTACTGATCGACTACTACGTCTTCAACGCTGGAGACGACCTTGAACTTCTAATGACCCATAGAGAGGGGGAGAATAGTCCCAAGATACATGGTTTAGCATGGGATACTTTTAAAGAAGTTACTGAAAAGGTTTCAAGGCCTCTCAAGCTTTACGCAGCTGGTCAAGACCTGCTTTCAGAAGCATTTTCTGGAAACGTCAAAGGCATGGGGCCTGGAGTAGCTGAAATGGAGATAGAGGAACGTAGAAGTGAGCCGATAGTTGTTTTTGCCGCTGATAAGACTGAGCCAGGTGCTTGGAACCTAATACTCTACAAGATTTTCGCAGATCCTTGGAATACGGCAGGCTTAATACTAGACCCTGTCATGCACGACGGGTTCACATTTAGAGTTATGGATGTTCAGAAAGGTGAATGTATAGACCTATCTACTCCAAGTGAAATCTACAGTCTACTGGCGCTCATTGGTACAACGGGCAGATATGTGATTGAAAGGGTCTGGAGAAATTCCGACAAGCTTATAGCCGCTGTCGCCAGTGTTACAAGGCTTTCTCTAATAGCTGGCAGATACGTAGGTAAAGACGACCCGGTTTGCATCGTGAGATGTCAGCATGGGCTTCCAGCAGTAGGTGAAGCTTTAGCACCATTCTTCACACCGCACATGGTAGCTGGCTGGATGAGGGGTTCCCACTACGGTCCTCTGATGCCAGTAGGCTTAAAGGACAGTAGGTGCTCGTTCTTCGACGGACCGCCTAGAGTAGTAGCTTTAGGCTTCCAGCTTTCAGGCGGCAGACTCGTAGGACCTGCTGATTTATTTGAAGACGTGGCTTTCGACCACGCTAGAAGAACAGCTCTCCAGATGGCTGAATTCATAAGGAGAAATGGACCGATAGCTCCTGCAATACTCGGCATGGAAGAACTGGAATATACAGGCATCGTTGAAACACTGAAGAGGCTTCAAAGCCGGTTCTTTAAAACATAAACCTCAGTGCTTTAAGGGAAATTCAAACCTTTTTTCCATCTTTTTTAAATTTAGTAATTTTTATTTAATGAATTTATACATTATACCTTTTTTAGGTCTAGTTACAGTTTACTAGACTAATTTATTTAGAAAAATAGTCAGTTAATCTTAAAAGAATAATTAGAAGACCCTAAGCTTGGTCAAAAGGTAGCGTCGTCTAAAATCGAAAAGTCTTGCTCAACGGAGTTTGTTACGCTCCCCTGACCGTCCTTCGGGACGGCTCAAGGTTGCGTAACAGATTCCAATGAGTGAGACTGAGTAGATAGGTCGTGCAGGGTGTTTCCAAGTCGAAAGGCTTGGAAACGGGCTAACCGAAAGGTTAGCTTAAACCTGCAGAAATGACGCCTATAACCAGCCTTCGGGTTGGTTATAGGAGGTGGGAGGAGCGGCCTCTCCCCGCTACCTGACAAACAAATTCTCCTTAAGTTCCGTAGATTAAAATACTTCTCTGTCCTCTATCCGTCAGAAGCCATTTTACAGGTTTCTCTCCGCGTTTAACAACAATACCTTCTTCCTCCATCTTCTTAATATGTTTCAAGATGGTCTGGTACTTTAACCCTGTGGTTTTTGAAACTTCTCCAATACTCGTACATCCACTTTTGAGAGCTTTTATTATCAAAGTTCTAGTTCTAAGTCCTCTATCTACATTACGTATTAATGTTAAATACGCCTGCGATTCGTATACCATTCAGCAACTTTCTATGTATTGTGAGTTTATATATCTTTGAGTTCGCTTATGGGTTAAACCTTTTTAAACTTCTACTCTTAGATTTTTCTAAGAGCATTTCAGAGGTTTGGATTAACCCATGTCTGAAAAACTCGTCGATGGAGATATCATTAAAACTCAGGATGGCTTTATTTTCTACGTCTTCGGTTATGAGCATCCTGATGATCGCTATATTGCCTATTTAAAGTATGTGCCGGAGCGTTTTAAAAGTTTATTTAAGATGGAGTTTTTACCGTGGGTTTGGAAGCATGAGAGTGAGATGTATGTGAGACCAGTTAAACTTTACAGTCCTGAGAATCTTCAAGAGATCTTAAGGGTTTTCAGTGAAAACTTCCCACATTACGTCTACGAATGTCCATACAACTCTAAAGTCTTAACATCTGTTCCTAAAGATAAAATAGAGTGTGTTTTCAAACCTAGGGATGCTCTATTTAGACTTATACGCAAAAAGAATCGTCTTCCAGTGGAGGATGTGGCCGTTGAATGGATTGAATTGATTTCCTCCAATTCCGACATTGAATTGAAGAATTTTGGTATACATGGCTCTCTCTGTTTAGATATGCTGTCTGAAAAACCCGATGTTGACGTAGCGATCTACGGAGGATTAAACTTTAGAAAAGTGAGGAATACCGTGAGTGGATTAGTATCTAAAGACGTTATGAAATACATGTATGAGAATGAGTTCGATAGACTCCGTAAAAATAAAATCTCTTACAAGGGTTTCAAAGTCGTTTTCAACGCTGTTAGAAAGTCTGATGAAATAAAAGACGTTTATGGAGCATACCGTAGGATGCCTATAAAGACTGTAAGGTTTAGATGCATGGTTGAATCTGCTGAGGAATCCTTCTTCAGACCAGCAATCTACAGGGTTTCAGATTATCGAGCTGTTAATGAAGAGTCTAGATTGCCTCCTGAAATGAGGCCGAAGGATATTGTCGTCATGGATGGTACGTATAGGGGTTTAGCATCCGAAGGAGACTTACTCGAAGTTCGAGGTCTATTGGAAAGGGAAATATCTACTTCAAGCAACATTGAAAAGTATAGGGTTGTCGTCGGCTCAGGTAGACCGGGCGAGTACATTCAAGTTAGGAAGTTGTACTAAAATGAGCCTAAGAGATAGAGATTATATCATAAGTTCAAACGGCTTAATATTTAGAGTGTTGGGGTATTCTCATCCACCTGACGGATACTTGTGCGACCTTGAATATGTGCCTTCAAATCTCTACAGTTCCAATAATCCCAGGGCTCCAAGAGGACGTAGCAAAATATCCCACTACAAACTCTACGGAGATGAACCGTTTAAACTCATAAATAAGCGTTTTCCAGAGTATAGAGTCTACTATAGGCCTTTAAATGCATACCTTCCAGGGGTCCCTAAAAACCGAATAGGTGAGGTTAGGCTTCCAAAGGATGCCTTAATTAGGCTGATAGATTCTTCGAAAGATGAGCTTTTAACAGCATTGGAGAAAGTCCTCAACATGATTCTGTGTTCTTCGAAGTTGAATTTAGAGGACTTTGGAGTCTTCGGCTCCCTACTCCTCGGATTCTACCATCCAAATTTTTCAGATTTAGATTTCGTCATATATGGGCTGAAGAATTTGAAAGAGCTTAGAGACTGTCTGGCAGCCCTCTACAAAGGGGGTTTTATATTCAACGAGTTTGAACATCCATCTGAAGATTTAAGTTTTAAATGGAAGTTTAAAAACTACCCTTACAAACTATACATAGCGCATCAAAAGAGGAAGTTGATATACGGCGTTTATAAGCCGTTAAACGCTAGACCTGTCAAAGTCGAGTTTGAGCCTGTTAAAGATTATGGTGAAATCGCGAACGAGTATAGTTCTCTAAGAAGTATCGTTAGACTCGGCTGGTTAAAAGCCTATGCAACCATACTCGGAGACGATGAGGCGGCTTTCATGCCGTCTGTATACGATGTTGAAGTTGAAGACGTAGTGGAAGGCTTTAGAGTAGACGGCATAAAACGTATAGTATCGTATGTGGAGGAATATAGACTTCAGGCTTTTAAAGGCGAGAGGGTTTACGTTGAAGGATGGCTTGAGAGAGTAGAGTCTCTAAAAGAGTTGTTCTACCAGATAACTTTAACATATGGTCCCAAATACTATGAGCAGACGCTTTACTCTTTAGATTTATCCCATTCACTAGGCTTCTAAAGCTCATCGAATTAAGACGTTACTCTAATTTCAGTGGAGCGAGTGTTTAATCTAGGATATTAAATATCCTATAATCCCCTAACCGCTTTTCCATCTAATGCCGTTTTTAAACTCTACAATCTCAACTTAATAAGGTAAGTTAAATTTAACCTTCTTTAGAATAGGGAATAGGTGGTTTAAATACGAGTATCTCTACTGGGGGATCATGTACTCAGCCCGTAGTCAATTAAGAGCGTGGGAGATATGGACTTCTACTTTGCTACTAGAAATAAGGGGAAGTTTAGAGAAGCCAAGCTTATCTTTGAAAGCCTAGGTTTAAAACTGACCATGCTGGAGGCTGATAAGATTGAAATACAGTCTGATAGCTTAGAAGACATAGCCTCTTACGCCGCTAAGGAATTATCGGGCCGTCTAGGTTTTAAAGTGGTTGTAGAGGACGCTGGTCTATTCATAAGGGGTCTCAACGGCTTCCCGGGTCCATACTCGTCCTACATACTTAAAACCATAGGTTTAAACGGTGTTCTAAGACTTATGAATGGTGTAAGCGACCGATATGCCTATTTCCTATCGGTCGTGGCATATGCTGAGCCTGGAAAACCAGCCAAGGTTTTCCAAGGTAGAGTGGAGGGATTAATAACCAGTGAGCCTAGAGGCTCCGGAGGGTTCGGATTTGACCCGATATTTCAGCCGTTAGAAGGAGATGGGAGAACTTTTGCTGAAATGTCTACTGAGGAGAAGAATAGGTTTTCTCATAGAGCTAAAGCCTTTAGAGAACTAGCAGTATGGATTAGAGAGAATCTACCTTCAAACCGAGAGCCGTAGTTTGTAGTTTAATAGTCTCTTTAGTCATCTCTCCAAAAACTCTAGAAGCCTATCCGCAAAACTGTTGTCGAGTTTTTCGTATTTTTCAGTCGAACCTACGTCATACCATGATGCATCCGTATCGTATGCATACACAAGTTTTCCTCTATTCGTTAGTTCGGGGATTAAATGCCCCATCAAGTCGTATTCTTCATTGATATATTTTCTAGATACCTCAGCCATAATTTTGAAAGCTTCTCTTCTCAGGATCATAATCCCTATGCAGACTGGTATGTTAATTAGGGGCTTCTCTTCAAATCTAACTATTCTAGCCCCTTCTATGTAGGCTACTCCAACTGGAAGCCTATATCCTCTAGAAACTGCTACTGTGGCTGTAGAATTTGAATTTTCATGGTAGTTTATTAGGTCTCTAATGTTAAGATTAGTTAATATGTCTCCATAGTATACAAGTATATTTCCAAATCCGTCGAAGTATCCCTGCTCGTAAGCGTTCACCATGGCCCAACCGGTTCCTCTAAACCCCTTCTTATCTACTATGTAGTTTATCTTTACATTAAACCTCTCGCCACTTCCAAAATAGTTTACGATCTGCTGATACTTGTAACCGCAGAGAAGGTTAACGTTCTCAACGCCGTTCTTCCTCAGTAAGAGGATTATGTATTCAAGCAGAGGCTTCTGTTTAGAGCCCACAGGTATCATAGCCTTCTGGAAGTAGTATGTTAAAGGTCTGAGCCTACTGCCAACACCGCCGCATAGTACGGCGGCGCAAACCCCGCTCATACTATCTATCAGTTTCTCTACCATATGTCTTTATATGCTTTAGCACACTGACAGTCTTCTTTCTAAGTAGAATAATAGTGATGCTTAGAATCATGAACACCGTGGAGACTATTCTAAGCACTTCTAACTGAAGCTGAGGTCTGTATACTATGGTTAATGTGAGGGGTTTAACTTCTTCAGCTTCAATATACCATCCGTTTAAGAAACCGTTAACTTTCACGTGTTTTACATTTTGATGCTTTGCTTCGATCAACATGTTCATCAAATATGGTTCACCGACATACAGAGCCCACCCTGGGTCGAACTTTTCACTTAGAACTATTAGAAACCTATCTTGGAAATTGTGAACTGTAACTCTATATTTCGTAGGCTCCAGCTTTACGTATTCTAATTCGGCGTGGGAGACCTGT
The DNA here is from genome assembly GCA_038870975.1 of Bathyarchaeia archaeon. GTDB lineage: Archaea > Thermoproteota > CALKCG01 > B24 > B24 > DTBU01. Next base: position 87,860 of record JAVZJD010000001.1, on the reverse strand, counting down.
AGAATTTCACCATCTACGTAGGCTTTGCTCCTAGGGTCAAATTCATCCTTCAGAATGTTTTCAAAAATATCCCCTTCGCTCTTCAAAACTTCTTCAACCGCGTAAACATTCGGTGTTTCAAACCCATCCAGAAGCCTATACACTGTAAGCTGATGGTTAAACTTTCCAAATAGTTCTATAGGCTTAGCGCCCAATACAACCCCCTCGTCTAAGAAAATACCGCCAACTTCAACTTCTACGATTCTACCTATCTTGGAATGCACTGAGAAAACAATAGCAGCTACTTTCGACCTATCTAGACCTACGTCTAAATCCGCGTCATTCAACCATATGATTGCGAGGTTCCAATCCCGCTCTTTCAGGTTTAACCGCCATAGAGCCCAATGGCCGAAGACGTCTTGAACTTGAATCGTGATCGTGTCTGAACTGTTTATCTTAATCCAAAACTCTAAGTAGTTGTAGTCAAGCCAGTTCATCGCTCTTGGAAGAATGTATGCAAAGCTGAAGGTTTGATTCAAGTTCGGCTCTTCGCTCGCACAGGCTTCTCCATATGCAAATAGATGGATTTCAGACTGTGCTTCCTCTTCCTCTACGCATCTGGCTTCAATGTAATGATATGTCTCTGGGTTGAAGTTGATGAGCTGGACGAATCCTAAATCCCTCGTAATAGGTTTAACAGCTTCAGATGCTACATTGACAATTCCATTGGCTAAGCTCGGCTCCACTATGAAGCTGTAGTTAAGCCTCGTCTCTATAAGCCTTGGATCTACGTTTTGAAGATCATCTTGGCTGACATCGTAATGGAGCAGTATGAATTTAACGTTTAAAGTGGATAGAATCCTCCAGAACCCTGCTTTTCGGGTTAAATCGTTGAGAACAGTGAATTCACGGCCGTAGACTGTTGATTTATCTAGTACTAGGCTTTCGACTGGCTTCTCATACTTCCTATCACTCCAATAATAGAAGACTTCCCCCCATGTAACTGGCATCGTTAGAATCCTATAGTCTCCGGGTGGGAGTAGATGTGCTAACTCTCCATAGTACTCAGGTATGTTTAAACTGCTGGTCCATAGTGGTGGAATGGTTAAACCTTGGTAGAGGATTACACCTGAAGCTATTAGAAAAACAACGGGTTTTACAAGGTCGTATTCTCTAACACCATCCCCCTCTAGGACGAGCGATATGGATATATAGTTGCTAAAAACCTCTGAGAATCTTTTAAGACCTAAAGCCACTAGAATCGTGGCATCTACTGAGATTATGACTAAAACCTCAGGAGAGACGTTTAACGAAACAACTTCACGTGGATCCATTAAAACTAAAGCTGGGGAGATTATCGCTAAAGCTTGTATCATATCCATTTTGTCTACTCTAGATGCTAGTAGAAGCGTTAAAGCGGATACGGGAAAGGCTATTAAACATATCGGATTAAAGCTTTCAACGTTTAAGCTTGGAGGTATAGCTATCCACCAGATGTTCATCATGAGCCATGAGAATCCAGCCGTCGTCAAAAAAAGCATAACCGTCTTCAACTTTACATCTTCTCCGTACGTTTTAACGGTAAAGTACGCTAAGATTGTCAGGATTAAAACGGCTAGGTTGCCGAGTTTAGCTAATGCTCCTGAAAATAGAGTACATGTTAAAGCCGTGTAGAATCCATAAAGGGGGTCTCTCCTCTTATGCGCTTCATCTACCGTTAAAAGGACAAGAGGCATTAAAACATATAAAGCTGAGGCGTCTAAGCTTCGCCATAGACCTCTTAAAGCTGTAGCTGCTCCAAGGTATATAAACATGGCTGTTAAACCGGTTAATCGACTTCTCGAAAACCTTTTAACCAGTAGATACATAGAGCCTCCGCCTAAAACCCATAAGAGGAGTAGGAAAATTAAGCAGGCTGAGCTCAAATCGACTCCTAGAGAGTTTAGAAGAGCTAGAAGAATGTATGACGTCGTAAAAGCTAGTCTATCGTTTGCTCTACCAAGCCCTTCTGAAATCCAGCAGTAGTTTACCAGTTCAAAGTTGCGTTTTAAAAGTCCATATGCATCCATCAGCAGGTCGTACGGTAAACCGCCTAGGATGACGACGTAAGCATATGTTGTAAGCATTACTAAGAGAATTACGATTGAAGCCTCTAAAGTCCTCTTAGCTATGTGGGACAAGGTTAAAAGCCCATTAATAGTAGACGTCTTCCAAATAAAAGCTTAATGACCGACCCCCTCCATTACGTAGATAGTCAAACCTTGAAATTTGAAGTCTTCAGATAAGGTTAAACGTTCGATTTGACATATATCAATAAGGCTGAGCGCGCGATGGGTGAAGAGGATGAGACTATAAAAGCATATATTTCGCTTCTCAAGAAGAATTTAAACGAGTTAGTAGAGAGGTATAATAGGGCTAAGGAGGAGATGAAAAGACTTGAGGAGGAGTTGAAACAGCATAAAATCCTTATAGATTGGATGGATAAGTCTATTAAGATGTTTGAGAGGGCTAAAAACATGGACGAGTTGAATAGGCTGATAGATAAGTCTTTGAAAGAGCTTGAGAAGAAGCATCCAGAGGTCGTAGAGAAGCTTAAACAGATTAAGCCCCCTACTGGGAAAGACACTATGGTTGTTTAGAGCGGATACTAGTGAATCATTTTTAACGTAGATACACTGCGAAGGCCTCTAGGGACACCCAACATACTGGCGGTGTTTAAATCGCATACCATAAGCTAAACCATCTTACATTCAACTTGAGTTAAACCGTTTAGCTCATAGTTTAAATATGAGTCTTCTGTAGACTTTAACTGACATCTATGGAGTCTTTAAAACGTGAGATTTTAGAGCTTTTAGATAAGGATTTAGAGTTCCGCTATGCCGTGGCGGGGTACTTAGGCCTATCTGAAGTTCTCAAAAGGCTTGACGCAATAGCGGAGGAGCAGAAAAACCTAAGGGAGGAGCAGGTAAGGCTTAGGGAAGAGCAGACTAAAATTTGGAGAGAAATAGCGTCCATCAGGGAGGAGCAGAAAAACCTAAGGGAGGAACAGGTGAAGTTGAGGGAGGAGCAGAAAAACCTAAGGGAGGAGCAGGTAAGGCTTAGGGAAGAGCAGACTAAAATTTGGAGAGAAATAGCGTCCATCAGGGAGGAGCAGAAAAACCTAAGGGAGGAACAGGTGAAGTTGAGGGAGGAGCAGAAAAACCTAAGGGAGGAGCAGGTAAGGCTTAGGGAAGATTTTAACAAGCTCAGGGAAGATTTCAATGAAATGCTCGCCATTATCGGCAGAATGGACACTAGGCTCAGCAGAGTTGAGAAGACTTTAGAGAAGCTCACAATAGATGTTGAAGATGAAGCTAAGTCCGTGGTTAAACATAGGCTTAAGGAGATCGGTATAAACGTCGATTTGACTTCGCTCATTCTTCCAGACCTGGAGTTGAACGTTTACGGGGTTTCAGACGATGTATGTGTAATCGGAGAAGCTACTGTTAGAGCTGGAGCTGGGCTTGTAGACGAGCTTTTAAACAAGCTGAATAAGCTTAGAGAAAACCATCCTGAGAAGCTTAGGAAGAACATCATACTTGTGATGTACGTCTCCTTACCAATGGTTGAACTCATAGAGAAGGCTAAAGAAGCGAGAATATGGCTTTTAAAAGCTACGGAGGAGTTTTACAGACCAGAGGAACTACTCCTTAGATACTAACTATTGTTTTCTCCTGAAAAATTACAACCACCTTATTATGTGAAGTCGAGTTATTATTTAATGGTAACTTCAAATTTTCACTTGTTCTCTATCCTCAGTAGAAGTTTTACGTTCATAAACGCTTCAAGTCCATAGTCTAAGGCTTCTCCAGTTACGCTTAAATCCTCTATCGATGCCCATAGTTCGTTAAGCTTAAAGCTTCAGCCAGTTTTATCGGTATGACTAGTTGAGGTTCTTCAGCTTCAAGGCTATCTTTATTAGAGCTGGAATGGTTAGGAAGCTTCTACTTCTCCCTATCCTTAGTTCTACTTTTAAAGTCAACTCATATGCACTTAAACTCTTCATGGAATATGATGTTGTATAAATAAAACCTGTCATCATATTGAGGAACGTAAACTACAAGATGCCTATGAAGGTCATGCCGTTAGGGATGTGGAAAAGACTCATAATTGAATGCATCATGGTAAGAGTAGTAGATTATTGCAAGCTTCCACTAAAGCATACATTTAGCAAATAAATTTCAAACACTTCTGAAGAAGGTCGGGTCGGTTTAAACGTATAATATATGGCTAGTATTAGCCCAGGAGTTATATTGAAAGTGATTCAAGTATAGATGGCTTATGTTTTGAGGAAACCCGTCATAATTTCTCATGCCTTAGACTCCAATTATGTTGAATCCTTCTAGCTTTTGGAAGTCTTCGTCAAACGTCTTCACATTTGACGCCTCGTCGGCTTTGCAGAGCGTCATGCCACTAAAGTCTGCGATTGCAGGGCTTTCATACGTGCCTCCATCTATGTCTTTCATGGTTTTAAGAGCCTCGGTATGGTTTACATCAGACCCGTTCAGAGGGACTATACCTTAAATTCACGCCATCAGAGAAGTTTTCCGAGCCCATCACGATATATCAAAGTTTAAATTTTTCTAAGTTAAGTATAGCTTTGGATAGCTATGGTTGAACTTAGAGTAAAAGTTGGAAACAAAGGGCAAATATTCATCCCGAAGATGCTCAGGAATCGATATGGCATACAGGAGGGAGGGCATGTCGTAATAGAGCCGGCTCCCGAAGGTCTTTTGATAAGGGGAAGACCGTCGCCAGATGAGATAATGGATAGGCTTGAAAGGCACGTGGAAAAGCTCAGGGAAATCAGGGCTTTAAGTCTAAAGCTAGGTGAGCTTAAAAAAGCCTACCTTGAAATGGAGTTCGAGGAGGCGTGAGTTGAAGATATTCCTAGACTCCTGCTTTCTAATATATCTAAATGTGATGACCGACGAAGCGAGGAGGCCTTTGGAAGAACTTTTCAAAAAGCTTCTTGGAGAAGAACTATTCATCAACATGCTAGTCGTAGATGAAGTACTATACATATCGAAAAAGTATGGAGTTCCTTACGATGTCACATTTAACTTTTTAAGAGACATCATTCTGCCTTGCACAGAAGTTATACCCATCGAAGAGGAGGATTTAAAGCCCACAGAAAAATACCTCATAAAATACAACTTAAAACCATCAGACGCCGTACACTTAGCCACCATGGAGAAGACTGGAATAAGCAATATAGTAACAGAAGACGAAGACTTCGACAGAGTTAAAGAAGTTAAGAGAATATGGCTTAACACAAACATCGACTTTTAACGTCCTCCACGGCTAAAGTCTAAAAATAATTAAAATACCATCATTGAACGAAGCTGAAGATAACGATTAATCTTAGAGTGCTGTAGTACAATCGATATAGTTTTAAACAAGCTGAAGAAGCTTGGAGAAAAATTACTCTGAAAGGTTAAGGAAGAACGTTGTACTCATGACCTACGCCTCTATGTATGGTTAAAGTCGTAGAGAGGCGGGGATCCGGACTCTAAGTTGCAGAGGGATTATACGAGCCAGAATACTCCTTCAAGTATCAATTGTCTCTTCTAAGCGGCGTAACTGCTTTGCTGTGAAGACTTTTGATGAATGGATCTTACTTATACGCCAAATTTGACTCCTACGTGAATACCAATGTAATGATTTTTCACATCCATTTTTCAGAGTGTATAGTCGTTCTTTCCTCTCCATTCAACTCATCTCTAAGACACCACAACTCCTTTATGTGGGTCAAGTATTACTATTCCTAGGTTTGACGTTAGGTTGTCGCTTATGATAACCTCTTCTCCCGGTAGAATCGTTGCTACTGCTTCTGCTTTCACTGGCTTCCCATCCTCCAGTATTAGTTCTACGCTTATGCGTTCTTCGAGTCTATAGCCTGAAACCCTCCCCCTCCAGCTACACTTAAATTCTCTATCGATGCCCATAGTTCGTTAAGCTTAAAGCCTCAGCCAATTTTCAGTTTCAAATCCACTATTCACTAAGGCTGAAGCAATTTGAGAGTTTTCACCCCTTCTTATGGAATGGAACGACTTGACTAGAATACGTTAATTCTAAAATTCCTCCAAAATCTACCCCTCCGCTCAGAGAGCATAGCTTTCTATGAGGTAGGTTGATGAAATGGGGGAAACATAGCTTAACAATAGATAGAGTTGTCGTAAGTAGCTTCAAACCTTCGATGCGGGGAGCTATTCCCCCCTTAGACCCCAGTGAATTAATAGGTGGGAGGGGCTACGTTTGTCTCTTAAAGACTGTGTAGCTCAGAGTAGAATCCTACTTAGATTGGGTTTTTCATGGGTTGTTTTAAAAACTCTTGGGCAGAGTTGTGTTGACAATTGTTTACATTTGTATATTTTGATATTTTCTTTTAAAAAGGCTTAGCGTTTAGTATAAAGTTTCGTCTACAAGATTATAGGTTAACCTTATAAGCAGTTGAGAAGTAACCTCTTACGTCGAAAGTTTCGGTGGATCTACCATGTCAACCAAGAAGTTGAGTCTAGCCCTTATAGCCCTATTAGCCCTAGCACCACTATTAATCGCAATACCAACGACCCCAGTATTGGCGGCTGTTAAAGAGCCGAAAGTATCCCTAGACTACCCATACATAGTTGTTGGAGACTATCCTACTCTCCCCATTAGAACTATCACTATTGAGAACCCATTAGGCAACCCGGACATTAAAGAAGTTAGGATATACGTGCCAGCGGCGGCGGCTGAAAGTATATCCTTCATAGAGTGTCCAGGTTTCGTATCCGGTACAAATTTCACCGTAATAGGTACTGGTCCGTGGACTGTGGCGAGTGTGCTACCATCTGGCTTCAACTACATCCTTCCAGAGGGTGGAAAAGGTAAAGTAAAAATTGGGATAGATCCTGAGGATGCTGAGGCCACCGAGGGTGTCGTAGACAAGTATGAATTAACCGTTACGATTAAGTTTGTAGACGACACCACCATAACTAAAAAAGTATATCTCTACGAGGGTTTAGCCGATGCGGTAGTAGTGGCGCTTGAGTACACCGCTCCTGCAAAGGCTGGCGACAAAGTCACGATTAAAGTTGCAACATGGTCTCAAGGTTATGAGAAAGCTGATAAAGGACTACCCTTAGTCATCTGGGCCGTAAACCCAGATGGTGATAACGTTAAGATAGCTGAAGTTGTAACAGATGCTAATGGTAAAGCCTCAGCAACATATACGCCTACAAAGGCTGGTAGCTGGACGTTTAAAGCAGACGCCGTTATAGATGCAGAATCAGTTGGGGCACAGTTGACACCTGGTATAAAGCCTTTAACAGTTGTACCTGCTGCTCCGACTAAGGTCGTTGTTAAAACTCCATTTGACGAAGAAGGCTATACAATATCCTACCTTACAGAAGACTCATTCGAGATTACGGTTTCCGTTACAGATAAATACGACAACCCCGTCGCTATGGAGGCGGGAGTAACAGCTACTGTGACATTAACGGCTACTAAGGGTACACTTATAAGCACTACTACAACAATACCTGCGGGTTCCGCTGAATCATTACCCGTGGTATACGAGCCTGATCCACTATATGGTACATATGCAATGATATCTGCCAAGGTTTCAGTCCCATCAGGTACGTATGCTGGAACTTACAGTGGTACTTCTAAATCGCTTAGAACGTCGACATTCGCAACCGAAATGACAACTACAATAACTCCCAATGTTTCAACTGAGGTTGAAGCTGGAAGGTATGCAACCATCACTGTAACGCTAATTCCTGCTCAGAAGGGCGTTCCAGTCAGGTTTGAGGTCACCGCTGAAGACTATGCAGGTAGATTTTCACCAGTATCTACGACGACAGATGGAGATGGCAAGGCAACCACCAAGTTCTACGTAGATACAGAGGCATATAAAACGACGACGGTTAAAGCTATCGTATCCAGACCCGTGACGACAGATCCAACGGCTACTTTTGAAGTAGAATCTGCAGAAATAAAGACCACACCAGGTATGATTTACAAGCTTGGTATAGATGCTCCCGAGGCTGTTGAGCCTGAGGGTACGGCTGACATCAAAGTTTACCTAGCGGATAAGTATGATAATGAAGTTTCTGAGAACTCGTTCAAAGCGGCCATAAGAGTGACTTTGTCTGCTACTGGTGGTGTACTTGAAGAGGAAATTGTAGACATAGGGCCTCTTGATACTAGCGTTACGGTCGGATGGACTGCTCCAGCGGTCTTAGGCAAGTACGTTATAACGGCTTCGACAACGCAGTACGGGTTGGCGTCGGCATCAGCCACGATACTCGTCACAACCTTAGAGCCTATAATAAACATTACACAGCCAGCTAAAGACACAACTGTCACTACGACTGAGAACGTTACAACCGTCTACATAGCAGGGTGGGCTAAGCCTTCACCTGCAGCCGAGACAGGTACAGTCATATCTCTATTCCAGTATAGCCTTAACGGTGCTGCCAACGTTTCAGTTCCGATAGTCAGTATAGAGGATAGTAAGGCATTCTTCAACTTCTCATTAACGCTTGAGGTGAATAAGACATACAAGGTAACCGTCTACGCTATAGACTCTGCGGGCTACGAGGCTAAAGCCACTAGAACCATAACGGTTGCCTATGCTCCACCAGTGCCAGTTATGCCTACTACGATAACTGATGCCAAGACCGATAAACCCAGCTACAGTAGTGGTGAAGAAGTCAAGATAACTGCAACTATAACGAACAAAGCGGCGGTCAGTAAAGACGTGATCATAAGGATAACGTTTACAGACCCAACAGGCGTACCACAGTACCCGATATACGAGCTTAGGGTAACGCTTGTAGCAGGCCAGTCTATAACGCCTACTGCTACATACCTGACTGGAGCTGCTAAGGGAACCTGGACAGCCAAGATAATGGTTGTAGATGCCGTGACCGGTGAAGCCATAGCAGATCCTATAACACTGACGATAACGGTCGTCTAAGAGGGAGGAGTAGACAATGAGGTCTAGTATCGCTCTTAAAATCCTGCCGTTACTTCTAGTGGCTTTGCTACTTTTAGCGACTCCAGCGACAGCAGCAGTCATAACGGTAACAGTCACGACGGATAAATCATCGTACCTCTTAGGTCAAGTCGTAACAATAAGCGGCACGGTTAAGGAAGACAACGTGGCTAAAGCCAACGTCTACGTGAACGTTGAGGTTAGAGACCCAGCTGGGACGTTAAGGTTTGCAGACGTTGTTAAAACAGGTACCGACGGAAGCTACACGACGAGCTTCAGACTCGCTGAAACCCTACCTACAGGAACCTACACGGTCAAGGCCGTATATGGAGGCGTTTCTAAAACTACGTCGTTCACCGCTTCATCAGCTCCAACATTCACAGTGACGCTGACTCCTGAGACAGCAACAGTACCCATAGGTCTCTACGACTCCGTGAACATCCAGGTCGACGCAGTAGGTGCATATACTTACAAAGTGGCTCTAACCGCTACGACCGTTGAAAACTTATCCGTAGAATTCATAAACGCAACTGGTACGCCAAGCTTCAGCTCAATCGCAGTAGTGACAGCGTCGCTTGAAGCTACGAAGGGGACCTATTTGGTAACTATCACGGCAACTGGTGAAGACGGCACCATAGTGAGTAAAACGCTTAAAGTAGTTATTGTAGACACTCCTCCAGCTTTATCAAAGCTAATTTCAGAAATAGAATCACTCAATAAGTCACTGGATTCTCTCAACAAAACACTCAGAGACCTCGGAACTACTGTTGGAACGTTGAAGACGGATATGGATGCAATTAAAGGCTCGATCACAGGCATAACTTCAAGGCTCCTCACGGCTGAGACGAATATAGAATCGCTACTGAGCGATGTGAGAAGTCTAAGGGACTCGGTCAATGCGCTACGAGATAGTATAGATGCACTCTCCAGAAGAGTCAGCAACGTCGAAGGCTCCGTAGGCGGAATAAGCGGAGCAGCATACGGAGCAATAGTTATCGCAATAATAGCCTTAGGAATCGCAATCTATGCACTCTTAACACTGCGTAAGAAAGTAGCATAAATAAACCGGGCATAATAGGGCTAATCCCCCATTTTTTCCCCACTCCCGATGTGGCAAACGCTCATCCTACGGTTATTAATCTGGTGAAAACTTAAATTCTAAACCGCCTATAAAGTAATCGATGCCCGTCAGTAGAAAAGCGTTGGACTGGCTGGAAATGGCTGAGGATGAATTTAAAGACTGTGAGAGAGACTATAGGGACGGGCGTTACCCAAGCGCTGTCTACCACGCTGAGCAATGCGCTCAGAAGGTTATCAAAGCCGTTATAGTAGCCTTAGGTTTTGATCCTGGTAAAACCCATAAGCCAACTATAGTCCTCAAGTCCCTTATAGCTGGTGGGCTGGTGGATTTAAAAAAGGACTATATGGATTTGTTGAACAAAGCGATTTCATACTCAATAACTTTGGAAGACCAGGGAACGCTACCTAGATACGGCTGGGAGACGGTTGATAGAATAATCAAGCCTAGTGAAATCTACGATGAAGAAAAGACGGCTCTACTCATCAACAACGCTAAAGCCGTTTTGGAAATAGTTAAAAAGCTCATCGGTGGTATGGATTGCTAAATCTTCCGAAACTAAGGGCTAAAGCCTATGAAGAAGCCCTTAAAAAGTACCTCACACTGGTCCTTAGAGACGGTAGAGCCGCAGGCTTAATCCTCTACGGTTCTCTAGCCAAGGGCTTGGAGAAACCGTATCCGGAAAGCGATATAGATGTTTTAGTGGTAGCTGAAAGCATTCCAAAAGACCTCTTTGAGAGGAGGATGATGGCTTTAAAGATTAAGGAGGACTGTTTGTTAATTGAAGACATATGGATAACCCCCGAAGAGCTTATAGACGCTGTTAGAGGTGGATGGGGTTTAATACTAGATGCATTAGAGGACGGTATTGTAATCTACGATAGGAATGGAACCATAGCCGAGGCTAAAAACATCTTAAAATCGAACTATAAAAGATTGGGAAGAATTTGGATTCTGAAAACCTAAAATTTTCATCGTAATTATTCTGAGATCATTCTTAGACATATGCTTTTTAAACCTTTACTGTCGTTGAAGACATAACCTTAAATAAAAGCCATAGATTAAGAACGAAAATTTATCTTTACATGAAAGCGCTACAACTGAAAAACGAGAATAATGGGCTCTATGCGGCGTTTCAAAGTAGACTCTTAATATCTTTAATGAGTTTTCCGACTTTCTCCATCTCGACTTTCAACTGCTCTATGTCTATTATGCCTTCGTAGAATGTCTCTCCATGTAAGACTTTATACCTAGACATGTATCGGTCTAAGATCCCCAAGCTTTCAATCCGCCTATCAGCTTCCTCAAGCTCTCTCAAAATCCTCCTCCTCTCGAAGTGGCTCGACGGTATCTTCCCAACATACTTTAATATCAATGCATCGACGGCTTGGACTACAGCATTCCAAGCCTTCTCAGCAGAATCTCTTATACCCAATATATCCCTCTTAACGGTAGAATCTTCAAACTCCTTACGAGCTCTACCGTAAAAGTCTTCCGAGATTTTAATCAAATATTCAACGCTCATAGTAGGCTACCTCAACTCAAAAGTCATCTTACGCGTAGAGATATTAAATCTCCCCCTCGCATATAATTATTACGCTCTTCAACCACTGCTATTAAAGGTTTGAGTAAACTCAATGTTTGCAATCATCAGCTCCATATACTTGGACCTGAGACTACAGGAAATGTGCAAATTGCCTTCAGACAGTAGTATGTCTATTGACTCCAATCTACCATACGCCTCTATAAGCCTTATGAGAGCATGGTGAAAACAAGGTTTAAAAGTGGGAAATATTTGAGTTCCTGAAAACCTAAAATCTTCCACCTTAGAGCTTTTTCAAATTATACGCTATATTCCTACTACTGAGATAAGCCATTTTTGACTGAATAAGCGGGAGATTTATAAAAAAGTTTCTCTTTAAGAGAAAGCTCGGTGTCCTAGGGTTTATGGAGGATGTAGTCAGTTTACTCAAACAGATAGCCGATGTTTCAAGCATAGTGGTTTCAGCAAGGAATAGCCGTGTCTCAGCCAAAGTAGACCCTAGTAGAGTTAAAGATGTTATCATGGCTTTGAAGAAGGAGGGTTTTACCCACTTATCTGCAATAACTGGGCTTGAAGTAGAGGATGGAATTGAATTACTCTACCACCTAAGCAAAGGCAGAGTAATACTGACTTTAAGCATTAAAATCCCCTCCAATATTGCAGCGGTACAGTCGATTACAGATATAATTCCTGGAGCCGCATTATACGAACGTGAGATACATGATTTACTCGGTGTGAAATTTGAAGGGCATCCAGAGCTAAAGCGTTTAATACTGTCTGACGACTGGCCAGAGGGTTTACATCCGTTACGTAAACAGAAACATGAGGGTGCGAAGCCTTAAACCCCATCTTAATCAACCGAGATTTCAACAGTCGATAAAACTATGTAAGCGCAAATAATATAAACACATTTCTCCTTTAGGAAAGGAGGAATTTTCGAGGTGTTTAATGTTGCTTGACCCGCTTCAACTGGCGTTTACAGTACAGCTATTACCCTTTCTAGTAGCTATCGTAGCTTATCTAATTGCAACGATTCCACGCTATGGAGGCGTCGTTGCAAAATCCATATGTGTTTTAACGTCCTACATATGTCTACTGTTGATATTGGGGTTGACGTATACTATATTGGAGAATGGCCCAGTAGCAGGCTCCATAACCTTTGCTCATACACCACTTGGGGCGATCTCACTAAGCGTATATATCGATTGTTTAGCACTAATACCCACTTTCCTATCGGCATTATTCGCATCACTAGCTCAAACCTTCGCCATCAAATACCTTAGCTTGGAGAACAGATATAAACCAGTTTCACCGACATTCAACAGGGCATATGCGTTTATGCTGATCTTTTTAGGGGCGATGACTGGAGCCTGTTTCTCAAGCAACATGATAATGATCATAATCTTCTGGGAAATATCAAGCCTCTGCTCTTACGTTCTCGTCGCGTTCTGGCATGAAGACCCAACGTGTAGAGCTGCGGCCCTTAAAACTCTCATCATAACGCATATAGGCACAGTATGCTTTCTAATAGGTGCAATAACGATATATCCAGTTGTTTCAACCTGGGAGATCCACGAGTGGACCCAAAGAATATACGCAACCCCAGCCGTTACCATAGCGATGATACTACTCTTCATAGGGATCCTGCCAAAGGCGGTTCAATTCCCCTTACACACATGGCTACCGGACGCAACCGTAGCACCAACCCCTGTAACAGCCTATGTTCACGTCGTCGGTTTTCTAATGGGGCTCTACGCTTTTCCAAGGTTCTTCGGTCAAATCTTCACACCCTATATCCACTCCTCGGTCACACTTCCTCCGCAATTAGCCGTGTTTTTCGGCAACATTAGCATATGGAACTTCATAATTTCTCTAGTAGGCGCTATCACGCTTATCTCAGCACCGATTTTTGGATTAATGGAAAGTGAGACTAAAAGAGTTATTGCATATTGCCATATCTCTGCATTAGGAGGCACTGTCATGGTACTTGGATTTGGCTCTCCTTTGGGAACTGGTGCAGGTTTATTCGCCATGATTCCTCATGTCTTCTTCTGCGGCTTGCTATTTTTCGCTTCTGGCGTAGCGATATACCGTATTGGAAGTACTTCTATGAACGATATGGGTGGTTTACATAATTACATGCCTATTACCACTATTTGTGGAGGCATAGGTGCTCTTTCTTGGTTAGGTTTCCCATTTCTCGGTTATTTCACTGCATTATGGTTGATAATCCATGCTGCTTTAGAGCTGAAAGCTACATTCTTCATCGTTTCTGTATTTCTAGGCAGTGTTTTAAAGAGTATTGTCATTCTGAGAATGTTTCATGCAATTTTTCTGGGTAAAAGTCGAGATTACAGGAGGGAGCTTCGAGAAGCGCCAGTTTTAATGCTACTCCCAATGGTGCTTCTTTCAATACTCCTCTTCATAGTAGGAATCTTCCCTCAGTCTGTATTCAACCTTATAGTGTTGCCTGCACTACACCAATTGGGTTTAGAGGCTAAGTTGACATCAGCATTAGGTGATCTAGTAACGGCATCTGGATCTTGGAATCCAACCCTAGTAACGGCGTCTATTTTAACATATTCATGTATCGTTGTTGCTGTTATTTTCATCTTGTCTAGAAGTGCAGTTACACGTGGGTCTTACGTCAAGAGAGAGGAAATGCTTAAACCTTTCCTCTGCGGAGAAGATGTAAATCTACTTGAGCATATATCCAGCTACCATCTATATCACGTACTTGCAAACTTAGTGAAAATCGATAACATCTGTAACGCTTTAGACGTCGACCATATCTACTACAAGTTTTCAAGAAGCTTTTCTAAATTCTGCGTGAAAATGCTTCACTTAGATATAAAACAGCAGTATTTTCCAGCAGTTATATCATTTATGGCTGGTGCGGCGGTCGTAATATTAATAGCTGTTCTAATGGGGTGAGATTATGGAATTAACCATTCTAGCGTCTCTAATAGTATCTACATTCTTCACAGCATTAGGAGCGCTTAGCCATACGTCTAAGAGGGCGATAGTTTTCTTAGCTTTACAAGCCGCCAGCATAGGTTTCGTAGAGCTGGTATACTGTCTCCTAGGGTTGATAACTGGTTTACATATGGAAGCCCTCATCAGTTTTCTCGCGGCTTTCGTTGAATGGTTTACATCTGCTGCTGTAAGTCCGCTAATCATCTACTGGGGTGTGATTAAAACCGAAGATGTCTCGGAGAAACCCTTAATTCACGATAGAAAAGTTGTCATATCAATTGTAGTGTTGGCAGTTTTATGGTTAACGTTAGGATATTGGTTTTCAAACACCTTCCCAGAAGGACTCAATGTTCTTCCATTTGTAGCTCTCATGCTCTTGCTCTCCAGCATACCCATAGTCTACAGGAAGGATCCATTGAAAATCCTCGTGGGATTGAATATGGCTGAGAACTCCCTCTATCCCTTGATTGCTGAAAGTCCCATAAGCTTAGTTCCCTTTATGCTTGGTCTAATGGTCTTTGTTAACCTCGTAGGGATATTCGTAGTGATGGAGGCTTATCGTGATTATGGGGCTACTCTAGTCTCTAAGTGGAGGTTGAATGGATGACGTACTCTTTACTTCCATTGCTATCTCTAGTAGTCCCTTCTTTCATAGGGTTTTTATGCTTATTCACCTATCCATTTAGGTTTCTTGAGTCGTTCTTTAGAAGGATTGAGAAAGTAGCATTGCTATTCGCTACAGGCTTGACTCTATTGATAGTCATGACGATGGTTCCCTACGTTCTATCAGGCGAGGCTTTAGAGACGCCCGTATTCTCTCTTAAAGTCGATTTGACGAATATAGCTGGAGCAGTGGGGATCGTCTTAATCTTCCTCTTGGTTTCAATCTTCAATGTTGAAGCTGAGAAGGGGGGCCGTTTAAAACCCAGCATGTACAACTTCTTCGTCCTTCTCTTCCTCGTATGTATGTTGGGGCTTCTATTCTCCTATGACATATTTGGAATCTTCTTATTTGTTGAAATGACAATAGGGGTTTCAATAGTACTAGTGGTGCATAATCCAAGTAAACTGTCCCCTGAAGCATCATTTAAATATTTAATCATCACAGCAGTCAGCGCATTATTCGTTCTTCTAGGCATCCTCACAGTCTTCATTTTAACGAAGAACTCACACATTTCATCCATAGTAGATAACTCTGAACTATTCAGGGAGAATCCCCGTCTAGTGATGCTCATTGTTGCATGCTTCATCGTCGGTCTAGGTGCTGACATAGGACTTGTTCCATTCCACGGGTGGGTTCCCGACATACTCCCCGGTTCTCCGCCGACAATCAACGGTTTCTTCACGGCAGAGCCGATAGCCTTCATACTCACCCTACATAAGTTGATCTATCCATTCTACGTCGTCTACCCGTCTCAAACAATCATCTTACTGCTCTTAGGCATCGGGCTTATATGTATAGTTTTTGGAGTTTTATCGGCATTTCCCCAGAAAGACTTCATGCGTATGTTTGCCTACTGTACGATAGAGGAATTTGGACATATGATTCTACCATTTGGATTGTTTACGTCTTTCGGTTTCACAGCAGGACAGTTTTACTTAGTAAATTCATCGTTGATGAAAGCTGGATTAGTGCTATGTCTCGGTTCGGTTCTAATAACCACTGAGACTAGTGATATGAATTCACTCGGAGGTTTAATTGGAAAAATGAAAAATACGGCGTGGAGTTACATTGTCTGCGCTTTTTCGATAACAGGGGTTCCTCCTCTAAGCGGCTTCTACGCTAAGTGGATTCTCTATACTGCAATCTACAACTTCCTATACCCGCATGTGGGAATTATGCTCTCACTATCAATACTGATGCTTCTCATATGCATGTCTATAGTCTCTTTAGTAATTCTAATACGTTCCTTCCAACAGATTTTTCTGGGACAGCCTACAGAAGGTTTAAACAATTTGAAGGGCATCCCATGGGCAATGTGGCTTCCAACATTAATCCTAGCCCTTATAACCATTCTATTGGGCATTCAGCCGAATATTCTCTTTAGTCTTATCAAACAGCCCTAGCGCCTAAGCCTCAGCCTCTATACGTCTATAGAAAGACCACTCTGTTGAGCCAATTTTAAGCCCAACGTCGCTCTTTAACCTCTCAATCAATTGTTGTATTGAATAGCCACTTACACTGACCAATTTAATCATCTGATACGTTGCCGTGTATATTCGATGCCACTCTCCCTCACCAACCTCTATTATATCTTCTCTACAGAGAACATCACCCATTATGTATATTGAGATTTTTGCCTCCGAGAACATCCCTTCTAAAACCTTCAGCAAGGAATACTTTCTCTCAACTTCCTCTGTAAGTATATAAGCATCAGCCTCCTCCTTAAAAACAACCTCCTCTCTATCCATTTGAAAAACATCCTTCGATTCATACAGCTCCTGTTTTTTATCACTAACAACTCTAAACCCATACTTTTCAACAAGTAGATCTTCAAGTAGCGGAAGCTCAGTATTCCGATAGATTATGTCCTTCAGGGTTAAAGTTACAATCTCCTTCCACTTAGACAAAAACGCTCCACCAATCTAGCAATATATGTTATTTCAACCCCCTCATTTAAGTATTTCACTACTTGACGATTAAACCCTCTCTCGTGTAAACTACGATTTCAAAGTTTAAAGAGACCTTCACAGCTTTTCTAGGGCACGTGTCTCCACACTGTCCGCAGAAGATACACCGGTCGATGTTAAAAGATACTTTCCCTTCTTCAGCTACGGTTATAGCACCAGACGGACATGTTCTTATGCAGAGCAAACATCCGATGCACGTATCCTTATCATAGATAATCTTGCCCCTATATCGCTCTGGAACTGGAACCACCTCGCCAGGCTTAGTAAGATACTGCACTGTAACTGGCTTCCTAAAGAGTGATTTAAAAGTCTCTTTCAAAATTTCCCCGAGTTTCATCCTCGACCCCCCATCATATCCCCATGAAAGATAGGAGAAGTGAAATAGTGGCCAGGGGAAGTGGAAAGATGCAGTAGAAGCGGAATGCTTGACCTATCTTCAAACGGGCGAATATAGTCCTTGGAATTGTTATAGTTATCAGCATGACGATTAGAGAAGTAAATATGCATATGCCTAATACTGTCCACCCGCTTAACGAAAACGAATGTTCAAGAAAAGCTATAGGGTAGAAGAAGATTGTGGATGCTAGAAACGCTAATAGAAAGCTCGTAGAATCCTTAGCCAATCTTAGCAGAGCCAGATAGGGACCACCGTATTCGATTAATGGACCATAAACTATCTCAGTCTTCGCCTCTGGAATGTCAAACGGTACAACTCCAACTACGGCAGGTATGCATAGCAGGAAACTCAGCGCCGCTATAAATGAGCTTAAGCTGGTTAATGCAAAGCAGGATCTAGCTTGCAGTTGAGTTAGAATAATATCGTAATACGATATGGTCAGGTTAGACTTTACACTTATTGACATGATTGATATGAGCATCGGCAGTTCGCAACAGATGAATAATGTAGCCTTTCTTGAGAATCCTATAGCTCCGTATGGATTTCCAGAAGATGAGCCTCCCACCATTATGAGGATGGAAGAAGTTGCCAGTAGATATAAAACCAGGATTAAATCGCCAGCAACATTTGCCTCGGTAATTATGCTGGCTAGCAATATAGAGGCTCCAAGTACTGAGGAAGACGCAGCGATTAAAGGAGCGCTACTAAATATTCCACGAGCCGCAGTTGAAGGAGTTATCCTTTCTTTACAGAACAATTTAATAAAATCGTAAAACGGTTGTATTATTGGAGGACCTATTCTCCACTGCATTCTTGCATGGATCTTCCTGTCGATTCCTTCAAAGAATAGACTGAAGAAGAACACCAACGGAAGCATTATTAAAAGTGCTATTAGAGTGAGCATAGCTTCAACCTCCGCAACTCTTCCATACTAACAACTTTAATATCAGGGCTTCTCTGATCAATTATCGTTACGCGGTTAGTGCAACTTATACACGGGTCTATCGAGGCTAAAACAACCGGTATATCGGCCACCTCACATCCTACGAGCATCCTCTTCAAGCCTATTATATTGGCTAGCGTTGGCGTTCGTACTTTCAGACGTTTAATCCCTCCCCTCCCATCGGTTCTGACGAAGTAGAGTAGCTCACCGCGTGGAGCTTCAACCCTTGAAACAGCCTCGCCTACGGGTATTTTACTCATCAGTCTTATTGCGCTCTCCTTCGGAGATATTGGACCATTTGGAAGTCTGTCGATGATTGTACGTGTTAAATTTAATGCTTCAAATAGTTCTAAAATTCTAACTTCTACCCTGGCATAGGCATCGCCTTCTTTTCTCGAAATTACGGAGAAGCTGTCTTTTAAATCACTGTAAGCAGCATATGGGTCGTCTTTACGGACGTCGAACGTTAACCCCGAGCCTCTAGCAGTGGGACCAACTAAACAGAGCTCCCTCGCATCATCGTAGCTGAGAAAACCAACGTTTGAAAGCCTTTTTTCAACGGTCTTATCTTTGAAAAAGCTGTAAATGTTATGTACATCCTTTTCTACTTCATCCATCGTTTTCGCAAGCTTCTCCATCATTTTGTCGGTAAGATCCCAGCGTACCCCTCCGATGATGTTCATGGAGTGGAGGATTCTATTGCCAGTAACCTCCTCGAATATGTCTAAGACCTTCTCACGGACGGTCCAAGTATACATGAAGAGCGTGTCGAATCCAATTTGATAAGCCATAACACCGAGCAGTAAAAGATGGCTATGTATACGTTCCAGCTCAAATATTAACGTTCTAAGGTATAGCGCTCTCTCTGAAGGCTTGATTCCCCCTATTTCCTCAACGGCTTGAACGAAGCATGTCGTATGGCTGTGGGAGCATATTCCACATATACGCTCTATGAGATAGAGGTTTTGAATTAAATTCCTAGTTTCAGCTAAGGCTTCTACCCCTCTATGCGCATGGCCTAAGCGTAAGTCGACATCTAGGATTTCCTCCCTACTAACGACCACTTTAAGATGAATTGGCTCTTTAAGCGACGGATGTACGGGACCTACGGGTAATGCAAACCTAGTAAACTCCTTGTATTCAACCTCTTTCAATTCATCAGACATAATTTTTCACCCAAACTTTTTCTTCACGGCTTCAACAACCCCTTTAACTATTGCCTCGGGTCTAGGAGGGCAACCTACAACATAAACATCTACTGGAATTACTCTATCTAGTGGCCCCTCGATTGAGTAGCTTCCGCTAAACACTCCTCCAGATGTTGCACATGTTCCCACTGCGACAACAGCTTTAGGCTCTGGTACCTGCTCGTAAACCCTTATGACTCGGGGGAACATCTGACGAGTTAATGGTCCAGTCAAAAGTAGAACATCTGCATGCCGTGGTGAGCCGACAAGTACACATCCTAAACGTTCAACGTCGTAGCGGGGTGTTAAAGCGGCAACTATTTCAATATCGCATCCATTGCACGATCCGGTGTTCAAGTGAAATATCCAAGGAGATTTCACCCGGCTCTTTGAAATAACCCTTAGCATGACCTTCCGATAATAACGACTACATTAATATATTGTTTTCGGGTGAACTATAGCGATAATAAGTCCACCATCTTAATTACCCCCTCACCTACTATTCGTACATAGAGGTGAAGGTTAAACGGTGGTGTAAGATTTGGGAAGAGTAAAATTACCCATTCCAATATCTGGAGGCTTAATACTCTCATATCAGTGTACTGCCGAATGCCGGTACTGTATGTATGCCTGCTCGCCGAGATGGAGACATTGGATATCCGAGGAGGTTCTCGAGGAGATACTACGTCAACTAGCTGGTAAGATAGCTCCAAGCCCATACGGACCAGATAGCGTAAGTCTAAACTACGGTCTCCATTTCACAGGGGGAGAGCCATTTCTAAACTTCGAACTACTATTGAAAGCAGTTGAAACAGCCGAGCGGTTAAAAATCCCTTCAACATTTGTTGAAACAAACTGCTACTGGGCGCTCGACGATAAAACTGTCAGAGAAAAGCTGAAGCTTCTAAAGGAAGTTGGGTTGAAGGGGATTTTGATCTCAGTCAATCCGTACTACTTGGAATATGTGCCTTTTGAGAGAACAGAGAGAGCCATTAGGATTAGCCGTGAAATATTCGGGAGAAACGTAATGGTCTACCAGTTAAACTACTACCTAATTTTTAAGAAACTTGGAGTTAAAGGGCGTCTTAAACTTGAAGACTATCTTGAAATGTCAAAGGGTGAAAATCTGGCGAGAAATGCTGAAATACTTCTAATGGGTAGAGCAGTCTATAAGCTTAAAGACTTCTACCCTAGGCATCCAGCTGACCACTTCCTAGACCAATTATGCTGGCCGCCTTTCCTAAGAGAATGGCATAACCACTTCGACTGCTATGGAAACTTCCTCCCTGGATACTGCAGTGGGATATCTCTAGGCGACTGTCGAAAACTGGATGAGATTTTAAGAGATGGATTAAACTTAGATGAAAAACCAATCTTAAAATTCCTAGTAAACCAAGACTTTAGAGGACTGCTTCAATTCGCTAAAAAGCTTGGCTTTAAAGAGTCGGAAGAAGGATACGTTTCTAAATGTCACCTATGCTTAGACATACGCAGATTCCTCATAGACCATGGAGAATTCGAAGAACTCAAACCTAGAGAATTCTATTTCCACTTATTTTGAAAACCCAAGCTTAAACCATTATTCGACCGCTTCCTTCAGTACTACATGCATGCTTAAAAGGAATTAGCAACATTCCTCAATCGCCAATCCCACTATTTACTTGTGGATAAGTATTACCTTGTGGGTAAGGAAATGATAGTAGAATGGTTCATAGGGAATCTATACTCCTCACAGGCTCTTACGTTAAAAGGCTTATAGCTATGACGCCTATTCCAAGCTTTTCGCCTCTTAAAATTTCACGGTCTATAGGAGAAAATAAACTCAGTCAATAGCTTTTAAAATCTTCGCAACTTCTTCATCTGTTATATCATACCAGATTTCGTAAGCATCTGCGACTGCAAAAACAGGCCCTGTCCGAACGTTTAAGCAAACGATTTCATCTACCCAAGGCTTTAAAAGCTCAATAGCACTTTCAGATCCTGTCGGAGTAGCTACAACAATCTTATTAGGTCTCCGGTTCATAACGGATTTTACTGCTGAAAGCATGGTATATCCTGAAGCAATTCCATCGTCAACGAGAATTACGGTTCTGTTTACTACGTCGGGAAAAGGCCTATCTCCTCTTATGAATTTTAACCTTTTCTCAATAGCTTCCTTTTCAACTTCAATACATCGATCAACCTCTTCTCTAGTTAAGCCTAGTATTCGAAGTAACGGCTCATTAAATATGACTATTCCATCGAAAGTTACGGCGCCGAAACCAGCCTCTTGATTCCATGGAATATGTATTTTCCTTACGATGATTACGTCGAGTGGCAATCCTAAGCGTTTAGAGATAACATAACCGACGGGAACACCCCCAGCTGGAATAGCCAAAACATAAGCATCTGTACCCTTATACTCTCTGAGTTTTTCTGCAAGTAGCTCCCCAGCATGGTATCTGTCTCTAAACACGTAAAGCCTTTCTCTAAACGTAGTTTCCTCAATAAGCTTCATTTTAAACCATGAAATTAGAATTAGAAACTAAAATCTAAAGTTTCTCTCAAGAAAACCTAGAAGCTTCAAGTGGGAAAAAGACACATCATTTTTCAATGTGATAGAGGGGTCATTCCACTAGAGCCTGCCGTAGTTTATCAAAACGGTCAACTTGCAGCAATCGCTTGGAAAGGCGGAGAAGAAATTCTAATAGTTTCATCAAGTCTTTATGTAAGACCTATTTCAGCTGAAATAGGTCTTACAATATCACAGAAAACCATATATGCGTTAGAATTCATCGCAATGCATTCTACCATCTTTAAACAAAAACAGTTTGATGGTTTATAGGATCAGGTGTTGTCCAAACGTTTATTAGAGTGATTTTAATACTCCTAATGTAGGACTCTCTCTTCTTCTGGAGGGAGACCGACAGATGCTCCCTTAGGAGGTGTTACAATTGGGCGAAGAAGGATATTCTGGTGAAACTTCATATGGTGTTCCATTACAGAGGATAAACGAATACATGTGGCGTATTCCAGAGTCTTTCAAACCAGAAATGTCGGTCCCAGGTTTAGTACTTGCGGATGAAAAACTTCTAGAGAAGATGCGTTCTGATAGAACACTCATCCAATGTGCAAACGTAGCAACAATGCCAGGCATCTACAAGTACAGCATCACCCTACCAGACGGACATGAAGGATACGGCTTCCCAATAGGAGGAGTTGGCGCCTTCGACGCTGAGACGGGAGTCGTAAGCCCAGGCGGAGTCGGCTACGATATCAATTGTCTTGCTCCCAATTCAGTAGTTTTGACTGAGTACGGATACTGGTTGAGAATAGAGGAAATTTCGAAAAAAATCTGCAATCAAAGTCTTAAAGTCTATGATGTAGAAGAGGGGCATAACGACTCCTCTAATATCGCTTTTGTCGCTGAGAGAAGCGTTGAACCTGGAGAATTTGCAATCCAGATAGTAACTGAAGGTGGCCGGGTGATTGAAGGAAGTAGAGACCACCCGATCCTTACACCTGAAGGCTATAAAAACTTGGAGGAGATTAAAGAAGGCGACCATGTTATTGTATATCCCTTTGAAGGTGTAGAATATAGCGTAGATGATCATGTACTACTAGATGATGGAGATTTTAGAGAATGCGATCACCAGATACTTACCTATCTTAAAAAGAGGGGTCTTATTCCATTGCGACTTAGCGATCCTAAAGTTGGTTTACTCGCTAGACTCTTTGGATATGCCTTGGGGGATGGTTCTCTACACTTAGCAAGAGGAAAGAGACTAGTTTTAAGCTTCCACGGAGAAGCCGAGGAACTTAAGGAGATCATAAAAGACCTCAAAAAACTTGGAGTTAAACCGTCGAAGATATATATGAGGAAAAGAAGGGTTCGTATAAAAACTGCGTGGAATAGCTTGTATGAGAGTCACTGTACAGATTCTATGGTTAAGGTTACGTCTAGAGCCTTCTCAATCCTTATGCATAAGCTTGGAATGCCTATTGGAAAGAAGACGAAGCAAGCTTACCGTATCCCCGAGTGGATTAAGAATGCTCAATCCTGGATTAAGAGAAACTTTTTAGCCGGACTCTTTGGAGCGGATGGAAGTATTGTCTGCTTCAATGGTTATACACCACTACCGATAAATTTCACTCAGTCTAAGAAGAAAGAACTCGAAGACAATCTAACACTGTTCCTCGAAGAAGTTTCAAAAATTCTTCGCGAATTTAACGTTAAAAGCATAATCTACAAGGTTAAATCTCTCGAAGGGCGTATAACATATAGGCTTTCAATAGTAGATGAGGACTCTATAAGAAACTTCCTCGGTTACATTAGCTACGAATACTCACCTAAGAAGAGGACTCAGGCGTCCATCGCTTACGAATATCTGAAGAGGAAGTATGCAGTTAAAAAGATGCGTGAGGAGGCGGTTGAAAAGGCAATGGAAGTCTACGCGAGTACAGAAAGCATTAGTAAAACATATGAAGCAGTTGCCGGGAAACATATAAACAGAAGACTTGTCGAAAGAAACATATATGGGACATCATCTGGCGTCAGAATAGCCCAAGACTTTCCAACATTCGAAGAATTCGCATCAAAATTCTACCATAAAGGCGGTTTTGTCTCCGACAAAGTTGTAAGAGTTGAATACATCAAGCCTAGCTACACAAGGTTCTACGATATAGGAGTTTACCATGATGCGCACAATTTCATAGCTAACGGCATAGTTGTTCATAACTGTGGAGTGAGACTCGTTAAAACAAATCTTACGGTGAAGGATGTTAAGCCCGTTTTAAAACAGCTTACCGTTTCGCTTTTCAGGAATGTTCCAAGTGGTCTCGGAAGCCGTAGGAAGGACCTGAGGGTTACGAGTAGAGATTTGGATGAGCTTATGGTTGAAGGTGCTGGATGGGTTGTTAAACACGGTTTAGGCTGGGATGAAGATTTAGAGTACTGTGAAGAGAGAGGTAGTATAGAGGGTGCTGACCCGAGTAAAGTCTCAAACACCGCTAGGAGTCGTGGAGAGCCTCAGATAGGTACTCTAGGGTCTGGTAACCACTTCTTGGAGATAGACGTCGTAGATCGGATAGAGGACCCTAAGGTTGCGAAGGTATTCGGTATTGAACAGGAGGGGCAGATAATGGTACTTATCCACACTGGTTCTAGAGGGTTCGGTCATCAGATATGTTCAGACTACCTTAGAGTTATGGAGAGAGCCATGCATAAATATGGGATTCGAGTTCCAGACAGAGAGCTAGCTTGTGTACCAGCGTCAAGCCGAGAAGGTGAAGACTACGTGAAAGCCATGAAATGTGGCATAAACTATGCATTTGCTAATAGACAAGCTATCATGCACTGGGTTAGAGAAAGCTTCAGTAGCGTTTTCAAGAGAAGCCCAGAGGATTTAGATATGCATTTAATTTACGATGTAGCACACAACATAGCTAAGCTTGAAGAACATTTAGTGGACAGTAAGGGAACCAAGAGAAAAGTCTACGTACATAGGAAGGGTGCAACTCGGGCTTTCCCAGCTGGTAGACCTGAAATTCCAGCCAAGTATAGAAACGTAGGTCAACCAGTGCTACTACCCGGCTCTATGGCAGACTCAAGCTGGGTTTTAGTAGGGACGCCTAAATCAATGGAGCTTACATTCGGCTCTACAGCCCACGGAGCTGGAAGACTACTATCCAGAGCTAAAGCTAAAGAACGTTGGAGAGGAGAAGCGATTAAACGTGAAATGGAACGTCAAGGCATAGTAGTTGAAGCGGCAAGTTTAAGCGTTTTAAGCGAAGAAGCCTCTGGGGCATACAAACCATGTGACTTGGTTGCTGAAGTAAGCCATAGAGTGGGTATAGCTACGAAGGTCGCTAGATTAGTTCCAATAGCCGTTGTTAAGGGTTAGACAGCGGGGATATGAATCTTCCATAGATGAGTAGATTTATCTGTTCAATCATTTTTAATTTTATAACCAGTTGTTCATAATGTGAACCATGGTTTTGGACATTCAAAGAATATCACTTTAACCTCTGGAAAACGTTGATTTAGCATTTTAGTGAAGTTCTTAAGCCCTATATTCTCGCTCACGCTATGACCTACTTCTATCATATTTACGCCTGCATCTAAGACGTAATATTCAGAGTATTCATCCATTTCGCCTGCTATTAAAACCTGAGGTCTATAGCTTATGAGGGTTTCTACGAATCCTATGTTGAGGCTTAAACCTAGACCGCCCCATGCTAATCCTACTCTCCCTACTCTACCATCTCTCACACCTGTAACCCTCACAGTTTTCAAATCGAGTCTCCTCTTGATGTCTAAGGATAACTTTTCTACAGTGGTTTCAGGTATATCGTAAATTCTCACATAACCATGCTTTACTGAAGGTTGAGGTAATCCTAAAGCTTTAGCAAAATCATCTAAGATGCATAGTCTGTCTAGAGTTCCATGCGCTCTGAAGACTGTTATATCGTGTTCTGAAAGCATTTTAAGTCTCATGCGGTTGACATTCCAAGTTAAACATGTCTCAAACTCAACACTCCTCTGGAAGCTATAGGGATAGAAAAGGTCCTCGTGAACCACCATAAGATTACAGTCTTCTTCTACAGCCTTCTTAACAGCCTCCAAAGTAGCCATCCAAGATACCAATATGCCTCTAACTTCTACATCTGGATTGCCGAATCGAAAACCCTCTTCAGACCCAAAACTTCCAGCACTCCTCTCTATAAACTCTTTAACCTCTAGGGCTTTCATGGAGGAAAGTAAAATGTAGATGGAATATAACTTTTACCACTAATTGCGAAAAGTTACGCCGTGTTGTCTCTTCAGCGTAGATTATTCCATCAGCGGTAGCTTTACAGTTGTTCTTTCGTTACTGCTTTTATAGATAGCTTCAATTAATTCCTGTGCTTTAACAGCGTCATCAACAGTTATAGAGGTTTCACCTCCGCTTTTTACAGCATCTATCAATTCATCAAGAGAATTTCTGCTTATTCTCTCAAGGTTCGGTTTAATCCAACCCTTTAAACCCCTAGTGTAGTAGATTAATCCAACAGGCGTGTTCATCAACGAACCTCTATCTCCATATATCTCTAGCGGAGACCAGGAGATGCCTTCAACTACCTGTGTCCAACCACCATCAAGTATACCTAAAGCTCCCCTAGAAAACCTCGCAATTCCAACACCCTGGTCGTCTACTTCATAGGTCGAGGTGAAATTACCTACAAAACCCGTAACCTCCAGCGGCTCATCCCCGAGGATATACCTGAGCAAATCGGCTCCGTGAATACACAGGTCGAGGAAGCCTCCACCTCCAGCCAATTCCTTAATAGCAAACCACTCGCTCCATCCTTTAAACCAATGGTCTATGGATGCGGAGTGGGCAACTCTAACTCTAATCATACTTATTCTACCGAGTTCACCGTTGGATACTATCTCCCTCGCCTTGGTATTTTCAGGGCTAAACCTCGCGTTAAAACCTGTTGTGAATTTCACCCTGCTACTCTTTACTATACTTCTTATGTTTAATGCATCTTTGAGGTTTACACCTATTGGCTTCTCACAGAATAAATGTATATCGTTCTCAGCAGCTAATTTAACATACGTCAAGTGTTTCACAGTCTCCGTATTTATTACGAAAACATCTGGTCTTTTTCTAACGGCCTCCTCAATACTCCCGAAGAACTTCAGACGATATCTATTTGCGTAGTGTTTGCCTCTCTCCTCATTATCATCATAAACACCTAATACTTCAACATCTCCAGTTTCCAGTTTCCTCTTTAAAAGATGTTCAGTATAGCCTAATGCATGTCCATGCGCATATCCAACCATCAATACCCTTACAGTCATCTATAACCCCCCAATTCCCAAATTACACCCCTGAATAGTTCTAAGCAGGAAAGTAAAAATTTAACCCCAAGCCCTTTCTCCCATATATCCCCTCTAAAAAGGGAAGACAAATAGAAACCATGAATAACTAATCATTATTTTTTCGTTCATGTAAAGCTGATAAGAATACAGAGGTCATTGTTGTTCGCTCTACAGCAATACTTATTAGAGGGGGAATTATAATACATCAAGTTTCACTAGTTTTGTGAGGCGAGCGTAAGGTAGTTCTCTTTACTTGCTAGTGAAGCCCTACTCCGATGTTGGGGACAGTAAATTAAAGGAGGCGAAAATGTGAAGTTTGTAAAATTTTGGGAGATCTGTCCAGAGGATATGGATAAGGGAATTCCAAAATTCCTTAAGTTGCTTGAAGAAATGAAGAAGAACCCAGGGAAGTATCCTAGATACATTCTTCCACCATATGGAATAGGTGAGCTGTTTAAAGGCATCAGCATCTTAGAGGCTGACAATGAGGAGCAACTAATCAGCTATATACTTGCCGTAACACCTGAGTTCAAAATCAAGTTTGTACCTTTGATTGATAGTTCAAAAGCTATAGAAATGCTTATGAAAACTAAAGCGTAGAGACATACGTATATCTCTCTTTCTTTTTCGATAAGTTTTCAGGTATTGAAGTAAGGCTGAAGAGAATTACGGCTTAGA
Organism: Bathyarchaeia archaeon; assembly: GCA_038870975.1. Taxonomy (GTDB): domain Archaea; phylum Thermoproteota; class CALKCG01; order B24; family B24; genus DTBU01. The sequence goes on along the minus strand of JAVZJD010000001.1, from coordinate 59,580 downwards.
TTTGGAGTTAAAATTTCAATCTCCAAAAATGAGGTTTAAGCCATTTAAAACCGCGTGCTGGTCATTTATAGTTGTGCATCCACTTGAACGCTAACACAGTTTTCAGTAAATGTAGTTTTCTAACAAAGATATGTAAGAGGTTCAACTTCATGCAGATGAAAACCATAGCATACCAATATTTTTTGGCTCATAAGAAATACACGTGTGAAAACTCAAGAAGATATTTAGTTCAAAATTTGAAACAGTCTTCCCGTTAGCATTCTATATAAGCCTGAAGCCCCTACTAAACTTGTAGAGGTGTTGAATTTGGCGGCTAGAGGAGTATCGCCTATCACCATGGCTTCCATACTACTGGTCGTAGTGGTTTTCACCGTTGTGGTGGTTTACATGTTTCCAACTTTGAAGCGACTAATATTTCCGCCAAAGACTGGGACTCTTATAGTGGAGGTTACAGATGCACCAATCCATAGTCTCGCACATTTAAATATATCCATAGACGACGTTGAAGTTCAGAAAGAGGCTGGAGGCTGGATAAAGCTTGAAATATGCAATTCATCTTTCGACCTTTTAAAGCTTCAAAACGTTACCTCTTCTCTAGCTATTGGAGAACTTGAACCTGGAAATTACTCTAAAATTAGAATGCATATAGTTGAGGCTAATGCCACGCTAGATGATGGAACTGTGATACTTTTAAACGTCCCACCTGAACATATAGACATACAAGTCCATTTTGAAGTTAAACGAGGCGAAACTACAAAACTCATAATAGACATAGATGTAGATAAAATCCAAATAGCTGAAAATGCCGCCTCAGGCAAACCAGCCAACCTTAACCCACAATTCAAAACGACGGTAATTTCCCCGTGAAAAGAGGCGGCTGAAAATTCAGCAGTCTCCACTTCTTTTAAAATTTTAACCACTCGTGCATAAGCCAGTAAAGCTCAAACAGTATGTTTGAGCCGGTCAAGACTTGGTCAAACAATTGATTAATACTTGGTTTATTGGAGAACGCGATGAGAGGATGGTGAATAAGTGAGAATTCTTGGGTCTTGTAAAGCTCTATGCAATCTGAGATTATGATCTACAGAGATTTAATGTAAAAGATGTTAATCTATAGCAGTTGCATATTGAATGGTTTTGAAGTGTAAATGTTAAAAGCTATTAGTCAAACCGAGAATGAATTTTAAAACACGGTTTGCATTTAACTTAAGGTTGAAGCGTTTATTGAAAAAGCCGACTATTTTCTCTACGTCTCTCTCTAAGTAGCGTTCAGACTCTGGGTCGCTTTTTCTAATGAATTGAGGCCAATCTATGAGCATGAAGTCTCCATCTTCTTTGACGATGATATTGTACTCGCTCAAATCCCCATGTATTAAACCGGCTTCAAAGTATATGCGTTTAACCTCTTCAACGATGTCTTTAAAGAGTGGTAGAGGCTCATCGATGAATTTAACGTTTACAAGTTCAACGCCGTGGAAAAAACCCATAACGACTGCATGCCTATTCTGAGCGATAGGCTTAGGGGCTTTAGCGTTTATACAGTTGAGCGTTTCGAGAGCTTCATACTCCTTTTCAGCTGCCTTACGGCTTTGATAGAGCCAAGATATGTGTCTTCTATCTGCTATGTAGCGTCTAACCCTCCTTGTCTGTCTAAAACTCACTCTACCAACTCTGTGAAATTTAACTATTACTCTCTCACCATTAGGTGTTAAACCTTCGAAAACATCAGCCTCCTTACCGATTCCAACTGGCTTACCTAAAGCCTCAAGCTTCCCAGCTTTAACCAGCGCATTTAAAGCTAGGAAATCGTAACCGTAGTAGTTCAACACGTAACCTTTAAACGGGCTGACGATCCCCCTTATCAGCCTAAATCCGTTAAGCCTCTTAACCCTGTATAAAACCTCCTCCCTAGGAAGGGAAGAGTACTTTATAATGTCTTCAATAGGCGTGTAAGCGTGGCTGACCATGCCGAGTTCAACAGCTGTTAAAACTCTAAAATCCTCAGGCTCCAATCTTCTGAAGACGCCTGTGAGAAACTCGTCCATAGACATTGAATTACATCTAAAAGAACATTCATTACGTAAATCCTTTTAAACTCTTTTGAAAATTCGACCTAAGTTTAAGGGTTTCAACTGAAACTCTCTGGGTAAAACCGTAAACTCTCTCAGAAATTCTAAGGACTCTACGTAGCTTAGCCTCTTCATGAGTACCCTTAGTAACTAGAGCATAGACGCGCGCCTCCTTCTTACCTTTAGGCTGTCTAAGTACTCTACCAAATCTTTGAATCCACTTCTTAGGATTACTAGGAGGGTCAACCCAAATCTCAACATCAGCCGATGGAATATCAAGCCCCTCTTCGGCAACAGAAGTAGCTACAAGCACTCTAGCAGTTTTACTGAAATGTAGTAGAGCTGAAGCTTGATGCTCGGGGCTCATATCCTCCTTACCGACAAGTATGGAGACGTTTTCAAAACCCATTTTTTCGATGAGTTTCAAACCAAGCTGTTTAGCAGCCCTTATAGACTCCGTGAATACTATAGCCTTACTGTAATCTACGGTTTCAAGAAGCGTTAAAACAGCATCATGCTTATGATTTCTACACTCCATTAAAGCCCTCCTGAAAAGCTCAACAGTAGAAGCCTCCTTAAACTCCTTAAGAGGCTTCTGCAGGTCGGTATTCCTCCAAGCCCTATAGCCCAAAACACTACTAGCTCCATCTTCTACGACACGCTTCCTGAGATTCTCAAGAATACGCATATTCAAACATATCCCATGCCTCCTGCAAACTTCGTTAAGGTGATTCTCACCGTAGATTTCCAAAATCCTACTCCTATAAGAGTCAACAATAGAACCCAATGCTTTGTAAAGTTCGAGAAGAGATGGAGGAGAATCCACTCTAATGATTTTTAAAGCCCTTCTAGGTATAATGGCTTTTACGGCATCCTCTTCAACGGAAACTACTTCAATCTTTTCGAAAATCCTCTTAAGCTCTTCAAGCCTCTTAGTCGAGTGTAAATGGGGCGTAGCACTTAAAGCCAATATTTTAAGGTTGCAGGCTTTAGCCGCAAGGAGTATGCTGTAGCCATCGGTTTCACCTATGTAATTCTGACATTCGTCTGCAACGACCACATCAAAAGATAGGGGAGGCTTTTGAAACACACCTCTAAGAAAATTCACTGGGTCGCTAGTCTTCCTAGCCTCATTAAAATAATCTTGAAACGGTGTAAGCAGGTCGTTGTAAACGGTTTGAGGTGTACAAACTATGAACTCCCAATTCCAAACACCAAGTTTGAGCCTTTTCTCAGGGGGCATGGCTCCAGATATGAAGTATGCGTGTTTAACCTCGAGCATACTTCTCGCGAAAAGAGTCTGTTGGACACCTAAAGGTATTGAAGGTACTAGAAAAAGCACTCTAATTGGTTTAACTTGAGACTCTCTCATAAGATAAGCACCGGCAATATAGGTCTTACCTAGGCCAGTGGGAAGTCCAAGTATTAGAGTCGAACCTGCTATACGGTTTAAAACCTCCTCTTGGAAGTTCCAGAGAGAATAGTTCAATTTGAAAATTTGAATACTCCTCGGTATTCTAAGTGGGTCTCGCGGCATTAAGCTGTTAATGGTTCTGCTCAGCGAAGAAGGGCTTTTCTCAAGCATAGAAAGGTACTCTCTCCAATCTAGCCTGGGCATAGATACGCCTCTACTATGAAAACCGATTAACAGGCTAATAACTGTTTAAAACTGTTTGATACCGCAGTATGGACAGTAGATGGCCTCTAAAGGTATTTCCCTCCCGCAACTTCGACATATTTTAACGTTTCCACCTGCTGGTAGAAGTTTTATCACACCCCTACTCTGAAGCTGGTTAACGTAACTTACCAAGCTGGCCTCAGCCTGTCTAATGTCCATATTCTTCTCAGAAGCGAGTATTTGAGCGATTTCTCTAAGTGTCCTCCTCCCGTCCATAAGCCTTAAAACGTAGGAGCCAATTTCATCGAAAACATACTTCTTAGCCTTAGTTCCAAAGAAACCCCTCCGTTTAACTGTTACAGCAGTTTCACCAGTGGGCTCAATACTCCACTCTAAATCTGGATTCCTCACAGCTATACGATCCAAAACATCGTTGCTCATCAAACCCGTGAAAATGGTAAATATCCTCAGATTTAACAATTTCGCTTTAAACAGGCAAACAACCATAGAAATTTTTAATATGTTCAAACTATAGATAGAGATGGGGAAAATGCTAGATGAAATTTTATACGCTTCAATTCTATTCGCATGGGTTTTAACAGTAGTCCTAGTAATATCTAAGAAATCCTATGAAATGGTGAAGAGGAAAGCAGAATCAAAATTAGGCATCGACGAAAAAGCCCACTACGTCGGAGTATACTTCGCCAGGAAGATCATACATATACTAGCCGGAGGGCTCGTAGCGCTCCTAATACCGATGTTTAACATCTTCAAAACACCCATCATCCCATCAACCCTAGGACTAGTACTAGCCCTGTTATGCTACATACCCCATAAAACAGGAAAACTCATGTACTGGTTTCAAGACCCGAGCAACATATACGAGGTAAACTTCAGCTTAATGTGGGCTTTAATGATAGGTATAGGCTGGGTTTTAGCAGGTGGAAGCTTCTGGCTACCAGCAATACCGCTACTCTTCATGAGCTGGGGTGACGGAGTAACAGGAATAGTTCGAAACTTCCTCTTTAAGAAGAGGACGAAGCATTGGAGTGGAAACCTAGCAATGTTTCTAATATGTGCTCCAATAGGCTACTTCCTAAGTAGCAACATAAGTAGCCCAATATCAGGACTAGTGGCAGCCTCAATAGCAAGCCTAATAGAACACTTCGAGAAAATCGGTGAATACGTAATAGACGACAACATAACAGTCCCACTGAGTAGCTTCATAGTGTTATTCGTAGCCAAACTTTTAAGCTAATACCCCCATTCTGATGCACCTTCAGGGATTCGAGGAAAAATCCTCAAAACCCCTTCTACAGGTTATGACTATGAAGCTAGAAGTTTACATAACTAATTGAGGAATGAATTTTTCAATGGCTTCTCTAACCTGACTCCACTCCGCCTTACTGTGAATTGTAAACTTTTGGTTACGCCTCCACCTGCCGTTCCTATTTAACCAGACATACATCGCTATTTGCCTTCTACCGAAGGATTCAACTAAGACCACTGCGGACCACCATTTAGCCGTCTTATAGATTGTAATACTATCTAAAACCTTCAACTTCTCGGATGTAGGGATTTTATCTTCAGACATAGGTTCAACACACTCCTAAGACATCAAACCGAATAACACGTCATCAACTTATAAACTTGTCAGAGTAAACTGTAGTGGATAAACTCAACCTAAGGAGGTATAATATAGACCCGAGAAAACACCTTCAGAAACTTAAGACAAACACTTAAAGCTGTATTCTAAGGCCGTGTGGCATCCTTCCTAAGTAAAATGGTCGATTCTCAAGGTGAGAAGTGGAGGTTGTGCCTTTAGTTTAGAATCATTTCAATAACGTTTATATTCGCGCGTCAAGTTTACTGAGGCGTCACGACTTACGGTTACGAATAGATAAGTCGCAGATGCTGTCACGCTTCCAGTAATCCTCAGAGTTATACTTCCACGCTCCATGTAGTCTCTAATCGCCGTTAGAATTACACTTGCTCTTATACGCATCACGCCTTCCAATGTTGCAACGCCTTTGGACGGGAGAGGTTTGCCAACGGTTACTACTTCTCCAAGCTTAACATCTTCTAAAAATACTTCAAAGTAGACTGATTTGAGAGTGATGGATGTATCCGTAGGGTTTTCAATAGTTAGCATCACTTCAACCTCTGCCGTTGGAGGAAGTAGTGATACATCTAAGACTTTAAAACTCGTCACATCCATGGTTTCTAGCGACTTATTCAAGACTTCAGCTGTCTTCACATAGCCATAACCGTAGAGACCAACTGGAAAACCTGCGACCAAAAGAACGAGCAATACTAAGACTTTAGACTTCACATTATACATTCACTTCGCATACACCATATATACTTTTAAGCCACAAAACTTTTAAAGTAAACATGGTCTACCGCATAAGATTTAAACGTACTTGACGCTTAAATGGTGATTGATAGTAGAGCTTTTACGCAATCGTAATTCTATAGAAGATTCAACTTAGCCTTAGCAGCTAGTCTTAGATGTAGGACTCTCCGATAGAGTTAAATAATTCGAAAGCACTTTTTGCTTTGGAAAACCCTAAAAAGAGTGAGATTATGGCTAAGGAGATTAAACTTAGAGTTGCAGAAGTAAGTCATCAGAGGGATGTTGGAAGATGGAAGGTTAGGATAGATGCGAAAACAATGGAGTATTTAGAAGTGACTCCTGGAGATATCGTAGAGATTAAGGGTAAGAGGTCGACCGCAGCCGTTGTATGGCCTGCATATCCAGAGGATGCTGGCAAAAACATAATACGTATGGATGGGATAACCAGGAAGAACGCAGGGGTCTCCATAAATGAGTATGTATCTGTTAGGAAGGCTGTTGTTAGAGAAGCTCAATCTGTAACCCTCGCACCCGTTAATGTGACAATTCCTGGCGTAGACCAGAGTTTCTACGAGTTCGTTAAAAATCGTATTCTCGAAGCGCCATTAGTCGCAGGAGACACTATTCAAGTTTCAATATTCGGAAGTGCAGTCCACTTCCGTGTAACTAAAACGATTCCACATGGTATTGTTATAATTACTTCTAGGACAAACGTTCAAGTCCTATCTGAACCAGTTCCTGAGAAGACTGGCCTCATACGGGTCACGTATGAAGATATAGGTGGATTGAAGGAAGCCATACAGAAGATTAGGGAGATGGTTGAACTACCGCTTAGACATCCAGAGCTCTTCCAGAGACTTGGTATAGAGCCTCCTAAGGGTGTTCTACTCTACGGTCCTCCAGGATGTGGTAAGACACTACTGGCAAAAGCAGTAGCAAATGAGAGTGAAGCAAACTTCTTCAGTATAAATGGACCTGAGATCATGAGTAAATTTTACGGTGAATCTGAAGCTAGACTTAGAGAGATCTTTCAAAAAGCTCAGGAGAATGCGCCTAGCATAATATTCATAGATGAAATCGACGCTATAGCTCCCAAACGTGAAGAAGTCACAGGTGAAGTTGAACGTAGGGTTGTAGCGCAACTACTCGCGTTGATGGACGGTTTAGAGAGTCGTGGAAATGTCATAGTCATAGGTGCTACGAATAGAGTCAATGCACTAGACCCTGCTTTGAGAAGACCAGGTAGATTCGATAGAGAGATTGAAATCGGAATACCAGATAAGAACGGCCGCTATGAAATCCTCCAAATACACACTAGAGGAATGCCTCTAGCTGAAGACGTGGATTTGAATAAACTGGCTGAAATAACACATGGATACACTGGTGCCGATATAGCAGCATTATGTAGAGAAGCAGCTATGAAAGCCCTTCGAAGATATCTCCCAAAAATAAACTTGGAAGAGCCTACAATACCACCAGAGGTTTTAGAGGAGATGGTTGTAAACATGAGTGACTTCATGCAGGCATACAGAGAGATAACTCCTACAGCGATGAGGGAAGTTGAAGTTGAAGTTCCGACAGTGCACTGGGATGAAATAGGAGGCTTAGAAGACGTCAAACAACAGCTTAGGGAGAGCGTGGAATGGCCTTTAAAGAATCCTAAACTTTTCGAAAACATGGGTATTAAGCCTCCTAAGGGTGTTCTACTCTACGGTCCTCCAGGATGTGGTAAGACACTACTGGCAAAAGCAGTAGCCACTGAAAGTGAAGCAAACTTCATCAGTATAAAAGGACCTGAGGTTTTCAGCAAGTGGGTTGGAGAGTCGGAGAGAGCCATTAGAGAGATCTTTAGAAAGGCTAGGATGGCTGCTCCAGCCGTAATATTCTTCGACGAAATAGATTCTCTTGTCCCTCCGAGAGGGGCTAGATTTGGAGATTCAGGGGTTACTGAACGCGTTATAAGCCAACTTTTAACAGAACTCGATGGTATTGAAACACTTGAGAACGTAGTAGTCTTAGCTGCTACTAACCGGCCTGACATGGTTGACCCGGCTATCTTAAGACCTGGTAGATTCGACAGGTTGATATACGTGCCTCCCCCGGACGAAAAGACTAGGCTTCAAATTTTAAAAATACATACTAAGAACATGCCTCTAGACGATGATGTAAGCCTTGAAAAACTTGCTGCTATGACAGAGGGTTATACTGGTGCTGATATAGCAGCAATATGTAGGGAAGCTGCTATGAACGCTATCAGGAGAAACCCCGAAACCGGTGGGAAAGTTAAAATGGAGGACTTCAGAAAGGTTATGGAAGTTATCAAGCCCTCAATAACTCCAGACTTAGATAAATGGTATAGGTCAATCTTCCAGCAGCAAATCAAACTAACTAGACCAGCAACTCCGGTTACGTGAAAACATGAGGATTCCATTGCACACAGCCGTAGTAGAGCTTTTAATCAAAAACCCGGGCGGTCTAACAGACAAAGAACTCTTTGAAAAACTCAAAGAACAATATGAAGAGCTCAGCTTCAACCAGCTTATGAAGATACTTCTTAAACTCGAAGTAAATGGAATAGTCAGAGTCACAAGATATCAGAAAGATACGATGAAAGTGGAGCTTTTAACTGAATAAACTTAAAAATTAAAGCTTATATCTCCCCCTAAGCTTTCTTCCTTCTAGATGCGGTGGTGGTCTAGCCTGGTAAGATACCGCCCTGCCACGGCGGGGTTCGCGGGTTCGAATCCCGCCCACCGCATCTTTCTGACGAAATAAGCTTAAATCTGGGCTATTTTAACTCTATGGATGGGACGGTCCTAGGACCGTCCTTCGATTTAAACGGTGGTTTTACCGTGGAGCGGCTGATAAAGGCGTATGGGATAGCTGAGAGGGCTCTTAAAGGTTTGCCTCTAAAAGCCGACTTAGCTATTAGATGGGGTGAGGATGTTAAGGACAGGTTTATCAAGTTCATGGAATCTAAGGGCAGGAGTAGGGAGTACATTAGAGACATGATGAGCTATCTAGACAAATACGTGAGCATCATATCATGTCCCGAAGATGTAATCAAATTATTCAGCTCATGTGAAAGAGGAAGAGACCACCTAGATAAAGCTCTTAGAAACTTATTCAACTTCTACGAAGTCGTGGAAAGTTATCCTGAGGATTTTCTGAATAGACTAAGGAAAGCTATACCTAAAATTAGAACGGGAGTGGATTACAAAGAGATTGAGGAGCCTGAACTCATCGAAACGTTTATCAAACTTAAGAATTATGAGTTCAAATATTACGTCTTATACCAGGTTACGCTTGATAGTGGCCTCAGACAAGCTCACATATTGCATATGCTTAGAGTATTTAACCCTGACAGGCTTGAAAGTCTGAGAGGGTTTTCGAGGTATACACTTGGACTGGAGAGAGGTACTAAGTCTGGGTTATATGTGTATATGAGAGATGAAACAGCTAAAATGGTTAGAGAATTAGCTGAAAGTGGGAACGTGCCGTGCAGAAATACCGTTAAAAGTTTCATTCATAGGCATGTGGAACTCGTGAAACTGAAATATGTAAGGAAATTCGCATACAACAAGATGGTTCTCTCAGGAATTCCCGAAACCGTTGCAGACTTCATAAACGGACGTAAACCTAGAACCATAGGAGGTAGACACTACATGTGGCTCAGAGAACAGGCCGACCAACATTATCCCAAGTACACACGGTACTTGAAGGAATTAACTAAGAAGATCCAGTCATATTCTCATGCGATGTCTTGATAAGTCTAGCCGCTAAAAATAATTCGACAGCTCTTTCAGGGTCTTTTTCCTCCAAGGCTTCAAGTAGAAGCTTCTTTACGGTAAGTTCTATCCTGTAGTTTGAACTCTTATTTCGTCTGCTTCTATTGGAGCATTGGAGCTTCGTCAAACCTTAGCTTTACACCTCCTTCTTTCCAATTGGGCATTCGCTTAGACAATAGCCTAGTCTACGTATGGTCATACATTTGAAGGGTTTATACCCTTTCTTCTTAGCATGCTCTATGTAGTAACGTGTGAGTTTCTCACTGAAGTCTGGCTGGCTTTTGAATAGTTCAACGACCTGATCTACGTGATATCCCATGCTGAGGTATTCGACCGCTATGGCAAGTCTCATTAAATGTCCACTTCCACCATGTAGGGGCTGTTTTAAAGCCGATGCAATACATGGACGTATTTTACTACCTCTCTTCACATCAATCGATATCGGCTTAGGTATTTCGAGAGGCTCTACACCTATCAGCTCCTCTAGAGTCTGTGTGGTTGCTGGCTTAAGCTCAGAGACGACCTCTTCAAGCTTCAGAGGCTTCAACGTCTTAGGGTTTAAAGGTACGGCCAATCCTCCATGCTCATGCCTAGTGTATGGGACTCTAATAAGTCTAGCCTGGTCTGCGGTTTGAGTATCAAGCTCTTTATCGAAAGTTAGACCCGTGAGATAATAGCGGAAGGCCATCTTGTAGTATATGGCTGGTAGAGTTTTTCAAGTAGTAGCCACACTTGATATCCCCTATTACCCGTGAATACAAGCATAGGCGTACAGTTGAACCTGTTAGAGAGGTGCCAGTATAGTCTTAAAGCTTCGATTCTAACCTTCTCGAGAAGACTGTTGAAGCGGTCAGGGTCTTCCTCTCTAAGCCTTATGCACTGCTCTTTAGGAAGAGGTATATCGAAGTCGTATACTACTGTGTCAAATGTGCTGGGCTTACAAGTCAAATTCATCTTGCTGTCCGTTTCAGCCGCGTAGTAACATACCGATATCCACGCTCTACCCCGTTCTTTAACCGTGCTATACCACTCATTGAAGTTTTCAGGTGTCAAAAGCATGTTGTAGCTACTTCCACGCCCCTTACCTGGGATCCAGTAGTCTCTACCAGTCTTCAGAATAAATTCTTCAGGCTTCGGCATGTTTCTAAACAAAAGCTTTTCATACAGGCTCACGTCAATCCTCCTCCATTACCTCTTCATACGATACTTATAGGCGTACTCCGCTATTAGAGCAACCCTTAAGTAGCCTCTTTCACGGCACTATCAGACCTTTTACCAACATCTGGAATATTTAAAATGCAGAATCTTCTCGAATAATAGCTCTTAAAGCGCAGTACTTCATCTACCCCATTGTCAACCTCCTTAATCCCACTAGTAACTCTCTGGCTAAGTGATGTGTCAAACTCGTGCTCGCAACTTCTCTCTCCGATTGAATCAACGATGTATAGTTTCACGGGATTCACATACCTGCTTTCAATCATTTGCCACCCGTGCGTCATGTTATTTATTTAAATAACAGTTTAAAGTAGGGAGGACATGTGAGCACTTCAGGTTTGAATCCAAAAGTCGTTTATTCCGTAATTAGTGAACTTTGCCGGAAGGGTGTTTTTTCCTCAAATCCAGAGAATGTTTTACTCGAGAGGGAGGGTTATCCAGATATCGCGCCATGTGGTAGATCATATGGGCGAGATGGACTTGACCTGAGTCAACTTGAATGGGCGGCAAATGTTGGTCATTTCTGGTTCCTTGGACCTGTTAAAGCCATAAAAATTGTTATAGATAGGGGTCTGGTGCAGGGCGATCTAAGATTGGAGGCAGAAAAAATGATTTTTATAACATCCTTTAACGTATTCAACTATGACGACCTTAATCTAGTGATCAAAAAATTGAAGCAAACTGGACGGCAATTTGGTTTGAAAATAGAGTTCCAGCAAAATGCAATGATGCCATATCAATTGATCCTTATCATATCATCTGAAAAAGTCCTCTCAACGGATAATGTTAATGAGTTTCTTAAACAGATCCATATGCTGCATCAATCCACAGAGGGCCTGTAGTATGACTGTTTCTCGAAAATCAAAAAGAGGATGGGCATATATTTAGCTAAATGTATATGGGAGGAGGCAACGCAGAATAAAGAGTTTGGCTGTATAGTTGTCTCAGATGAAGCCCATAGAATAGCGCCTGAGAAGTTTTATGGAGGGGAAATAGACCCAGTTTGGATGAGATTGGCGACGGAGGGAGGAAGAAATGGCTGCCCACTATGGCTTGTGGCAAGAAGGTTAAGCTTAGTAAGCAAGGCCGTAACAACAGAGCTTTAGCAGAACTTTGTATGCTTCAACGTTGAAGACGTTGATAGAAAGAGGATCATTGAAGATTTAGGGGAAACTTTTGCCAGCCTTCTCGGGGCCCTACCACCTGGCGAGGCAATTGTGAAATCGGCGGCTGGCTTCAAGATACCTGGACAAGTAATGCACGTGAAATTTGATAAAATGCTGGGACCATCATCAGTAAAATATGGGTTAGAGGAAAGGTTCAAGCAAACATCTGCTGATGCAACTTAGAAGCACTTTAACAAATGAATTTCTCATCATTTTTTTATAAGCAACATCGCTCTGGTTAAAGGAAACTAAACAAAAGTGAAGACGAAGAAGATTGTAGAAAACAGGCAATGCTCGTCGAGCCCCCTCAAAACGTAAAAAATCAGAGTAGTAAAATAACTATCTGAACATTGTTAAAGTTCATCACTGAACACGTTTATTCTAATGCTTCCGCCAGTGGGTGCTACGCGTCTGTGTACTGCGAGTAGTCTGCCAGTGCTTTCACATTTTCATCTCGGGCGATTATGTTCTCGATTTATGCTTTTACGTCTTTAAGGTCCCGAGCATATGTAGGCTACGTAGACTACTTTTATGTCTATTATCGGGAAGTACTCAAGAGAAAAGTGGTGTTTGGTTGAGATGTTGATTCTGTAGTTTTCTAGAAAGTGAAACGTGCCTTGCAGTGTGCAGCCGCCCCAGAATAGTACTCTAGCCCTGTAGCCCCACTGTTTAAGCATTTCCGCCTGAGTCTCGTTCACCTGGAATTGGTACGTCATGTTGAAGCCGTATCTTGGAGGCATAGTAACGGCTGGTAGTGTGAAGTTGCCGAGCCAGAAGCCCTTAAGCGTAGCCGCCGTATCTTCTAGAGCATCGTATAAAGTATCATACACATAGTCGCAGAACGCAAAGTAAGACCTAAGCCCAACTATAAACAATGCAAATAACAGTATAAGCACCACAGCCTCCCTACGTGGAGACCAATAAGACCATGGAAAACGCAAAACAAGCATCAAAATGCAATTTTCACTAGGTAAATAATAAGTGTTAGGTTTTGCTCCGTCTGAATACATAGATAGAAAGTTCTATTTAAGAAATATGTGATTGGAAGTGTAAGCTATGTATAATTCAAAGTTAATAATTAAATTGCTAAGAGCTAATATTTTTATTTTTCAATTTTTACTTGTATTTAGAAATTCATTTAAAATATTATGTTTAACTTTTAGTTTTTATATCAGCTATTATTTTTAACATCATTATGTAATGCTTCTTTTCTTATTTTATCCATAACAAGCTTAACGTCTTCATTATTAATATCAAATGTAGGAGATTTCTTTATAATATCTGCGACAGTAAAATTGTAATCTATTTTATCAATCCCAGCTTGCTCAACTACTTTTCTAGCACATTGATTTTGACATCCATTTACAACTATCAACTTCTTCGCCCTCTTCATTATATCTACATAGTATGGTATCCCAGCTCCTACAGGAGTAATGCAACACATCCTAGCCTCCCCTTCTCTAGTCAATTCCACTGCAGCAAGGTAGCCTATCAACCCTACGTTAGCCGCACCTCCACAGGCTAAGATTATATAGAGGTTTTCCGCCTCTTTCCCGCATACCGGTAGCATTTTCTGCGGCGCTTTACATGAAACCTCTTCAGACATTCCTTAGTTTCTATTCTAAACATTCGATATAAAGATATTGTTTATAATTTAAACCTATGAGTATTTAAGACGAAGTAGGCCGGAAATAATCCGAAGCAACTCAACACCGCGTAGAACACTAAGTACAAGCTCCAACAGCCACCAGATAGCGTAAAATACCAAGTATCACAAGCCAATGAACTGAAATAACCACAATACCCCACAAGAAAATTACAAAACACACAATGGATATAACAGCCTTATATATAATGGAAAAAACTAGAGGGGGTAGGCTAAGAAAAACAGAAAAAAAAGAAGCTTAACACACCCAAAACCTTCAAACACATAAACCGAGGAAAAACATATAAACAATAAAATCAAACCAACAGAATTGCCTACACACATGTGCTACGAACGCGCCATCTCAACCCTAAACCTCGAAGAGAGCGATAGAGTAGCACAAGTCGAATTCATACAGCATACAGACTTCATCGCCAAACTCTCCGGTTTAAACCCCCTCAAACACCCAGAAGAAGCTTTAAGCAAAACCTACCATAAGCTCGACCTAGACATGATATGGTTCACATACGACCCACTCCACCCATGGAGCTCAGCAAAGAACAGAGGCGACCACTTCACAGTAAGAGCAGACTCATGGTCTAAAGCATTCCCGACAACCTGGCATGAAACATTCACAGTCAAAACCATCGACGAAGTGTTAGAGTTCAACCCCTTTGAAACATGGGAAATACCCAACATAAACGAATTGATTGAACACTTCCAGAAAACACACAGCCGAATGCAAACCACATACAAAAGCCAACTAGTACCCGGAGGAACATACCTCACATGTCTCATGTGGCTCATAATGCTATTCGGACTCAAATGGACCATTAAAGCCGCATACTACGAACCCAAACGATTCAAAAAGCTCCTAGACAGATTCGGCGAACTCAGCCTAATTCAAGCAAAAGCCTGGGCTCAAACAGACATAAAAGCCTTCATAAGCCACGACGATATATGTGGAACTCAAGGCCCATTTTTCCCACATGAGTGGATGCGTAAACACATATTCCCATGGTACAAGAGGCTCTGGAGCGAACTCAAATCAAAAGGCATTATAATCCTCTTCTGCACAGATGGAAATATGACCAGTATAGTCGACGACATCGCTGAAGCAGGTGCAGACGGATTCATAATAGAAGAGTGCTGCGACTTAAAACACATCGCCGAAAAATACGGTAACGATAAGGTTATAATAGGCGGAGTTGATATAAGCACTCTCACATACGGAACAGTAGAAGACGTAGAGAAGGAGGTTAAACGATGTCTAACAGCAGCCGGCTCACACCCAGGATACTTCATAAACGTATCAGGCTCAATCCCAGACAACGTCCCCATAGAAAACCTCGAAGCATACTTTCAACTCGTCAACAAATACGGTCGCAGACCCCTCAGAAGATAGCACATCTTTAGAAGAGTCTAACATGGACGGACTTGTATAAGTACTCCCACTTGAAGAAACCATCTACACATTTTTCATATGCTATTAACTTGTCATGTTGAATATTAAGTGAAGAAACCTCAAATTACCCACGTAAAGATCTTTCTTAGAAGGAAGAGTCTACTTCCTTTAAATATATGTACTGTTGTCAAGGTGTTATTTTCGCTGTCACTATATGGATAAGCTTGTTAAAAGTCATCAGTAAGATTTCAGTTGAGTTTAAAGAGAGACTAAAGAAGTGGGAGTAAACGGGAGCGAGGTCATACGGAGAGCCTGAGGCTGGGCTCTTGCAATATACTAATAAAAAATCATTAAGGGCTAAAGATTTGCTAACTACTACTAGAAAACTTACGTATCTAAACGGGGATTTTAAGAACTCAGCAGCGTCTTTAAGGCCGCCTCTAATGCTACATCTCTACCTGCTTGAAGGTCTTTTAGCCTGGGTGTAGCTTTTATATGAGGTTTTATTCCATTTAACGGCGACGGGGTTTTTCCATGTATAGGGAAGGTCTTAGAGACGTATAATATGGCTCCTCCAGGCAGATCTATAGGTCTACTCCAACCACATGCACCAGTAGTAGGTTCTCCAGCGAGTAATGCACCAGCCTCCTTCATACCTGAGACAAAATGTTCACATGCACTACAGCAACCAGCGTTTATGAGAACTGCTACTCTACCCTTATACTGCCAGGGTCCTCTAGGCTTGGCAATAGCTATGAACTTATCATACACGTCTGTTCCAGGTCTCCTCTGAAAGTTTATACTGCATAGGACGGGTCGATCTATGAACCGACCTATAGCTGCTTCAGCAAGCCCATCTGAGCCACCCCCATTATCTCTAACATCTATCACTAGACATTTGGCTTCTCTGAGGTTTTCAAGCGCGTCATCAAAAATTTTTATAAAACCAGCTCCCTCCGTGAAAGCAGCGATTCTAATGTAGCCAGCTCCTCCATCAAGCATTCTATAGGATACTACGCTATCCTCTCTCAACTCCTTCCTTCTCACAAGCCTAACGTTAAAAACCCCTTCATAATGCCTACAAACAGTCAGCTCTACAGGGCTTTCAGGGTCACCTATCAACATCTGGTTTAAAGCCCAATTTCTCTTCGCATAAACCGTTGCACCAAAGGCTCTCTTCAGAAGCGTTCGAAACAAAACCATAGCATCTATACCGTCAACTGCCAAAACAATATCCCCGGGTTTAAGAGATGTTGATGAATCAGCTTCAGCGACAACTATAAGTCCTTCCTTTACAAATGCAAGTTTAACAGGTGGCGTCAATAGAGTCGGCTTCCCAGGCCATTCAAGACGCGTATGATAATCATTCAGCCTATTCACAAGCTCTTCCATAAGCCTGTACGCCGAAGCCCAGTCAGACACTTCCACGATTTTCCTCCTATATTCGTCAAGCCAACTATCATCTAAAACACCAGCGTACTCCATCATCGGATAATTGTCTTTTAACGTCTTCCAGAGGATTTCAAGAACATCTACTGGTTCAACCACACTGCTATTCTGACTCATACAGGAGTTTATACATAACCATCTATAATAAAGTATATTTAGAATTTATTAACAGACGTGCATATTTTGATTTTAGATGTCAGAGAAATCGACGCAATAGGCAACCGCCCAGTAACATATATGACGATGCCAGCACCATCGTAGCCTCTTGAGGATATTAAAATATAAGAGTTATATACAAAGCCCATACACTTGACCCCCATAAACGATTCTATTATAAATGGATGAATTCTTCTAAAAGTTGATACATGAGTACGCTTCATTAACATCGTAAGTAGAATAGTTACTATAGACGTTCCAGAAAAATCTATGAAAAGTTAAGGAACGTAGCTGAAGCACAAGGTGTCTCAGTCGAATGGTACGTGTTGAACTTGATAGCCGAATTAGTTGATCCAACAGGTCTGGCTGAATCCTACTGGGAAGCTTCAAAGAACTTGATGAGGCGGGCCAGGGATGAATTGGCTAAAGGGGATTTAATGCAGGCTGGAGAAAAGACTTGGGGTGTTGCGGCGTTTGCATTGAAAAGTTTAGCTTACAAGAGAGAAGGTTTAAGACTTTCAAGCCATAAGGAGCTTTAGGAATACGTGAGTAAGCTCGTAGAAGAAACCCACGACGAGGAGCTGGGTAGGCTTTGGAGGTCAGTCAGCTCCATGCATGTAAACTTCTATGAAGGTTGGGCTACCGAAAAGCACGTTAAGGGTGTCATCGAAGACACCGAAAGCTTTATAGAAAAGGTGAAAAAGCTCTTATCGAGCATCGAGAAGACATATACGTGAATAATTTCGCTTTCTTCCCAAGAAGCATGTAAGCTTTGCGGAATCCGCGGCCCATTCACAACCAAATATGTAAACTTCTACCGGTATTTTCCTCACACTAATAGAGGTAGATTCAAAGCGGAAGTTTAAAAATCAGAGGAAAGTAGAGGATTGTAGGTGGATTTTGGTGAATCGCCGGGAGAAGTATGAGGAAATCCCGCAGAGTGATAAAGAGGTTTTAAGAGGGCTTGGGAGACAGATCGTTGAAATCGCTACATCACCCATTAACGAGGAGTACGTGGAATTGCAGAAGAGGATAAACAATCTAGAGCTGGTTAAACCGATCGTGTACATTTACGAGATGCCTTGGCATGAGATGGACGTCTACGGTGAACTCAAACTTAAGACGAAGCATCCCCTATGCCGGAGGTATGAAGAGAGGCTTAGACGTATAATCTACAAGTGGAATCATAGGCTTGGCGTACCTGTGGAAGACCCTAGATTTGAATATCCCGGTTTAGACCCCGTAATTGTACAGCCCATGCAAGATTATATCTACGATACGGGCTTCGGCATCTACGTGCAGGAGGATGTCGTGAAAACAGATGAGAGAAACCCCGTGGTTTCCCACAGATTCCACGTACAGATTAAAAGCGAAGAAGATATTGAGAAGATTAAAATGCCTAAAGTAGCGTTTGACTACGATAGAGCCGAGAGAGAATTCCAAATACTATGCGACATTTTCGAAGACATTGTACCGGTCGAAAGACGCGGCATCTCCTCCTTCTGGTTTGCACCCTGGGATGAACTCGTACAATGGACTGGTGTGAAAGAAATACTCATAGATATATACCATAGACCAAACTACGTACATAAGCTCGTCGATAGAATGATCGACGCCTGGTTGCATAGATTGGAGCAGTATGAAAAGCTCGGTCTTTTAAGAGATGACCCGATGAATTTATGGGGTGTTGGTGCTGCTCAAGTTTTCGCAGCTGCATCTCCAGCTATGCACGAGGAGTTTGCATTAAAACATGAGAAACGCTGGTATGAGAAGTGGGGGTTGAACTACTACGGTTGTTGCGAGCCGCTACATAATAGAGTAGATATCCTGAAGAGGAATATTCCCAGGCTACGTAAAATTTCAATGAGCCCATTCATAGACTTCGATAAAGCTGTTGAAAACGTTCGAGACGAATTCGTATTCGCTTGGAAGCCGAATCCAGCCGTTCTAACAGCTTCAGACTGGGACCCTGAAGAAATACAAAAGGATATGGAGAGGAAGTTGAAGAAGGCTAGGGAGTTCAACTGTATAGTGGAAATACACATGAAAGACATAAGCACTGTAAAATATCAGCCTCAACGTCTATGGGAATGGGCAAAGATAACCTCCCAAGCTGCGGAGAAATACGTATAATTCGATTTCCAAACTTCTTTCACAGTCCCAGTAGTATCCCTCAAGGGAAAATTTAGGCGAAACTCTTCAGAAGGTTTGTTCTACTCCATCTTAAACGACCCGTAGATATCGGCTACTCATATGGTTTAAAGTTATGCTCCACCATTGTAGCCAATGGGTTTCAAAGATGGAACCATCCATCAGACATGACCATTTATAAACGCCAGTGAAACCTTAAACTTCAGTCTTTTTTAATTTAAACCCTAGGATGCTTTACATAGTCTTCACAACTGGTCGTTGTAATCTTAAATGCTCCTACTGTGGAGGGAGCTTTCCGAAACATCTCGTCCCATGGGAGGTTAAATACAGGGTTGAACGACTTGTAGATTTCCTATCTCAAGACTCCAGCCCAGTAGTAGCATTTTACGGTGGAGAGCCGCTATTGAATTGGCAATTCATAGTTAAGCTTATGGATCGTCTGGATGCAATTTATATTATTCAAACCAACGGTTTATTGGCTGAAAGCCTCGATCCAGTCTATTGGAGAGAATTTAACACCATATTGCTTTCAATAGACGGTGTTGAAAGTGTCACGGATGCATATAGGGGACGAGGTGTTTATAGGAGGGTTTTAAAAACTGCTAGATGGCTTAGAGATATTGGATTTAAAGGAGACATCGTTGCGAGAATGACTGTTACAGAACAGAGCGACATATACAGGGAGGTAACCCATCTAATAGGTTTAGATATATTCGACCATATACACTGGCAACTCAACGTGGTTTGGAGCCCCAGATGGAAAAACTTCAGAAGGTGGCTAGAGGAGAATTATAAACCAGGTTTAAACGCTCTAGTGAAGCTCTGGATTGAAAAACTCTCTGAAGGTAGAATACCTGGACTGGCACCTTTCCAAGGAATATTGAAGAGGCTTATTTTAAACGGTTCAAACCCCCCATGCGGTGCAGGCGTAGAAAGCTTCTCCATATTAACCGACGGCACCATATTAGCCTGTCCTATAGCTGTAGATGTCGCATGGGCTAAACTTGGGGATATCTACAATTCAAAGCCTGAGAATTTACCAAATAAAGTAACCATAGGTGAGCCTTGTACAAGTTGCCACATCTTTCAGGCATGCGGAGGTAGATGTCTATATACACATATTGAGAGGCTATGGGGGATTGATGGGTTTAAAGGCATATGCGAAGCCACTGAGTGTCTTGTCGGGAGAATTATAGAGGTTAAACCATTTATTGAAAAGCTCGTAGTCAATGGGCTGGTGGATAAGGATAAGCTTCTATACCCAGCTTTTAATAATACAGTTGAAGTAATTCCATGAAGCTTTAAAAAGCGGAGTAGGGTCGCTATGTTTCCTACGTTTGACTCTTCCAAGTATTATTAGGAGGCTTAAAATAAGGATGATACCCCTATTGCCAGAAAAACTGCAGCTATTATCACAAGTTGACGAATCCAAGCTGAGGCTAGGAAGGAGAGAAATGCTAAAGATAGACTTACAATGCTTAAGAGAAGATAAACTCCAGCTATTAAAAAGTAAATACTGCCATTTTCTCGTAATTCCACTCTAAACTTTAAATGGAAAACTACGCTTAGAATGAGGGTTGTAGTAAAAGCTAACGCTAAACTTACGCTTAAGTCCCTTAAGAATTCATTGGATTCAATGACAGTTCTACATCTTCTATACCTCTCACCGATAGCCTTATACAAAAGCTTAGTGTTACTTCTACTCCAGTCGACGGCTCCGAAAGTGTTAAAATTTATCATGCTATCGTAGTCGAAAGCCGTCCACCAGCAGACCCCAGCAACGTATGGTTTAGAGCTTATTTTAACCCAAGCCTCCTCGAAATATCGAGCTTGCCTTTCTTCTCCTACACCTCCACCAGACCATAAACCGAACTCCGTCACTAAGATTGCCGTTTCACGGTTTAGCTGATGGAACATATCTAATGCGTACTCTAAGTCATTCAATGAACCGTAGAAAACTCCGAAGTAAAGGTTGAAGCCTGGGATATCTAAACCTCCATCAATCCAAGACGTATCCCATGGATTCCACACGTGGGCTTGAGACTTAAGTCTATGATCATCTATGAGTTTTAACGCTTCAGATAGGTCTCTGAGAAACTTCACTCTATTATCGTATCCACTCCCTTCATTACCTAAACCCCAGAATATAATTGAAGGTCTATTGTAATCTCTTAAAACCATCTCTAGAAACATCTGTTTGGCTATCCCCCTCTCAAGCTGAACCCTATAAGCCTCATCGTCAAACCAGTAAACTGGTATCTCCTCCCAAACCATAAGCCCCAGTCTATCTGCGTATATATAGGTTAGGGGGTGAACCATAAGTCGGCTCCACCTTAAACGGTGTCACATCTACCCTAGCTATATGCACTATTGGCAGAAATTCAAGGTAAACCTCTCTGTATATGCCTCCATAATTCCACCAATCACATCTTCTATACGGGACTCTAATGTTTGTAGTATCCCATGCTACGTTGTGGACTCTAACCGTGATAAGGTTTACACCGCCATAGTTAAGCTTATCAGTCACATCAAAAACAAACGGTGTAAAGCCGCCTTCATGATATCCTAGATAGGCCTCATTAACCCGCACGTCAGCCACATAATTGCAACCTTGAAATACCAATCCAACGTACATACCTTTAAACCCATCAGGGATGGAGAACCGCTTCCGATACCAAATTACACCCTGATAACCTTCATGCTTACCCCCTCGAACGTTATTGCTAGAAGGTATATTTTCATCCTCCCAGGAAGAATCGTTAAACTCTAGTGTATGGAATCCGTAGGCTTCAAGTTTACTTAAAACTTCAGGAGTCCTCTGAAACAAGCTCCACAAGTAACTACCTTCCCCCTCATAATACGCCTTCCAAACACCTCCAAGGTCTAAGTATATCCTGGACTCTTGAATTTCAAACGAGGGGAATGGCACTCCATTTTGATATGCCACAGGCAAGCCTCCAACGGAAGGAACAATCAACGTGGGCTGGAGGAATTCAATGGAAAGCGGGGGATATTCTGCCTCAAGCGTATTTAAATAAGGCAAGTAAAAGCTTAGGATAAACGATAGAAGTGTTACCGATGCAGCCTCTAACTTAACGCTTCTAGATAAGCGCATCATTAAACCCTTTTAGATGGATTGACCTTCAGATCGGCCATCGTGAGCAACTCATCATTGGATAGGATCGTTTTGGAATTTAAGCCGCCTACTGTAACACCATTATTCATTACATATATGCGGTCGGATGTTTCAGCGATAAATTCTGCGTCATGTGAGGCTATAACTACGGCTTTATTAGACCGCTTAAACTCTTCTACTACGCTTTTAATACTTTCTATGATTTTTAAGCTTACATTAGCAGTTGGCTCATCGAGTAGTAGAACATCTGGGTTGTAGGCTATTATCGAAGCCAATGTAACTATACGCTTCTCACCCATACTCAACCTATACGGTGGTCTATTCAACAAATGTGTCATGTTAAACCTCTCAGCAACTTTTCTAACAATCCTATCAACTTCACTAGTAGAGCCGTGTATCTGGCGTAAGGCAAATGCTAATTCATCGTAAACCGTTGAATTAAAAACCTGGTCGTCAGGGTTCTGGAAGACTAATCCTATCCTCTCACGGGCCTCTGGCAACTGGTCTTTCAGAGGTTTATCGTCTAGAAGAACTGTTCCCCTTTCAGGTTCAAGAAGACCAGCCGCAATCATCAGAAGTGTGGTTTTACCGCTTCCAACAGGTCCTATGAGTGCTACAGCTTCACCTCTGTCTACTGAGAGAGATGCTCCCTTTAAAACCTCAACTTCTCCAGGATATTTAAAGTAGATACCCTCCAATTTTAACAACATCGTTACACCCCTCTAGAATCGTCAACAGGAGAACTGTTGAGGCAAGTGAAAATAGCGCCACGTCCCTAGCCCTTAAATGAGGGTAAACTGTTTTAAACTTTCCTGCTCCATTAAAACTTCTAGCTTTTATCGATTTATCGAGTCTCCACGCCCGTTCATATCCTCTCAGCATGAGTTCTCCAATAACAGTTGCCAGTGCACTCCAAGCACTCCTTATCCTACTCCTTCTCATCATACGTGCTTCCCTTGCTAAGAGCATGTTCAAAGCTTCCCTTAAAAATACGGGTATACTTATGATCGACAGGTTGAGCATAAAAGAAAATTCCCTAGGTATATGTAGCTCCTCAAACCCAGCGATTATCCCCCTCCAACCCATGACTATGATGAAACTAGTAAATACTGCTACTGAAGTAACAACTCTAGCCGTGAAGAATACCATTAAACGTGCTCCTTCAAAGCTAATTTTTAAAGCCACCGACCCGATGGTAAGTTCCGCTAAAACCTCCCCAGTAGTTATAAACGGTAGAGGAGCTGAAACTATAGAGGCCCAGATTAAGACGAATAGTATAGTTTTAATCCACGAGCCTAGAGATTGACGGTTTAAAATGAATAGTAACACTGTGCTTACAGCCAGTATAACTATTAGAATTTTTAAGTTGTAGCTGAGAGCGGCTGTCCCAGTTAAAATTAAAGCTGAAAGCGTAGCAGTTGCTGGATTAAACGGTAAATCGCTTTGAACATTGTCTAACGATCTGAACGCTTCTGCGAGTTCCTCTAAAAATCTGAATGTTAAACTTTTAGATTTCAAGTTCTCCTTACCATTCTACTTAATAAAACACCTAAGCCGAATATTATTAAGACGCCGATAAATCCAGCTATAATATAACCAACTTCAGCGGGCAACCCGGGGATGGTGTAATCTAGGAATGGGGTCCAATTTATCAACTCAGTTAAGTCTGGGAGATTTAAAGCCTCAGCAGCGACGTCGAGCGGCTCATGGTAACCGACTATATCTGCCAATAACACTCCAAATATTGGGCTGATCGCTATTAGCGCTAAAATCAACGTCAAAGCCTTCTTATGAAAGACCCATCTTGAAGAATCCATTAAAATTCACCTCTCCATGAACATTATATGGGGAGCTCTCTTCCTCAAATAGGCTACTGTTAAAGCTGTTATAATGCCTTCGATTACACCAAGTGCTGCATGCCATCCAGCCATAATCGGTACAGTTATAGACACACCATAGGGGAAGGTTTGAGAATACCCTATTTCAAGTCCACATGCTATGCCAGCAAGCGTTATTCCCAGCCAGCCTCCGAGGAAAGCAGCCACTATGCGAGGGAAATCTTTAGCTTTAAAGGTTTTAACCGTAAACTGATAGATTGCATAACCAACTAAGACGTCTATTATAGCCATATTTAGAGAGTTTGCTCCGAGAGCAGTTATCCCGCCATCGTGAAAAACCAAACATTGAACGACAAGCACTATGAAAATTGTTAGAAAGCCAAGCCATGGGCCAAGCATTATCCCAGCTAAGGCACCTCCAACAAAATGAAGACTAGTTCCACCGGGTAGAGGCCAATTTAACATTTGAGCTGCGAATATACTGGCGGATAAAACCGATACCAATGGAGTATTCTCAGTATTCAACGAGTTTTTAATCCTCTTAAATGCAAAAAATCCATATACTGCAAGCATAGCATAAGTGAGTATAATCACTGCGGGGTCTAGGAAGCCATCGGGTATGTGCATAGAAAACCCTACAATTATTTGCAAGCCGCAAATATAAATATTACTTTTTTTAAAAATAGTAGTACTGAAAGACTACTTCATTCGCTGTTTAAGGAAATTTTATGCTACCTATCTCCTCCAGGCTTCTTAAATCGTTCATCTTTATCATCCTATTCGAGACCGTGTAGAGAGTGCCACCAATATAGAGCGCCCGCTCAACTGCATACTCGGAGTAGAACCAGTATCCACTCTTAAAGAAATCCTCTGGATTCTCTATATGTGTGATTCTACCCCTTAGGCTTATACTGTTCTCAGTTACGTTGAAGACGTATAAACCCTGCCAAACGTAATCTCCATAGGTGTTCAAAGGAATACCGTTTGGATACTTAGATTCATCTATTTCAGCCAATAGGATTGGCATCGCAAGAAGATTAAGGTCTCTATCGAACAGTAGAGCCTTATGATTGTGTAAAACTGGTGAGTCTGTCCCTCTATCACCTATTATAATGCTGTCTATTTCCTTTGGATGCTCAACATCGCTTACATCAAAAAGCGATATTTTCACACCTTGAAACCATGCGAAATCCCCCTCTCCAGCTTCAATAGTCCACTTACCTATACCTATCAAATGGTTCTCATCGTAGGGGTGGAGGTAATCCGAGTAACCGGGTATTTTAAGCTTACCAAGCACTCTTGGATTAGTCGGGTTCTCAAGACTTATGACGAATAGTGGGTCAACTTTTTTGAAGGTCACCAAGTAACATCTATCACCGATGAATCTAGCCGAATACATCTGTTCACCGGGTGCCAACCCTTCAATTCCACCAATAACGGCCAAGCTCATGTTTAATACGTAGACATTGCTAATTATTGGATTCTCATCTTTACGTAAAGCAATCGTAGATTTCAAACCTTTAAACACCCATGTATTCACCGTGGTGGCTATCCTAAAATAACCGCCAAATTCATCCATTGAAAACTGATTTAGAACCATACCTGGAACTGAGCTACTTACCTCATATCTTACCTTGCCACCTTCAATGCGAATTTTATGAATCTCAGTAATTCCACCGCTTTCGGAATAGCTTGGTATAGCAACATATATGTTGTTTAAAGAGACGTATATGCAACTAGCGTATCCAAATAGAAAAGTCTCATATGTAATGGGTTCACTTACGTCTTGGATGTTTATGGCAGCGATAATGGTGAAAGTGTTATAGAAATCCGACCTATTTGAGTAGTAGATCGATGTCGGCTCAACCCTTATTATACGTCTACCGTCAACTACCTCTGGAAGAATAGGCTCCCTATCCCTTAAATATATTGGGAAAAACGTTAGAACATAGATGTAATCTTCGATCACCCTAGAGCTGAAGTATACACCGCTCATTGTGACATTTCTAACTAGTATAGGGGTTTCAGCGTTTTCCACATCGTAAATAAGCACCAATACACTTGGCTCCACAAACAACATTTCCCTCCTCTCCATAGAATCGCTCTTCGCGTTTTTCACATAGCTATGAACACCACTAGAAATTACGATTAGCCTCTTATTGCTCACGAAGATCCCTGAAATTACACCATCTACATTTATCTCCGCCGAAAAACTCACTTCTTCAGGTGGATACGCCTTAATTATTAAAACCCTTCTTCCAAGAGCTAAGTATATGTACTCTCCATCAGTCTTCACAACATCATCTTCATCAACACCCTCAACTTGAATATTCGTCCTCGAATAGTCTACGCCTATAGCCGTAGATTTAGCTTCGATCCCAGTAGCTGGAAGTATAACGATTCTTTCCCCATTTCCCAGAAACCATGGAAAGCTTAAGCTCCTATTTATGAAGTTTATAAATTCTTCATAGGATGAGAATCTTCTCAAAGCCGTGTGAGCTTGTACACCTTGGCATGGATTACTTGACGAAGTATTACTTTTCACGTTTAGGTATGTTGACGATAGACACACACTCAGTAGAAGAGCAATTGGAAGAGTTAAAGCCAATTTTTTCTTGGTTTGAGGTTTAAATATTCTCCAGCTTACCATGAAATCATCAAATTAATTGATACACCTTCATCCCTTTAATGCTAAATGTTAGAATGTCTGTTCTAACGCCTAGAACATATGAACTAAACTTAGGTTACTTGCGTTGAGGTAAAATACCATGCCCCTTTACCTCCTCTACTTGATGGGCTACTCCCACCTAAATCTATACTTATTACGTCTTACTCTTAAGATAACCTTTGAGATATCTATGGTAGCGGCGTGGAGAATTAAAAACTGTTCATTTAAAATTCTTCAAAAATAGAGAAAATATCCCATTTTCACTCTATTGAATAGTAAATGTTTATTAGAGATATGCTTATAGGTGTTGACAATCTTACCTTGACTGTATACTTGACAGTCCAAGACTCTGTTCGGAGGAACATACTTGCTAATCAGAGAGGTTATACTTGAAAATTTCATGAGTTATGAGTATGGTAGAGTTAGACTTAAACCCGGGCTTAACATAGTCTGCGGTCCAAATGGAGCAGGTAAATCTAGCATTCTACTCGCAATCTCTATCGCGCTTGGACAGGCGTATACAGAGCGCGGTAGAAGACTTAGCGATTTAATCCGCAGAGGGAAAGATACAGCTAGGGTTACAGTTGTCTTGGATAATTCTCCCAAGGAAGGGGTTCGGCCTATACCTAGCTGGAAATCTGACGTTTTCAGACTTTCAAGAGTTTTAAGAGTTGACGGAGAATACCGCTTCTACGCGAATAATAAGCCTGTTTCAAAAGCCGATGTTGTTGATATCCTCGGAAACTTCGGAATAAACCCGGACAATATGCTTCTCATAATGCATCAAGGCATGGTGGCATCCTTCGCATATGTTCCGTCTCACGAGAAGCTGTCTATGCTTGAAGAAGCCGTAGGTTTAAGTAGCTACCGTAAGAACGTGCTTGAAGCTAGAGATAGACTTGCAAAACTTATTGAAGAAGAGAAAACACTAGACAGACTTGTTGAAGAGGCTAAGAGAAACTTGGAGTATTGGGATGAGGAGTATAGACGCTATCTCGAGAAGCTTAAACTTCAGAAGATTCTGGAATCCCTGAAAAACGAACTTCTATGGGCTCAAGCGTATAAAGCCGAGAAAAACCTAGAAAACCTCAAGTCTAAGATAGAGAGTCTAGCTTTAAGGGTTAAGAGACTTGAGGATAAAGTTTCCAAACTTCATACCTCGATAGGCTACGAGAATAAGAAGCTTAAAGAGTTTAAAGAATCCTACAGGCAAAGCCTGGAAAAGCTCCTCCATCTTGAAGAGAAACGTATAACTGCTGAAGCTTCTCTAAGCCTAATATCTAGACTTTTAAACCTGCTTGACGGATCGAAGGTTGATGCTAGAATCTTAGAAGCCTTAAACTCTGAAGCCGATAGGTTTTCACAGGATCTTCCAGCGTTGAGGGGGGGCATCTCCTCTGCTAGATATAGGCTTGAGGAGCTTGAGAATAATCTAGATGAATCCTACGGTAGGATTCTACAGTTTTCAGTCGAGAAGGCTCTTGCAGAAGACCAGTTAAATAGAATGCTTCTAGAGTTGAGAGAACTTGAAAGCAAGCTTACAGAGGCTGAAAACGAGTTTAAAGAAGCTTTACTAGAAGCCTCTAAATCAGGTGAAAAAGTTAAAACCGATAGAAACCCGCAGGATATTCAAAGCGAGATTAGAGTAGTGGAAGCTAAAATTGAAACGATAGGTGATATACCTGAAGACACTAGACAGATGTATGAGCAACAGTTAAACACTTTGAAGAACCTAGAGGAGAAAACTGTAAAGGTCCGTGAAAATAGGAAGGCGGCTGAAGAGTCGCTTAGAAACCGTATGACGTTATGGAGAAGGAAGATTCAAGAGCTTCTGGAAGAAGTTAATAGAAGCTATTCAACCATATTATCTGCTTTAGGAGCCGTAGGATACGTTAAGCTTACAAACCCAGATAACATAGATACTGCTGGATTAGAGCTTTTCATAGGATTTAGAGGTATGGAACCGACTCCATTAAATCCCTACAGTCAAAGTGGAGGGGAGAGAAGTGTAGCTGTGGCGACCTTCCTACTGGCTCTACAGAGGTATATAAAGTCGCCTTTTAGAGCTGTCGACGAATTTGAAGTCCATATGGATGTAAGAAATAGAGAGGCCTTTCTTCTGAAGCTTGTTGAAGTCTTAAAGGAGACTAAGGATGCCCAATACTTGATAATAACTCCAAATCAAATACCCATAGTTGGTGAAGACATACACGTAATAGTCGTTCAAAACCTTCAGGGTAGTTCGGAGGTGGTTGAAGTTGCCGAAGCGTAGAGGAAGATCCATCGAGAGGGTTAGAAGGATAATCCATACTTGCCGCATGGTTGAAGAGAGGGGTTTAAACCCATTCAATGTAGAAGTTAGAGAGGAGCTTGAAACACTCGACAACCAACTGGATGAATTGAAATCTTACGAAGAACTCTGCTTAGATGTAGAAGCGGTCAACATGCTTACTAAAGTAGTGAAAGCCCAGAAAGATTGGCTTTCTGAAGAAGCTTCAGTATTCTATGCAGATCCAGCGTTTATTGAGTATAAGCTCAGGAAGATGTCTACTAAAGCCATTGTCGATGTATTCATGAGGACTTGGAGGCCTATAGCATGTTTGGAGGAAATATCTAGGGAAAAGCTTATAGAAGCTATAGAATACTGGAACCATTTAAAACCTTTAGAATCTAGGTGGAGCAAGTTTACTGGAGGCTATAAGCCTAGAGAATACGTAGATTTTGAAGAGCTTAAAAGGCAAGGCATAATAGTAGATGAAACCTTCTACAGCAATCTTGAGAAGATTTTAAACGAGCTTAAAGAAGCGTGTAAAACCCAAAGGTCTGTATCCTACTGGAGCTTCATATCGAGTGAAAGCTTTGAAGAAACCGTTAAAAGAGCATACATGTTGAGCTTCCTATTGACATACGGCTATGCAGAGCTTAAAAAGATCCCGCTTCGAGATGACTATACTATAGCACCTAGAGAACGTATTGAATCCAAAGCCCCATCTGAGTCGTTGCCAATATCGGTAGATTATGAACGTTGGAGGGAGCTATCGGGAGGTGGATCTTTTGGCGGAAGCCATGCGCGTAAAAGTTAGGCGAGCTGCTCAACTTCTACTGTTCCAGAGGCACAGAGAGCCCGGCGTTAAAGGTTGGGAGCTTAAAAGAGCCCTGGGTAAAAACTACATGAAGGTTTTAGAGGTTTTAGATTCCGAGCTTGAAAAGATAGGTTTACAGGTTAAAATGGTTAAACCTAAAGACGTAGAAGATTTAGATAAAGCCCGTTTCATGGTAACAGTCAAAGAGCCTTTGACAATCGGAGATGCTATGTCTTCGGGTTGGAGGATCGATGAAATAGCCGCTTTAGCCGCTTCAGTAGCTTTCATAGTTTCAAAGCATGGCAAGGTTCAGAGGCGGGAGCTTGAAGAGTTTCTAGAGGAGAAGTTTCCAAGGTGGTTTGTCGAATACTCAATATCCAAATTCATAGGCAGAGGGTATCTAAAGAGAGAAAGTGGAGGAGTCTTAACGCTCGGATGGAGGGCTGAAGTAGAAATAGATAGAAAACTTCTATTAAACCTCATACTCCGGTCGAAACCTGAATAGAGTTAAAGCTCCTTTTTCTACACATCTAAACGCTTATCATTCTCCCGTATGGCTTTAGCTATAGATTCGAAGACCGTCATACCTTTAACGTTTACGATGGGTATTTGAATACCCCTACCAACGTCTTCAAACTTATTGTACTTAGGATACTCAGCGTAACATAGTTGACTGACCACATATATTCCATCTTTATACTCATAGTCGAAGCTTTTCTCAGGAACCTCCATACAAATTAGAAGGCCATCTATCCAGAAGAGTCTTGAAACCTCCATGGAGAGCGAACACCACACCAAGTCATCTTTACCTCTTGAATCGAATCCTAAGATTTTTACAACTCTAGGTCTTGAAATCTCTATCTTCATAGTGGACACCAATTTCAGAGGATTGAATACATCTTATTAACCGTTTCCTTTTCCCAAAGAGGAATCCGTTTATTGGAAATGTATTCTATGATTTCTCCCTCTACGTTTAATACGTTTAAATTGAACGTATTACGTTGAAGTAGAATAACTTCCCCAGGAAATACGTCTTACCTATGAATCGACCTATACGTTTTAGATGTATACAGCACCCAACTCATTGGAGCCCTCTTAGAAACCGTTAGACTACTCATAGCCATGTTTGCGATTCTAACCTCCATATTTGGAAGATGATTGAAAATGGAGAGGGATGGAGCTTAAGGATAGCTAGATCTTCTTCGATGTAATAAGCCTTCCTGTGGAGAATGCGACAACCCTACATCGGTTTTAAGCTTAAACATATAACAATATAGCGTAGTGACTGTTACATTGCCTACAGAGTCCTTACACATAGCGTTGGCAGTTTTCACTACATACCTAAATTTCTCCAGCACTATAGGAAGCAAATAGTCATTCTACGCTTCTGCAGGTACTATTCCCAGTCGATGTGTATACCTAGGATTTTGAGGATTTGTTTCACAGATTCGGCTGTAATTTTTCCATCTCTTACAACGTCCTCTCTGCACGGATAGATCAGTTTATCTTTGTATAAACCGGAGGGGTTTGCTAAGTAGAAAAGCTGGATCACAAAGAGTAACGTGTTAAGCTGGCGGCTTGTCGCTTTTCGCTCAAGCTGTTTAAGCTCGTATTCGCTTAAAAGCGTTCTCTTACGTAGGGCTTCTATAGTGCCTTCCTTATCTTCATCCATAGCCGTTAGAATATCATCTAGAGTTAAATCGTTATCTCTGAGGAAGTCTTTCAAAGCGAGTTTAACGTCTATGTAGTCATCCTCAGCCATAATCTTCTAATTTAAGAGGTAGACTGAAATTTAAACCTACTGAGAAATACTTTAGAGGAGTTTAAACCTTGCCAGTGTACGACGCCTGTATAATAGGAGCTGGTCCATCAGGACTATCGACAGCGTTATCAGCCTCAATGAGAAAGGCTAGAGTGGCTGTTTTTGAAGAGCATAGAGAGGTTGGGCTTTTAAACGCGAGGTGCGGAGGATTAGTTAGTGGAAGATGCATTAGAAACCTCAACCTCAGCTTTAAGGGAGAATACGTACTGAATAGAGTCTCAGAGGCAGTCGTACATTCACCTAGCGGTTCACTATTAACGGTTAAACTCGGAGGCGAATGCTTCATCTTGGATAGAGTTGCATTTGAAAAAGCTCTAGCTTTAAAAGCTTTAAACAACGATGCAGAGATATACGCGGGGGTTAAGGTTAAGAAACTCAATTTCTACAAAAGCCACGTTGAAATCGTAACAACCAGCGGCGTCTTTAAAAGTGGAATAGCCGTAGATGCCAGCGGGGCTTTAAGTGTTTTCACACCAGCAGTATTGGGTTTAAATCCTTCCCTTAGAAGGCCTATTCCATCAGCTCAAGCCGAAGTAAAGGTTAACGGTTTAAATGAAGATGAAGTCCACGTTTTCTTAGGGCGTCGTATTGCACCAGGCTTTTTCGGGTGGGTTATACCGTTAAATTCTAATAGGGCGAGAATCGGACTGGCATGTGAACATGGAAATCCATTGTCTTTCTTAAGAAATCTACTTAAAAAACTGAACGTTGAGGAGTTATACGGCGTCACTAAATGGCCTATTATTACTGGTGGACCACTGCCTAAAACCTTCAACAGCAGATTCCTATCAGTCGGTGATGCGGCTGGTCAATCTAAACCTATAACTGGAGGAGGAATATTTACAGGTACTTTATGCGGTTTAATTGCAGGCTTAGCTATTGCAAAGAAGGCAGAGGAGGGCTTTATATATGCGCCTGAATTCTACGAGAAGACTTGGAGAAGACTTTTAGGGTATGAATTTAAGATGCAACGTTTCTACAGGCGGCTATTCAAAACACTGGATGATGAATTATTAGAGCATGTTGTTACTCTGCTGAAGAATATTGGCTGGAATACTCTTAAAGACTTCGATTATCATTCTAAAACCATTGAAGGCTCTTTTCGAAAAATTTGGACGGCTCTTGGAAAACCTAATACGTATCCATCGATCTCTGCAATCGTCTTGAAAACAATTGGAAGTTTGCTGGTACATTCTACACTGGAGAAGGTCTCTACGTGAAAAGCTTTAAGCTTAAATCAAATTGACGTAGAATTCTAGACTTGTATGAAGCCCATTCCTTTCCGAGATGTCCATTTAGACTTCCATACAAGCGAATTCATTGGAGACGTTGGTGTGGACTTCGATCCAGAGGAGTTTGCACATACACTTATCAACGCCCATGTAAACACGATATGCATCTTCGCTAGATGCCACCACGGCTACTGCTACTACCCAACAAAAGTCGGTGTAGTTCACCCAGGGTTAAAACGTAAAGATTTACTGGGTGAAATGATAGAGGTATTAAAAACCCACAAAATTAGCGTCGGTGTTTACACTACAGTAGCTTGGGATGAATTAAACGCTCGGCTTCATCCAGAGTGGCGTCAGGTTAAACCTGATAAAAGCCTCGTTGAAACAGGATACTGGAAATGGTTGTGTTTAAACTCTCCTTACGCAGACTGGGTTGAAGCACACATTAGAGAGCTTCTGTCAAACTACCAGTTTGACAGGTTTTTCATAGATATAGTAATGCAGTGGTTTGACGGATGCATATGCGACTACTGTCTGTCGGATATGGAGAAGAGTATGCTTAACCCTGAAAACCCATCCGATCGGCACATACAGGCGATACAGGTTCAAAGAAGATTTATGAAACGTATAAAATCGATTGTAGAAGAATACGACCCTGAGATAGCTGTATACTTCAACCGTAGCTGGATTCTCTCAGCAAACCCAGATGCAAGTCTGAGAAAAGACCTAGAGTACTACAGTTACGTCTCCATAGAATCTCTTCCAACAGGCGGATGGGGCTATAACCACTTCCCCCTCATAGCACACTACTTAATGAATAAAGGCATTCCTCTACAATCTCTCACTGGTCGATTCCATAAATCCTGGGGTGATTTTGGAGGGCTTAAAAGTAAAGCTGCTTTAGAATATGAATGCCTACGGGTAGCAGTTAGAGGTATCAGAGTTGGTGTTGGCGACCAACTTCATCCGAGGGGTCGATTAGATCAAGCAACATATAGGTTAATCGGCTACGTGTACAGCCAAATAGAGAGGCTTGAGCCATGGCTTAAAGACACGGAGCCCGTTGCAGACATCGGGATACTAATAGCTAATGGAACAGGTCCAGAAGGAGTACTCGGTACAGATTTAAGTTCTGAAGAAGGAGCTATGCGGATTCTCATGGAACTTGGGCATCAATTTCTAATACTCGATGAATGGGATGACTTTTCAAAGTTTAAACTCTTAATCCTCCCAGACCACGTATATTTATCTGAAGACTTAACGGATAAACTCGAAAGATTTCTAGAGGTTGGTGGAAAAATAATCGCAAGTTACTTCTCAGGCTTATCCCAGAAAACAGGCGAACCCATTTTGAGAGATTGGCCGATTCGATCCATTAGAAGAAGTCGCTACTCTTTAAACTATCTAAGACCGATTGCAGATAAACTTGGATTAGACGTCGAAGTATACGATTACGCTCTCTACGAGCCTGCTGCATACGTGGAAGCGGTTCCAGGGGCTGAGGTACTTGCTAAAGTCGTAGAGCCGTATTTTGACCGTACTGCTGCACACTTCTGCTCCCACCGTCAAACACCCCCCGATAGAGACAGCAACTATCCGGCTATTGTGAGGACATCTAGAATCGTGTACTTTGCCTTTCCAATATTTAGAGCTTATAAAATACATGGGTTTCCGGTATATAAGTTCCTCCTTAGAAATGCTATAAACCATTTAATGCCTGAGCCAATATTGAAACACAATTTACCATCTACAGCTGAAGTCGTAGTACGCCGCCTAGAAGGCGACTACATTGTTCATATACTTCACTATGTTCCACAGCGTCGAGCAGAAGGAATAGACATAGTTGAAGAAGCACTTCCCATAAACGACGTTAACGTAGCAATACGTACATACGCTAGGAATGCATACTTAATTCCCAGTAAAAGCGAACTTGCAGTGGAACAATCGGGAAACTATACGAGTACAATTATTCCAACGATTAAAGGCCATGCACATGTAGTATTTGAAACCTAACTTGATTGCTAAGCTCCTCATAAGTGCTTGTTCGATTTAAGAGGTTGAAGATTTTGATTTTAAGAATCCCATCAAATCTCAGAGTTTATAGCTTCTCAGCATCTCATAAACCAGTCTTAAAAGTTAAACCGAATAGTTTGATCGTATTTGAGGTTAAAGATGCTTTCGATGGACAATTGGATTTAAGTGGTGAATACCTTTCAAATGTTGATACAGTTGATAGGAGTAGAGTTAACCCTGCAACTGGGCCAGTTTGGGTTGAAGGAGCTAAACCTGGGTACACGATTGAAGTTGAAATATTGAGCGTAAAGGTTGGAGACAGAGGCTTCATAGGTCGGAGGGTGTTTAAAATATTGGATAATACGATTGAAGCAGAGTCCTTCAAAATACCTGTAAAACCAGTGATAGGTGTAATCGGCGTTGCACCACCTGAGGGTGAAGTCTCCACTATTGAGCAGGGCGACTTCGGCGGGAATCTAGATACTTCAGAGATAACTGTAGGTTCGAAGGTCTTCCTACCAGTATGGGTTGAAGGAGGGCTTTTTGCTTTAGGAGATGTACATGCAGTCCAAGGGGATGGTGAAGTTTCAGGTCAAGGTTTAGAAGTTCCAGCTGAAGTCGAGGTAAAGATTAAACTTCACCGTGGACGTGTTGTAGATAAGGTCCTCGTTGATTATAATGGAAGTTTAACTGTTCTATCTTCTTCGAAAAATTTAGAGGAGGCTATTGAAGACGTGTTGGGTGCAGCTAAGAAGCTCCTTCAGAAGGCCTTTAAATTAGATGAACAGACGGCTCTTACTCTGTTAAGCCTTACATCAAACCTTGGAGTCTCTCAAATAGTCAATCCGAAGAAAACTGTGAAGATTAAAATACCTAAAAACATCCTCCCAATAAATTTAGATGAACTTATAAAGATTGGTGCTGAACTCTAGGTGGTTTATTTGGAGAATCTCATTAAAGATCCATACTTTACATTGGGTCTTTGGAGAATCGAATCGAAGCCGGAAGAGGTTAAAATTTTTCCAGATAGAGTTCAAACACCAGTTGGAGTGGAGGATTCTCTTAAAATTGAAAGCTCCGGATGGAGTGAATGGCGTCTGGCGTACAGTGAGAAGTTGCAAGTGAAGCCTGGGGAAACATATATGCTCAATGTCTATATGATGCTTAAGCTTGAGAGTAGAAGAGCCTCTATTGTATTAGAACCGCAAATTTTAGATGCAAACGGCGGGAGGGTTAAAGCCATAAAGAAAAAGTGGGTGGGCGACAGCGGTGAGCCATTTTTCGTAGAAGACCTAGGCTTATGGAGGGGTGGTATAATTGGCGCCTCTGGTAAATGGGGATGGAGGTGTATGAACGGAGGCTTCATGATACCAGACGGTGGATCGCAGATAAATTTAACCCTGTATGGAGCTGGTCCTGGCGATGTTTGGGTGACTGGAGTGGGACTCTATAGAAACTTCTACTCAGTGGTAAAAACAGTAGAACCGCCTCAAATTCCAGAGTATCCTAGAGCTGTGCTTTATAAGAGGCTGAAATTAGGTGAATATGCGGGAAAGGTTTTAAGACTTGGCGATTTAAACGGCGATGGTAGGGTTGAGTTTATATTTGCGCAGAGAGTAAGTCCTAAGCCTATTAAACTGAGCGGTGTAAACTACGTGGCTTTAAGATGTATTACGGCCATCGACCTCGATGGAAACATTCTGTGGCAGATTGGTGAACCAGATCCATCAGGTTACGAAGTGTGGTCAGACCTTCCAGTGCAGGTCTTCGACTTCAATAGAGACGGGAAAATGGAAGTACTCTGCTGTAAAGACTTCAAAATAATGCTCTTAGACGGAGCCACAGGGAAAGTTCTTGTTGAAACAGATACCCCGGAGTCTAACCCTGGTGAAGAATGGGGTGAGGGACCTGAAGATGGGTTTCCGAGAATTCTAGGAGACTCTATAACCATATGCAATCTAACAGGGCATGATCCAGGCGATTTTCTCCTCAAAGACCGGTATAACAACATCTGGGCTTACGATCGCGAGTTTAGTAGGCTATGGTCTTACACTGGTAAAATGGCACATTACGCTCAAATATACGATGTAGACAATGATGGATTTGATGAAGTATTCTCGGGAGATGCATTAATAGATCAAAACGGGGAGGTTTTATGGCGTATAGACCTCTATGGTCACTGTGATAGTTCAATCTTCTACAGGAATAAGGATGGTCGTTTAATACTCGCTCTCGCGTATGAGGATGGAGGATTCTACTTTCTGGATGCTTTAACTGGTGATATTCTAAGAGAATGGCATTTGGGGCATGGACAGGGGGTGAACCTAGCAAGCTACAGACCCGATCAACCTAGTGGTTTAGCTATTGCAGCGAATACTTTCTGGGGTGGAGCTTTCTGGTTTATTCTTAGTTTAGAAGGTGATATTCTACACGCAGACTTCACCGATGTTTACGGCTGGGTTCCCGTTAATTGGTCTGGGGATGGAGTTGAACTCATAGGCTCAGCCTACGGCCTCTACGATGGCTACGGTAGATTGGTCGTTGAATTCCCAGACCCGCACCCTGGGAAGGTATGGGTATACGACATCTGTGGAGATAGACGGGATGAGGTAGTCGTTTGGAACGATAAGCTTCTATCCATTTATACGCAGGATAGAGGCTTCAGCGGCATTAAAATATTCACTCCTAAACGTAAACTCTACAATCAGACCTTCTACGGAGGCTTCATCTCAGAGCCGGATTGGACATACCTAAACCCATAAGTAGAAGTAAAAATTATAGTCTTCTAAGGGACTCGGACGAATTAGATGAGCATTTACTGCCGTTAAAGCCCGACGGAGGCTAAAGCCTCCTTAAGATACAGGTTGTAAGGACCCAATTTCCCCCCATAGTTTGCAGAAGTTATCTGAACAACCCCAGGTATTTCGATCGCTGCTTTTATTCCAACGCCTAAAGCCTTCTTAATACTATCCAAGTTTACACCGTTTATAACGATTTCATATACGCTGTTCACATTCTCAGGGATCATACTCTTCTCAACAACTTTCTTAAGCGATGGACAGAAGAGGTGGTTTGTTGAAGCTTTAAGCTTATACTTCATAGAACCAACTTTAGACCCAGATCTGCAAATCCCACCTGGGAATGGAGTTATCACACCTTTCACCTTTCTAATCGCTTTTACCGCTCTTTCAGCCGCTTCTAAACCACTTTTCCAATTTTCCGCTAGAATTAGAAACATTCCGCCAGCTACACCCTTCATAATTCCAAAGCTCTCCTCTATTATAAACTCCCCCTCCATAACCGGTATTCTCCAGACATCTCTACCAAACATCCTATCCTTCGTCTGAAATCCATCTCCAAAAGTTGCCAAGCTCTTACCAGCTTTAACCCTTCTCTTAGTCTTCGTTAGACTATCAAACACAGCCGTTGTGGGACAGGTTAATACGCATTGGCCTACTCTAGATAGAAACTGTGCTTTAAGCAGGAATCTGTCAGAATGGTAGATCTGGATGAGAACTCCAGGTCTGCCATCTGGAGTCCTATTTGCTGGAACCAAGGCTTCTATTCCACATTCGGCGGGGCTCATTATTATCGAAGTGCCGAATCCAACAACTGCTCTAGCGGAATTTAAAGCCCACTTATAGTTTTCAGCAGTCACTAGAAACCTCATATACCACATGGGAAACATCTCGGTGAAAGTGTTAACAACCGTTAAAACCCTACCCGTAGGGAGATGTTTAACTACGAGGTTTCCAGTCTCCTTATCCTCTGAAAACTCAAACAGTCCACTCTGCGACATATTTAAACCCGGTTTTGATTTCGTCTTCATCTTCTTTTAACGTTTTCGCTTTTGGAAAACAGGATAAGTATGTAAAATCATTGGCTTCAAGGTATTTTAAAAGGATTTAGAAAAATCTAAAAACAGTTACAAAAACACTATACTGGAGGTGTTCGATTTTGGTGGTTAAAGTTGGATTTGCTAAAATAGGTAACATAGGGTCTGCACCTATGATAGAGTTCCTACTGGATGAAAGAGCTGACCGTAACGATATAGACGTGAGAGTAGTGTCTTCAGGAGCGAAAATGGGCGTTGAACAGGCTGAAGAAGTAGCAGCTAGACTACTGGAGTTTAAACCAGATGTCGTGATCGTCACAAGTCCAAATGCGTCTCTACCTGGACCAACAAGGCTACGTGAACAGCTAGCTGAAAAGAACATTCCGGTAGTAGTAGTTTCAGATGCGCCAACCAAGAAGATAATCAAAGACCTTCAAAGCAGAGGGTTTGGCTACATAATCGTAATGGCTGATTCTATGCTTGGTGCTAGGAGGGAATTTTTAGACCCAGTTGAAATGGCTCTATTCAATTCAGACTTGATAAAGGTTTTAGCCATCACCGGGGTTTTCAACATAATTCAAGTGGAATTGGATAAAATCATAGATGCTTTAAAGCAAGGCGTGAAGCCAACTCTACCAGCAGTCGTAATCACGAAAGACAATGCTGTTGAGGCTGCAAAATTCAGTAATCCATATGCTAAAGCTAAAGCCATGGCAAGCTTCGAAATAGCTAGAGTTGTAGCAGATTTAACCGTTGAAGGTTGCTTCATAGTTAAAGAATGGGAGCATTATACAACCATAGTAGCTGCGGCTCATGAAATGATGAAATATGCTGCTAAACTAGCTGATGAAGCTAGAGAACTCGAAAAGGCTAATGACAGTGTATACAGGTCTCCGCACAGTAGAACAGGAGCCATACTTGCTAAGAGAAAGCTTATAGAGAAGCCTACTGAACAGGTTCAATGAATGTGTTGGCATCTTAAGCGAAGGTTAATGGAAGAATACAATACATCGGCCTCTGTTTATGACCAGCTTTACGGTGAAGAGCAGACGGCAAAACATGTAGAAGGCTTGAGAATGACTCCACTTCCGAGCAATTCGATCGTTTTAGATGCGGGTTGCGGTTCAGGTCTTCTTATTGAAAGATTGAAAGGCTTAGTAGATTTAGCTGTGGGCTTAGATTTCTCTAAGAGAATGGTTAAAATGGCTCAAAGCAAAATTAAGTTGAAAAACGTAGAGTTTATTATTGGGGATGTTGAAAACATGCCTCTTAAAAACAATGCTTTTGATACCGTCTTCATGTTTACCGTGCTTAATAATATACCTGAACCGCTTCAGGCTTTGTATGAAGCCCGGAGGGTTTTAAAAGATAGGGGGTATTTAATTGTGAGCTTCCTGAAGAAAACTTTTACGAGGGAAACTGCAGAAACCCTTTTAAACGAGAGCGGGTTTGAAGTAGTCGACCGTTCGAGTGATAAAACTAATGATTATATATACACTTGCTCAAAGAAATCTTTTTATTCTACTCCACAGTAGAGGAGGTGTAAGTCGATGGTAGAACCTAGCAAGAAGCCCTTAAACATATTGGTGCGCTATAGAAACTCCGTAATAAGGATTAAACTGAAGAATGACTACGAATACGTGGGTAGAATGTTGACATGTGACAGTTATATGAACCTCATATTGACAGATGCCGATGAGTATAAAGGCAACGATCCGTCAGCTCACTATGGGAATATATTCATAAGGGGAAATAACGTGTTGTATATACAGCTTAGGGCTTAGTAAAATTACCCTTAGTAATAAAAAGTTCAACCGCAAACCTTAATTTGAATCTCTGATATCCTTAAGACTAGATGCACTATGACGATAATATCGATTGAAAAGCTTAATCGTAAGTCTGTCTCTGAGCAGGCTGTGGAGATAGTTGAGAGGAAAGCTGAACGGTATTAGTATCGTTCAGCCCTCAGAGGGCTTGGGCATCCAGACTATATATGCGACGCTATTATGGATTCTGTCTCAGTAAACTTAAGCCTCGAATACCTCAAACGCCTCAATACAATTGCCCACCATAATATAGATAAAGCCTTACTAGCCGCTGGTGAGGCTGAACATAGGTTTGGAGGTGGGGTTTTAAAGAAGGCTATGGTGCTCATATTCGGAGACAGAGCTACCTATGAAGTAGGTGAAGAGTACATACCTGTTGATGAGATAGCTATAAACACGGCTAAGAAGTGGTTTAGAGAAAACCTTAGGTTTGTAAATCCAGATCTTCACGTAAAATACCAAATCGAGCTTAAAAGGGGCTCTGAGGCTTTAAGAGACATATTTGAGCGTAAGACGAAGGTTTTAGGTGCTAATGATACTTCAGCCGCCGTTGGATATGCCCCTATGACTACTACCGAGAGAATAGTTTTAGAAACGGAGAGGTTTTTAAACTCTAAAGAGTTCAAACGTGAGCATCCTGAGACTGGTGAAGATGTTAAAGTGATGGGGTTTAGAAGGGGGAATTCTCTCGAATTAACGGTAGCAATGGCCTTCGTAGATAGGTTTATAGAGTCTGAAAATGCCTACTTTAAACATAAGGAGGAAGTCCTCGAAGAAATAAATAGATGGGTTTCTGAGAGGTATACAGATGGAAAAGTGAAGGTATTTCTCAACACGCTAGATAGAAGAGGCAGGGGTGTTAAAGGCGTATATCTTACGGTGCTAGGGACTTGTGCTGACGACTCAGACTCGGGGCAAGTAGGTAGAGGGAATAGAGTCAACGGTATAATACCACTGAATAGACCTATCAGTAGTGAGGCTGCTGCAGGTAAAAACCCGGTTTCTCACATAGGAAAGATATACAATGTACTAACCTATAAGATGGCCGATAGAATCCATAGAGAGGTTTCAGGGCTTAAAGAAGTATACGTGTGGCTTCTAAGCCACATAGGTGAGCCTATAAATAGACCTAGAGTCGCCGCGGTTCAAGTTGTTCCAGAGAAAGGTTTGAAAGTTAAAACCGTCAAAGAACCTATTGAGGCAATAATAATGGATGAATTAGATCACATTCAGGAGTTCTGTTTAAACTTGGCTAAGGGATTATTCACCGTATGTTAAATTTGGAAGACTGGCCGTCATGCTTTTATATGCTTCCAGCCTTTTTCCAGTTTATATCTAGCCATGTTAAGATCGCATTTTTGGGCTTTTCAAGTTGATACTATTCAAATAGGGGCATCGTTTAACGAAGTGGCTTTCTTGAAACTATTTTCGAATACGTGTAGAGGTGCTTAATTAATCCGTAGAGGTGGTGGAACCAATCTAGCTGTGATAGTTTTAAACGATGCGTATGTGGGGAGGGATTTTAGTCGCTTGTATACTGAGAATGTAGATGCGAAAACTGTAGAATATTTCGATAGTAGCGTTTGCTAAAAGTCTGATTGTAAATGGACACCTTAGGGATGTTTTAAAGGCGCTACTAGTCTTATGATGGAATAATCTACGGAAATGTTAACACATATATACTTGAGCTTTCTTTAATGTTTTTAAGCATTGGGGGAATTATTATGTCTAAAGTTAAACCGATCATACAGATTGAAAATGTCGTAGTTTCTGTCACGTTAAATCAATCCCTCGATTTAATGTCGGTCGTTAAAGCTCTCCCAGACACTGTTGAATATGAGCCTGAACAGTTTCCTGGCTTGATATTCAGACTTAAGAAGCCTAAGACAGCTACTCTAATCTTCAACTCCGGTAGAATGGTATGTACAGGGGCTAAATCTGAAGACTTAGCCATAAAAGCTGTTAAGAGGGTAATTAGAGAGCTTAAACGGAGCGGAATAGTATTAATAGGTAAACCTGAGATTAAAATTCAAAATATTGTTGCCTCAGCCAATATGGGTGGTAGAATAGACCTTGAGAAGGCTGTCTTCACACTTGGAAGAACCATGTATGAGCCTGAGCAATTTCCCGGGTTAATCTATAGGATGGATGACCCTAAGGTTGTAATCCTCCTATTCGCGAGTGGCAAACTAGTGTGTACTGGTGCTAAGAGAGAAGAGGAAGTCAAACAAGCAGTTTATAAGCTTCAGAAGAAGCTTGAGGAAGAAGGGCTTATAACATACGGGTAGAGTAGTTTTTACAAACCTTAGACATAGCCAAGAGAACGTTGGGAGGAGCCACCGTAGTGAAAACTCTAAGATACTTTACACTTGCAATTTTCTTTACGATTTCCCTCTCTCCAACTTCCAGATATCCATCGAGGATTAATGACGCGAATAACTCAGCTTTCTTACCACTTAACGTCATATGTCCTGTAAAATATAGAAGCTCAGCCAAATCCCAAGCTTGATCACCATCCATAGACGACTGCTCGAGGTCTAAGAAATAAACCTTAGAGTTGAAGAGTTTTATATTTTCAGGCTTTGGATCACCTAAGACCATTCCACGCTTATGTATTTCAGCCATAGATTTTCCAACGCTTCTACATGCCTCCAACATGGAAGAATCGATACTTCTTGCTGAAAAGAACTCTAGAAGTATCGTGTTGAATGTCTGTCCTGGAATGTATTCGGTAAGCAACAGTTTATCCACTAGGCTTATGTAAACGACTTTTGGACTCGGCAGATTCCAATTTGAGAGCCTCATTAGGGCGGAATACTCTTTTAGCATCCTGGTTTTCCCTCTTAGAGCAAACTTTTGAACGCCCAAAGTCCATATACTTAGTGGAAACCATTTAAAGCCGTACCAGTCTTTAAACCTTTTAAGAACGATTCTATACGTCTCGTTGTTTTTTCGTAAGGTTATGAGGTCTACGAAATTTAAAGTTCCACCGAGTTTTTCAATAGACTCTATTTTAAACTCTTTAAAATATTGAA
The DNA here is from genome assembly GCA_038870975.1 of Bathyarchaeia archaeon. Taxonomy (GTDB): domain Archaea; phylum Thermoproteota; class CALKCG01; order B24; family B24; genus DTBU01. The sequence continues at coordinate 16,074 of JAVZJD010000001.1, read as the reverse complement.
CCTTCTCCGTAAGAGCCTCAGGGGAGAAGTTCTCTAAAACGCTTATATATCCGACGGAAGATGGCAAGTATAGGTAACGCTCTGGCGGTTCAAGTTCCTCGTGTCTTTTAAACCCAGTCCCCCTAAAAGCTTTAGATGCAAATTCCCAAGCAACCTTCATGGGGCTTACACGTCTACCCGCATAGCCGTGAATAACGTAGGCTTTCGTAGCGCGCTCCACTTCCTTAAATATAGATAAAACCTTTTCCGAAGACTTTACTTTTAGAGTTTTAACAGGAATTACGTATCCGTCTTCAAATTTCACCACGCCCTCAGCTTCAAGCTTTTTTAAAGCTTCTATGAACTCCTCCATCATGATTGGAAGGTTTCTTTGTTTAAGTTCATTCGAAAGCATTCGACTATAGCTGTATTTCACTGGTGGATAGATACTAGCCCTCTTCCAAAGTTTTTCATAGAGGAAGAACTCTGGCTTAATTCTGAAATTCGAATAAGCTTCAGGGTACTCGAACTGTAAGCTTGCAAGGCTCTCCAGTATGACTCTCGTCTTGAATCTAAACGAACTCTCCTTAAGGTATTCTCTCCCCACCATAGGTATGAAAGGTGTTAGAAGTCTACCAACTACGAATTCTCCTAGAGCGCCTTTTTCGAGATCAAGCTCGAAGAGAGCCTTGTCAACTGTTAAAACCGCAAATAAATAGCCACAGTATTCTCTGTACAAGTAGAGTATACCCTTGTCGTAGTTTTCAAGAATCAGTAGGACGTCTACATCGCTGGAGGGTTTTGCATATCCAGCAACTCTAGACCCATAGAGAGCTGAAGCTACAATACGACAGCCATATTCAGACGCAATTTTACTCGAGAGTTCATCTGCGAGCTTTAAAACGTCTAAAGTGTCGTTAGAATCCATTATTTCTCTAAATTCTATTACATGTTAAATTCGGAGATAAAGAGTTTTCCACTACCAGAAACTCTTCATCAATGCTTTCTTTTCAGCATCTATTATAAGCTCTATAAGTCTATCTGAGAGTTTAGACTCCTCGGATAATATACGCCAGATATCATCAACACTAAGTCTCTTACCTGCCATGACAACTAGTCCGGTAAAGCCATAACGCTCTAAAACCCTAGAAGACTCTTTGATATAATCGACGATATGCATCTCCTGTTTTGATAGTCGTCTGTTAGATTTTTCAAGGAGAATCCTCCTTACGACTTCAGCATCTTCATGCGTTACACCAACCTTTGTTGAACCACACACTGGGCATTTAACTCCATCAGCTAAATCTCTCACTCTAACAGAACCTATAAAGTCGTTCTTTTCAAGGCAAACTAGCGTTTCAACCTCGTTCATAAGCCTAGCCCTCGTAGATTCTATTAGGAGTCTATGCATTTTCTCGGGTGGAATTATGTCAGTCTTACGTCCTATGCGTTCCATACCCAACCTAGAGATAGGCGAAGATTCATTTAACCCCTCTATTAAAACCACTTTTAAAACCCCAGTTTTTATATCATTTAAAACTCTTAAGGTATTTTTAACATCCATGTCGTTTCTCATAGTTTCATTTAAAGCCTCCTCGTAGATTACAGTACCTTGAAGACTTTCAGCTAAACTCTTCAAGTTTACTGAGGTTAAATCGGCATGCTTCTCTAAAGCTCCAAACCTTTTAGCCACGTGCACAAGCCTCCTCCTAAATAGACCGGTTCTCTCAGCGGCTTTAACCGTAATCTGTTCAACATCCATATCGGATAGCTTCATAAGAAGCTCGTAGACGTTTTCCACCGAGAAGTTACCGCCTGTATCGAGGATCACTCTATACGGGTCGTATTGGACACCTATAGTTACACCATACTGCTCAGATAGTAGAAACCCTAAGAGCCTAGCCAGAGTCCTATTAACGAGTGTACCGAAACAGCAGTTTATTATTATAAAGTTATTCCAGTCTTCTACTGTTATCGTCTTATCGCTTGGAACTGGTAGACCCATTTTACACTGCTCGTAAACCTCACTGAGAGCCCTAGTAAACGTCTCAACATCAGCAGGATACTTTTTAGAAAGCTTTCTAGCAACCTCCTCCAAGTTTAAACCTCTTCTAAACATTTCTTCGCATTTTCTCCTTATCTTTCCGACTTCAACTGCTACTTCAAAGGGTACAGGTATTTCTTCTCCAACCCAGCTGGGTATGGCGCCCGTAGGTGAATCAATAGGTTTAACGTATATCCTATCACCCATTAAACCCACTATTCTCCATGGGCTTCCGCGGCATATGAACTTAGTGCCAGGTTCGCCGAACTCTGCTACAAAAGCCTCATCAAGTACTCCAACCGCTGTATCAGTAGATTCATCTATAATAAGGTACTGCTTCTCATCCGGTATCATAGAAAGCCTTTCGAAATAGTATTCATACATTTTTCTAACTCTAGCAGGCTTTAATACGACTTCATCTTCAAATGAAACCCATGCAAGCCTAGGATACCTATTATGCATGTAGTCTAAAACTCTTACGAGCTCCTCCTTGGATAAATTTCTATACGGGTAGCTTAACCTTACAAGGTCGAGTATCTCTTGAAACTCCCATCTTCGTTTATGTATTAGAAGTCCTACTATTTGATGGTTTAAAACGTCTAGAGGCTTCTCAGGAATATTCACTGGTTCAAGCATCTCCTTCTTCGCTCTATAGGCTATCACAGTAGCCTCCAATGTATCATCCGAATCCATAGTGATTATAACGCCCTTAGCAACTCTACCCACCCCGTGGCCGCTTCTACCGACTCTCTGAACGAGTCTTGTGACTTGCCTAGGCGACATATACTGAATCACTAGGTCTATATGGCCTATGTCTATGCCGAGTTCGAGACTGCTGGTACATACCAATCCCTTCAATTCTCCATTTTTTAGCCCCCTTTCAGCAGCTATTCTAGCAGGCTTGGCAAGCGAACTATGGTGGATACTGACTGGGAAATCAACATCCCAGACTTTAAATCTACTTGCCAATACCTCGGCTATAGGCCTGGTGTTTGTAAACAGTAGTACTGAGCGGTGTTTCTCTATAAGATTTCTCATAAACTTCAACCTGGATGCAACTTCAGGATGCGTATAGAGTTTCGTAGAAAGTTCGTAGTCTTCTGTTTCAGGAGCGGGGTAGACTATTTCCAGTTTCATCATCCTAGCTACTGGGACTCGAACTATTTCAATCGGTCTACCCACGCCAACTAGAAAGTTTGCGACTTCCTCAGGACTACCTATCGTAGCGGATAAACCCACTATTTGAAAATCACCCTGTTTAAGCCATCTAAGCCTCTCCAAGGCTATTGAAAGCTGGCTACCTCTTTTATCTTCAGCAAGCTCATGAACTTCATCTACCACAACCCATCGGACTGTTTTCAAATGTTTTCTTAAAACCCTGCCTGTTAAAACGGCTTGAAGCGTTTCAGGTGTTGTAATCAGAATATCGGGCGGTTTCTTGGCTTGCGATACTCTCTCTTTAGATTCTGTATCGCCATGTCTAACGGCGACGTTTAAATCCAGCTTCCTACACCACCATAGGAATCGGTCGAGCATATCTCTATTCAATGCTCTAAGAGGAGTTATGTAGAGGAGTTTTATACCGGGCTCCTCTCTATAATATCTTATAAGCATGTCTAGAATTGGTAGGACAGCTGCCTCCGTTTTACCTGTACCAGTGGGAGCTATGAGTAGAACATTTTTACCCTCCAGAACCTTAGGTATGACTTTAGCTTGCGGCTCCGTAGGCTTATGGAAGCCCCTCTCCTTTAATAGGTCTCTAATAGGTTTTGATAAAAGCTCATAGACGTTTTCTTCAGTCAACTACTTCTACATAAGTAGAGAGATGAGATAGAATAAAAAGGTTAAAATCTGAATCGTAGTGGTTGTAGGATTTTTCTTCAAATCGTTTCTACGTAAATCTTCTAAGACATCTATTTCCCTATCTCTAAAAGGAGGGTAAAATCTACGATTGAACTTAAATATTTTACAACGTAGTGTTAAACCTCTTCCAATTACCATAGAGGCCATAAGTAAAATCGTGGTGTTGAAATATTCTATTTCTCACGGTTTGTAAACATTCTTACAGTTGCGATGATGAGGATTATACCTAGGAGCATTTTGAGGAGGCTTTCTTCAACAGCCTCCACGTAGGACGCCCCGAGTAATGCCCCTAGAATCGAACCTAAACCCATTACAATTGCTATCATCGTAGTATTTCTGTTCATATGGCCCATAGTTTGATGCTTTAGAAGGCCTGAAGCCATCGTCGGTATGGACACAAAGAGGCTCGTGGTTCCAGCTAAAACGATATCTAAGCTGAAGATATACATTAAAATTGGAATTCTGTACTCGCCGCCTGCGACCCCTAAAAGTCCAGATACTACTCCTATGGCTAAACCAACCAAAGCGGCTAGAGCAGACTCCTCTATAAACCCCAACGTTAAGTAGGATACACCCGTCCCCCCGGTAAAGGACTCCAACCCGATTTTCAATCCTACAGTTATCAAGAAAACCGCCAGTATTTTCTTCAAAGGTTTTTCCGGGATTCTCTCAGTTAATGCCGCTCCTATGTAGGCTCCGATTATTGAGGCTGGTGACATTACCATCGCAATCGTTAGACAGTGTCCACTCAACAGTCCAAGTTGAAAACGTCTTAGAAACGATGCTATTACCGTTAACAGTCCTACGAGTAAGTTTACGGTGATTGCAGCCACGACTGGAAACTTAAGAATGTAGAGTAGCACTGGAATTCTAAATTCTCCTCCACCTACACCTATCAATCCAGCCGCAAAACCTAATAAAAATCCTAGGCAGAACGTGGTCAACATCTTACTAATCGACGGATAGATTCCCCATTGTGTTTGGCTTCTCTCCAACGTTAGCGTCCACTATCTACGCTAAGTATGCTTATAAGGATATCGTGGGTCATCCTCTAAATTCAGAACAGTTGTATATTTATCTACATAATTCGGTGGAGTAAAATGTGGTGGATTAGCTTATTTCGATTAGAGTTTCTTTTTCGATTTTCACCTCATTAAACACACCGTTAGAATAGTAGAGGAGGGTACCTGAAGCGTCGGCTTTAACGAAAAGCCTCCCGTCTCCCGTCTCTAAGACCTTTATGAGGGCTGATGGTAGAAGGTATTCTTTCAACCCTACTACTGCTCTACCGTTTTCAACTGGAGTCAACGTAACGACTTCAACTTCAAGCTCCCTAAGTGGTATGTTCAGCTTTTCACCAGTCTTCAATAGACCATATTCATTTCCAAACACCTTATAGAAAACGTACTCTCCACGTTCAACCGTAAACGGCAATACCTCAAGCGTAAGAGAATCTTCTATCCGCTCCCCACTTTTATTCACGTTAAACACCGCAACTACTATGCTTCCCCCAGCTTTTGAAGCAATTTTCAATAGTATGGGCTCATTGTATGGATCCTTAAACAGTACATCTCTCGTAGGTAGAGCAGGTTCATCTACTTTAACAAGCCTTCCATCGGGAAGTATGAAGCGTTTAAGCAGGTCTAAGTCTGTCTTAGCTGGCTCTCTATCCGTTATATAGATAGGACCGCCGCTGAGTACTCTGGCTACGGCATGTACCTTCGCATATGGGTCGTACGACATGAACATATCGTAGTCTGGATACGTTATATGGCTGAAGAGTAAAGCATTATACACGCTGAAAATCGTGTGGAGTTTAGCGTCAGCCTTCCAGAACGGTATATAATCCATAGAGATTCTCATAGCATTACTGAATAGAAAATGGCTGTAGTTTTCAGGAGCCATACACATACAGTTTAAAATGTCTAGGCCTTTAGCATAGGCTGCTGATTGTAAAGCAAGCTCTACGTTTCTAGAGGCTTTACCCGTGGAGCAGTCGCCATCGTACAGCACGTGAATAACCCATTGGTTGTCCACTTTAACGAGGTCTAATCCATTAGTTCTCACCCAGGAATAGAACTTTTCATAAAATTCAACTGCTTCATTCAATGTGTATGGTGGAACATAGCTCTCATTAAACTTGGAGAAGTAGCTTTTAATATTCAGTTCTTCGGATAGGTTGCGGTCAAAACCACTCCAATGAACGTTAATCGTATGCCATAATCCCACTAAATCCACGCCAAGTTTCTTCAGGCTTTCAACAGTACCCTTCAAACCTCTGGGGAATCTCTCGTTAGCAGACAATCTTCTTAAGATTCTAAGAGGCCACCCCTCTCTTCTAACTTCATCCTGCCATCCATCATCTATCACAACCCAACCTAAATTCAACCCTCTCTCCAGCAGTCCTTTAACTATTCTGATAACGTTATCATGGGATAAATCCTCTGTCAATAGAGCATTCCATGAACACCAGCCAATACTATCTATGAATACGGGTTTCTTCTTCAACCTTCGAGGCTTAAAAATGACGTATGAGGAGGCATATTCAACACAGTCTTTTACGGCATTATAGGGATCGCAATCGATGCTAATCGACGCCATCCAACTTAATTCAACGTTTTTCATAGTTTCACCCAAGAAAGCTCTGAGCTTTAATCCGGGTTCGACGTATGTTGTAATATGACCGCTTGTAAGCGTAAGTAACGCTAAGTATTCGCTACCATAGTCTGCCAGTAGGAAAATACTATAGTACGGTATTTGATCGAAGTCTTCAGATATTATCGGATACGACCAGCATGGATAGCCACGGACATACTCATCATGTTCAATGTAGCTTAACTTAGGGGGGTATTCAGGGTCATCTGGTGGTTTGGAAGCTTTTGGCTCTTTCCCTATGGCAATTTGATTGTAGTATCCAAAGGCGTTTGAATAACATTTAGCAACGTCCTTATGGGTTGTTAATATTAAAGCTTTCCTTGGACTGTTGAATGCAAGTTCCACCTCTAATGGTCTTTCAGAGTCTAGATTTTTCAGGGAAGCTGCTGAGAAGCCGATGATACACGATCTACCGTCAGATGATACATATATATCTACTACCGCGTCTCTACATCTATACCTATGGACTTCATACATATCATCCTTACGTAGACCTTCGTATTCACAGAGAGAGCTTGATTTATCGGCAAATGTAACCGTAACAGATGCTATGCTCAACTTTACGTTTCCCATATTTAAGATTGGCTTACTCAAATCTAACACTCTTAAAGATTAAGATGCTGAAAGGATAAAGGCTTTTCTTCCAACTTTCTTTAGAAGACGCGAAATGCTTTTCTAGAGTAGGGATTAGACTCAGCTATTACGGTGAAAATCCTTGATAAAAGTTGGAATAATAGGCTTCGATAGTTCACATGCCGTGGAATTCACCAAGCGTTTAAACCATGTAGATATATCTGAAGAACACTGGGTTTATGATGCAAAAGTGATTATGGGTTATCCAGGTAGGCCTTCAAGTTTTGCTGATAGTGATACGATTACACAACGAATACAACTTCTTAAAGAGTTTGGAGTTGAAATCGTTGATTCAGCTGAAGAAATGATCGGCAAGGTTGATGCGATAATGTTGGAGCAGCAGGAGGGTGGTCTACATCTTGAGGTCGCTAAGCCCTTCATAGAAGAGGGAATACCATTGTTCATAGATAAACCATTCACTTGTAGCGTAGCCGATGCAAAGAAGATTTTCGAGTTAGCCCATTCATATGATACACCAGTTTTCTCATCATCATCCCTTCGATATGCTCTCGAGGTTCAAGATTTAAAGTCTAGAGGCGATCTAGGTGAGGTTCTAGGAGCTGAAACGTACTCACCAGCGATTTTACATCCGAGAAACCCTGGGCTATTTAACTATGGTATTCACGGTGTAGAAATGCTCTACGCAATCATGGGAATTGGATGCGAATCTGTTAGATGCTTCCACAAAGGCCAATGGGACGTCGCCATTGGTATATGGTGTGACGAACGTATAGGGGTATTCAGAGGAATGCGAAGAGGCCCACATAACTATGGTTTCACGGCCTTCTGCGAAAAAGCTATAGTCTCTTCCAGTATAGATACACGGTACATTTACAGGGAGTTGTTAAAGAAGGTGGTTGAAATGTTTCAAAACCGTAGGATGCCAATAAACCCAGAAGAAACTATTGAAATAATCGCTTTTCTAGAGGCCTCATTAAAATCTGCCATAGAAAACTCAAAAGAGGTGTGCTTAAGCGAGTTAATCGACCACGTACGAGTTTAACGACGTAAGAAAACCATCGTAGGGTTTAAACAAACAGCTACCATGTATAAAGCATGGCTTCAATCGAACATCATACAGCAATCCTTAAAGAAATATTTAACAGAGGAAACATCAAACTATTAGCTGAAGTCTAAAAACTAGCCGGGGTTGCGGAGCTAGGACAAACGCGCAGGCCTTGAGAGCCTGTGGGCCCTCCGGGCCCCCGTGGGTTCAAATCCCACCCCCGGCGTCGGCGCATCAGGTCAAACCTCTTTCCATGCTCTCTTTCTAAGCTTCGTGGGGTTGAGTTTGGCGTGGAAGGGCTGGATTTACGGCTATGAGGAGAGGCTTGGGCGGTATAGGAGCTATACTCCTACGTCGTTCTTAAAAGTCCTTTTAGACAGTTTTAATCGCATTTACCTGTAGGTTTTTATTTTTCTACAAGTCTGCCCTTAAAACTGTAGTTTCTGAGTGGTCGGCTACACCGCTTTTGAATGGTTTTTATTTAGCTTTAAGTGTTTCCTCTAGGATTTTAACGATTTTACTGCAGAATTTCTCGTACTCTTCTATTTGAAATACGTCTTCAGTCGTTATTTTCTCAGCTATTTCTTCGACTTTCTCTTCTCCGAGAATGTTCTTAGCGGCTTCTATATTACAGTGGCTTAGAAGAATTTGAACACCCTTCTCTTCAAAAACTTTAACGAAGACGTCTGCTATCATCTTCTGAACCTTCATTTCTTTTGAAATGCCTTCAAATATAGCACCTATAGCTATATCTGTTACAAGCGACCCGAATACATAAGACGGTATTTGATCCATCACCTGTTGAATACTCTTTGCATCGATGCGGTTGGACTTTATAAGCTTCTTAAGCTCATTCTTCGCCTCTTCAAAATCCTTATCGCTTTTTACGAGTTCACTTACCGTTTTCCTCATAGCATTTAGAAAGACTTTCTCGAATGTTGAAGCACTCATAGTCTCTAGATGGAAGAACTTTTGATTGAAGATATAAATCTTCCCGTAGTTGCGTAGTTTTATCCAGGGTTAATGCTTTTCACGGTTTTACAATCTACCAGTAAACGGTCTCGGTTTTCCTACCTTCTAAGACCGCTTCCGTCTCATCCGGCTCTAGTGTTTTTCTGACACCTGTTTTAAAATGCCAGTCGAAAGCAGCCCACCGAACCAGTTTAACAAGCTTATCTTTAAGATGCTCAGGAAGCACTTCATCTGGAGTCCTCTTAGAAAACCCTACAAGTCTAACGGTGAAAATACACTTCTCCCATTCTACGCCGTTTTCATCAACTTTCTTCTCACCTGTACGTTCAATTGATTCAACTATCCCCTGAAGCTTCCTAACCTTAGGATAGGAACGCATGTCTTCGCTCACCACCAGTTAATATAGGTATATCCTACAGCAACTTAATATATTAATTTAACCTATTCTCATTCCATAAGATGGAGGGAGTATGATGTTTAAATTTGAGAAGGAGCAGGTGATTTACGAGATAGGTGGCGTTAAAATAGGTGGTCAACCAGGTCAGCTACCACCAGTTATGATTGGAAGCATATTCTACAAGGGTCATAAGATAGTCTTAGATGAAGCTAAAGGAATATTCGATAAAGCCAGAGCTGAAAAACTACTCAACGAAGAAGCTGAAATATCCGACGAGTATGGTCTTCCGAGGATTATAGACGTCGTAGGACATACTGCTGAAGCACTTGTAAGATTCGTAGAATTCGTAGCGGATAAAACTAGCAGTCCGTTTTTACTAGACGGTGTAACCTCCGACGTTAGAGTACAAGCCGCCAAATACATAGGTGAGGTTGGTCTATCAAGCAGAGCCATATACAACTCTCTAGACGTGAATTATAAGGAGGAAGAGCTCACTACGATAAGAGAGTCTGGTATAAAAAACGTCGTCCTCCAACTATTCAATCCTAGAGACCCTACGCCTAGAGGAAGGTTGAAAACCCTAACCAAGTTAAACGGTAAATCAGGTTTGATTGAGGCCGCTATGAAGGCCGGTGCTGAAAAGATGCTTATAGATGTATGCGTCCTCGATATGCCAGATATAGGTTTAGCGAGTCAAACCGTCTATAATGTCAAGGCTGAAACAGGTTTACCAGTTGGCTGTGGTCCAGCTAACGCTATTTCACTGTGGAAAAAAGTGAAAGACCTTCAGCCAGAAGTATTCAAATGTTGCAATGCTGCTTCGCAAATACTACCGATAATTATGGGTGCTAATTTCATACTCTACGGGCCTATTTCACACGCTAAATACGTGTATCCAGCCTGTGCAGTTGTATCAAGCTACGTAGCCTACAATATGCGTTTTAAACAGGTTCAAATAGATAGAAACCACCCACTGTTTAAAATCTTTAGATGAAGAAAAAGACTCATTATTTAAAAGACGTCAAGATACTACAGCTATTTTAGCTGGCTTTAAAAGCTTTACGACTCCGGTTTCTCCTCCTTAAGAAGAGAGAGCTTATTAGGCATGAAGCTTATCACGCCCTTCTTAGAGAGAGTATCTAAGTATTTTGCTAGAGATATTTCAGCCTCTCTCCTATGTAGCTTATAATTTTCAACGAGAGCGTCGACTATTTCTTTAAACGTATGTTCTCCATCGCAAAGAGTCCAAACGTAGGAACCTATCTTATCGAGTATTATCTTTTTCTCTCTTTCAGATTTATCCATACGCGCCATTAAACCCTTCTTTTTAATAGTCACTATTAAGGCTACTTCACCGCTCTTATACTTCCTCCAAGTTATAGCTGGGTTTCGTATTGGCGCCAAGTTTAGTACGACGTCTTTATCTACACTCGGCACTTCCTCAGGCTTTTTCCTACCTAGAATTTTAGAGAAAACGCCTGGAAGCTTCAAAAGAGGGACCTCAATATAGTTAAGGGCATAACGTAGATAATAAAGTTTCCAGTCTTCTTCGGAATTTATCCGACTCTTGGCTTTTTCTAACAGCTATTGTAACAGCGTATATCTTGTTGGCTTTCTTGCAGAGCCATATCCTCGTTTTTACAGTATACTCTTTGGGCATTATAAGGCCGATCTTATAGGATGTGCCAGTTACAAGCCCCGTGTGAAACTCGTCTTGAAAGCTCCTAGAGGATTTAAATTTAGGTATTTTAAGCCTCGTTCTAACATTAGGTAGGTGCTCGCTTTCCAATACGTTCATAAGGTCACCTTCATACTTCTCTTCGAGGAGTACATCGGCGACGCTTATTCTGTTTATGAATACGTATGAATCTTTAGATTCAAAGGCTAGCGTAATGTTTCCTAGTTTATAGCTTCTATTGATTAGTTTAAAATCTTTGGGAAGCTTTAAATTGAAGTCTAATACAGTCCAACTATATACGTCGCTTTTAACATGGCATTTAAAAGATTTTAAAACATCTAGAATTGTCTTCTTAAAACTCCAGTATTCATCACGTTTAAATAAGAGTTGAATACGATAAAATTTCAAATTTTCATCACAATACCAGAAAACAATGTATCCTTCGAATTCGTTTATCCTCCAATGAAGGTATTTCGCCGTGTGTTTTGCAATCTTCGCAGAACCACCTTTACCTACAAACTTAACATCTTTACTCTTCTTCTGTAGTTCTTTCTTGATATTTTCAGAGATTTCATCAAGGGATTTGATTTTGTCCTTCTTATATGGCTCCCATGAAATCTCCATTCTAGGCGCTTTAGGGTCATCTATTCGAATATACCCCTTATTTTGACCACCTCTATCTATACTTATGTCCCAGTTGTCTGGTACTGTTACTTCAAAACCCCACCAGCTGAATTTTTTTAAACCCATTGTTAACGTTTAATTTAAAAGGAGCTTGAAAAAATTAAACTTTAGGTGTAACCTTGGCGCAAAAACCTAAAAAGCGTAGAGAGGTTGAAGTAGCTGACATTCCAGATCATAGGCACTGTGAAATCTGTGGAAGAGTCGTCCCACCCAATGAAAAGTACTGTTCTCCCAAATGTGAAGAGAAAGCCGTTAAAGAGAGAAAATCCATGGAGAGGTTTAGGAAGATATGGATAGCAATACTCATAGCTTTCACCATATTCATGATCGTGCAAATCCTGCTTCGACTACCCGGATGACTAATTTGAAATCCATCGACGGCCTTCCTTTTTTAATGTTATAAGACAAAATCAACGGTGAAACCTCACGGTTATAAACCGAGGTGTTTACATGTCTAAAATTGACGGTAGGAAGACTGAGAAGAAGCTTTCAAGCGTCATTGGAATACCATGGGTTAGGAAATCAGTTGTTTTAGGAGTAGTTGCGACTGTTATAAGCCTAATTATCGTTTTAATACTGAAGACCCTAGGTTTTGATTTAAACCAGATTCTAATAAATGCGAAGTCTTTCTTTAAAAGCTACGGCATTATAGGTATTTTCATTTCAACAATACTCGCAGGTACTGTAATACCTCTGGGGAGTCCAGTTCTCGTAACTGTAGCCGCTTCTTTCGGTCTCCATCCATTGACATTAATCATCGTCTCAACGACTGGATTTACAATAGGTATGGTGATAAATTACGGTTTAGCTTGTAAGCTTGGTAGACCATATGTTTTGAAAAAGATAAGTGAGGAGAAACTTAAAGACGTCTCAAACATGTGGGCTAAATGGGGGTGGATCATCTACGTATTCTTCGGAGTTATTCCAGTCCTACCCGTAGAGTTATTATCCCTCCTCTGCGGACTTTTGAAAGCACGTTTTGATATTTTTCTAGTACTAACTTTCACTACAAGACTCATCCTTTTCACTATTTTAGTCTACTTTGGAGGGCAGATAGGTGTATGGCTTGGGGTGGCATGAAAACTCTTAGACTGCTATTAGGCCTAAGGTTGAGAAGACTTCAGGTTTAAATATGGTCGGCTTACCATTTATTTCCGTAGTACTTTTTAGAGAGAATCATATAAATATGTGAGAGTTCTACTATTACCTGGGAGGTTGTTTTAAATGCATAGTAAGACTTCTTGGATTTTCATAGTTACAGTCTTAGTAATAGGATTATGGTACTATCTATTTGGAGGTGCGGAAACTCTCGAAGCCTTAACACGTGGCTACGCCACGAGGTTCATCTATGTGCTTATTTTATCAGCCGGGCTAACCATTGCATATATAGTGATTTCACTGATAGTGAAATCAGCCATGCTTAAGGCTGGAGCGAAAGAGGGGGAAGTTGTTATGGTTAACGGAGTTGTAAAAGCAGCTCTCATACTCATTGGGGTTATCGCTATCATAAGTTATTGGTTCTCGCTTGGAGCGCTTGGAACATTATTTGCAGCTTTCGGGGGAATGTTCCTCGGATGGTCTTTACAGGGTCCTGTTAGTGGGTTAGCTGGCTGGCTACTTATATCAATTATTCGTCCTTTTAGCGTTGGTGACCGAGTACAACTGCCCTCGTATGGTTTAGTAGGTGACGTAATAGCTGTTTCACCACTCTATACCGTGCTTAACCAAGTCGGTGGAAGTGTTGGAAGCGAAGAGCCGGCGAATAGAACCATACTTATACCTAATGCTTTACTCTTCAGTACGCTGATCATCAACTATACGCCTAAGGAACAGGAGGAATTAATTAAGCTCTTCCGTAAGAGGTTTGAAAAAAGTGATGAGAAGACAGGACCAGCATATATACTCGATGAATTTGTTTTAAGGATTACTTTTGACTCGGATTGGGATGAGGCTGAAAGAATACTTCTTGATGCGGCTAAAGAAGTAACGGCAGATATCATTAAAGCAACTGGGCAAGAGCCTTATATCCGTGCCGATGTATCAGATTGGTACGGCGTATTCATGAGGCTACGGTTTATGACAATTGCTACAGAAAGACCGAGAATAATATATGAGTTGACGAAGAAGATAATTAAAGCTGTACAAGAAAGTGATAAAGTCGACATAGCCATACCATATGTTTACTCGCTAAAGAAACCCTTCCCAATAGCTGGAGGAATAAAGTCGTCTCGAAAGGTCATGGAAAGGATTGTGTTCAAAGAGAATGCTGATGTACCTAGTTCAGGAGGAGAAGACTGAAGCTTCTGAGAATAGAATCGGCTACTTTGCAATAATTCTTCTGCTACTCAGTTTCTTTTTTGCTTAGAGGATGAAAAGCTATTTGACTTGGGTTTCGGTTTGATAACACTTTTCTCACTACTATGTAAAAGGTTAAATCTATGATTATCCACGTAATGATGCCTGTAATGCCAAGACCCAGTACTATTTCTCCGAATTCCTTTGGCAGTCTAGTTGCGATTACTGTTAACCCCCATAGTGCATTTATCGCTCCATGTATGGATGATGCTGGTAGAACGTTTTCTCCAGCCCAATATGTTAGCAAAAGCTGGGGGTATGTGAAAAGTATGGTAAGCACTGTGAAGAATACTATTCCAGCCAGTCTGTTAATTTGATAGTTGTACCCTAGGAGAACAGTCGCTGATGCATGCCATAGACCCCATACAGTCCCTACTATCAGCGTGGTTTTAAACGTGGGTTTAGAGCCGAGGAGATTAAAGAGATAGCCTCTCCAACCGATCTCTTCACCTAAAGCGAATATGGTGTTCACGGTTATCGCGGCGAAGTATGCTGAAGCAATTTGAGTAAAAGCTGAAGAAGTAGCTAGGTTTATCGCCTGTTCTTTGGTTAAACTTGAGGTTTTAGCAATCTCTTCGGCTATCAACTCTACGTATGCTGAGAAGTCGAAGAAGCCAAGTGATAATGCTATGGGTATGTAGACTCCTAGAGCTAAGTAAGCTATGAACGGTGAAAGTAGATAGAGCTTAACCGTTTTAATCGAGAACTTTAAATACTTCCAGATTGGTGAGGAAGCATTCTCTTTGAATAGCGTTAAACATACTGCTGTGGATATTGTAACGCTCCACATCCTTAGAAAGCCCCATAGCATAAGTGGTAGTGGTCCATATGTGGCAAGTACATCTAAGATGAATGCGATAACGTATGATATTGCGGCAAAAGTAATGGTTTTTTCCAGGATTCTGCCTCTTAGATTATACATCGACTTATCTATGGTCTCGTTCAATTATTAATCTTTTTTTTCAGAGACCCCCTCTGCTTTTTTCCATAAGATATAAACCTGTTATAACTTCCAATTTTCATTTACGAGAGGTTAAGACGTTGAATGTGATTGCTTTATCTTCCTATCTGCATGTTTTTCAGGAATTGTTCAAGCGTTATTTTTTGAAGTATTTTGCTTTCGTGTTAATCGCTGATAAGCTATAGATCAGAATGCTCAACTTTGCAGAGTCTCCATCCTTGGTTACATCGATATCCGTGAAATTTAAGCTTTAAAGTCGTCACGCCGGGAGTGGGATTTGAACCCACCGTGATGTGGCGAATTCTCCCGCAAAAATCCCCTCTTTTTCTATTTTAGATTTAGATAATGATATTGCTTTATTTTCGTCTGCAACAAATCGAAAATGTTAGTTTACAATTTGATGTATTATGTCCCAACGTTCATGATGGAATCTTTGAATTAGGTTGCTATTGATAAATCTTTTTTCTGGTGTCTATTTTGGCGATGACTATTATTTTTTCTTGTTCGTAGACTTTGAATAGTGCTCGGTATTTTCCTACGCGTAGCCTGAAGGTGTTTGCCTCGCCTGCAATTTTAACTATGTCAAGTTTGACGGCTGGAAAATCCTCCAGCTGTCTGAGCTTGTCAACTATGCGTTGCTTGTCTTTGAGGCTGATTCTCTTTAAAAACTCATCTGCCTTTTTATGGAGGAGAACTCTAAACTTCATCGAGAGATTTCAACTCGTTAAAACGCTTCTTCTTGATTATCTCATCAACCTCTTTCAGCAATACGTACTCTTCAGTGGTTAGAAAAACATCTTCAAGAAAATCTCTTAACTCATCAAGCTTCCTACCTATTTCCTCAACC